>NZ_JBSHAF010000016.1:121389-233374 GCF_053611365.1 Streptomyces sp. NPDC054813 | reverse complement strand
GCGGCTGTGGGTAAACAGTCCCGCTCTACCCCCACCAACCCCCCCCCCCGCCGCGCCCCCCCCCCCCGCGCGCCCCCCCCCGCCGCCCCCCCCCCCCCCCCCCCGGGGGGGGGGGGCGGCCCCGGTTCACTGCTGGTCACGGTCGAAACTCATGGGCAATTGCCAGCGGCCACTGAGAGCGTCCTACGCCTTCCCGCCAGAGCATTCGGCTAGCCTTTCCCCGCGGTGGGGCACGGGAAACCACTCCTAGGGTGATTATCACTCGGCGTGCCGAGTGTGGCGATCGTTGACGCACCCCTGGTGACTGCCTACCGTCGAGAAGGCAGGTCAAGGACGGAGGTCGGCGTGAGAAGCAGCGGCGACGGTATGGCTGGGGGTGCCCCGGGACGCGGTCTCGGGGAGAGCGGTCCGTACCCTCCCCCAAGCTCTCGACTTCGTTCGAGTTGGGGGGACCCCCAGCACGGCAGCACTGCCGGTCACGCTCCGCAGCGGCCGACGGCAGTGCCGAGCGGCGGAGGGGCGGCGTCCATGACGACCGAGGAGATCGGCTACCGGGGGCCCACGGCCTGTGCGGCGGCCGGCATCACCTACCGGCAACTCGACTACTGGGCCCGCACCGGCCTGGTCGAGCCCAGCGTGCGGCCCGCCTACGGGTCGGGCACCCAGCGCCTGTACAGCTTCCGGGACGTCGTCGTTCTGAAGATCGTCAAGCGGTTCCTGGACACCGGGGTCTCCCTCCAGAACATCCGCACCGCCGTCCAGCACCTGAGGGAACGCGGTTTCCGCGACCTGGAGCGCATGACCCTCATGAGCGACGGCGCCACGGTCTACGAGTGCACCTCGCCCGACGAGGTCCACGCGCTGCTCCAGGGCGGTCAGGGCATCTTCGGGATCGCGGTCGGCGTGGTCTGGCGGGACGTGGAGAGCGCGCTCTCCCAGCTGCACGGCGAGCGCGTCGACACCGGCGAGACCCTGATCGGGCCCAACCCAGCCGACGAGCTGGCCCGACGCCGCAACAAGGCGGTCTGAGGCCCTGGCCCGACCTCTCTCGAGCCTCTTGAGCCCTCTGTGATGCCCCGGCACGGTTGCGTGCCGGGGCATTGTCAGTGGTGTGGTGCAGCATCGGAGATGTGAGAAACGCGCCCACGATCCTGCATCTCGACATGGATGCCTTCTACGCCTCGGTGGAGCAGGCATCCAAGCCGAGTCTGCGCGGAAAGGCCGTGGTCGTGGGCGGGCTCGGACCGCGCGGTGTGGTCGCCACCGCGTCGTACGAGGCCAGGGTGTTCGGGGTGCACTCCGCGATGCCGATGGCGCAGGCGCGCAGGCTGGCGCCGAACGCTGCGTATCTCGTGCCGCGTTTCGGGCTGTACCGGTCGATCAGCGAGCAGGTGATGGCGCTGCTGCACGAGCTGTCGCCGCTGGTGGAGCCGCTGAGCCTGGACGAGGCGTTCGTGGACCTGGAGGCGGGTGAGGTGGCCTGGGACGGCGGGTCGGCGCGACTGGTGGGGGAGAAGCTGCGCGCGGACATACGGAGCGCCACGGGGCTCTCCGGGTCGGTCGGGCTCGCCGCCTCCAAGATGCTTGCGAAGATCGCCTCCGAGCAGGCCAAGCCGGACGGGCTGGTGCTGATCGAGCCGGGCACGGAGCGGGCGATGCTCGGGCCGATGTCGGTGCGGACCCTGCCGGGCGTGGGGCCGGCGACCGGGGACCATCTGCGGCGGGCCGGGATCACCACGGTCGACGAGATCGCCGAGGCGGGCGAGGACGAGCTGGTACGGCTGCTCGGCAAGGCCCACGGGCACGCGCTGTACGCGATGGCGCTGGCGCACGACGAACGGCCCGTGGTCGCCGAGCGGGAGGCCAAGTCGGTGTCCGTCGAGGACACCTATGACGTGGACATCCATGACCGGATGCGGGTGGGGATGGAGGTGCAGCGGCTGGCCGACCGGTGTGTGCGCAGGCTGCGGGGGGCCGGGCTGTCGGGGCGGACCATCGTGCTGAAGGTACGGCGGTACGACTTCTCGACGCTCACCCGGTCGGAGACGCTCAGGGGGCCGACCGACGACCCGGCGGTGGTGCGGGAGGCGGCCGCGCGGCTGCTGGACTCGGTGGACACGACGGGGGGTGTGCGGTTGCTGGGCGTGGGCGTGTCGGGGCTCGCCGACTACACCCAGGAGGATCTGTTCGCGCAGGCGGCGGGTGAGGCGGCGGAGATCCTGGCGGAGGAGGACGCGGCCGAGCCGGTCGCCGAGCAGGAGGTGGTCGCCGAGCGGAGATGGCCCGCGGGGCACGATGTCCGGCATGCCGGGTACGGGCACGGATGGGTGCAGGGGAGTGGGCTGGGGCGGGTGACGGTGAGGTTCGAGACACCGGGGGCGTTGGTGCCGGGGAGAGTGCGGACGTTTCGGGTGGACGACCCTGAGCTGGAGCCGGTGGATCCGTTGCCGTTGGTGCCGGTGGTTCCCGCGGACGGGGTGGGTGCGTGACCCCAGGGCGGGGCGGGGCTGGGGTTTCGCTTGCCGGCGCTTGCAGGTGCCTCCCCCAGAGGGGGTACCCCCAGCGCCCACCCGTGCCGCCCTGCGGCACGATTGCCCGCAGCCACGTAGCTGCGTCGCCGACGTGAGTGCAGCGCCCCGTCAGGGGCGCGGGGCTGCACCGATCTGCGGCGCCGCCGCGGGGCGCGAGCAACCCCCACCGGCCCGCGGTCGAAGCGTGGGCGAACCCCGGCGGCGGCCCTACGCCCCCGTGTCCTCCGTTCCCGCCAGTTTCCCGAAGTGGTGGTCCGGGTGGTCGGGGGGTGGGGCGGTCGTGTCAAGGCCGTAGTGGTGGTAGAGCTGGAGTTCCTGCTCAGGGGAGAGGTGGCGGCCTACCCCGAAGTCGGGAGCGTCCTTGATCAGGGTGCGCTCGAAGGGGACCTGGAGGGTGCCCTCGACCAGCTCACTCGGCTCCAGGGGCACGAACGCGTCCCGGGAGAACAGGCCGGTGCGTATGGCCGCCCACTCCGGCACCCCGGTCGCGTCGTCGAGGTAGACCTCGTCGATCGTGCCGATCTTCGTGCCGTTGCGGTCGAACGCCTTGCGGCCGATCAGGTTGCGCGGATCGATGTCGGTCTGCACGGGCCCTCCACTTGGTCGCAACTCATCCGTAAGCACTACAAAAGAGCACATTGAAGGAGGCGGCCACTCGAAGACCCGTGCGTTGCCCTCGCTGGTAGGCTGGCAAGCGGCTGCTGACCCCGTGCGGGAGAGTCCTCCGGACAGACCGGAGGCGCCGAAGGAGCAAATCCTCCCCGGAATCTCTCAGGCTCACGTACCGCACGGACGAGGTCACTCTGGAAAGCAGGGCGGGCGTCGATGGCGTCCGCTCTCACCGACGGTGAAAGCCGGATCCTCTGGGCATCCGGCGAAGCTCTCAGGTTGAGATGACAGAGGGGGAGGCCGTCGGGGTGCCCGTGCCGGGGTACCCCTCGAAGGTCGCGTCAGACCAGGAGGCCTCCGCAATGACCGCCCAGCGTGTTCCGCTCTCCGAGCTAGAGCAGGGAATCCCCTTCGAGCAGCGCCATATCGGGCCCGACCACGAGGCCCGGGCCAAGATGCTCGCCCAGGTCGGGTACGGCTCGCTCGACGAGCTGACCGCCGCCGCCGTGCCGGACGTCATCAAGAACACCGACGCTCTGGAACTGCCGGGCGCGCGCACCGAGGCCGAGGTGCTGGCCGAGCTGCGGTCGCTGGCCGACCGGAACCAGGTGCTCGACTCGATGATCGGACTGGGCTACTACGGCACCTTCACGCCGCCCGTCATCCTGCGCAACGTGATGGAGAACCCCGCCTGGTACACGGCCTACACGCCGTACCAGCCGGAGATCTCCCAGGGACGGCTGGAAGCGCTGCTGAACTTCCAGACCGTGGTCGCCGACCTCACCGGACTGCCCACCTCCGGTGCCTCGCTGCTCGACGAGGGCACGGCCGCCGCCGAGGCCGTGGCCCTGTCGCTGCGCATGGGCAAGAACAAGAAGGGCGTCTTCGTCATCGACGCGGACGCCCTGCCGCAGACCGTCGCCGTGATCCGGACGCGGGCCGAACCGACCGGGGTCGAGGTCGTCGTCGCGGATCTGAGCGAGGGGATTCCGGCGGACCTCGCCGCGCGTGAGATCAACGGCGTGCTCGTCCAGTACCCCGGCGCCTCCGGCGCCGTACGCGACATCAGGCCGCTCGTCGAGCAGGCGCACGGGCTGGGCGCGCTGGTCACCGTCGCCGCCGACCTGCTTGCGCTGACCCTGCTGACCTCGCCGGGCGAACTGGGCGCCGACATCGCCGTCGGTACGACCCAGCGGTTCGGTGTGCCGATGGGCTTCGGCGGGCCGCACGCGGGCTACATGGCGGTGCGGGAGAAGTTCGCGCGCAGCCTGCCCGGCCGGCTCGTGGGCGTGTCCGTGGACGCCGACGGGCACAAGGCCTACCGGCTCGCGCTGCAGACGCGTGAACAGCACATCCGCCGGGAGAAGGCCACCAGCAACATCTGCACCGCGCAGGTGCTGCTCGCCGTGATGGCCGGCATGTACGCCGTCTACCACGGACCCGAGGGGCTACGGGCCATCGCCCGGCGGACCCACCGCTACGCCACGATCCTGGCCGCGGGGCTCAGGGCCGGCGGGGTCGAGGTCGTGCACGGCGCCTACTTCGACACCCTCACCGCGCGTGTGCCCGGCAAGGCCGCCGAGGTCGTCGCGGCCGCCCGGCAGAGCGGTGTCAACCTGCGGCTCGTGGACACCGACCACGTCTCCATGGCCTGTGACGAGACCACCACGCGGGCCCAGCTGGGTGCCGTGTGGACGGCGTTCGGGGTCGAGGGCGACGTCGAGGCGCTGGACGCGGTCGCCGCGGACACGCTGCCCGAGGCGCTGCTGCGCGAGGACGGCTACCTGGGCCACCCCGTCTTCCACGACCACCGGTCCGAGACCGCGATGCTGCGCTACCTGCGCCGGCTCGCCGACCGTGACTACGCGCTGGACCGGGGCATGATCCCGCTGGGCTCCTGCACCATGAAGCTCAACGCGACCACCGAGATGGAGCCGGTCACCTGGCCCGAATTCGGCCAGCTGCACCCCTTCGCGCCCGCCGAGCAGGCGCAGGGCTACCTGACGCTCATCCGTGAGCTGGAGGAGCGGCTCGCCGAGGTCACGGGCTACGACAAGGTGTCGCTCCAGCCCAACGCCGGGTCGCAGGGCGAACTGGCCGGGCTGCTCGCCGTACGCGCCTACCACCGCGCCAACGGCGACGAGCAGCGCACCGTCTGCCTGATCCCCTCCTCCGCGCACGGCACCAACGCCGCCAGCGCCGTCATGGCCGGGATGAAGGTCGTCGTCGTGAAGACGGCCGAGGACGGTGAGATCGACGTCGAGGACCTGCGGGCGAAGATCGAGCAGTACCGCGACCAGCTCGCCGTGCTGATGATCACGTACCCGTCCACACACGGCGTGTTCGAGGAGCATGTCGCGGACATCTGCGGTCAGGTCCACGAGGCCGGCGGCCAGGTGTACGTCGACGGCGCCAACCTCAACGCCCTGGTCGGGGTCGCCAAGCCGGGGCACTTCGGCGGCGACGTCTCGCACCTGAACCTGCACAAGACCTTCTGCATCCCGCACGGCGGCGGCGGCCCGGGCGTCGGTCCGGTGGCCGTCCGGGCTCACCTTGCGCCGTACCTGCCGAACCACCCGCTCCAGCCGGCCGCCGGGCCGGCGACCGGCGTCGGACCGATCTCGGCCGCGCCGTGGGGCTCCGCGGGGATCCTGCCGATCTCGTGGGCGTATGTCCGGCTGATGGGCGGCGAGGGGCTGAAGCGCGCCACCCAGGTGGCCGTGCTCAGCGCCAACTACGTCGCCAAGCGGCTGGAGCCGCACTACCCCGTGCTCTACACCGGCCCCGGCGGGCTGGTCGCCCACGAGTGCATCATCGACCTGCGTCCGCTGACCAAGGCGACCGGGGTGAGCGTCGACGACGTCGCCAAGCGCCTCATCGACTACGGGTTCCACGCGCCGACGATGTCCTTCCCGGTGGCCGGCACGCTGATGATCGAGCCGACCGAGTCCGAGGACCTCGGTGAGCTGGACCGGTTCTGCGAGGCGATGATCGCCATCCGGGCGGAGATCGACAAGGTCGGGGCGGGGCAGTGGCCCGCCGAGGACAACCCGCTGCGGGGTGCCCCGCACACGGCCGCCGCGCTCGGCGGGGAGTGGGAGCACGCGTACTCGCGTGCCGAGGCTGTCTTCCCGGCCGGGGTGTCCGCCGCCGACAAGTACTGGCCGCCGGTGCGCCGGATCGACCAGGCCTTCGGTGACCGGAACCTGGTGTGCTCCTGCCCGCCGCTGGACGCGTACGAGGACTGATCCGCCGTAGTACGGATGTGAGTGGCAGAGGCCCCGCTTCGGCGGGGCCTCTCGCGTATGGCTCTACGCCGGGTACGCGTGGGTCTGGGTCGCCTTCACCGTCGCCCAGACCGGGGTGCCCGGGTGCAGGTCCAGTTCGGCGGCGGCGACCGTGGTGAGGTCGGCGGCGAGGGGGAGTCCGCCGGTCAGGTCGGCGCGGATCTGGTCGCCGTGGATCTCCAGGCCGGCGACCTCACAGCGCCACAGGTTGCGGGCGCTGGTGCCGGTGGGGCGGTCTCGGAAGAGGGTGACGGCGCTCGGCGGGAACGCAACGAACACGTCGCCGGCGAGGTCCTCCGTGGTGGCGATGGCGGGGCCGGTGTCCAGCCTGACCAGGTGGCCCCCGGCCTCGGCCCGGCCGCGGTAGAGGTTGAGGCCGACCAGGTGGGCGATGTAGTCGGTGCGCGGGTGGCGGGCGATGTCGGCGGGGGTGCCCTGCTGGACGATCCTGCCGTGCTCGATGACGATCAGGCGGTCGGCCAGCACCATGGCGTCCAGCGGGTCGTGGGTGACCAGTACGGCTACGGCCTCGAACTCTGCGAGGTGGCGGCGGAGTTGGGAACGCACGTCCAGGCGGGTGCGGGCGTCGAGGGCGGCAAGGGGCTCGTCCAGGAGCAGCAGGCGGGGGTGGGTGGCCAGGGCGCGGGCCAGTGCGACGCGCTGGGCCTGGCCGCCGGAGAGGCGGCGGGGTTTGGCGCCGGTGTGGTCCGCGAGGCCCATGCGGTCCAGCCAGGCGGCCGCCTGGGCGCGGGCCTCGGCCTTTGTCGCGCCGTGGCAGCGGGGGCCGAAGGCGACGTTGTCGAGGGCCGTGAGGTGGGGGAAGAGGAGGTAGTCCTGGAAGACGACGCCCACCGGGCGGGATTCGGGAGGCGTACGGTCCAACTCCGTGCCGTCCAGGCGGAGATGGCCGGCGCTGAGGGGGGTGAGGCCGGCCAGGGCTCGGAGGGCGGTGGTCTTGCCGGCGCCGTTCGGGCCGAGGAGGGCGACGACCTCGCCGGGGGCGGCGGTGAGGGTGATGTCGAGGTGGAAGGCGGGACGGGTGACGACGAGGTGGGCGTCGAGGCCGTCGGTGCGGTGCGGGTGCGTGGGGGCCGCCCGGCCTCCGGCCGGGTTGTTTTTCCCACCCGCACCGCCCGTGCGGGTATCAGTGTCGGGTGCGGGTGGCCCCTGCGGGGGCTGTGCGCCGTCGGCGGCCGCGGGTGGTGTGTGCGGTGGTTGTGTGGGGTCGTGGTGGGTCATGAGGCTGTCATCCAGCGGTCGCGGAGGCCTGCCAGTACCGCGATCGAGACGGTCAGCAGGACCAGGCTGAGGGCGATCGCCGCGTCGGGGTCGTCCTGGAGGGCCAGGTAGACCGCGAGCGGCATGGTCTGGGTGCGGCCCGGGAAGTTGCCGGCGAATGTGATCGTCGCGCCGAACTCGCCGAGCGCGCGGGCCCAGGCCAGTACCGAGCCGGCCGCGATACCCGGGGCGATGAGGGGGAGCGTGACCCTGCAGAACGCCGTGAAACGGGAGGCGCCCAGGGTCGTCGCCGCCTCTTCGTAGCGCGGGTCGGCGGCGCGCAGCGTGCCCTCGACGCTGATCACCAGGAAGGGCATGGCCACGAAGGACTCGGCGATCACCACCGCGGTCGTCGTGAACGGGAGCGTGATCCCGAACCAGGAGTCCAGCCACTGCCCGACGACCCCGTTGCGACCCAGGGCGAGGAGCAGGGCCACACCGCCGACCACCGGCGGGAGGACCAGGGGGAGCGTCACCAGTGCTCGTACCAGGCCCCGGCCGGGGAACTCCGTGCGGGCCAGCAGCCAGGCCAGCGGGACGCCGAGGGCCAGGCTCACGGCCGTCGCCGCGGTCGCGCTGAGCAGCGAGAGCTGGAGGGCCTGCCACACCTCCGTGCTGGTCAGCAGCGACGGGAGGCTGCCCCAGGGGGCGCGGAGGAGGAGCGCGAGCAGGGGCAGGAGGAGGAAGGCCAGGGCTACCGCTCCGGGGAGGAGGAGCGGTAGCGGCACGGCCGACCGGACGCGCCGGCGCCGTGGGCCGCCCGTGGCGGCGACGGCCCCGGCGTCCGGCTCGTCGGCCTTCGTCACGGCTTGAGGAATCCGGCCTGGTTCAGGACCTGCTGGCCCTCGGCGGACTGCACCAGCGCGATGAACGCCTTGGCCACCGTCGGGTTCGGGGCGTTCTTCAGCAGGGTGATCGGGTAGTCGTTGATGGCGTCGGCGGACTCGGGGAACTCCACGCCCTCCACCTTGTCACCCGCGGCCTTGACATCGGTCTTGTAGACGACCGCGGCGTCGGCCTCCTTGAGGACCACCTTGTTGAGGGCGGACTTCACGTCCTCCTCGTAGGAGACCGGGGTCAGCTTGAGCTTGCTGGCGTCCAACGCCTTCTGCGCGGCGGCGCCGCACGGCACCGTCTTGTCGCAGAGGACCACCTTCAGCGAGGACTTGGTGAGGTCCTTGAGCGAGGCGACCTTGTCGGGGTTGCCCGGCAGGGTGGCGATCTCCAGCTGGTTGCGGACGAAGGTGGCCGGCGTGGTGGCGGTGTCCTTCTTGTCCGTCACGATCGCCATCGTCTTGGGGCTGGCGGCGGCGAAGACGTCGGCGGGGGCCCCGCTGGTGATCTGCGCGGCGAGGGTGTCACTGCCGCCGAAGCTGAAGTTGACCTTCGTCCCCGGGTGGGCCTTCTCGAAGTCGGCCTTCAGCACCGTGAAGCTCTCCTTGAGGGAGGCCGCCGCGAACACGGTGATCGAGCCCGACAGCTTGGGCGACGCCGAGGACGAGGTGTCCGACTTCGTCGTCGCGGACGAGTCGTCGTCCGAGGAGGAGCAAGCGCTCAGGGCCAGCAGGGCCGCGACCGCGGCACCGGCCACCTGAAGCGTCCGCCGGGTCCGGCGCGCGGAACGGGTCATCACGAGTGAACTCCTCTGAATCCAGATGAAAAAGCTGTCGCGCCCTGTTGCGACCTGTCTATCAGCCGCCACGCGATGATACTGCCGCACCTGCAAGGCGTAAGTCTTCTGTCGCATCGCATGAGCTGCACACTTATGACTTGAGCCTGGCATGTGCGTTTGTACGGAGGTGCGCCGCGGGTACCGTCATCCGGGAGGAGGCCGCACATGACACTCGCTGAACTCGACCTCACCGGGGACCTGGCACGGCCGGCCCGGCTCACCGTGTCCGACCTCCTGCGCTGGCCCCAGCACCGGGTGCGGGTCAGCTTCGACTGCGCCACCAGCGGCGTGCAGCGCCACGGCTTCACCGGACCCCTGCTGTACGACGTCCTCAGCGACGCGGGCCCCGGTTTCGACCCCGCCCGGCGGAAGGACCGCCTGCGGTTCCTCATCGCGGTCAGCGGCGCCGACGGGCACCACGCGCTGCTCTCCTGGGCGGAGATCGACCCGGATTTCGCCCACGCCCCTGTGCTGCTCGCCGTCGGTATCGACGACACCCCGCTGGACCTGGCGGGCCCGCAACTGGTCCTGCCTCAGGACCGGTGCGGGGCCCGGCACATCAGCGGCATCACGGCGATCCGGGTGGACGGGGCGTACGGCGGCTGGCGTCCAGCGCCCGCCACACCCGGTCACGCGTCAGCGGCAACTCCGTGAACCGCACACCGGTCGCGTTCCGCAGGGCGTTGGTCAGCGCCGGGGCGACCGGGTTGAAGGGGCTCTCGCTCATCGACTTGGCGCCCAGCGGGCCGATGGCGTGGGCGGTCTCCATGAAGTGCACCTCGGTCCGCGGGATGTCCGCGTACTGCGGGAGCCGGTAGCGGCGGAAGGCCGCCGTCTCGACCGCGCCGCGCGCGTCCAGCCGTACGTTCTCGAGGAGCGTGGCGCCGAGCGCCTGTACTACCCCGCCCTCCACCTGGCCCCTGCACTGCATCGGGTTCATCACCTTGCCGGCGTCGGCCGCGTGCACACTGCGCAGAATGCGGATCTCGCCCGTGCCGGGGTCGACGGCCACCCGGAACCACCGCGCGTTGAAGGCGACCGAGCGCGGGGTGCCGTCGAAGTGGCCGTCCGCGGTGAGCTCGACGCCGACCGCGCGGGCGGCGGCGTACAGCTCCCCGGGCCGATGAAGTTGCACGCCTTGAAGTCGACGGGGTCCAGGCCGAGTCGGCGGGCCAGCTCGTCGAGGGCGGACTCGACGGCGAACAGCACCTGGCCGAGGCCGTAGCCGCGGAAGGCGCCCGCCGGGACGGTGTGGGTGTAGACGGGGCGTATCGCCTCCTCCGGGTCGAGGACGGCGGGCAGGACGTCGTACGTCACCTCGACGCGGCGGCAGCCCTCCGCCGTCGCGGCCTCACTGTCCGCCACGTCCGCCGCGACCTGCTGGCCGACGTAGCGGACCGTGTCGTCGAGCCTGGCCTGCGACGGCTCCTGGGCCCGGACCGCCGAGGCGCTGCACCTGCACGTCAACACCGTGCGCTACCGAATGCAGCGCGTGGAGCACTTCACGGGGCGCGATCTGTCCCGGCTGAGCGACCGGCTGGACCTGTGGGCGGCGCTGATGTGCCGCTGACGGGGTCGGAGCGGGCGCCGGTGACGGCGGCGGGGGTCGTCGGTGAGGACGTCGGAGGCGGTCGCCGCTGACGGGGTCAGACGCGGTCGATGTGCACGTTCGTCGACTTCACCCGGGCGGTGGCCTCCATGCCCACCTCCAGGCCCAGTTCCTCGACGGCCTCGCGGGTCAGCAGGGAGACGAGGCGGTGTGGTCCGGCCTGGATCTCGACCTGGGCGGCGACGTCACCGAGCTTGATCGCGGTGACGATGCCGGGGAAGGCGTTGCGGACCGAGGTGTAGGAGGCGTCCTCCTCGACGGTGCCGCCCCTGGCCAGTTCCACGGAGAACGCGGCGAGGTCCTTGCCGTCGATGAGCCGCCGGCCGCCCTCGTCGCGATGGGTGGTCACCCGGCCGGCGTCGGCCCAGCGGCGGGCGGTGTCCGGGCTGACGCCGAGCAGCCGCGCCGCCTGGCCGATCGTGTAGGACTGCATGGGGTCACGATAGGGCCGGTCGGCGGGGCCGGCGGACCAGGTGTCCCCCGGTTCCCGCTGCGCGACGCCGGCATCGGTCTCTCGGACGATCCGGGTGACGATGAAACGCGGGTGCGGCGCCGTCGTGGCTTGCCGCGCAGTTCTTCGCGCCCCTCAGGGGGTGGCAGTGGTCCGGCCCGAAGGGGCGCGCGGAACTGCTCTACCCGCCACGATGCTCCCGCGCCCGGTGGTGGTCAGGTCAGGCCGGATGCCTTGAGGACCGCGCGCGCGTTGGTGTCGTCGATCTGGTGGCCGAGCTGGGTGAGCACCTCGGTGCCCCGGCGCAGGGTGCCGCGGGCCACGGAGCGACGGACGCCGGTGTCCAGTTCGTGCCAGAGCAGCGGATTCGCGTGCAGGACGTTCGGGTCGAGCTCCAGCCGGTTGCCGGCGGTGTCACGGAGCACCAGATGGGCGGAGACGTCGCCGTACCGGCCGACGTAGACGAGGGAGTCGGTACGGACGGTACGCCGGCGCAGGGGCCCGCGAACGGCCAGCCAGCCGGGGCCCGCCGTGACCCGGGCCGGCAGCAGCATGACGAGGATGGCCGCCGACAGGGTGACCCAGAGCAGGGCGCGGACCGGGCTGAGGGTGCCGGCGTCCCAGTCCACCAGGAGCGTCAGGCCGCCGAAGCCGAGGGCACAGCCGACGGCCAGGCGTGCGCTGCCGCGCCAGGTGCGGTCACCGGCTGCCCGGCCCCCTCGTCTTCTGTCCTCCATGAGGCCGACGGTAGGGGCCGGTGGGCGCTCGGGGACGGCGCCTGACGGGGTTCTTATACGGACCGAGCGGTTATTGACGGGATCCTTACGGCGGGGGTCTCTTCGGCGTGAGTGGTCAGCCCGTGTGGACGCGTGGCCGTCGGTCGCGGTCCGGTTCCGCCTCGCGCAGTACCTCCCGGGTGACCGGGGCGACCTCGCCCTGGCCGAAGAGGAAGAAGCGCAGGAAGTTGGCGAACGGATTGCCCTCGGTCCACTCGAAGTAGATGTGCGGGATGCAGCCGGTGTCGTCACGGACGTGCAGCAGCAGCGCGGCCAGGGCGTTGGGGATGGAGGCCGACTCCAGGGTCAGGACGCGGTAGCGGTTGTGCAGGACCTCGCCGCGCACGGTCAGGCCCGCCTCGAACTCGGAGGGGTCGGTGACCGTGACCTCGACGAAGACGAAGTCCTCCTGCTCGGGCATGTCGTTGTCGGCCCGGATCTGCTCGATCTTGTCGCGGTACTCGGCCTTGTCGCGGGCGTCCGGCTCATTGGCGATGAACCGCATCTTGCGGCTGGCCATGTCTCTGATGAACCGTTCCGCCATGTCGTCGAGCGTCACACTCGTCACGCGCAGCTCGAAGGCGCGGGCCAGCCGGGACAGCAGCGAGACCAGGATGATGCCGACGATGAAGCAGGCACCGATCTTCACACCGTCCGGGCGCTCGATGACGTTGACGACCGTGGTGTAGAGGAACACCGCCGAGATGACCCCGAAGCCGATGGCCCAGTTGCGCTGCCCGGCCTTGCGGGCGGCGATGGTCACGGCGATCGCCGCGGAGCTGATCAGCACCAGCACACCGGTGGCGTAGGCGCCGCCCTGCGCGTCGACGGAGGCGTCGAAGATCCAGGTCACCAGGAAAGCGATCAGGGTGAAGACGATGACCATCGGGCGGACGGCGCGCGCCCAGTGCGGGGCCATGCCGTAGCGGGGCAGGTAGCGCGGCATCAGGTTGAGCAGGCCGGCCATCGCGGAGGCACCGGCGAACCACAGGATGCAGATGGTCGAGACGTCGTACACCGTGCCGAAGGCGTTGCCGAGGTACTCGTGCGCGAGGTAGGCCAGCGCACGGCCGTTGGCGTCGCCGCCGGACTTGAACTCCTGCTCCGGGATCAGCAGCGTGGTGATGAAGCTGGTCGCGATCAGGAAGCAGCTCATGATCAGGGCGGCCGTGGTGAGCAGCTTCTTGGTGTCCCGGATCCGGCCGGTGGGCTGCTGCTCGGTGTCGCTGGCGTCGCCCTCGACGTGCGGCATGACCGCGACGCCGGTCTCGAAGCCGGAGAGGCCCAGGGCGAGCTTCGGGAAGACGATCAGGGACACACCGATCATGACGAAGACGTTGCCGTGTTCCGCGGTCAGGGCGCTGGTCCAGTCGGTGATGACATGCTCGGCGGTGATGACGTGGTAGAAGCCGACGATCACGACGACGACGTTGAGCGCGAGATAGACGCCGACCAGGGCGACCGCGACGCCGATCGCCTCCAGGAAGCCCTTGAGGAAGACCGCGCCGAGCAGGGCCACCAGGATCAGCGTGATGATCATCTGCTTGCCCTGCAGAAAATCGGTCAGATGCGGATTCTCGACCAGGTGGGTGGAGGCGTCGGCGGCCGACAGGGTGATGGTGATCAGGAAGTCGGTGGCGGCGAAGCCGAGCAGGGTCAGTACGAAGAGCTTGCCCTGCCAGAAGGAGAGCAGCCGCTCCAGCATGGCGATGGAGCCCTCGCCGTGCGGGCTCTCCTCGGCGACGCGCCGGTAGACCGGCAGGGCGCCGGCCAGGGTGACGATGACCAGCACGATGGTCGCGATCGGCGACAGCAGTCCGGCCGCGAGGGCCGCGATGCCGGGCTGGTAACCGAGGGTCGAGAAGTAGTCCACACCGGTCAGGCACATCACCCGCCACCAGCGCTGGCCCTTGTGCGCGGGTTCGGGCTGCGCGTGGGGCCCGGTGTGGCCGCCGCTCTTGCCCATGTCGGACAGCCCCTCCAGCATCCAGGCGCGCAGGCGACTGGGAGGGGGGTGTTCGGTCGTGGCCATCGGTCGGGCTCCTGGTGTCCGGCGCGCTGAGTGCGGGGCAGTTCGATTCCGGCCATCACGCGGACGGCGGCACCAGCGTATGCAGAGAGTGACGCGTGGGCCCACGGATCAGCGGGCGCTGGGCGTCAAACTTGCGTTAAGAATCGCCTGGCAGGCGGCGGTGCAGCATCAAAAAGAGGGTGCCGGTAGGCCGTAACGGGGCGTTCGGCTGTACGGGGGACGGCGGGCGGGTGCGCGGGGCCGGACACCGAGCGTTATCCCTCAGGAGTGGGAGGGGCCTGACGCACGGAGGCCGGGGACACGGGAGTGTCCCCGGCCCCGGCCGTATCGGCGGCGGCGCTAGCCCTGACCGGCCTTGGTGCCGTGGTTGGCCTTCTTCCCGCGACGGGCCCTCTTCTTGCGGGCTCGCTTGGACATGTGTGTCAACTCCCTTCCGGAAATGGAGCGTTCAAGCGGCGCGGCCGACCAGCAGGTCGGCGAGCCTGTTGAGCCGCCTGACCGTGCGGTCGTCCGTCGCCGCCGGGGCCGGTTCGATGCGGGCGTCGCGGTCGTAGTAGGCGCCGTTGACGATCTCGACGGCCGGGTCGCAGAGCCGGACCACGTGTGCGGCGCCCTCGGTAGCCGTCCCGCCCTCGTGGGCGTAGAGCGGGAGCAGCGCGGTGTCGCAGGCACCCGGGTGCACGGAGACGGCGGTGACGCGCGGGTCGGCCGCGAACACCGTGAGCGCCAGCTGCGACTGGGCGTAGGCGGCGAGCCGGGAGTAGCGGCGGGCGCGGTTCGGGTCGGACCACTGGATGGACGCCGTGCGGTGCAGGGCGGAGGAGACGTTGACCACGCGGCCGCCGGGGTCGCTGGTGAGGGACGGTTCCAGCAGACAGGTGAGCAGGTAGTGGGCGAGGAAGTTGACCTGGAAGGCGATCTCGTTGCCGTCGGCGGTCACCGTGTGCCGCTCGGGTGCGGCGATGCCCGCGTTGTTGACGAGGACGTCCAGGTGCGGGTGCTCGGTGACCACCTTGTGGGCGAGGCTCTCGACATCGTCGAGACGCGCGAAGTCGGCGGCGTAGGTGCACAGCCGGTCGGCGTCGATCCCGGCGGTCGCGACGAGCCGGTCGGCGGCGGCGCGCGCCTCCTCGGCACTGCGGCCGTGCAGCAGCACGGTGGCGCCCCGCTCGGCGAGCAGCCGGGCGGTCTCCAGGCCGATGCCGGAGGTGGCTCCGGTGACCAGGACGGTACGGGACGAAAAGGTGGACTCGGGCATGATCCCATCCGGGGGTGCGGGCACGCGGCACGGTCCCCGGCGGGGCGGCGGGCGTGCGGGGTGTAAGGAAGGAAAGAGGGGGCGCCGGACCGGGTCAGGTCCCATGGCGAGAGGGCGCGGGCCGGCGCCCCGTGGGGCACGGAAGCCGCGTCAGCGGGACGCGAGGGCTTCCGGGCAGCGCGGCAGACGACGGGACGGCCAAGCGGTACTCGGCGGCCGGTCGAAGAGGAGCCAGGCGCTGTTCACGGGTTCCATGCAAGCGGTTCCGCAGATCCCGGACAAGCCGCAGTGCCGTTCTCTGACACGCCTCTGACGTGCGCATACGGGTCTTTGACGGCCTGTTCGGCCGAACGGGCGAGGCTCACCCGAGCCCGGGCACCGCCGAGATCACAAGGTCGATCAGCTTGATGCCCGCGAACGGCAGCACCAGCCCGCCGAGCCCGTACACCAGCAGGTTGCGGCGCAGCAGGTCGTGCGCCGACGAGGGCGTGTAGCGGACTCCGCGCAGCGCGAGCGGGATCAGCGCGCCGTGAGGCCGCTGACGCCCGCGGCCTCCTCGGGCGGCCGACCGTGAATCTATCCCTGGGCGGGTGCCGATCACGCCTGCTCAGCGCGGAATTTGCGGATCCCGTACGGGCGCTGCGAGTACGCCGTCAAGGTCCCGTCAAAGCTGCCTGAAGGGTCGTCAGGGGCGCATCAAGGCCGCCCGTTCCTGGCCGGATCCGGTCGCAGACTCGATCGGTACGGGGGACGGGAAACCGTCCATGGCGGGTACCTGGGAGGGGACCGTGACCATCACGGCCGGCACAGCACACAGACCTCCGAAGGAGGCTGTCGAAGAGCCACGGCAGGCCATGGTCGTCCCGCCACCCGTACCGGCCCGGGGGCCGCGGAAGCGGCGCCCGGGCCGGCGGAGCGTGGCCGCGCGGGCCGCTCTGCGCCGCCGTTTCCGGTCGACCGTGCCGGCCCGGCTGCGCCTTCTGCGCGCGGCCACGGTCCTGCTCGCCGTCGCCCTGGGGATCCTGCTCCTCGTCGCCGGACTGGCCGCGAACGGCACCTGGGACGACGTGGCCGGCCGTGACGCGCCCCGCACCACCAGCGCCGCCGACCTCGACCTGGCCCTCAACGACATGGACGCCCAGGCCGCCAACATCCTGCTGTCCAGCGGGAACGGCGGGACGGGCGAGCTGGTCACCCCGCACGCCAAGGCCGTCACCCTGTACGGCGACGCCCGCCGCGAGATCGGACACGACCTGCGCACCCTCGCGGCAGCCGCCCAGGGGGACCGGACCGACGAGAAGACCGTCGAGTCGATCACCGACAACTTCGCCGAGTACCAGGAACTCATCGGCCGGGCCCTGGAGAACGACCGCCGGGCCGGCGGCAAACCGGACGCGATCGCCGACTACCGCGACGCCACCGACCTGCTGCGCGACAGCCTCCTGCCGGACGCGCGCAAGCTGGTCTCCTCCAACGACACGGCCTTCGACTCCCGGTACGCGGCGGCCCGTTCGGCACTGTCCGCCCAGCTCGTCGCGGTCCTCGTCCTCGGTCTGCTGCTCCTGGCCGTCCTCGGCGTCGTGCAGTGGTACCTGGCCCGCCGCTTCCGCCGGATCCTCAACCCCGCCCTCCTGGCCGCCACCGTGTGCGCCCTGGCCGCCGTCGTCCTCGGCGCCCAACTCCTCTCCTCCTCGGCCACGCATCTGAAGGTGGCCCGGCACGACGCCTTCGACTCCGTCGTCGCCCTCTCCCGCGCCCGCGCGATCGCCTACGACGCCAACGCCGACGAGAGCCGCTACCTCCTCGACCCGCAGCGCCGCAGCCGGTACGCGGACTCCTTCCTCGCCAGGTCCCAGGAGCTGTACGACATCGAGGGCGCCACACTGTCGACGTACGACGCCGGACTCGCGTCCACCTGGCAGGACTACCGCGCCGATGCCACCGACCTGCGCTTCACCGGCGAGTTCCGGCGCGAACTGGACAACATCACCTTCCCCGGGGAGCGGGCCGCGGCCGAGAAGACGGTCGACGCGTACGCCGTCTACGAGCAGGACGACCGGAAGATCCGCGCGCTGCTCGCCGCCGGCGAGGAACGGCAGGCGGTGGAGTTCTGCATGGGCTGGGAGGCAGGCACGTCCAACGCGCACTTCGGCGCGTGGATGACCGCACTGGACCAGGTGACCGACATCAACCGCGCCCACTTCACCTCGTCCGTGGCGGCGGGCCGCGCCGAGCTGACCGGCCGGCTTCCCTGGGCCTGCGCGCTGTTGCTGCTGGCCGTGGGGCTGACCGGGCTGGGGCTGCGGCCCCGGCTGGCGGAGTTCCGGTGACGGGACGTCACGCGTCCGCCAGCCGAGCCTCCTCCAGGTCCAGGGACCGCTGGAGTCGTCTTCGGGTGGTGTCGCTGATCGTGTGCTCGTCGTACAGCCGCCGCAGCTCCGCCGCCTCCACCGCTATCAGGTCGCGGCGCAACTGCCGGTAGACCAGGTCGGCGGACTCGACCGTGCTCTCGGCGAGGCGGTCCCGGGCGTCGTCGAGGCGGGCGTTGAGGCCACGCCGGAGCCGGTCGAGGACCACCTCGGGCACGGCCTCCAGCTCGGACAGCTCCTCCAGGCGGCGGATGCCCGCGTCGGCCAGCCGGCAGCGGGCGGCGGCCTCCTCGCGCTCGGTGTGGTCGGGCTCCAGGGCTATGCCGGAGCGGCGCACGACGGAGGCCAGGGAGAAGCCCTGCACGACGAGGGTGACCACGACGACCGAGGTGGTCAGGACCAGGACCAGCGGGCGCTCGGTGAGGGGCGAGCCGTCCTTCGCCACCACCGGGATCGACAGCGCGGCCGCCAGCGGCACCACACCCCGGGTGCCGGCCCAGGTGAGCACCACCGGCACCCGCCAGTTCGGCCGCTGGATGCCGCCCTTGCGCTGCACCACCGCCGACAGCGGCGCCAGCCACAGCAGCCGTACCGCGATCAGCGTGCCGGCCACCGCCAGCGCGTACAGCGGCCACGCCCTGTCCCCGTCGGACAGCGCCCGCACCTGGGCTGGCAGTGCCAGCCCTATCAGGCTGAAGACCACGCTCTCCAGCAGGAAGACCACCGTGCCGTAGACGGCGTGCAGCTGGAGCCTTATGCGGGCGTTGGTGAGCCGGTCGCCACGTCCGCCCAGAACCACGCCCGCCACGACCACCGAGGTCACCCCGGAGGTGTGGGCCGCCTCCGCGAGGACGTAGGCCGCGTACGGGGTGACCAGGGAGATCACCGTCTCCAGGACCGGGTCCTCGGTGCGCCGCCGGATCAGTGCGACGACACCGGCCAGGACCGCGCCGATCAGGGTGCCGCCGCCCGCCAGCACCAGGAACTCGCCGCCCGCCGCCCCCCAGCTCGCCGCCGCCGATGCCACCGCGACGCTCACCGCGACCCGGTAGAGCACCAGGGAGGTCGCGTCGTTGAAGAGGCTCTCCGCCTGGACCAGCATCTGCACCTTCGGCGGCAGCGCGAGCCGGCGGCCGAGCGCGGTCACCGCGACCGGGTCGGTGCTGGCCAGGATCGCGCCGAGGACCAGCGCCATCTGCCAGGACAGCGGGGTGACCATGGAGGCGACCATGCCGACGGCCGCGGCGGAGGCCAGCACCAGGCCCACCGCGAGCACCCCGACCGGCTTCCAGACCGCACGCAGCTCGCGCCAGGACAATTCCTCCGCGCTGGCGTAGAGCAGCGGCGGCAGGACGACCAGGCCGATGACGTCCGGGCTGATCTGGATCGTCGGGGTGCCCGGCAGCAGGGCCACGGCAAGGCCCGCGACCACCAGGAGGGAGGGGGCGGGAATCCGCCACCGGCGGGCGAAGGTCGCCACCACCGTGGCCAGTACCACGAGTGAAAGAACCGTACCCACACTGCGCATGCCGTCCCCCTGGGGCTGTACAGGAGCCACTGTGACTCCCCGCCGACCAGACTTCCCGGCACACCGCCTTCACCCTATCCCGGAGCGCAGCCGTCAAGACAGTGTCAACGTCCTCGTCAGTGGCGCCAGAGACGCGTCAAGAAGCCGATCACGGGCCCTGCGCAGCGCTTCTCTTTGAGGTGATGAACGACGTACCGCGCGGACGACTGAAGGTCTACCTCGGGGCCGCCCCAGGGGTCGGCAAGACCTACCGCATGCTCGACGAGGCTCAGCGCCACGCGTCCCGGGGCGCGGACGTGGTGGTGGGGTTCGTGGAGTTCCACGGGCGCCCCCGGACCGAGACCATGATCGACGGCCTGGAGGTCGTGGCACGCCTGCGCTGCGACTACCGGGGCGGTGAGTTCGAGGAGATGGACGTCGCGGCCGTGCTGGCGCGCCGCCCGAAGGTGACGATCGTCGACGAGTTCGCCCACACCAACATCCCTGGCGGAGGCCGGCACCCCAAACGCTGGCAGGACGTCGAGGACCTGCTCGCGGCCGGCATAGACGTGATCACCGCCGTCAACATCCAGCACCTGGAATCCCTCAAGGACGTCGTCGAGAAGATCACCGGGGTGCCGCAGCACGAGACGGTGCCCGACGAGGTCGTCCGGCGGGCCGAGCAGATCGAGTTCGTGGACATCCCGCCGGAGGGCCTGCGCCGGCGCATGGCGCACGGCAACATCTACGCCCCCGAGAAGGTCGACGCGGCCCTCGCCAACTACTTCCGCCCCGGCAACCTCACCGCCCTGCGCCAGCTGGCCCTCCTCTGGGTCGCCGACCGCGTCGACGAGGCGCTCCAGTCCTACCGCGCCGAGCACGCCATCGGCGGGGTGTGGGAGACCCGGGAGCGGGTGGTGGTCGCGCTGACCGGCGGTCCGGAGGGCGACACGCTGGTACGACGGGCCGCCCGCATCGCCGACCGGTCGGCGGGCGGCGACCTGCTCGCCGTGCACGTGGCCCGCAGCGACGGCCTGGCCGCCGGTGTCTCGCACGCCTCGCTGGCCCGGCAGCGCCGGCTGGTCGAGGACCTCGGCGGCAGTTACCACTCGGTGGTCGGCGACGACGTGGCCGCCGCCCTGGTCGAGTTCGCCCGCGCCGAGAACGCCACCCAGCTCGTCCTCGGCACCAGCCGCCGGGGCCGCCTCGAACGCTTCCTCACCGGACCGGGAACGGGGGAGATCGTCACCGCGCTCTCCGGTGACATCGACGTCCATCGGGTCACCCATGAGCGCGCCGGCCGCGGCACGCTGCTGCCCTCCCGGCGCCGTACGCTCTCCCCCCGCCGCCTGATCGCGGGACCGGTGGCGGGGCTGGTGCTCCCGGTGCTGCTGACCAGCGCCCTCGCCCAGGTCCGCGGCACCGTCAACCTGACCAGCGAGGCCCTGCTCTTCCTGCTCGCGGTGGTCGGCGTGGCCTGCATAGGCGGGGTCACCTCCGCCGTGATCGCCTCCGTCACCGCGTCCCTGCTGCTCAACTACTGGTTCATACCGCCCGTCGGCCAGTTCACCCTCGACGATCCCAACGCCCTGCTGGCGCTCGGGGTGTTCGCGGTCGTGGCCGCCACCGTCGCCGGGGTCGTAGACCGCTCGCTGCGGCTGTCCCGGCGCGCGGCCCGGGCCGCCGCGGAGGCGGAGACCATGTCGTCGCTGGCCGGGAGCATCGTGCGCGGCGGCCAGACCATCCCGGCCCTGCTGGAACGCACCCGCGAGACCTTCGGCATGGATTCCGCCGTGCTCGTCGACGAGCCGCCCGACGGTGCCGACGTCACCACCGTGCCGGCCGGCCCCGGCAACTACCTGGTCCTGCGCGGTCGTACCCCCTCCGCCTCCGAGCGGCGGGTGCTCGGCGCCTTCGCCGCGCACGTCGGCTCGGCGGTGGAGAGGGCCCGGCTCGCGCAGGCCGCGGCCGAGGTCGAACCGGTACGCGCCGCCGACCGCATGCGCACCGCGCTGCTGCGGGCCGTCGGCCACGACCTGCGCACCCCGCTCGCGGCCGGCTGGGCGGCGGTCACCTCGCTGCGCAGCCGCGAGGTGGAGTTCTCCCCCGAGGACCGGGACGAACTCCTCGCCACCGCCGAGGAGTCCATGGCCCGGCTGAGCCGGCTGATCGACAACCTCCTCGACCTCAGCCGTCTGGAGGCCGGCGTCCTCACCCTCAACCTCCGGGCCACCGCCCTGGAGGAGGTGCTCCCGGCGGCCCTCGCGGACACGCCGACGGTCGACGTGCACGGCGAGCCGGAGAACATGCCACCGCTGCTGGCCGACCCGCCGCTGCTGGAGCGTGTGATCGCCAACCTGGTCGGCAACGCGGCCCGCTACAGCCCGCCCGGCAAGCGGGTGCTGGTGACGGCGAGCGCGCTGGCCGGGCGCGCCGAACTCCGGATCATCGACCGGGGCCCCGGCCTGCCCGCGGGCGGCCGTGACCGCCTCTTCGAGCCCTTCCAGCGGCTCGGCGACACCGACAACACCACCGGCCTCGGCCTCGGCCTCGCCCTCGCCCGCGGGCTCACCGAGGCGATGGACGGCACCCTGACCCCCGAGGACACCCCGGGCGGCGGACTGACCATGGTCGTCTCGCTGCCCCTGGCCGATCGGACCCAACCCTTCCGGACGCCGCAGAGCGTAGGAGGTGCCTCATGAGCAGCACACCCGCCGGTATGGCACACGCGACCTTCAGGTGGCCCGTGCCCACCAGGGACGGGGCAGCGCTCGCCGCGGGCCTCGCCCTCCCCTTCCTGGTCACCCTCGTCCTGGTCCCCTTCCGCACCGACCTGTCCCATACCAACGCGGCGCTGGTCCTGGTCGTGGTAGTCGTCGCCGTGGCCGCCGGCGGGATCACCGTCGGACGGCGGACCTGGGACCTGGAGAGACCGACGCGGGCTACCTCGCCCGCATCCACGCCACCGCCGACCTGGTCCGGTCCGTCAAGTCCGCCGACGCCGTCGTCGACCACGTGCGCGGCGAACTGACCGGCCTGCTCGGCCTGTCCGGCTGCCGCTTCGAGTACGGCACCCTGCTGGGACAGCCGGCCCGGCTGGGCAAGGACCGTACGGCAACGGGCACTACCTCGGCCGGTTCATGCTCACGCCGGGATCCGGGCCGGTGCCTCCGCTGCAGGCGCGGCTGGTCGCGGTGACGCTGGCCGACCAGACGGGGGCGGCGCTGGACACGGCGGGGCCGGTCAGCGCGGGCTGACCAGCGCAGGGGGGCCGGGCCCCCGGCCCGGGCCCAACCGGCACGTTGGCATGCTCTTGGCGAATTCTTGAACGGAGGTCGCGTTCCGGCCGGAACCGGTCGCGTCGCCTCTGCCGTTCTGGCTGATGTGACGTCAACTCTGCTCGTACCAGCGGCATCCGGAGAGCGAACCGGACACATGGTGATCTGCGGTGACGACGGACTCGCGCACCGGCTCGCCGTCGAACTGGACGCCGTGTGCGGCGAGGCCGTCACCGTCGTCCTGCCGTCCGCCGACGACGAGCGCGGCGCCCAGGTAGCGGCCCTGCACCGCGACCCGGCCTCCGCCGTCCGACTGCATGTCTCCGCCCGCCCGGACGAGACCACCCTGCGCGCGGCCGGTGTCGAACGGGCCGCCGCGCTTGCCCTGATCTACCGCGACGACCAGGTCAACCTCACGGCTGCCCTGCTCGCGCGCACGATCAATCCCTCCGTACGGCTGGTCGTGCGGATGTTCAACAGGGAACGCGGCAGCCATCTGGAAAGGCTCCTGGACCGGGCGGCGGGCCTGTCCGACACCCTGGCGTCGGACACCTCCACCACCGTGCTCTCCGACGCCGACACCGCCGTACCCGAACTGGTCGCGGCGGCCGCCGTGGGTTACGGCCACACTCTCCAGGTCGAGGACAGGGTCTTCCGCGGGGTCGTACGGCCCGCGGGCACACCGTCGCGGGCCACCGATCTGGCCACCCTCGCGGTGCTCTCCGGCGCCCACGAGGACGACCCGGCCGGCCAGGACAGTGCGGAGACACCCGGCGACGACGGCACCCACCTGCTGCCGGACGACCACACGGCGTACCACCGGCAGTTCACGCACGGGAGGCTGATGCTCGAGGAGGTCACCCACCACCACACCGCCGCACCGGCCCGGCGGGCCCGGCGCGTCCAGCCGGTGCGTTGGGTGCGGGCACGGCTCTCCCATCTGCCGTGGCGGGTCTTCCTCTCCCACCAACTGGCGGCCGTCTATGGCTCGTTGGCGGCCGTGGTGGTCGCCCTGTCCACTGCCACCGCGCTCTTCGCCGATGAGCACCCCTGGTGGAAGAACGTCTATCTGCCCCTCCTGGACATCTTCACCATGGGCGATCCGGCCACCGAGGAGTCGCCGGCCCGCCGCATCCTCCAGCTCCTCGCGGGCTTCGTCGGGCTGGCCGTGCTGCCCCTCGTCGTCGCCGCGACCATGACCGCCACGGAGGCGTTCCGTACCGCCTCCGCGAGCCATCCGCCGGAGGACGACGTCAGCGGTCACATCGTCCTGGTCGGCCTCGGGATGGTGGGCATGCGTGTGCTGGACCGGTTACGCACCACCGGCCACCGGGTCGTGGTCATCGAGCGGGACCCGCAGGCCCGTGGCGTCACCCTCGCCCGCGAACTCGGCGTCCCGCTGATCCTGGAGGACGCCACGGCACCCGGCGTACTCGACCTGGCCCGGGTCCGGCAGAGCGGCTCGCTCCTCGTCCTCACCCGCGACGACGGCCAGAACCTCGACATCGTCATGGCCGTCCGCGAGGCCAACCCCGAGGTACGGGTGGTGATCCGGCTGTACGACGACGACTTCGCCGCGACCGTCCAGCGCACCCTGCACGCGTCGTACCCGGACGCGCTCACCCGGAGCCGAAGCGTTTCGGCACTGGCCGCGCCGTCGTTCGCGGCGGCGATGATGGGACGTCATGTGCTGGGGGTGATGCCGGTGGAGCGGGGGTCGCTGCTGTTCACCTGCGTGGATGTGGCCGGGCATCCCGAGCTGGAGGGACGGTCGGTGCACCAGGCGTTCCGGCGGCGGGAGTGGCGGGTACTGGCGGTGGGGCCCGCCGCCGGACGGGCGGGGGCCTTCGACTGGCGACCGCCGCAGGGGCGGGTACTGCACACGGGGGACCGGGTGGTGATGGTGACCACTCGGCGAGGGCTCGACGTGCTGATGACGGGGGTGGGGCAGGGCTGAGAAGGCCTACTCCAGCCCCGACGCCTTGAAGACGGCTCGGGCGCTCTCGCGTTCGACCTGTTCGCCGAGTCGGCTGAGCGCCATCGAACCGCACGTGAGGGTGCCGGCCGCGGCGGCCTTGCGGGCGCCCTCGTCCACGCGCAACCACAGGTCGGGGTTGGCGACGAGAACCTGAGGGTCGATTGCCAACCGTTCACCGAAGGCGTCGCGGAGCAGCAGCCGGGGGGAGATGCCGTCGAGGCAGCGGACGGAGACCAGGAGGTCCGTGCGGACCCTGCGGGTGCGCAGCAGCCGGCGGGAGGTGAGCCAGCCGTCGCCGACGCGGACCCTGGCGGGGCAGAGGGCGGCGAAGAGGAGCAGGGCGAGCGCGGTCCACAGGGCGGCGCGCCACCAGGTGAAGGAGGCCGCCGCCCAGTCGACCAGGAGGAGAAGGACGAGGAGCGCGCCGGCGCAACGGGCCGATGCGTGGAGGTCCTTGGACCAGCGGTGGTCCTCGGCGGGACGGGCTTCTTCGCCGTGCTGCATGGGGTGAAGGTAGGGAGCGGTGGAGCACGGCGTCAGCAGGTGCGGCATGTCTTTGATGGGACACTGACGGTCGTGGGTCCGTGCGGCCCCGTGGGGGCTGGTCGCGCCCACGCGGCGGTAGCCGCACATCGATACAGCCCCGCGCCCCTTTGGGGCGCGCTGCAGTCGACCTTGTCAAGAAGGCGTCAAAGTCGGACCCTCCCGCGCGAAGAACGCGCAAGGGATTGGCGGACCTGGCCGGGACGGGACAGAACCTAGTCGCATCGCGCGCGGTACTACCGCGCGTGAAGGCATATCCCGTTCGTTAAGGAGCACCCTCCCATGTCCGTACTGACCGCCGAACCGGGCGCCGTGCCCGCCGGTGAGGAGCCGCCCGATACCGACGAGCGGCACCGGCTCACCGCCGTCACCGGCCTCGCCGCGCTGTCGCTGGACGCCATGGCGTCGGTGGCGTACGGACCGGAGGCCATCGTGCTGGTGCTGGCCGCCGCCGGTGCGCACGGGCTCGGCTTCACGCTGCCGGTCACCCTCGCCATCGCGGCCCTGCTGGGGGTGCTCGTCGCCTCGTACCGACAGGTCATCGCGGCCTTCCCGGACGGGGGAGGGTCGTACGCCGTGGCCCGGACGCATCTCGGTGCCCGGACCAGTCTCGTGGCCGCCGCGTCCCTGGTGCTCGACTACGTCCTCAACGTCGCCGTCGCGGTCACGGCCGGTGTCGCCGCGCTCACGTCCGCCTTCCCGGCCCTCTACCCGCACCGGCTGTGGATCTGCCTGGCCGTGCTGGTGCTGATCACGGGCGTCAACCTGCGCGGCATCGTCGAATCGGCGAAGGCGTTCATCGTGCCGACGGTCGTGTTCGTCGGGGCGATCTTCGTGCTGATCATCGTGGGGCTGTTCCGGTCGTCGCCGGCGAGTACCGTCACCGCCGCCGGGCACGCCTCCGTCCTCGCCGACAACGCCTCCACCATCGGCGCCCTGCTCCTGCTGAAAGCTTTCGCCTCCGGTTGTGCCGCGCTCACCGGCGTCGAGGCCATCGCCAACGCCGTGCCCTCCTTCCGGGTGCCGCGCGTCAAGCGGGCCCAGCACGCCGAGGTCGCCCTCGGGGCCGTGCTGGGAGCGATGCTGATCGGGCTTTCGGTGCTGATCTCCCGGTTCCACCTCCAGCCCGTGGCGGGCGTGACCGTACTTGCCCAGCTCGCCGACGCCTCGCTCGGCCACAACTGGGGCTTCTACGTCATCCAGTTCGCCACGATGATCCTGCTGGCCCTGTCCGCCAACACCTCGTTCGGTGGACTTCCGGTGCTGCTCAAGCTGCTCGCCCGGGACAACTACCTGCCGCACGTCTTCGCGCTCAAGGCCGACCGACAGGTGCACCGGCACGGGGTGCTCGCCCTGGCCCTGGTCTCGGCCGCGCTGCTGGTGTTCTCCGGCGGCGACACCAACACGCTGGTGCCGCTGTTCGCCATCGGTGTCTTCGTCGGCTTCACCATCGCCCAGGTGGGCATGGTGAAGCACTGGAGACTGGAGCGCGGGCCCGGTTGGCGGGGGAAGGCGCTGCTCAACGGCTTCGGGGCGGTCCTGACCGGTGTCGCGACCGTCGTCGTCACCGCCAGCAAGTTCACCGACGGCGCCTGGCTTGTCGTCGTGATGCTGCCGCTGCTCGTCGCCGCCTTCGGCGCCGTGCACCGTGCCTACGGGCGGATCGGTGAGCGGCTGGGGCTCGGGCGGATTCCCGAGCCGCCGCACCGCGAGCGGTCGGTCGTGATCGTGCCGGTGTCGTCCCTGTCCGGGCTCACCTCCCATGCCCTGTCCGCGGCCGCCTCCCTCGGCGACGAGGTCCGTGCCGTGACCGTCTGCCATCCCGACCTCGAGGACCGGGCCCAGCTGCACGCCCTGGAGCGCGCCTGGGCCGAGTGGGACCCCGGGGTGCCGCTGGTGAGGCTGAGCTGTGAGCGGCGCACCCTCGGCCGTCCCATCGCCGCGTACGTCCGTGAGGTGACCGCCGCCGAGCCGGCCACCCAGGTGACCGTGCTGATCCCGGAGACCGAGCCCGAGCGGCTCTGGCAGCGGCTGCTGCAGAACCAGCGCGGCGCCGTCGTCGCGCACGCCGTGCGCCGGGAGACCGACGCGGTGATCTGCCGTCTGCGGTTCCGCCTGTCCTGATACGCCTGATACGCCCGAGGCCGGCGTTCCCCCAGTTCAGGGGGGTTTCGGCGGCCGAATGGCGCTGTCCGGTCGCGGGTTGGTCGAGGCCGCGTAAGAGTCCCGTCAAAGGGGCGAACACCGCCGTAAGGGACCCGTCAACGGTGGCTGAATCCGGCCAGAAAGACGCTTTCCTCTAACAGTCCAAGTCCGTTCCCGAATCTCATCCAGGAGTTCACGATGGCCGATCTGGCCTTCGTCGTCACCGTGCTCGCGGGTTTCGCGCTGGTGGCCCTTGTCGCCAAGGGGGTGACCAAGCTGTGACCGCCGAGAACATCGTCGGCCTCGTCGTGGCCGTCGCCCTGCTGGGCTATCTCGTCCTCGCCCTGATCTTCCCGGAGAGGTTCTGAGACAGACATGGGTCCCGTAACCGCCGCCGTGCTCCAGCTGGTCGCGCTCATAGGCGCGCTGGCGCTCTGCTACATCCCCTTCGGCAACTACATGGCCAAGGTCTACTCCTCCGACAAGCACTGGCGCGTCGAGAAGTGGATCTACAAGGGCATCGGCGCCAACCCCGACACCGAGATGCGCTGGCCCGCCTATCTGCGCGGTGTCCTCGCCTTCTCCTTCATCGGCGTCCTCTTCCTCTACCTGCTGCAGCGGCTCCAGGGCATCCTGCCCGGCTCGCTCGGCTTCGATTCGGTCAACCCGGCGCAGTCGTTCAACACGGCCGTCTCCTTCGTGACCAACACGAACTGGCAGTCGTACTACGGCGAGCAGACCATGGGTCACGTCGTGCAGACCGCCGGTCTGGCCGTGCAGAACTTCCTCTCCGCGGCCGTCGGCATCGCCGTCGCCGTGGCGCTGGTGCGCGGGTTCGCGCGCTCGCGCACCGGTGAGATCGGCAACTTCTGGTCCGACCTGGTGCGCGGTGTCATCCGCATCCTCGTGCCGTTCTCCGTGCTCGCCGCGATCATCCTGGTCGCCTGCGGTGCCATCCAGAACTTCTCCGGCATCCACGAGGTCGGCCAGTTCATGGGCGGCTCCCAGCAGTGGAACGGCGGCGCGGTCGCCTCCCAGGAGGCCATCAAGGAGTTCGGGACCAACGGCGGCGGTTACTTCAACGCCAACTCCGCCCACCCGTTCGAGAACCCGACGCCCTTCACCAACCTCTTCGAGATCTTCCTGATCCTGCTGATCCCGTTCTCCCTGACCCGCACCTTCGGTGTGATGGTCGGCTCGGTGAAGCAGGGTTACGCGATCCTCGCCACCATGGGCACCATCTGGCTCGGCTTCACCGTCCTGATGATGTGGACCGAGTTCGCCCACCACGGTCCGGCGCTCCAGCTCGCGGGCGGCGCGTACGAGGGCAAGGAGGTCCGCTTCGGCGTCGGCTCCTCGTCGATCTTCGCGGTGTCGACCACCCTGACCTCGACCGGCGCGGTGGACTCCTTCCATTCCTCGTTCACCGGCCTGGGCGGCGGTATCACCCTGCTCAGCATGATGCTGGGCGAGATCGCCCCCGGCGGTACCGGCTCCGGCCTCTACGGCATCCTGATCATGGCGATCATCGCGGTGTTCATCGCCGGTCTGATGGTCGGCCGCACGCCCGAGTACCTGGGCAAGAAGATCGGCGCCCGCGAGATCAAGCTGTCGGCGATCTACATCCTGATCACCCCGGCGCTGGCGCTCGTGTTCGCCGCGGCCTCCATGGCCCTGCCGACCCCGCCGCACTCCATGCTCAACCCGGGAGCGCACGGCTTCTCCGAGGTGCTGTACGCCTTCACCTCGGCGGCCAACAACAACGGTTCGGCCTTCGCCGGCCTGAACGCGAACACCGACTGGTACAACACCATGACCGGACTCGCGATGCTGTTCGGCCGCTTCCTGCCGATGGTGTTCGTGCTGGCGCTGGCCGGCTCGCTCGCCGAGCAGAAGCCCGTCCCGGCCACGGCCGGCACCCTGCGCACCGAGAAGCCGCTCTTCACCGGCCTGCTCGTCGGCGCGATCCTGATCATCACCGGTCTGACCTACTTCCCGGCCCTGGCGCTGGGCCCGCTGGCCGAGGGGCTGGCGTCGTGAAAACCCGAACGGAAGCCCACGAGGACACCATGTCCACACCCACCCTTGCGCCCCACCAGGACGCGCCGACCGGGCACAAGCCCGCCGAAGGCCGCGTCGGCGCGGGCCTGTTCGACCCCAAGCAGCTGATCAGGTCCCTCCCCGAGGCCTGCCGCAAGCTCGACCCGCGGGTCATGATCAAGTCGCCCGTGATGTTCGTGGTGTGGGTCGGCTCGATCCTGACCACGGTCTTCTCCTTCAAGGACCCGGGCGACTGGTTCGGCTGGACCATCAGCGCCTGGCTGTGGCTGACCGTGATCTTCGCGAACCTCGCGGAGGCGGTCGCCGAGGGCCGAGGCAAGGCCCAGGCCGACACCCTGCGCAAGGCCAAGACCGACACCGTCGCCCGGCGACTGGTCGGTGACACCGAGGAGCAGGTGCCCGGCACCGAGCTGAAAATCGGTGACCTGGTGGTCTGTGAGGCCGGCGACATCATCCCGGGTGACGGTGACGTCGTCGAGGGTGTCGCGTCGGTCGACGAGTCGGCGATCACCGGTGAGTCGGCTCCGGTCATCCGCGAGTCCGGCGGTGACCGGTCCGCGGTCACGGGCGGTACCAAGGTGCTGTCGGACCGGATCGTCATCAAGATCACGACGAAGCCGGGCGAGACCTTCATCGACCGGATGATCAGCCTCGTCGAGGGCGCGGCCCGGCAGAAGACGCCGAACGAGATCGCGCTGAACATCCTGCTCGCCTCGCTGACGATCGTCTTCCTGCTGGCCGTCGCCACCCTCCCGCCCTTCGCGGACTACGCGGGCACCCACCTGACGATGGTCGTGCTGGTCGCCCTGCTGGTCTGCCTCATCCCGACCACCATCGGCGCGCTGCTCTCCGCGATCGGCATCGCCGGCATGGACCGCCTGGTGCAGCGCAACGTGCTCGCCATGTCGGGCCGTGCGGTCGAGGCCGCCGGTGACGTCTCCACGCTGCTGCTGGACAAGACCGGCACCATCACCCTCGGCAACCGCCAGGCCTCCGAGTTCCTGCCGGTACGCGGGGTCACCGAGGCCGAGGTCGCCGACGCGGCCCAGCTGTCGTCGCTGGCCGACGAGACCCCCGAGGGCCGCTCCATCGTCGTCCTGGCGAAGGAGAAGTACGGGCTGCGCGAGCGGCACCAGGGCGAGCTGGCGCACGCCGAGTGGATCGCCTTCACCGCCCAGACCCGGATGTCGGGTGTGGACGTCGACGGCAGGAAGATCCGCAAGGGCGCGGCCGGTTCGGTCATCGCCTGGGTCCGCGAGCAGGGTGGCACCGTCGCCGAGGACGCCGACACCCTCGCCAACCGCATCTCCGAGGCCGGCGGCACCCCGCTCCTCGTCGCAGTCGAGGACGCCGAGGGCGCCCGGATCCTGGGCGTCATCCACCTCAAGGACGTCGTCAAGGAGGGCATGCGGGAGCGGTTCGAGGAACTGCGCCGCATGGGCATCAAGACCGTCATGATCACGGGTGACAACCCGCTGACCGCCAAGGCGATCGCCGAGGAGGCGGGCGTCGACGACTTCCTCGCCGAGGCCACCCCCGAGGACAAGATGGCCCTCATCAAGCGGGAGCAGGCGGGCGGCAAGCTGGTCGCGATGACCGGTGACGGCACCAACGACGCGCCCGCGCTCGCGCAGGCGGACGTCGGCGTGGCGATGAACACGGGTACGTCGGCCGCGAAGGAGGCCGGCAACATGGTCGACCTCGACTCCAACCCGACCAAGCTCATCGAGATCGTCGAGATCGGCAAGCAGCTGCTGATCACGCGCGGTGCCCTGACCACGTTCTCCATCGCCAACGACGTCGCGAAGTACTTCGCGATCATCCCGGCCATGTTCGCGGTGGTCTACCCGGGCCTGGACAAGCTCAACATCATGCACCTGTCCTCGCCCAGCTCCGCGATCCTGTCCGCGGTCATCTTCAACGCGCTGATCATCATCGCGCTGGTGCCGCTCTCGCTGCGAGGCGTCCAGTACAAGCCGGTCAGCGCCGACAAGATGCTCCGCCGCAACCTCGGGATCTACGGCCTCGGCGGCCTGATCGCGCCCTTCATCGGCATCAAGATCATCGACCTGCTCATCTCCCTCATCCCCGGAATCGGCTGAAGGCCATGAACAACTCCGTAAGCAACACCGCCCGGCTGCTCTGGGCGGGCCTGCGCGCCCTCCTCGTGCTGACCCTGGTGACGGGCGTGATCTACCCGCTGGTCGTCACCGGCATCGCCCAGGCCGCGTTCAGCAACAAGGCGAACGGCTCCGAGGTCAAGGCGGACGGCAAGGTCGTCGGCTCGTCCCTGATCGGGCAGTCGTACAACCTGCCGCTGAAGAAGGGGCAGGAGACCCCGGACGCGGCCCTGCAGTGGTTCCAGGGCCGTCCGGCCAACGGGCTCGGCAGCAACAGCATCAACACCAAGTACACGTTGATCCTTTCGGGTGCGACCAACCTCGCCGCCGACAACAAGGTGCTGATCCAGCAGGTGAAGGACGCCAAGGCCGCGGTCGTCAAGGACAACTCGGTGCCCGGCTACACGGTCACGCCCGCCCAGGTGCCGGCCGACGCCGTCACCTCCTCGGGCTCCGGCCTGGACCCGGACATCTCCCCGGTCTACGCCGAGCTCCAGGTCCACCGCGTCGCGGCGAAGAACAACCTCTCCGTCGACCAGGTGGAGAAGCTGGTGAACGACCACACCACGGGCCGGACCCTCGGCTTCATCGGTGAGCCCCGGGTGAACGTCCTCGAACTCAACATCGCGCTGAAGGAACTGATCAAGGGCAGCTGATGACCCGAGTGCTGGTCGTGGAAGACGACCCACAGCTCGTACGGGCACTCGTGATCAATATGCAGGCACGCCAGTACGGAGTGGACGCGGCGCCCGACGGCGCCACGGCCCTCCGGCTGGCGGCCGCGCGTCAGCCGGACGTGGTGATGCTCGACCTCGGACTGCCCGACATGGACGGGGTCGACGTCATCAAGGCGCTGCGCGGCTGGACCCGTGTACCGATCCTGGTGCTGTCGGCACGGCAGGCCTCCGACGAGAAGGTCGCCGCGCTGGACGCGGGCGCCGACGACTACATCACCAAGCCGTTCAGCATGGACGAACTCCTCGCCCGGCTGCGGGCGGCGGTCCGCCGTACCGAGGAGGTCCCGCTCGCCCCCGAGACCACCCTGGTGGAGACGCCCGACTTCACCATCGACCTGCTCGCCAAGAAGGCCGTACGGGCCGGCCACGACGTACGCCTCACCCCCACCGAGTGGCATCTGCTGGAGATCCTGGTCACAAACCCCGGCCGGCTCGTCACCCAGAAGCACCTGCTGCAGGAGGTGTGGGGGGTGTCGCAGAGCAACAAGACCAACTACTTGCGGGTCTATATGGCCCAGCTCCGCCGCAAGCTCGAGGCGGATCCGTCCCACCCCCGATACCTGATCACCGAGCCCGGCATGGGCTACCGCTTCGAAGGATGACATGGCACGCGGCAGGCTTCGGATCTACCTCGGCGCGGCTCCCGGCGTGGGCAAGACCTACGCGATGCTCTCCGAGGCCCACCGCAGGATCGAACGGGGCACCGACTGTGTCGTCGCGTTCGTCGAGCACCACGGGCGGCCGCGCACCGAGGTGATGCTGCACGGCCTGGAGGAGATCCCGCGCAGGGAACTGGAGTACCGGGGTGCGGTGTTCACCGAGATGGACGTCGACGCCGTCCTCGCGCGCCGCCCCCAGGTCGCCCTGGTCGACGAACTCCCGCACACCAACATCCCCGGCTCCCGCAACGCCAAGCGCTGGCAGGACGTCGAGGAGCTGCTGGCGGCCGGGATCGACGTTGTCTCCACCGTCAACATCCAGCACCTGGAGTCCCTCGGTGACGTCGTCGAGTCCATCACGGGGGTACGGCAGCAGGAGACCGTGCCCGACGAGGTGGTACGGCGCGCGGACCAGATAGAGCTGGTCGACATGTCACCGCAGGCGCTGCGCCGGCGCATGGCGCACGGCAACATCTACAAGTCGGACAAGGTCGACGCGGCTCTCTCGAACTACTTCCGGCCGGGAAATCTCACCGCCCTGCGCGAACTCGCGCTGCTCTGGGTCGCGGACCGGGTCGACGAGTATCTCAACGAGTACCGCAGCGAGCACCAGGTCTCGAAGATCTGGGGCTCCCGGGAGCGGATCGTGGTCGGCCTGACCGGCGGCCCGGAGGGGCGGACCCTGATCCGGCGGGCCGCCCGGCTGGCCGAGAAGGGCGCCGGCGGTGAGGTGCTGGCCGTCTACATAGCGCGCAGCGACGGCCTCACCTCCGCCTCCCCGAAGGAACTCGCCGTCCAGCGCACCCTGGTCGAGGACCTCGGCGGCACCTTCCACCATGTCCTCGGCGACGACGTCCCGAGCGCCCTGCTCGACTTCGCCCGCGGGGTCAACGCCACCCAGATCGTCCTCGGCGTCTCCCGGCGCAGCAGCTGGCAGTACGTCTTCGGGCCGGGCGTCGGCGCCACGGTCGCCCGCGAGTCGGGGCCCGATCTCGACGTCCACCTCATCACACACGACGAGGCGGGCAAGGGGCGGCTCCCGCTGGCGCGTTCGGCGCGGCTCGGCCGGTCCCGGATCATCTGGGGCTGGCTGGCCGGCGTGCTCGGACCGGTCCTGCTGACCTGCCTGCTGACCGGCGTCGCACCGGAGGTGGGCCTGGCCAACGACATGCTGCTGTACCTCGCCCTGACGGTCGCCGCGGCCCTGCTCGGCGGACTGCTCCCGGCGCTCACCTCGGCGGTCGTCGGCTCTCTGCTGATCAACTGGTTCTTCACGCCGCCCGTGCACACCTTCACGATCGCCGACCCCAAGAACATCGTCGCCATAGCGATCTTCGTCGGGGTCGCGGTGTCGGTGGCGTCGGTGGTGGACCTGGCGGCCCGGCGCACCCAGCAGGCGACCCGGCTGCGCGCCGAGTCGGAGATCCTGTCCTTCCTCGCCGGCAGCGTGCTGAGAGGGGAGACCAGCCTGGAGGCGCTCCTGGAGCGGGTGCGGGAGACCTTCGGCATGGAGTCGGTGGCGCTGCTGGAGCGGACGGACGACGTGGCGCCGTGGACCTGCGCCGGCAGCGTCGGGCCTCGGCCCTGTCAGAAACCGGAGAACGCGGACGTCGACATGCCGGTCGGCGACCACATGACCCTCGCCCTTTCCGGGCGGGTGCTGCCGGCCTCCGACCGGCGGGTGCTGGCCGCGTTCGCCGCCCAGGCCGTCGTCGTGCTCGACCGGCAGCGGCTCCAGCTGGAGGCGGACCAGGCCAAGGAGCTGGCGGAGGGCAACCGGATCCGTACCGCGCTGCTCGCCGCCGTCAGCCACGATCTGCGCACCCCGCTGGCCGGGATCAAGGCGTCGGTGTCATCACTGCGTTCGGACGACGTCGAGTGGTCCGAGCAGGACCGGGGGGAGCTCCTGGAGGCCATAGAGGCGGGCGCCGACCGGCTCGACCACCTCGTGGGGAACCTCCTCGACATCACCCGTCTGCAGACCGGCACCGTCACGCCCATCGTCCGCGAGGCCGACCTGGACGAGGTGGTGCCGATGGCGCTGGGCGGGGTCCCCGAGGACAGCGTCGAGCTGGACATCCCGGAGACGCTGCCCATGGTGCACGTCGACAAGGGGCTGCTGGAGCGGGTCGTGGCCAACGTGGTCGAGAACGCCGTCAAGTACAGCCCCGCGGACACCCCCGTGCTGGTGAGGGCCAGTTCCATGGCCGACCGGGTGGAGGTGCGGGTCGTGGACCGCGGGCCCGGCGTCCCGGACGAGGCCAAGGAGCGCATCTTCGAGCCGTTCCAGCGGTACGGCGACTCGCCGCGCGGCGCCGGGGTCGGTCTCGGTCTGGCCGTGGCCCGGGGGTTCGCCGAGGCGATGGGCGGCACGCTCACGGCCGAGGACACGCCGGGCGGGGGGCTCACGATGGTGCTGAGCCTGCCGCCGGCACCGGGGCGGAGACCGGAGCGGCCGGATCTCTCGACCGCGGTGACGTCGTAGGGTCCGGTCCGCCCCGCTGACGTCCTCACGTATCAGGACGACAACTGCCGTACGTTCAGGGGAAGATGCCAGCTGTTGCGGCGGTGCGCCGACGTCAGCGCGTCTTCCAGCGGGGACGGCGGTATCGCGAGGACCGGGCAGTGCGCGTGGGTCAGGCAGTAGCGGGTGACGCGGCCCGAGAACGCGCGGTGCCAGCCGCGCCGGCCCGCGCCGACGACCAGGATGTCGTCGTCCCGGTCCGCCGTCTCCACCAGGGCCAGGCCGGGGGTGGCGCGGACGACGAGACCGTGCAGCGGGACGCCGGCCGGCGCCGCCTCGCCGAAGACCTCGCAGAGTACGACCAGCAGCCGCTCCCGGGCCAGCCGCTGCCACTCCTCGACCAGCGCCGGCGGGGTGGGGGAGCGGCGCGCCGCCAGCTCACCGCCGGGCGGCTCCCAGGCCAGCACCGGCCACAGCTCGGCTTCGCGCCGCCGGGCCTCCGCCGCCGCGCGGCGCAGGGCCGTGACGCTGCCCAGCGAACCGCTCACACCGACAACGACCCGACCGGATGTGCAGGTGTCGTAACCGGACATCTATCCACCGTACTTCAGCAGCGGACCCCGGGCGTGTCCCGGGGACGGACCGCCTCCATGACACTCCCCGGAGCCGGGCGCGGGCCAGCCCCGCAGCCGCTTCTTGGCACGCCTCTGACGCCCGCGACCAGCATCGACGGCCCCTCCGTCAGCGTCCCGTCAACGTCGACGCGATCACCGTCAGCGTCCCGTCATGAGCCATCGGAGGACCGCCGGGGGCGGGCATAGCTTCTTGGGCGAGCCCCGGTCGGCCTCCCCGCTTCCGGGGCACCAGCTCTTTCCTGTACCAGGAGGCATCCCATGCCAGAACTCTTGTGCGGTGACGATCCGGAACCTTCCGATCGCTCCCCGGCCGGACCTCTGTTCGTACCTGTCCGGCCGGGACCCGCGGGATGTGCGGCCCGCCTGTTCCGCACTCCCCTGGGCGAGCGAACCGCGGTCGGTTTCACCTCGGCCCGCCAACTCGCCGCCACGCTCGGCCCCGACCAGGCCTGGATCCGGCTCGCCGAACCCGCGCTGCGTGCCCTGACCGCACCGCTCGGCGTCACCACCGTCACGGTCGACCCCCAGCTGTCCGCGCCGGCTCCGACGCCGGTAGGACCGCTCGCGCCGGTCGCCGTGTCCTCGCGGATCGCCCGAGCCGCCTGAATCGTCTGAGAGGGGAGCGGTCGATGACCACCCTGCACGAACCCGTCGTCACTACCACGCCCGCCGATCTGTCGGTGTGGCCCGCCTCCACCACCGAGCCCCGGCCCGGCGACCTGGCCGTGGGCGGTGTCCCGCTCGCAGAGGTCGCCGACCGCTTCGGCACCCCCGTCTACGTCCTGGACGAGGACGAGGTCCGCGAGCGCTGCCGCACCTACCGCCATGCCTTCCCCGACGCCGAAGTCCTTTACGCCGCCAAGGCGTTCCTGTGCCGGGCGATGGTCCACTGGACCGAGGAGGAGGGCCTCGGCCTGGACGTCTGCTCGGCCGGTGAACTGGAACTGGCGGTCACCGCCGGGTTCCCGCCGGAGCGGATCGTCCTGCACGGCAACGCCAAGTCCCCGCGGGACCTGGAGGCCGCGCTGCGGCTGGGCGTGGGACGGATCGTGATCGACAGTCCGTCGGAGATCGCCCGGCTGGCCGCCGCTGTCGGGCCCGACGGGCACCAGAAGGTGATGGTGCGGGTGGTGCCCGGCATCAGCGCGGGCGGCCACGAGAAGATCCGCACCGGCACGGACGACCAGAAGTTCGGGCTGTCCATCGCCGACGGGTACGCGCAGCACGCCATCGCCCGGATACTCGACCAGCCGCAGCTGGAACTCACCGGACTGCACTGCCACCTGGGCTCCCAGATCACCAGCGTCAAGCCGTATCTCGCCGCGGTGCGCCGGATGGTCGGCCTCATGGCCCGCCTGCACGAGCAGCACGGACTGGTGCTGCCCGAGCTGGACCTCGGCGGCGGCCACGGCATCGCCTACCGGCCCGGCGAGGAGGCTCTCGACCTCACCGCCCTGGCCCGTAAGGTACGCGCCGAGCTGACGGAGGCGTGCGCGGCCGCCGGGCTGCCGGTGCCCCGCCTGATCATCGAGCCGGGCCGGGCGATCGTGGGACCGGCCGGGATCGCCGTGTACCGCGTCCTCGCCGTCAAGAAGACCGGTGACCACACGTTCGTCGCCGTCGACGGCGGGATGAGCGACAACCCGCGGCCCGCTCTGTACGGCGTCCGGTACGCGCCCCGGCTCGTCGGCCGCACGAGCGGCGCGGCGCCGGCTCCGGTGACCGTCGTGGGGCGGCACTGCGAGGCGGGGGACATCCTGGCCGCCGACGTCGAACTCCCCTCCGACCTGCGCCCGGGAGACCTGCTCGCGGTCCCGGTGGCCGGTGCCTACCACCTCTCCATGGCTTCCGGCTACAACCTGGTCGGCCGACCGCCGGTCACCGCGGTCCGGGACGGCCACGCCCGGCTGCTGGTCCGCCGCGAGTCCCTGGAGGACATCCGCCGCCGGGACGTCGGGCTGTAACCCGGCCCGTCCCCCCGATCCACCTCCGGGCGAGCGACGGCCCGGTCCTCGCCCGGAGGTGTCCCATCCCAAGTCCCCGTACCACGCCTGAACTTTTGAAGAAGAGGTCCCTGTGACGATCGAGAACATCGTCGGGCTGATCGTCGCGGTCGGTCTGCTGGCCTACCTCGTGGTGGCCCTGATCAAGCCGGAGCGCTTCTGATGACCGCGCCCGCACCCGTACGCGAGAAACCCGTCGGCACGGTACGACCGCCCGACGTGGAGACCGGCCGCCGGATAGGCGCCGGACTGCTCGACCCCCGGCAGCTGTGGCGGGCCCTCCCGGCCGCCCTGCGCAAGCTGAACCCGGCGACCCTGGCCCGCAACCCGGTCATGTTCGTCACCGAGATCGGCGCGGCCCTGACCACGGGGCTCGCGATCGCCCACCCGTCCGGGTTCGGCTGGCTGATCACCGTCTGGCTGTGGCTGACCGTCGTCTTCGCCAACCTCGCCGAGGCGGTCGCCGAGAGCCGGGGCCGTGCCCAGGCCGACACCCTGCGCGGGATGCGCCGCCAGACCGTCGGCCGCCGGCTCACCGGCCCGGCGGACGGTCCGTACGCCGAAGAGAGCGTCGGCGCGGGCCAGTTGCGGCGTGGTGACCTCGTGGTCGTCGAGGCGGGGGAGCTGGTGCCCGGCGACGGCGATGTCGTCGAGGGCGTGGCCAGTATCGACGAGTCGGCGATCACCGGCGAGTCCGCACCGGTCATCCGGGAGTCGGGTGGCGACCGCTCCGCCGTCACCGGCGGCACCCGCGTGCTGTCCGACCAGATCGTCGTGCGGATCACCCAGGAGCCCGGCGAGTCCTTCCTGGACCGGATGATCTCCCTGGTCGAGGGTGCCAACCGGCAGAAGACCCCGAACGAGCTGGCCCTCAACCTGCTGCTCGTGATGATGACCTTCGTCTTCCTGGTCGCGGTCCTCACCCTGCAACCGATGGCGATCTTCTCCAAGGAGTTCATGTCGGCCGCGCCCGACACCCAGGCGCTCACCGCCGACGGCGTCACCGGTATCGTCCTGGTCTCCCTGCTGGTCTGCTGACCACCATCGGCGGACTGCTCTCCGCGATCGGCATCGCCGGCATGGACCGGCTGGTGCAGCGCAACGTGCTCGCCATGTCGGGCCGCGCAGTGGAGGCTGCGGGCGACATCAACACACTGCTCCTCGACAAGACCGGCACCATCACCTACGGCAACCGGCGGGCGAGCGCCCTGCTGCCGGTCGGCTCCGTGCTGGGACGCCACGTCGCCGAGGCCGCGCTGCTGTCGAGCCTGGCCGACGAGACGCCCGAGGGGCGCTCGATCGTCGAGTACGTGCAGGGGCAGTTCGGTATCGCGGCCACCGAACCCGAGGGCGCCCAGTGGGTCGCCTTCTCCGCAGTGACCCGGATGTCCGGGGTGGACCTGCCGTCCGGCCGACGGCTGCGCAAGGGCGCGGCCACCGCGGTCGCCGCCTGGGTCGCGGAGAACGGTGGCACGGTACCGGTCGCCCTGGAAGCCTGCGTCGAGCAGGTCTCGGCGTCCGGCGGCACCCCGCTCGCGGTCGCCGAGGCCTCCGGTGACGGCCCGGCCCGGCTGCTCGGCGTCGTCCATCTCAAGGACGTCGTCAAGCCCGGCCTGCGGGAACGCTTCACCGAGCTTCGCCGGATGGGCATCCGCACGGTCATGATCACCGGCGACAACCCGGTCACCGCACGGGTCATCGCCGAGGAGGCGGGCGTCGACGACTTCCTCGCCGAGGCCACCCCCGAGGACAAGCTCGCCCTGATCAAGAAGGAACAGGCGGGCGGCAAGCTGGTCGCGATGACCGGTGACGGCACCAACGACGCGCCGGCCCTGGCCCAGGCGGACGTCGGCGTGGCGATGAACACGGGTACGTCGGCCGCCAAGGAGGCCGGCAACATGGTCGACCTCGACTCCGACCCCACGAAGATCATCGACATCGTCGAGATCGGCAAGCAACTCCTGATCACCAGGGGCGCGTTGACCGCGTTCTCGATCGCCAACGACATCGCCAAGTACTTCGCGATCCTCCCGGCGATGTTCGGCGGGGTCTATCCCGCCCTCGACGCGATCAACATCATGCGGTTGCACTCGCCGGCCTCCGCGATCCTGTCCGCGGTGATCTTCAACGCGGTCATCATCGTCGCGCTGATCCCGCTGGCCCTGCGGGGCGTCCGCTACCGGCCCAGCAGCGCCGACGCGCTGCTCACCCGCAACCTGTGGATCTACGGCGTGGGCGGGCTCGTGCTGCCCTTCCTCGCGATCAAGCTCATCGACTTCGCCGTCGTCCAGTTCATCCCGGGGCTCTGACTCATGATCTTCGTCTCCAGAATGCCCTCCTGGATCGGCCACCATGTGGCGGCGATCCGGGTGGTCATCGTGCTCACCGTGGTGCTGGGCCTCGCCTACCCCCTGGCCATGACCGCGATCGCGCAGGTCCCCGGCCTACGGGACAACGCACAGGGCCGTACCTCCCTGATCGGCCAGTCCTTCCTCGACAAGAAGGGCGACCCGATCCCGTACTACTTCCAGTCCCGCCCCTCCAACGCCGGTACCGGCTACGACGCCTCGGCCTCCGCCGCCGGCAACCTCGGCCCGGAGTCGACCGTCGACGTCCTCGGCCCCGACGGCAAGCAGAGCCTGCTGACCCAGGTCTGCGCCCGCAGCAAGGCGGTCGGTGAACTGGAGCACGTCGACGGCTCCCGGCCGTACTGCACCCCGGACGGGGTCGGCGCCGTCCTCGGTGTGTTCCGCGAGGGCGGTACGACCGGGAAGGCGACCCGGGTCGTGAGCCTGAACCAGGCCTGTCCCGCCAAGCCGTTCCTCGCCGCCTACGAAGGCGTGACCGTCGAGTGCGCCCAGGCCGGCGAGGACTACGGCGCGGCCGTCGTCACCCCCGTCCGCGGTGACGCCACCGCCCGTCCGAAGGTCCCCGCCGACGCGGTCACCGCGAGCGGCAGCGGCCTCGACCCACAGATCAGCCCGGCGTACGCCGAACTCCAGACGCCCCGCATCGCCCGCGAACGTGGCATGACCGAGGCGGCCGTACGCAAGCTGGTCGGGAAGTACACCAGCGGCCGGGCCCTCGGCATCCTCGGCGAACCCGCCGTGAACGTCGTCCAGTTGAACGCGGCCCTCGACCGCACGCATCCCGTGAAGGGAGCCTGACCCCATGTACGGCTGGCTTCAGGCCACCCTCGTCCTCGCCGTCGTCGTAGGACTGCACGTCCCGCTCGGCGACTACCTGGCCCGCGCCCTCGACGGCGGCCGGCACCACCGCGCCGAGCGGGCCCTCTACAAGGTCTGCGGCGTCGACCCGGACCGCGAACAGGACTGGCGGCACTACCTGTTCGCCCTCCTCGCCTTCAGCCTGGTGAGCATCGCCGCCCTGTTCGCCCTGTTCACCCTCCAGGGCGGGCTGCCCTGGTCGACCGGGCACGCGGGCATGCCCTGGCGGCTCGCGCTGCACACCGCGGTCAGCTTCACCACCAACACCAGCTGGCAGAACTACGCCGGCGAGTCCACCACCGGCCACCTCGCGGTCATGGCGGGCCTGGGCGTGCAGGCGTTCGCCTCGGCGGCCGTCGGCATCTGCGCCGCGCTGGCCCTGATCCGCGGCCTGGTCCGCCGGGACACCGACCGGCTGGGCAACTTCTGGGTGGACCTGATCCGTACGATCTTCCGGGTCGTCCTCCCGCTGTCGATCGTCTCCGGGATCATCCTCATCGCCCTCGGTGTCCCGCAGAACCTCGTGAGCCCGCACACCGTCACCACCGTCGCGGGCGGACAGCAGACCATCCTCGGCGGCCCGGTCGGCTCCTGGGAGCCGCTCAAGCTGATGTCGGGCGACGGCGGTGGCATCTTCAACGCCAACAGCGCGCACCCCTTCGAGGACCCGTCCGCGTTCACCAACGCGATCGAGATCGTCCTCATGCTGCTGATTCCGACCGCCTTCGTCCGCACCTACGGCCGCATGATCGGCTCCCTGCGGCAGAGCTGGACGCTGCTCACGGTCGTCGGCATCCTCTTCGGCCTGCTGCTGGCGGCCGGCAGCCTCGCCCAGAACGCCCACACCGGCACGGTGACCGAGGCCGTCGGCGGACCGTACGAGGGCACCGAGACCCGCTTCGGGGTCCCCGGCTCGACCCTCTTCGGCATCGCCGCCACCGGTTCCGCCGACGGCGCGGCGAACGCGTCGTACGACAGCTTCTCCAGCCTCGGCGGCGGGGTGCTCCTGTCGGCCATGATGCTCGGCGAGATCGCGCCCGGCGGCACCGGCAGCGGACTGTACGGCCTGATCATGGCGGTGCTGATCGCCGTCTTCGTGGGCGGACTGATGGTCGGCCGGACCCCCGAGTACCTGCGCAAGCGGATCGGGTTCCCGGAGATGCGGTACGTCGTGCTGTACGCGCTGGTCGCCCCGACCGCCGTCCTCGGCTGCGCCGCCCTCGCGGTCGCGCTCGGCGACGGGCAGTCGTCCATGGGCAACCCGGGGCCGCACGGCCTGACGGAGCTGGTGTACGCCTACACCTCCAACGTCAACAGCAACGGCAGCGCCATGGCCGGCTTCAACGGCGCCACCGACTTCCACAACCTGCTGATGACGGCGGCGATGCTCGTCGGCCGCTATGTGCCCATGGTGTTCCTGCTGGCCCTGGCAGGACGACTGGCCCGCCAGCAGCCCGGTGTGGTCACCGTCGGCACCCTCCAGGCCCGTGGCGTCAACTTCGTCGCCCTGGCCACCGGGGCCGCGCTCATCCTGGCGCTGCTCAACTTCCTGCCCGCGCTGTCCCTCGGCCCGTTGGCGGAGGGGCTCCTCTAGAGACTCCCGGACGGGCCGGCCATCCCTCACTCACGCCGGCCGGCCCGTCCGGGCCCGTCACGGGGCGGGCCGGCCGGGCACGGCGGACACTGTTGTCGACCGTCCCACCGGCCGTGATGGGGTCCCGATGGCGTATGGCCTGGCACGTCGTGAACTGAGACCGAGGGTTCCGCTGCGCCCGGGCGAGGGCGACAAGCACGGTCTGACCAGCCTGGAAGGGCTGGCCGCGCTCTCCCTGGACGCACTCAGCTCGGTGGCGTACGGTCCCGAGGCGATCGTGCTGGCCCTGGTGGTCGCCGGCACCGGGGCACTCACCGCCACCCTGCCCATCACCCTGGCGATCACCTTTCTGCTCGCCGCGCTGGTCGTCTCCTACGGCCAGGTCATCGCCGTTCACCCGGACGGCGGTGGCGCCTACGCCGTCGCCAAGACGGATCTCGGCGGCACCGCGAGCCTGCTCGCCGCCGCCAGCCTGGTCGTCGACTACGTGCTCACCGTCGCCGTCAGCCTCGCCGCCGGCGCCGACGCGCTCGCCTCGGCCTTCCCGTCCCTGGGCCACGACAAGCTGCTCGTCTGCCTGATCGGCCTGGCCCTGCTGGCGGCCGTGAACCTGCGGGGCATCGCCGAGAGCGCCCGGGTGCTGATGCTGCCGACCCTCCTGTTCATCGTGGCGATCCTCGGCGTGATCCTGCTCGGCCTGCTGCGCTCGCACCCGGTCGCCGCCGTCGGCACCGACCAGCCCGTGCACGCGACCGAGGCGCTGGGCGCGCTGGTGATCCTCAAGGCGTTCTCGTCCGGCTGCTCGGCCCTGACCGGCGTGGAGGCCATCGCCAACGCCGTGCCGACTTTCCGGCCCCCCAGCGTCAGGCGCGCCCAGCGCACCGAACTGATGCTCGGCGGGCTGCTCGGGATCATGCTGATCGGCCTGGCGATCCTCATCCACCGCGACCATGTGGCCCCGCGCGGCGGGGTGACCGTCCTCGCGCAGCTCACCGCGGGCGCCTACGGCACCGGCTGGCCCTACTACGTCACCAATCTCCTCGTCACCCTGGTCCTGGGCCTGGCCGCCAACACCAGCTTCGGCGGGCTGCCGGTGCTGATGAGCCTGCTCGCCCGCGACCACCGGCTGCCCCACCTCTTCGGCCTGCGCGCCGAACGCCCGGTCTACCGCTACGGCGTGCTGGCTCTCGCCCTGCTGGCCGCACTGCTGCTGATCGCCACCGACGCCGACACCCACCGGCTGCTGCCGCTCTTCGCCATCGGCGTCTTCATCGGCTTCACCCTCAGTCAGACCGGTCTGGTCCGGCACTGGGCGACGCAGCGGCCGCACGGCTGGAAACGCCGGGCGCTGATCAACGGCACCGGCGCCCTGCTCACCACCCTCGCGGGGGTCATCCTGCTGGTCACCAAGTTCCTCGGCGGTGCCTGGGTGGTCGTGCTCGCCGTGCCGCTGCTGATGCTGCTGTTCGCCCGCATCCAGCGCTACTACACCGCCGTGGGCCAGGAACTGGGCCTCGGCCGCACCCCGCAGCCCCCGGTCCGGCACACCGGCAGCCTGGTGATCGTGCCGATCGGCGAGGTCAGCAAACTCGCCCGGCACGCCCTGGGCGCCGCCCTCGCCCTCGGCGACGAGGTGGTCGCCGTCGCGGTGCACGCCGACCCGGTCAGGTCCCGTGCGCTGGAGGAGGCCTGGGAGCGGTGGAACCCGGGAGTGCGCCTCGACATCGTCGACAGCCCGCACCACTCGCTGGTGCAGCCGATCGTCGACTACGTGCAGCGGGCGGCGGAGGACGGCCGCCAGGTCGCCGTCCTCATCCCCGAGGTGGAGCCGAAACACCGCCGCTACGAGATCCTCCAGAACCAGCGCGGCCTGCTCCTCGCCACCGTCCTGCGGGCCCGCACCGACGTCGTGGTCTGCCTGCTCCCGTACCGGCTGAAGCTGTAGTACACCCGCCTTGTCGGGCCCGGGACAGCCCCTTACAGTGCGCCTCGTAATGTTCGCCGACCTCGCCGAAACTTTCGGCGACGGCTGCGGAGGGGCACACACATGCGGACGTACGACAACCCGGTCATCCCCGGCTTCCACCCCGACCCGAGCGTGTGCCGGGTGGGGGAGGACTACTACCTGGTCTGTTCCAGCTTCGAGTACTTCCCCGGCGTCCCGCTCTTCCACAGCCGGGACCTCGTGCACTGGCGGCAGCTCGGCAACGTGCTGGACCGGCCGGGCCAGTTGGCGCTGCCGGACGGGACGCAGGCCTCCGGCGGTGTGTACGCCCCGACGATCCGGCACCACGACGGGCTCTTCTACGTCGTCACGACCAATGTCAGCGCGGGGGGCAACCTTTTGGTCACCGCCGAGCGGCCCGAGGGGCCCTGGTCCGACCCGGTGTGGATCGACGTCCCCGGCATCGACCCCGACCTCGCCTGGGACGAGAACGGCGACTGCTGGTGTGCCGTGGCGGGGGTGGCGGTGGCCCGGATCGACACCCGGACCGGGAAGGTCCTGGAGGGGCCGCTGCCGATGTGGTCCGGGACCGGGCTGCGCGACCCCGAGGCGCCGCACCTGTACCGGGTCGGGGAGTGGTGGTACCTGCTGGTCGCGGAGGGCGGCACCGCGCTCGGGCACGGGGTGTCCGTGGCGCGGGCCCGCTCGCCGCGCGGGCCCTGGGAACCGGCGCCGGGCAACCCGCTGGTCTCCCACCGGGGCACCCTGGAACCGGTCCAGTGCACCGGCCACGCCGACCTGGTGCAGGCCACCGACGGCAGTTGGTGGGCGGTGCTGCTCGGCACCCGGCCGCGCGGCTGGTTCCCGGAGTTCCATGTCCTCGGCCGGGAGACCTTCCTGGCTCCGGTGGAGTGGGTGGACGGCTGGCCGCGCATGGGGCGGGTGCGGGAGCGGGAGCAGGCCCCGGCGGTCTGGCACCCGGTCGAACAGCCGCCCGTGCGGGACGACTTCACGGCCGCCGCCCTCGCGCCGCACTGGATCTCCCCGCGCGGCCGGCCGGACGGCTGCTGGTCGCTGTCCGAACGGCCCGGGTGGCTGACGCTCACGGCCACCGGGGACAGCCTCGACCGGGCCGGGCACACCTTCGTCGGCCGCCGCCAGCAGCACCCGGACTGCCGTGCCGCCGCGCTGCTCGACCCGGGCTCGGCGCGCGCGGGTCTCTCGGTCCGTATCGACGAGGCCCACCACTACGACCTGGAGGTGAACGGGGGGACGGTGCGTGCGGTCGCCCGGATCGGGCCGCTGCGGCAGACGATCTCCGAGCACCCCGTGCCACCAGGGCCGGTGACCCTCGTCGTCGAGACCGGCACGACCGGGGGCGACCGCGCAGGGCCCGACGCCGTGACCCTCTCGATCGAAACGTCCGGCGGTGTCGTTCGGCTGGCCGAACTCGACGGGCGGTATCTCTCCACGCAGGTGGCGGGCGGGTTCACCGGCCGGGTCATCGGCATGTACGTCACCGATGGCCGGGCCGCCTTCGACTGGTTCGAATACGTGCCCATGAGCTGATGCGCGACACCTTGACGCTCCTGATGCGCCTTTCTAGAGTCGCCGTTCGGAACGTTCGGTGAAAATACCGAATGTTTCGAAAACGGCGACCCGAGAGCACCACCGAACCAGGACGGCGTCGGTCGTCCCGTACCCCAAGGAGCGCATCATGGGCGACCCGGCACTGTCCCGACGCGGATTCCTGGCGGCCACCGCGGCCGCCGGACTGGGCATGACCGCCCTCAGCGGCTGCGGCGGCGACTCGGACGGAGGCTCGTCGGGGGGAAACACCACCATCGAGTGGTGGAACATCTCCACGACCAACCCGACCAAGGGCGTGTGGGCCGCCCTCGCCAAGAAGTTCGAGGCGCAGAACCCCAAGGTCAAGGTAAAGATCGTGCAGTTGGAGAACGACGCATACAAGTCGAAGATGACGGCCCTGACCGCCTCCGGGAAGCTCCCCGACATCTTCCACACCTGGGGTGGCGGGGTCCTCCGGCAACAGGTCGACGCCGGGCTCGTCAAGGACCTCACCGGCCCCACCAAGTCCTGGGCCGAAGGGCTGCTCCCGGTCGCCAAGGAGCCGTACCTCCTCGACAACAAGACGTACGGCGTCCCGTTCGACATCGGCATGGTCGGCTTCTGGTACAACAAGGCGCTCTTCAAGAAGGCCGGCGTCAGCACACCCCCCACCACCTGGAGCGCCTTCCTCGACGCCGTGAAGATGCTGAAGGCCGCCGGTGTCACCCCGCTCGCGCTGGCCGGCAAGGAGAGCTGGACCGGCATGTACTACTGGGCGTACCTGGCGATGCGCACCGCCGGGATCGCCGCCCTCAAGAAGGCCGACGACGACAAGGACTTCACCGGCGACGGGTTCGTGCAGGCCGGGCAGCACCTGAAGGACCTGGTCGCCCTGGAGCCGTTCCAGAAGGGCTTCCTGGGCGCCGCCTACTCCAGCCCGACCGGCCAGGCCGCCACCGTCGGCAACGGCAAGGCCGCGATGGAGCTGATGGGCCAGTGGGCCCCGGTCGTCGAGGCCGACGCCGGCAAGGGCGTCGGCGCCAACCTCGGCTTCTTCCCGTTCCCGGCCGTGGAGGGCGGGGAGGGCACCATCACGGAGGTGTTCGGAGGCGGTGGCGGACACGCGCTGCGCGCCGACGCCCCGCAGGAGGCCCTCGACTTCCTGAAGTTCTTCGCCTCCGAGACCACGGACGCCGAACTGGTGAAGAAGACCGGTGTACTGCCCGTCGTCCCCGCCGCGGAGAGCGCGCTGACCGACGCCAACCTGAAGCTCGTACAGACCCAGTTGAAGGCCGCCACCGGCTTCCAGCTCTACCTCGACCAGGCCTACGCACCCGCCGTCGGCCAGCAGGTCAACGACAGCGTCGCAGGGCTGATCGCCGGGTCCAAGTCGCCCGCGGACGTCACCCAGGCGATCACCAAGACCGCGAAGGAAGAGCAGTAGGCCGGACGATGACCTCGACCTACCTGTCCGACATGCGGTCCGGGCCGGACGCCCCGGCCCAGCCGCCCCCGTCCTCCGGCCGGACCCGCTCGCGGCGCCGGCTGCTGCACTGGCTCACCGCGATGGGCTTCCAGCTGCCCGCCCTGGTGCTGTTCGGCGTGCTCGTCCTGCTGCCGATCCTGTTCGCGGTCTATGCCTCGTTCTTCCGCTGGGGCGGCTTCGGCATGCCGTCCGACTACACCGGCACCGACAACTTCACCCGGCTCTTCCAGGACGACGTCTTCCTCGGCGACCTCTGGCGCTGTCTGCTCCTGGTGCTGCTCTCACTGGCGCTGCAACTGCCGTTCGCGCTCGCCATGGCGGTCCTGCTCAACCAGAGGATCCGGGGCCGGGCCGTCTACCGGATGCTGTTCTTCGCGCCCTACGTGCTGTCCGAGGCGATCACCGGTGTGCTGTTCGGCATGATTTTCGCCCCCGACCAGGGGCTCGCCGACCATGTGCTGGGCGCCATCGGGCTCGACGGCCTCGGCGGGGAGTGGTTTTCCGACCCCTCCACCGTGATGGCCACCCTCTTCCTGGTCATGACCTGGAAGTACTTCGGCTTCCACATGATGCTCTACCTGGCCGGACTCCAGTCCATCCCGGCCGAGTTGACCGAGGCGGCGACCGTTGACGGCGCGAACCCCTGGCAGCGCTTCCGCCATGTCACGCTGCCGCTGCTCGCCCCGACCCTGCGGATCAGTGTCTTCCTGTCCGTCATCGGCTCCATCCAGCTCTTCGACCTGGTCTGGGTGATCACCGCCGGCGGCCCCGACCACCACTCCGAGACCATGGCCGTGACCATGTTCCAGTACGGCTTCAAGCGCTACCAGGTCGGCTACGCCAGCGCGATCAGCGTGGTCATGTTCGCCATCAGCCTCGTCTTCGGCCTCGCCTACCAGCGGTTCGTGCTCCGCCGGGACCTCGCGGGCGCCACCACGAACATGAGGGGAGACGGCGCATGAGCGGCCGTAGGACGACCGTCCGGAACCTGCCCCTGCACCTGGTCCTCGTCGTGGTCGGCGCGGTGATGGTCGTACCCCTGCTGTACGCGGTGCTCTCCGGGTTCAAGTCCACCGACGAGCTGTCCCGCAACCCGGTCGGGCTGCCCGACTCCTGGATCGTCTCCAACTACACCGACATCCTCGGATCCGGCGCGTTCTGGCGACTGGTCGGCAACAGCACGCTGATCGCGGTGGGCACGACCGTGCTGGTGGTCGCGGCGTCGGCGCTCGCGGCCTTCTCCTTCGCGCGGTTCGCGTTCCGGGGCCGTGAGGTGCTGTTCACGGTGTTCACGATGGGGCTGATGTTCCCGTTCGCGGTGGCGGCGCTGCCGTTGTTCCTGCTGCTGCGCTCGATGCACCTGCTGGACAACCCGCTGGGCGTGATCCTCCCGCAGGCCGCGTTCGGGCTGCCGATGACCATCATCATCCTGCGCGGCTTCTTCCGGGAGATCCCGGGCGAGCTGGAGGAGGCGGCCACCCTGGATGGCTGCGGGCCGTTCGCCTTCTTCTGGCGGATCCTGCTGCCCATGGCCCGGCCCGCCCTCGGCACGGTCTCCGTGCTGGCGGTGGTCACCAGCTGGAACAACTTCTTCCTGCCGCTGCTGGTCTTCACCGACTCCACCTGGTGGACCATCCCCATCGGCGTCCAGCAGTTTCAGGGCCAGTACTCCGCCGAGTACGCCCGGGTCTTCGCCTATCTGGTCCTCGCCATGGTCCCGGCCCTGGCCTTCTACTCGGTCGCCGAGCGCCAGCTCGTCGGCGGCCTCACCGCAGGCGCCACCAAGGGCTGAATCCGCACTCCCTACTTGATCGGAGTCGCACGATGTCCCGCACACGTCTCGGACTCGCCGGTGCCCTCGCGGCCCTGCTGGTGACGGCGGGGGTGGCCACCGGCCCCGCCGCCCAGGCCCACGGACGGCCGCCCACCCTCGCCGAACTGGCCCAGCGGCACGGCCGTTACTTCGGCAGCGCCACCGACAACCCCGAACTCACCGACACCGCCTACACGAAGACCCTCGGCACCGAGTTCGACATGATCACGCCCGGCAACGGCATGAAGTGGTACGCCACCGAGCCCCGACAGGGCGTCTTCGACTGGACCAACGGCGACCAGATCGTCAACTCGGCCCGCAGGAACCACCAGCGGGTGCGCGCCCACACCCTGGTCTGGCACAGCCAGCTGCCCGACTGGCTCACCTCCCGCGAGTGGACGGCCACCGAACTGCGGGCGGTGCTGAAGAAGCACATCCAGACCGAGGTACGGCACTACCGGGGCGAGGTCTACTCCTGGGACGTCGTCAACGAGGCCTTCAACGAGGACGGCAGCTACCGCGAGACCCTCTGGTACCAGACGCTAGGCCCCGGCTACATCGCCGACGCGCTGCGCTGGGCCCACCAGGCCGACCCGCACGCCCGGCTCTACCTCAACGACTACAACATCGAGGCCACCGGCCCGAAGAGCGACGCCTACTACGCGCTCGCCCAGGAGCTGAAGGCGGCGCACGTGCCGCTGAACGGCATCGGCTTCCAGGCCCATCTCGCCCTCCAGTACGGCTATCCGGCCACCCTGGAGGAGAACCTCCGCCGCTTCTCCCGGCTCGGCCTGGACACCGCGCTCACCGAGGTGGACGTCCGGATGCAGCTGCCGGCCACGGACGAGAAGCTGGCCGAGCAGGCCACCTGGTACGCCGATCTGACCAAGGCCTGCCTGGCGGTCCGGCACTGCGTGGGCATCACGGTCTGGGACTACACGGACAAGTACTCGTGGATCCCGGCGTTCTTCCCGGGCGAGGGCGCGGCCCTGCCCTGGGACGAGCAACTCGCTCCCAAACCGGCCTACTTCGCGCTGCGCCAAGCGCTCGGCTACAGGGGGTAACCACCCCTGGACGCACGTCGGGGCCGGTGCGCACCATATGTGTGCGTCCGGCCCCTGCTGGTCACCGGGCGGAGCGGCGGGGCCGCCCGGGGTGGTGCGGTGGTCTGTCAGGCGGCGGTCACCACGCGGCCGGCACCGAGCGGGCGGTGCGGCGCGATGATCTGGCCGTCGGGCAGAAGCTCACCGGTGTCCTCGAAGAGCAGGACGCCGTTGCACAGCAGGCTCCATCCCTGCTCCGGGTGGTGCGCCGTCAGGCGGGCGGACTCCCGGTCGGCGGACTCTGCTGTCGGGCACGGCGGCTGGTGCTGGCACATGAGTGGGGTCTCTCGCTCTGTCGTGGTCATCTCGGTCCCCCGTGGTGATGAGTCGGTCGGAAACCAGTGTTGCCCTCCGGGCGATGTTCCGCAGGGATTTAGCCGCACCGCTTCTCACAGATTGGAGACGCGTCACTCGCGCGGACGGTTCATCTCGACCGGGCTGCCAATTCGGATGGTTCCGCATGGCCGGATGGAGCTAGTCAGGTCGGCGGAGGAGGGTTATCGGGCTCTTAGGAGCAGCTAATTGCTCGTACGAGCGGCTTCCGATGTCCCACGGATTGACTTGTGGAAATACGACCGTACCCCGTCACTCGTTCAAAGGTGACGGGGTACGGCGGGTGACGGTCTCAGGCGGGTGTGATCAACAGGGGCGCCGCGGTGGCCCGGTGGGTCAGCACGGGGAGCAGTTCGGTCACCTGGTGCGGCCGGTGGGCCGCGATGCCGGGCGGGGCCGGGGCGAGCGGGACGAGCAGGTCGTTGGCCGCCGGATGGCCCTCGGCGCCGTCCGCCGTGCGGTCGCCGTGCAGCCACAGGTTGAGCATGTAGAGGCCGGGCAGGGACAACAGGCGTGGCTGGTAGGTCTGTGGCAGGGCCTCGGCCTGGTGCAGGGCCCGTTCGGTGGAGGAGATGTAAGGCCCCTCGAAGAAGTGCGAGAAGGCCCAGCCGTCCGGGGTGAGCATCGTCTCGGCCGCGGCCACCGCGCGGTCGCCGCAGCGGATCAGGAAGCGCCAGCCGGCCAGCCGGGTGGCGGACAGGCCCTCCGGGGTGATCCGGTCCATGACGTGCACAGGCAGAGGGAGTTCGGGGGTCGCGGGTCCCTGGGCGGTGCGCAGGGAAGGGGTACGGGCCTCGCGGACCGCAGTGGGGGAACCGAGGGCGGTGAGGACGGAACGCAGGGCTGGCGCGGGGGCAGGAGGGAAGTGCAGCGGCATGGTGGGTCGCCTCTCGTTCGACAGGCGCGGCGGCGCGAGGGCAGGGGCGGACGGCGCTGTCAGCTCACAGGGGGGTCAGAGAGGCGGGGGCCCGGCTCGGTGAAGAGAGGTGCGGGCGTTGTCTGCCGCACGTCATTCAGAGGGCAGGAACCAGACCGTGGGCGCCAGCCTTCTGCCTTGTTCGCGGAGTTTATACGACGCCTGTTCAGACGGTGTTTCACCGGGTCGTTTCACAGAACAGAACAAGGCGCAATTCGGCCGTTGATACGTACGGAATCCTCCCGATTTCCGGCCTGCCGCGACCGTGCTGACCTCGGAATACGGGGTTCTCGCGGTCGGCCGAATGTCGTCGGCGTTTTTCACGAGGACATCGGGGAACCCGAAGTTGCATGATGCCCCATGCCCCGTGAATGTGCCGCAGGACACATTCCAACAGACTAGCGGCTACCCGTGCCGCGCGCGACGTTATCGATCGCTTCCGGTGGGCATCATCCCACCTGGACCCGGGACCACCGGCGGCCGGAACCTCGGCCCGCCCATTCGAGGAGGGACGCTTCGATGGGGGAGAAGGTCGTGGCGGGCCGGTTCGACCTGTCCGATCGCCAGCGCTACCGTGAAAAGCTCCGCGACTGTCTGTCGGGGCTGGAGCGACTGCTGGTGGAGAAGCGGTTCGACCGCCCCAAGAACCTCATGGGCGTCGAGATCGAATTGAATCTCGCCGGTGCGGACGGCATGCCGAGAATGTTGAACGGACAGGTACTGGAACGTATCGCGAGCCGAGATTTCCAAACAGAACTCGCCATGTTCAATCTGGAAGTGAACATAGCTCCACACCGGCTCGGCGGCCGGGTATTCGACCGGCTCGACGAAGAACTCCGGACCTCGCTGGCGTACGCCGACCGCAAGGCGGGCGAGGTGGACTCCGGGATCGTGATGATCGGCATTCTGCCCACGCTGGAGCGGGACGACCTGGTCTCCGCGAACCTCTCCGAGGTCGACCGGTACACCCTGCTCAACGACCAGATCGTGGCCGCCCGGGGTGAGGACTTCGTGCTCGACATCGAGGGTGTCGAGCATCTCAGGTGCACGTCGAAGTCGATCGTCCCGGAGGCCGCCTGCACCTCCGTGCAACTGCATCTCCAGGTCACTCCGGCCCGCTTCGCCGACGTGTGGAACGCGGCGCAGGCGGCGTGCGCCGCGCAGATCGCCGTGGGCGCGAACTCCCCCTTCCTCTTCGGCCGTGAACTGTGGCGGGAGTCCAGGCCCCCGCTGTTCCTCCAGGCCACGGACACCCGGCCCCCCGAACTCCAGGCGCAGGGCGTACGGCCGCGCACCTGGTTCGGTGAGCGCTGGATCAGCTCCGCGTACGAACTCTTCGAGGAGAACCTGCGCTTCTTCCCGGCGCTGCTGCCGATCTGCGACGAGGAGGACCCGCTGGCCGTGCTGGACGCGGGCGGCGTGCCGAAGCTCGCCGAACTCGTCCTGCACAACGGCACGGTGTACCGCTGGAACCGGCCGGTGTACGGCATTGCCGACGGCGTCCCGCACCTGCGCGTCGAGAACCGGGTCCTGCCGGCCGGCCCGACCATCACCGACGTCATCGCCAACGCGGCGTTCTACTACGGCCTCGTGCGTGCCCTCGCGGAGGAGTCGCGACCGGTGTGGACCCGGCTCCCGTTCGCCGCGGCCGAGGCTAACTTCGACGCGGCGTGCCGTCACGGCATCGACGCGCGGCTGGTGTGGCCGAGGAAGGGCCGGTACGGCGGCGGTACGACCGAGGTGGACGCGGTCACCCTGGTTCGCGACGAGTTGCTGCCGCTGGCGGCGGCGGGGCTCGACGCGTGGGGGGTGGAGGCCGCCGACCGGGACTTCTACCTGGGCGTGATCGAGGAGCGGTGCCGGCGACGGGTGAACGGGGCGTCCTGGCAGGCGGCGACGTTCCATCGGGCGATGGAGCGGGGGCTGCCGCGGGACGGGGCGCTGGCCGCGATGACGCGGCGCTATGCGGAGCTGATGAATGAGGGGGAGCCGGTGCATACGTGGCCGGTGGGGTTATTGGAGCCGGTGCTGATGGGCTGATGGGCTGAGGGGCGAGGGAGAGCGCCGTGGGGTTGTCGCCGTGCGTGGCGCGATGGGGTTCCGGGTCCGGCGCCATGGGTGGTGCGACGGGGTACCGGGCGCGGCGCCGTCGCGGCTGGTCGCGCAGTACCCCGCACCCCTGACCGCGTTGCTGTGAACGCTGCTGTGCGGAAGGCGCCGCCGGGGTCCTGTTCGCGCCGTCCGTCAGGAGGACCAGGGCGTTGAACCTGCCCTTGGCTTGGGCGGCCGTTGCCTTTCCTTGCCCCCGGCGGCGATCAGGACCAGGGCCGTCGCCATGGCGCCCGTGCGACGGCGGGCCCGGCGACGGGGGGCGGCCGCGCCCGCGTGGGGTTGATCGGGCAAGCTGTGACGTCTCATGTGGTGGTGCCCTCCCTGTCCTCCCGGCAGCCCGGCACGCACGGTCTTGCCCGTAACTGCTTTCGAGGCAGTGGCGGGGCCAAGATGGGCATGGGGCGGGATTGCTCAACTGGAGGCAGGAGTGCAGGTGGAGGCGGATCAGGTGGCCGGTGCTTACCCGCTGGAGCGGCCCTCGCAGCGCATGTTCAGGGATGAGACGCTGCTCGTTCTGGGGCTTTCGCTCGGCGCGAGTGGGGTGTCCGCCCTGATCAGCTTTGTCGGATCGGTCACCAAACCGGGCGGCCTCAAGGACCAGGCGGCCACCCTCAACGCGTCCGCCGCGCCGGGCCGCCCCTGGCTGGATCTCGCCTGGCAGCTGTTCGGCATCGCGAGTGCACTGGTCCCCGTCCTCCTGGTCGCCCACCTCCTCCTGCGCGAGGGCGCGAGCCTGCGCACGCTCGGCTTCGACCGCACCCGCCCCTGGCCCGACCTCGGGCGCGGGGCGGGGATCGCGGCGGTGATCGGCAGCACCGGAATCGCCTTCTACCTGGCCGCACGCGGCCTCGGCTTCAACCTCACGGTGGTGCCGGAGGCGCTGCCGGACGTGTGGTGGAAGTACCCCGTGCTGATCCTCTCCGCGATGCAGAACGCGATCCTCGAAGAGGTCATCGTCGTCGGCTATCTGCTGCGCCGGCTGGACCAGTTGGGGTGGAGCGCGGGCACGGCCCTGGTGGCCAGTTCCGTACTGCGCGGGTCGTACCACCTGTACCAGGGGATCGGCGGCTTCGTCGGCAACATGGCGATGGGCGTGGTCTTCGTCTACCTGTACCGGCGGTGGGGCCGGGTCGGTCCCCTGGTGGTGGCACATTCCCTGCTCGACATCGGCGCGTTCGTCGGCTACGCGCTGCTGGCGGGCAAGGTGGGCTGGCTGCCTACGGCGTGAGCAGTTCCCCGTCGATCACGGTGGTGGCCCGGCCGGTGAGCAGGGTGCGGTCGCCGCGCAGCGAGGTGCGGACGAAGCCGGTACGACGGGAGGCCTGGAGGCCGGTCAGATCTGTCCTGCCCAGCCGGGCCGACCAGTGCGGGGCGAGAGCGGTGTGCGCACTGCCGGTCACCGGGTCCTCGTCGATACCGACGTTGGGGAAGAAGCAGCGGGAGACGTAGTCGTAGCCCTTCGTCGGGTCCTCGGCACGTGCGGTGGCGATGATCCCGCGCGTGGAGTGGGCGCCGAGGGCCCTGAGGTCGGGGGAGAGGCCGAGCACGGTCTTCTCGTCGGCGAGTTCGAGCAGCAGGTCGCCGATGTTGGGTCCGGTGTCGAAGCCGGCGACGGGTTCGGCGCCGAGCGCGCCGGCGACACCGGCGGGGATGTCGACGCGGGTGAGCGGGGCGGTGGGGAAGTCGAGGGTGATCGTCCCGTCCGTGCCGGGCGTCGCGATCAGCACCCCGCTCCGGGTGGCGAACCGCACGGGCCCTGCCTGTGCCCCCGTCGTACCGATCACATGGGCGGTGGCGAGCGTGGCGTGCCCGCACATCGCGACCTCCGTGACCGGGGTGAACCACCGCAACGCCCAGTCGGCGTCCGCGCCCTCGGGCAGGGGGTGCGCGAACGCGGTCTCGGCGTGGTTCACCTCCATGGCGACGCTCTGCATCCAACCGTCATCGGGAAACCCGTCCAGCAACACGACCCCGGCCGGGTTCCCGGCGAAGGCCCGCTCGGCAAAAGCATCGACGATTCGAATCCGCATGGACCAGACGCTAGGGCTTCCACGAGACCACCGCCCAAGGCCAATCCGGTCCTACTGGACCGATTTCCGGTCCCGATCCCTGCATCACCTGACAACGCCGCCATGGCTGAACGCTGTTGAGGCGGACAGACGGGGCCGAAGGGGGCTTCGAGACCCACCGGAGATCGAGAGCCGAGAGGGTTGCACAGGGCCCGCACGGGCTGTCCGGTCGCGGGCCAGGATGGCGCGTTCTTGGGGGGCGCGGGGAACTGCGCGAAACCGTGCGACGGTGCCGCACCGGCCATCCGGTCGCCAACCCGAACGGCGGTCGTGCCCGCTTTCGCCCCCCCACAGGAAAAGGGGCCGACCCCTGACGAGTCGGCCCCTCTGAGCGGCACGCTCAGTCCGTGCCCAGTTCCATCGCCGCCCGGTCCAGCAGTTCGTCGGCGTCCGGCGCGGCCTCCCCGCGGGACGCGATCGCCTCGGCGCCGCCCTCCGGCATGCTGCCGATCAGGCCCGTCGCCGCGGCCTGCGCCGCACCGATCGCCGGGTTGGCGGAGCCGATCAGGCCGAGGCCCGCGTACTGCTCCAGCTTCGCGCGGGAGTCGGCGATGTCGAGGTTGCGCATGGTGAGCTGGCCGATCCGGTCCACCGGACCGAACGCCGCGTCCTCGGTGCGCTCCATCGACAGCTTGTCGGGGTGGTAGCTGAACGCCGGCCCCGTGGTGTCGAGGATCGAGTAGTCCTCGCCGCGCCGCAGCCGCAGCGTCACCTCACCGGTGACGGCCGCGCCGACCCACCGCTGCAGCGACTCGCGGATCATCAGCGCCTGCGGGTCCAGCCACCGGCCCTCGTACATCAGCCGGCCGAGCCGCCGACCCTCGTTGTGGTACTGGGCGACCGTGTCCTCGTTGTGGATCGCGTTGACCAGCCGCTCGTACGCGGCGTGCAGCAGCGCCATGCCCGGCGCCTCGTAGATCCCGCGGCTCTTGGCCTCGATGATCCGGTTCTCGATCTGGTCGGACATGCCGAGCCCGTGCCGGCCGCCGATCGCGTTGGCCTCCATGACCAGCTCGACGGCGGTCCCGAACTCCTTGCCGTTGACCGTCACAGGACGGCCCTGGTCGAAGCCGATCGTCACGTCCTCGGGGAGGATCTCGACCTCGGGGTCCCAGAAGCGCACGCCCATGATCGGGTCGACGGTCTCGATGCCGTTGTCCAGGTGCTCCAGGGTCTTCGCCTCGTGCGTGGCGCCCCAGATGTTGGCGTCCGTGGAGTACGCCTTCTCGGTGCTGTCCCGGTACGGCAGCCCGTGCGCGAGCAGCCACTCGGACATCTCCTTGCGGCCGCCGAGTTCGGTGACGAAGTCCGCGTCCAGCCAGGGCTTGTAGATCCGCAGGTGCGGGTTGGCGAGCAGACCGTACCGGTAGAACCGCTCGATGTCGTTGCCCTTGAAGGTCGAGCCGTCGCCCCAGATCTGGACGTCGTCCTCCAGCATGGCCCGCACCAGCAGCGTGCCGGTGACGGCACGGCCCAGCGGGGTGGTGTTGAAGTACGCCCGCCCGCCCGAGCGGATGTGGAACGCGCCGCAGGTCAGTGCGGCCAGGCCCTCCTCGACCAGCGCGGCCCGGCAGTCGACCAGGCGCGCGATCTCGGCACCGTAGGTGTGCGCGCGGCCGGGCACCGAGGCGATGTCGGGCTCGTCGTACTGGCCGATGTCGGCGGTGTAGGTGCACGGGACGGCGCCCTTGTCGCGCATCCACGCGACCGCGACCGAGGTGTCGAGCCCGCCGGAGAAGGCGATGCCGACGCGCTCGCCGGCGGGAAGGGAGGTGAGGACCTTGGACATAGGAAGAGTATGCATCACAACGCATGGTCATGCAACGCCGCAGTTCGCAGCCGAAGGGGTGACCGGAAGAGGGTTGTCATCCGAACACTCCCGATATATCGTTGAGACATCGCGAACGATACGCGACAGATCAACGATGGAATGGAGTGATTGTCATGCGTTCCCACGGACACGAGCGTGGACATGGACAGCGACAGGGACGCCGTGCGGCGTTCGGGCCCTTCGGCCCGGGCGGCCCCGGCTTCGGCCCCGGCGGGCCCGGCTTCGGTCCGGGGCACTGGGGGCCGCGAGGGCGTGGAGGTCCCAGGGGGAGGGCGCGGCGCGGTGACGTCCGGGCCTCGATCCTGGCCCTGCTGAAGGACCGCCCGATGCACGGCTACGAGATGATCCAGGAGATCGCCGAGCGCAGCGGCGGAGCGTGGAAGCCCAGCCCCGGCTCGGTCTACCCCACCCTCCAGCTGCTGGAGGACGAGGGCCTGATCACCAGCGAGAGCGAGGGCGGCAAGAAGCTGTTCTCCCTCACCGACAGTGGCCGTACGACCGCCGACGAGGGCCCGGACGCCCCCTGGGAAGACGCTTCCCGTGGGGTCGACTTCGAAGCCCTCGGTGAGATCCGGCAGGCCGGCTTCGGTCTGATGGAGGCCTTCGGGCAGGTCTGGAAGACCGGCACCAAGGAGCAGCGCGAGAAGGCGCTGGCCGTCATCAACGAGACCCGCAAGAAGCTGTACCTCATCCTCGCCGACGAGGACTGACCCTCGTGGGCACGGCGAACAGGGCGCCCCGTGGACTGATCCGCGGGGCGCCCTTCCGGCTGCCCGGGGCAGGGCTCAGGCCACCAGCCCGCCCAGCTTGCGCAGCGACTCGTTCAGGGCCGCCGTCGCCGAGTCCTTGAGCTTGCCCGCCATCAGCGACACCGCCGCGCCCGTGAACTCACCGTCGATCCGCACCCCGGTCGCGTCCCCGTCCGGGGTCAGCGTGTAGCGGGTCGCGACGGTCACCGCCATCGGGCCCTTGCCGCGGATCGCCAGCACCCGCGCCGGCTCCAGCTCCTCGATGGTCCACTCGACCTCCGCCGGGAAGCCCATCAGCTTCATGTTCTCCTGGAAGGTGCCGCCCACCGCCAGGTTCTCCGGGCCGCCCTTGGGGAAACTGGTGTGGGTCGCGTTCCACTGCCCGTACGCCGGCCAGTCGGTGAGCTGTGCCCACACCTTCTCGGCCGGTGCCTGGATGCGTGCCTCCGCGCTGACTTCGGCCATGCGACCACCCCTTCGTATCGGGCTACGGTGTCGCGGAACGTAGCCGCAGGGCCTCGAACATTCAATACTGATGAACCGTCAGGAAATGTGGGGATCCCCGGTCGCGCCCGGAGCCTCAGCCCACCCGTCGTATCTCCGCCGCGTCGAACAGGTCCCAGGCCCGCGGGAACGCGCTTTCGTCGTGACAGTGCCACGCATCCCAGAACAGGTCCGCGGGCAGCGCGTCCTCGGGTGCGTACACCCGGTACACGTACTGCCTGCCGTCGACCGCAGGCAGCGCGACCAGCCAGCAACCGCACCCGCTCTCCACGACGACGAGAGACGTGCGACCGGTGCGCGGCGGTTGCGTACGGGGCGCACGGCAAGACGGCGCGCGCCCTCGCGGGGGAATCGGCCTGATCTCATCCGTAAGGAGGAGATTCCGGCCGTCGCCGTCCACTCTCCGTGGGACGCGAAGATGCTTCCCCTTGGCGATGACTCAAGCGCTTGCGGTTGATGAGGTAGGGGATGTGCAACCCCGTATTCCCCGCCAGCCCGTCCAGGACCAGGGCAGCATCCAAGCGGACGACGATGCCGGGCTCGGTGCCGAGCTGGCAGCGGTGGTCGCCGGTGCCCGCCGGAGGGCGGTGCGGGACGGGGACCGACAGGTCGACACCGCCCATCTGCTGCACTCGCTGATCGAGTACGACCCCGAGGTCCGCGCCGTCATCGGCGACGCCCCGCAACTCGCCCGGCTGCTCGGCTATCTCGTGCAGCGCAGCATCGGCTACGGCCTGCGCTGGCAGAGCGGGATCGAGGACTCCGGCGCGCTGCCGGCCGTTCCGCGGGCCGGGGCGAAGGGTGACGGGGCCTGGTCGCCGGTGGCCGCGGCCGCCCTGGAGTACGCCCGCAGCCGTGCCCGGCGCCGCACCGCGGACCAGGCCGACGGCACCGATCTGCTGGCGGGCCTCGTCGTGGACCCGGAGTCCCGGGCCGTGGAGGTGCTGGAGCGGGCCGGAGTGGCCGCCCGTGCCCTGGCCGTGCGGGTCGACGGGGACGGCGGAGTGTGGGACGCGGAGACGGAAAGCCGCACGTCCAGCCGTTGAGACAGGGGTCAAAGGGCGTGACGCTCATGTCGTCCCCTGGCATCATGTGCCGGTGCGTATCACTGACAGCAGCCATGGCAGGGACCTCGGGCTCTCCCTCGCCCTCGGATCGGCGCTCGCCTTCGGCGGCTCCGGCGTCGCGGCCAAGCCCCTGATCGAGGCCGGGCTCGACCCGCTGCACGTGGTGTGGCTGCGGGTGGCGGGTGCCGCCCTGGTGATGCTGCCGCTCGCCGTCCGCCACCGTGACCTGCCGCGCCGCCGGCCCGCGCTGCTCGCCGGGTTCGGACTGCTCGCCGTCGCGGGTGTCCAGGCCTGCTACTTCGCCGCGATCTCCCGCATACCCGTGGGAGTGGCGCTGCTCGTGGAGTACCTCGCCCCCGCGTTGGTGCTCGGCTGGGTCCGCTTCGTCCAGCGCCGGCCGGTGACCCGCGCCGCCGCGCTCGGTGTCGTCCTCGCGGCCGGCGGCCTCGCCTGTGTCGTGGAGGTGTGGGCGGGACTGAGTTTCGACGCGCTGGGGCTGGCGCTGGCCCTGGCGGCGGCGTGCTGTCAGGTGGGGTACTTTGTGCTCGCCGATCACGGTGGCGGAGACGGCGTGGATCCCCTGGGCGTCATCGCGTACGGGCTGCTGGTGGGTGCCGGGGCGCTGACGGTCGTGGCGCGGCCGTGGGCGATGGACTGGTCGGTACTGGCCGGCTCCGCGCGGATGAACGGGACGACGGTGCCGGCGGCCGCCCTGCTGGTGTGGATCGTGCTGGTCGCGACGGTCATCGCCTACGTCACCGGTGTGGTGTCGGTACGGCGGCTGTCTCCGCAGGTCGCCGGGGTGGTGGCCTGTCTCGAGGCGGTCGTGGCGACCGTGCTGGCCTGGGTGCTGCTGGGGGAGCGGCTGGCGGCGCCGCAGATGCTGGGCGGGGCCGTGGTGCTGCTGGGCGCGTTCATCGCGCAGTCGTCGGCTCCGGCGAAGGAGCCGGTGGTGGACCGGAGCGCGGTGGAGGGGCGGGTCGCCCCGACGTCCGCGGGGTGACCCGCCCCGCCGGCGGGTGCGGCGGAGGCTTGTCACGCCACGGCCCCGCGCCCCTGAGGAAGGGGCGCGTCGGCCCTTGCCGGAACGTGCGTCAGGCGTGCTTCACGTACGACGGAACCGGGACGTCCGCCGCCAGGTCGCCGTTGGCGATCGGAGTGCCGTAGCCCTTCCGCAGCGGCACCACGCCCGCCCAGTACGGCAGGTCCAGGTCCTCGGGCTCGTCGTGGGCGCCGCCCGTGCGGGTCTTGGCCGAGACCTCGGTCAGGTCCAGGCGGATCACCGCCGTCGCGGCCAGTTCCTTCTTGTCCGCCGGGCGGGAGTCGGCCGAGCGGCCCGGGACCACATGGTCGACCAGGGCGTCCAGCGCGAGCCGCTTCTCCTCGGGGTCGGTGACCTGGTGGGCGATGCCGTGCACCACGACCGAGCGGTAGTTGATCGAGTGGTGGAAGGCGGAGCGGGCCAGCACAAGGCCGTCGACATGGGTGACCGTCACGCACACCGGGAGCCCGGGGTCGGCCTGGCCGGTCATCCGCAGCGGGCGCGAGCCCGTCGAGCCGTGCAGGTACAGCACCTCGCCCACCCGGGCGAACAGCGTCGGCAGCACCACCGGCGCGCCGTCGCGCACGAAGCCGAGGTGGCAGAGGTACCCCTCGTCGAGGATCGAGTGCACCACTTCCTTGTCGTACGACGCCCTCTCGGCGGAGCGCGTCGGGACGCTGCGGTCGGTCGGGGTGTAGGCGGCGGACTGCGTCGGGACGGTCCCCTGCACGGCGGGCTCGGCGGTCTCCATTGCGGATCTCCATTGCACTAGTGCATAATCTGCTTTGTGCTAGGAGAATATCGGATCGAAGGCCGGGGCGCAGCGGAGATTGCCGCCAGCGTCGAGCGCGCGGTAGGTGCGGGCGAGCTGGAACCGGGCCGACTGCTGCCGCCGATGCGGGAGTTGGCGGCCCGGCTCGGGGTGAATCCCAACACGGTCGCGGCCGCCTACCGGACCCTGCGTGAGCGCGGGGTCATCGAGACCGCAGGCCGGCGGGGCAGCCGTGTCCGGTCCAAACCGGCCACCACCGGGCGGGACCAGATCCGGGTCGACGTCCCGGCCGGCGTGCGTGACCTGTCCTCCGGCAACCCCGACCCCACGCTGCTCCCCGCCCTCGCACCGGCCCTGGCGGCGATGGCGGCCGACGAGGGCGACCGCGCCCCGGTCCTCTACGGCGTCGACCCCGTCGAGCCGGAGCTGGAGCGGATCTCACGCGCCGAACTCGCCACCGACGGCGTGCCCGACGGGCCGCTCACCGTCACCTCCGGCTCCCTCGACGCCGTCGAGCGGGTTCTGCTGGCACACCTCAAGCCGGGCGACCCGGTCGCCGTCGAGGACCCCGGCTGGGGCCGCACCCTCGATCTCGTCCCCGCGCTCGGGCTGCGCACCGTCCCGGTGGCCGTCGACGACGACGGACCGCGCGCCGACAGCCTGCGCCGGGCGCTGGAGTCCGGGGCGCGCGCCCTGATCGTCACCGCCCGGGCGCACAACCCCACCGGCGCCGCGGTGAGCGCCGCACGCGCGCGTGCGCTGCGCGCCGTGCTGCGCGACCACCCGCACACCCTGCTGATCGAGGACGACCACGGCCACGGCATCGTCGACCTCCCCCTGCATCCTCTGGTGGGCGCCACCAGGCACTGGGCCTTCGTCCGCTCGGTCGCGAAGGCCTACGGCCCGGACCTGCGGCTGGCCGTCATGACCGGCGACGAGGTCACCGTCGACCGGGTACGGGGCCGGCAGCGGCTGGGACCGGGCTGGGTGAGCCGCCTGCTCCAGCGCACGGTGGTCCGGATGCGGGCGGACGGCGCGGTGCACGGCCCGGAGGTGGCGGCGGCCTACCGGGCCCGCCGCGAGCTGCTGATCGACGCGCTCGCGGACCACGGCATCGAGGCGCACGGCCGCAGTGGCATGAACGTGTGGGTCCCGGTCCCGGACGAGACGGGCGCGGTGTCCCGGCTGCTGCACGAGGGGTGGGCGGTGTCCCCGGGGGCGGTGTACCGCCTGGCCTCCCCGCCCGGCATCCGGATCACGGTCTCGACACTGACCCCCGAGGAGACCCGTCCGCTGGCGGCGGCCGTGGCGGCAGCGGTCACACCGGCGAGGGGGCGCATCCAGGCCTAGGGCCGGCCTGGAGCAGGCCCAGGGCCGGCCCAGCCAGGGGAGACGCTTCCCCACGGCGGCGAGGTCGCGTTGCGGACACCGGCACCAACGTCGTAGCGCAATTGAGGCTTCCCGGTCGGTACCTCTTAGGATCGCTTACATGTTGAACCTGGAGCGCCTGCGCACCCTTGACGCCCTCGCCCGGTACGGCTCGGTGAGCGGGGCCGCCGAGGCCCTGCATGTCACCACGTCGGCGGTGTCGCAGCAGATGGGCAAGTTGGAGCGCGAGGTGGACCAGCAGCTCCTCGCCAGGAACGGCCGGGGGGTGCGGCTCACCGACGCCGGCCGGCTGCTCGCCGAGCACGCGACCCGGATCCTCTCCCAGGTGGAGCTGGCCCAGTCCGACCTGGAGGCGCACCGCGGTCAGGTCGTCGGCGAGCTCAGGGTGGCGGCGTTCCCGACGGCCGCCCGCGGCCTGTTCCCGACCGCACTGGCCGCCCTGCGCGCCCAGCACCCGGCGCTGCGCGTGCGCTCCAGCGAACTCGAACCGGAGAACGGCGTCGCCGGGGTGGTGCGCGGCGACCTCGACCTCGCCGTCGTCCTGGACTGGTACAACAAGCCGATGCCGCTGCCCGACGGGCTGGTCAAGGCGCCGCTGATGGACGACCCCGCCGAGGTGGCCCTGCCGGCCGGGCACCGGCTGGCCGGACGGGACGAAGTGGACCTGGGGGAGTTCGCCGACGACGAGTGGATCACCTGGGGCGAGGGCGAGTTCTGCCACGAGTGGCTGATGTTCACGCTCCGCTCCCGCGGCATCGAACCGCTCATCGGCCACCGTGCGGCCGAGACCCACACCCAACTCAACCTGGTGGCCGCCGGGTTGGGGGTCTGCATCGTCCCGCTGCTGGGCCGCCACCCGGTGCCGGAGGGCATCCTGACGGTGCCGCTGAAGCAGCGGGTGCGCCGCCATGTGTACGTCGTCTGGCGGGCCGACGCCGACCGCCGCCCCTCGATCCGGGCGGCGGTACAGGCCCTGCGGGGCGCCGCCGAGACGATCTCCTGAACCACCCCGCGCCGAGCGCCGGCCGATCGTCCGGGGGCGGACCACGGCCGTTCAGCGCAGTACGGCCGCCAGCAGGTCGCTGCCCAGCGCCGTCAGGTCGGGCAGGCTGAGCGTGTAGCGGACGTACCGGCCTTGGCGCCGGGTCGTGAGCAGGCCGGCGCGGCGCAGGACGGCGAGGTGACGGGAGACCTCGGGGGGCGAGAGTTCCCAGGCGTGGGCCAGCTCGCGGGTGGTGTGCGGGCCCCGGGCCAGCGTGCGCAGCAGCCGCAGCCGTACCGGATGCGCGAGTGCCTCCAGCCGTAGCGTGACCGTCTCCAGCGGCACCGGCTCCGACGGGCCCGGCTCGGCCACGGGGTACTGCACCACCGGCTGCCACCCGGGTGTGTGGACCGCCACCAGGTGCGGGCGGCCGAAGACGGTCGGGATGAAGGTGACCCCGGTGCCCTGGGCCGTGGTCGACTTGTCCTGCAGCTTGTCCACGATGATGCAGTCGCCGTCCGGTGCCAGGGTGACCGCCCCGGAGACCGAGGCGAGCGCCGCGCCGACGCCCTGGCGTTTCAGCACCGTGTTCTTCAGCCGCAGATCGGCGGCGAGCCGCACCGCGCCACCCGTCCAGGCGGCGTCGAAGAACGCCTCGGCACATTGTTCGAGGGTGTCGCGCAACCGGGCCCGCACCGCGGCCGGGTCCGCGAGCAGCCGTTCCGCGAAGGCCTCCTGGGACGCGCCGCGGGCCTGCGCCAGATCCAGGGCCCGCTCGCGTGCGGCCGGGTCGGCGAGCGGCGACCGGGTGGCGAAGTGCACCCGGCTGCTGCCGCACGTGGTGACGAGCGCGGCGGTCACATACCGTTCGTCGTCGATCCGGTCCACGTCGTCCAGCTCCTCGGCGAGGGTGGGCCGGGGCCGGGCGGGGATCAGGAAGTCCGCCTGTGAGGACCGCCAGAGGAAGTCCGCCTCCCGGAGCCGCTCGGCCAGCTCCGGCCGCAGCCCGGCCCAGACGTCCGCGGCCCAGCCGGCCAGCTGCGGATGATGCCCGGGTTCGGCCAGCACATGCAGCATCGCGGTCAGCTCGGCCAGCGGCGAGGCGGCGAACCGCAGCCGCTCGGCCGGCGGCCCGCTGATGTCGATGCGAAGCGTCATCCGGTCATCATCCCCGGCCGGACGGTGGACGACGACGCCGGTTGACGGTATCCGTCAACCGGCGCGCCCCGCACGGCGGATGACCGCAGCTTGGGGGCCATGACAACCACCACCGGCATCCGGCCCCGCACCCTCGTCCGGGCCTCGGGAGGCCCCCGATATGCCTTCGCCCTCGCCGTGGACGCGCTCGGCACCGGTCTGCTGCGGCCCTTTCTGCTGCTCTACGGGGTGACGGTGCTGCGGCTGTCCGCGCCCGTCACCGGCGCCGCCATGACCGTCGGTATCGTCGCGGGTCTGGTGTGCATGCCCGCGGTGGGCCGCTGGCTGGACCGGGGCGCCCGGAGCTCGGCCGTGGCGGCCTCGATGCTGGTGCGGGTGGTGGGCGTGGTCCTGCTGCTGGCGGCCCCGGCGGGACACGTCTCCTTGTTCGTGGCGGCGTCGCTCTTCCTCGGCATCGGCAACCAGGCCTGGCCGGCCGCCCACGCCGCCCTCGTGGCCACGGTCGCCCACGGCCGGGACCGCGACGCGGCCCTGGCGGCGGGCCGCGCTCTGCGCAACGCCGGTATGGGCGTCGGCGCACTCGTCGCCACCGCCTGCCTGGCGGGCGGCAGCACCGCGTTCCGGGCCCTGGCGGCCGGCACCGGGCTCGCCTACTGCGTCGCCGCGGCCCTGGCCTGGTCGGTCCGCATCCATGCGCAGCCGGCCGACGTCCCGGCCGAGGACGGGGACGACCGGCCCGCGCCCCGGATGCGCGCGCTGCTGATCGCCAACGTGGTCTACGTCTTCTGCCTCAACGTCCCCGAAGTCGCGCTCCCGCTGGTCCTGGTGACGCAGCTGCACGCGCCCCCGGCGTGGTCGGCCGTGATCTTCGTGGCCAACACGGTACTGGTGGTCGTGCTCCAGGTGCCGGTCACCGTCCTGATGTCCCGGTTCTCCCGGCGGACCGGGCTCGCCCTGGCCGGCCTGGTGCTCACCGCGTCCTACCTCGGCTTTCTCACGGTCGCCGGAGCGGGACCCGGGTGGGGCGCCCCGGCCCTCGCCGCGGTGTCCGTGGTCTGCACCCTCGGCGAGATCGGCTACGCCGGCAGCGCCACCGCGCTCGTGACCCATCTCGCCCCGGCCCATGTCCTGGGCCGGGCCCTGGCCCGGTTCCAGCTCTCCACCGGTTTCGGCCTCGCGGTCTCCCCGGCGGTCATCACCACGCTCGCGGCGCGCGGCCCGGCCGCCCTCTGGGGCACTCTGGCCGCGGCGACCCTGCTGTCCGCCGCGGCCGTCGCCACCGAGTAGGCGCGACGCTCCTCAGCTCCCCAGTTTGCGGAAGTCCCAGGAGGCGATCTTCGCCGGGGTCAGCCGGGCCCAGGCGTGCCGGCCGTCGTGCGGCATCTCGTCCAGGCCGAAGTTCTTGCGGGCGAACAGCGTCTCGACGTAGTCGAGTTCGGCGACCAGCTCACCGGTGCGCGGCACCTCGCCCACGAACTCGACGGTCCCTCTCAGCTCCACACCGCGCAACTGGTCGTACTCCTCACCGGAGTCGACCACGACCGCCACCCGCGGGTCGCGGCTCAGGTCCTTCCAGCGCTGGCTGCGCACCACCGAGTACAGCCACAGCGACTTGCCGTCCCAGGCGAACCACAGGGCGCTCACATGCGGGGCGCCGGACGCCGACACGGTCGCCACCCGGCAGGTGCGCTGTGTGGTGAGGAACTCGTCCAGCTCACCGGGCGTCATCATGATCTTCCGGCCCCGGCGCTGCGTGTCGGTCATGCGGCCCCCTCTTCTTCCGTTCCCGCGCAATGCTGGTTAGTCTCGCCCGCCCCGCACCAAGGCGGAAGGGGGCGTCACATGCCGTCGTACGAACGGCTCGCGGAGCTCATCGACCCCGTGAGCACCGTCCTGCTCACCGTGGAGTGCCAGCAGGGCGTGGTCGGCCCGCAGAGCGCGCTGCCCGAACTCGCCCACGAGGCCAGGGCGTCGGGCGCCCTCGCCAACATCGCCCGGCTGGTCGCCGCCGCGCACGACACCGGCGTCCAGGTGATCCACGCGCTCGCCGAACGCCGCCCCGACGGCCGGGGCGCGAACCGCAACGCCCGCCTGTTCCGGGCCGCCGAGCGGCTGCCCGTCCAGCAGCTATCCGGCACCGCGGCGGTCCGCGTCGCGCCCCCCATCGAGGTCTCGGAGGAGGACCTGGTGGTACGGCGGCTGCACGGCCTGTCGCCGATCCAGGGGACCGACGTCGACCCGCTGCTGCGCAACCTCGGCTGCCGCACCCTGATCGTCACCGGGGTCTCGGCCAACGTGGCCGTCCCCAACGCCGTGTTCGACGCGGTGAACCGGGGCTACACGGCCGTCGTCCCGGCCGACGCCATCGCGGGAGTGCCCTCCGAGTACACCCCCGCGATGATCCGCAACACCCTCGCGTTGGTCGCTACGGTCGCGACCACGGACGAGGTGCTCGGCTGCCTCAAGAACCCGCGCGGGCGGGCCTGAGCCGAGGGTCAGGCCAGCGTGATCTGGTCACCGGAGACGGTGATGTTCGCGGCCGTCAGACCCGTCGTCGCCGGGCCCTTCTTCACGCTGCCGTCGGCGATGGCGAACTCACTGCCGTGGCAGGGACAGACGATCGCGCCGTTGGCGATGCTCGACACCGCGCAGCCCGCGTGCGGGCACTTCGTCGAGAACGCCTTGTACTGGCCCGACGCCGGCTGGGTGACGACCACGGCCTGGTCCTTGTAGATCGTGCCGCCGCCCTCGGGTATGTCCGTGGTCTTGGCGAGCGCGGCGCCACCGGCCGCCGCCGTGGAGGTGTCGGTCGAGCCGCCCGAGCCGTTGCTGTCCTGGGTGGTGGAGCCACCGCCCGCGTTGTTCGTGGTCGTCGAGCTCGACGAGTCGTCGGACGACCCGCAGGCGGTCAGCGCGGCGGCGAGCCCCGCCGCTCCGGCCGCCGCCACGATCGTACGGCGGGCCGGTTTGGCCGAGGGGTTGAACGATGCGCTGGTCATGTGAGGGGTTCCCTTCCGCGGAGCTTCTCGTTGATCCGTCCAGGGGTACGGTCTTCGGGCCGCACCTGTTCAGACGGCATCCCCGATAGTGACCACCCGGACATGAGCGCCCGGTGAAAGAGCGCTGTCGGTTCCCTGTCGGCGTCCGCGGCCGGCGCCCGATTCAGGACGAGACGGCCCGTGTCGCCCCGAGGGAGCGGTAGATGCCGAGATGCCGGCGGGCCGCGGCGCGCCGGGTGCGGCGGGCGGCGTACGCGTGTCCGGCGGTCCGGGTCGTCGGCGGTCAGGGCGTGGCCGAGTCGGGTGGCCGCCTCCCCGGGGGTGCCGGCGAAGCGGGCGGCCGGGCCGAATCTCGATGCCCCAGCCGTCGGCGAGTTCACCGGCGACGGCCGCCTTGGTGCCCATCGCCTTGATGCGGACGATGGTGCCCGTCCACGCCGGCGTGACGGATCCACCCGGGGAACGAGGGACGAAGGGCCGCCCGCCCCGACGCCGGGATCAGGGGCTCACCCAGCCGCCGACCTGACCGGACGGGTTCGCCGACACCGGGCCATCGAAAGCCGGGCCCGCCACGCGCGTGGCATCACCTTCGCCGAAGACGCCTCGAAGGTCCGCACCGGCAGCCCGCGGGCCATGGGCTCGCTGCGGAACCTGGCGATCGGCATGCTGCGGCTGTCGGGGTTCGACAACATCGCCGCCGCGCTGCGACACCGTGCCCTCGATCCCCACCGGCCACTGGTGGCCCCGGGATCATGCGATCAAATCGGACGCAGCGCGAGAACGACGGGCCCCTGCTGGCAAGCCGTGCCCTCCGACCTCACCAAGTTCGTGTGACGCATGCCTCACCAAGGCTCGACCGGCCGTCGGCCCGTCCGCAGGGCATTCGTCGTCGCCTTCGCCGGCGGGCGGCTCAGCCTGCGATACGGACATATGCCATGAAAACCGCAAAAACCATGTGATGTCGATTCACCAGGGCGGACAGGAGGCTGAGGACGTCGGGCAGGCCGAACAGCAAGAAAGGGAGCACCACCATGGCAGGAGCAGTCACATGAGAGGGAGCGGTCACCTATGCGGTTCCTCTCCCGCAGTACGGGGTGGCGGCGCGTAAATACGTCACCGAGTTCATCGGCGCGTTCTTCCTGACGTTCGCGGTCGCGGTCGCCGCCTTGAGCGGCAGTGTGTTCGTGCCGCTGGCGGCGGGCGCCACCTTGATGGTCATGATCTACGCCGGCGGGCACATCTCCGGCGGCCACTACAACCCGGCGGTGACACTGGCGGCGCTGGTCCGCCGCCGGATCGGAGTCCGGGACGCGGCCGCGTACGTGGTCGCGCAGGTGGTCGCCGGCGTCGTCGCCGGGATCATCGCCCGCGCGGTGGTCAACCCCGTGACGGTCAGGACCTTGACGCTGTCCGGGCACACCGAGGCGGCCGCCGCCGTGGTCGACACACCAGCCTCCGACGCGGCTTGGTGAACACACATCGCCCGATCCTGGTGAGGTGCGCCGACCGCTCCCGCGCAGGCGGCGCCGGCGAGCCTGGCCCCGCACCGCCGGCGAGCCTGGCCCCGCACCGCCGGCGGGAGCACAGCGGCCTTTTCGCCGCCGCGGAGAAGGCATCGCGGCGCATACGAGACTGCAGTGGCTGCTGGCGACGGGAGAGTCTTGGGTGACCTTGGCGCGGTGGCTCGGGCACTCCTCGACCGCGATCACCCTCGGTTACTATGCTCACTTCATGTCGGAGGCCGGCAGCAAGGGGCGCAACCGCCATCGACGGACTGCTGGGGGAGCGGAGAGATCGGCCGGCCGGCCGAAACTCCCCAGATTCTCCCCAGGCCCGTTGACGGATGATTCCCGCTGCTGAGCCCCCGCCAAGTCGGTCGTTGATCGCAAGGTTGAAGAGATGGGTGGCCTGGGAAAGTGCTGAAAGAGGTCACCATGACCCGCTATATCACGCCCCTGCGTGAGGGCGGTTCGCTGCCGGGGCTCGTCGAGGCCGACGACTTCGGGACGTACGTCATGAAGTTCACCGGCGCGGGGCAGGGCCGGAAGACGCTGGTCGCCGAGGTCGTCTGCGGTGAACTCGCCCGCCGACTCGGGTTCCGGATGCCCCGTCTGGTCACCGTCGAACTGGACCCCGTGCTGGGGCTCGGCGAACCCGAACAGCAGGTGCAGGACCTGCTGCGGGGCAGCGGCGGCACCAACCTCGGCATGGACTTCCTCTCCGGCGCCCTCGGCTTCGACCCGCTTGCCTTCGCGGTGAGCCCCGAGGAGGCCGGGCGGATCGTCTGGTTCGACGCGCTGATCAACAACGTCGACCGCTCCTGGCGCAACCCCAACCTGCTGGTGCACCGCGGCGACCTGTGGCTCATCGACCACGGCGCCACCATGATCTGGCAGCACAACTGGCCCGCCGCCGAGGCCTCCGCCGCCCGCGCGTACGACGCCGCCGACCACGCGCTGAGCGGCTTCGCCCCCGATGTCCGGGCGGCCGCCGCCGAGTTGGCGCCCCGGGTCACCGAGGACCTGCTCGCCGAGGTCACCGCCGAGATCCCCGACGTCTGGCTCGCCGACGAGCCCGGCTTCGACACCCCCGACGACCTGCGGCGGACCTACGCCCGGCCGCTGCTCGCCCGGGCCGCCGTCATCCATGAGCGCATCACCGGCGTCGAGCCCTTCACCAAGGGAGCATAGTGAGCCAGACCCACATCCACGTGGCCGGACATGTGGTCGAGCGCCACATCACCCGGTCCGGCCAGGGCGGCGACCGGGATGTCTTCGAGTACGCCCTGCTGCGCGTGGTACCCCGCGTGGAGCGCGGCGAGTGCATCAACGCGGGCGTGATCGTCTACTGCCGGGCCAAGGCCTACGTCGGTGCCCGCACCCATCTCGACGAGGCCCGGCTGCGGGCCCTGGACCCGGACGCGGACCTCGCCGGGGTACGGGCCGCGCTCGGGGCGGTCGAGGGCGTCTGCGCGGGCGGGAAGGCTGCGGGGCAGGCGGCCGGCGACGACCCGGGTCGGCGCTTCCGCTGGCTCGTCGCCCCCCGCTCGACGGTCGTGCAACCCGGCCCCGTGCACACCGGGCTCACCGTCGATCCGGCGGCCGAGACCGAGCGGTTGCTGGACCTCCTGGTGAGGTAATGGATCACACCCGCGCGGTGTGACGTTGACACCGAGTGCCAGGGCTTCTAGCGTCACGTCTACTGAAGGTACTAAGCGGTCGCTCACCGCAGGGCGGGCTCCGTGAGCGGGCTCACTCGATCAGGTTCTCTCAAGGGCGAGGAGACACAGGAATGTCCACCACAGAGCAGCGGGTCGCGGTCGTCACCGGTGCCGCACGCGGTATCGGCGCCGCCACCGCCGTACGACTGGCCGCCGAGGGTCGCGCGGTCGCCGTGATCGACCTCGACGAGGCCGCCTGCAAGGACACCGTGGAGAAGATCACCGCGGCCGGCGGCAAGGCGATCGCGGTCGGCGCCGACGTCTCCGACGAGGCCCAGGTCGCCGCCGCGATCACGCGGGTCGTCGAGGAGCTGGGCGCCCCGACCATCCTGGTCAACAACGCCGGCGTGCTCCGCGACAACCTGCTGTTCAAGATGTCCGCGTCCGACTGGGACACCGTCCTGAACGTGCACCTGCGCGGCTCCTTCCTGATGACCAAGGCCGTCCAGCAGCACATGGTCGAGGCCGGCTGGGGCCGGGTCGTCAACCTGTCCTCCTCCTCGGCGCTCGGCAACCGCGGCCAGGCCAACTACTCCGCCGCCAAGGCCGGTCTGCAGGGCTTCACCAAGACCCTCGCCATCGAGCTCGGCAAGTTCGGCATCACCGCGAACGCCGTCGCCCCCGGGTTCATCGCCACCGAGATGACCAAGGCCACCGCCGAGCGCGTGAAGATGGGCTTCGAGGAGTTCAAGGCCGCCGCCGCCACCCAGATCCCGGTGCAGCGAGTCGGCGAGCCCGAGGACATCGCCAACGCCATCGCCTTCTTCACGAACGAGGCGGCCGGGTTCGTCTCCGGCCAGGTGCTGTACGTGGCCGGCGGACCGCTGGACTAGCGGGCGCCAGGGACTCACCAGGGACTCTCCAGGGACTATCGAGGATCACGGACATGACTGAACTGCCCGAGCTTTCCGGCAAGGTCGCCATCATCACCGGCGCCAGCCGCGGCATCGGCTACGGCGTCGCCGAGGCGCTGATCGCCCGAGGTGACCGGGTCGCCATCACCGGCCGCAACGAGGACGCGCTCAAGGAGGCCGTGGAGAGCCTCGGCTCCGAGCGCGTCATCGGCATCGCCGGCAAGGCCCACGACCTGGCCCACCAGAGCGAGGTCGTCGACCGCACCATGGAGGCCTTCGGTCGCGTCGACTTCCTGGTCAACAACGCCGGCACCAACCCGGTGTTCGGCCCGATCGCCGACGTCGACCTGGACGTGGCCCGCAAGGTGTTCGAGACCAACGTGGTCTCAGCCCTCGGCTTCGCCCAGAAGACCTGGCACGCCTGGCAGAAGGAGAACGGCGGCGCCATCGTCAACATCGCCTCCGTCGCCGGTCTTTCGGCCTCGCCGTTCATCGGCGCGTACGGCATCAGCAAGGCCGCGATGATCAACCTGACCCAGCAGCTGGCGCACGAGTTCGCGCCGGGCGTCCGGGTCAACGCGATCGCCCCCGCGGTCGTGAAGACCAAGTTCGCGGAGGCTCTCTACGAGGGCCGGGAGGCGGAGGCCGCAGCGGGCTACCCGCTCCAGCGGCTCGGCGTGCCCTCCGACATCGGCGGCGCCGCCGCGTTCCTGACGTCGGAGCAGTCCGACTGGGTCACCGGCCAGACCCTCGTGGTCGACGGCGGCATCTTCCTCAACGCCGGCGTGGCCTGACGGCAGCACAGGCCGTCCGGCCCGCCTCCGGGCGTCGTCTTCGTCACAGACATTTCGTCCGAGAAACGACGGAAACGACGCCCGGACCGCCGTACAAGATCCGCACAGCTGGATGACAACGTCGTCATAGCACATTCGATCAACGCCCGTGTTTCCGGGGCGGTTCAAGGAGGACAACGCTGCGGTATGGTCTGCCGCCGACCCCTGGTATGGCGGATCGAGGAGCGAGCGCGTGTTCAACCGGAACCGAGGCCTTCGAAGAGTGGCCGCTGTCGCGTCCATAGCCCTGGTGGCCGGCTGTGGAGTGTTCTCCAGCAGCAGTACGGGTGACAGCGGGCCGATCGTCGTCGGGACCACCAGTGCCCCCAGCACCCTCGACCCCGCCGGTTCCTGGGACGGCTCCTGGGAACTGTTCCGGAACATCTACCAGACCCTGCTCGCCTACCCCGACGGCGCCACCACCCCGCAGCCCGACGCCGCCGAGAAGTGCGCCTTCACGGACTCCGGCAACCGCACCTACCGCTGCGAACTGCGCTCCGGTCTGAAGTTCGCCGACGGCGACCCGCTCGACGCCGAGGCCGTCAAGTACTCCATCGACCGGATCCGGACCATCAACGCGCCCAGCGGACCCGCCGGACTGCTCGGCAGCCTCGACCGGGTGCAGGCGCTCGGCGACCGCGAGGTGGTCTTCCACCTCGACAAGGCCGACGCCACCTTCCCGTTCGTGCTCGCCACCCCGGCCATGTCGATCGTCGACCCCGACGACTACCCCGCGAAGTCGCTGCGCGAGGACGACTCGGTGCACGGCTCCGGGCCGTACACCCTCAAGTCGTACGACGACGGCAAGCGGGCCGAACTCGTCCGCAACGACCGCTACCAGGGCTTCGCCGACCAGCAGAACGACGCGGTGACCATCCGCTACTTCCAGGACTCGGCCACCATGGTCAAGGCCCTGCGGTCCGGGGACATCGACGTCACCTACCGCGGCCTCGCCGCCTCCGACATCGTCGCCCTGGAGGCGCACACCGACACCGACCTGCAACTGGTCGACGGCACCGGCACCGACATCAGCTACCTGGTGTTCAACCCCAGCGACCCGTGGGCGAAGGTGCCCGCCGTGCGCAAGGCCGTCGCCCAGCTCGTCGACCGCGCCGCGATCGCCCACACCGTCTACAAGGACACCGTCGACCCGCTCTACTCCATGGTCCCGGCGGGCCTCACCGGCCACACCACCGGCTTCTTCGACAACTACGGGGACCCCAGCACCTCCAAGGCCCGCAAGATCCTCGCCGACGCCGGCATCACCCATAGGGTCCCGCTCACCTTCTGGTACACCACCGACCGCTACGGCTCCGAGACCGGCCGGATGTTCCAGGAGCTCAAGCAGCAGCTGGACGACTCCGGGCTGTTCACCATCACCCTCAGAAGCCGGCCCTGGAAGACCTATGTCGTCGGCTACCAGAAGGGCGAGTACCCGGTGTTCGGGCGCGGCTGGTTCCCGGACTTCCCCGACGCGGACAACTTCATCGCCCCGTTCGTCGGCGAGCGGAACGCCCTCGGGACGCCGTACCCGTCGCCCGTGATCACCGGCAAGCTGCTGCCCGAGTCGCGTACCCAGAGCGACCGCGGCGAGGTCGTCACGGCGTTCGAGGAGGCCCAGCAGATCCTCGTCAACGACGCCCGGCTGATCCCGCTGTGGCAGGGGCGGCAGTACATCGCGGCCAGCGACGACATCTCCGGCGGCGAGCAGGCGCTCGACCCGTCGACGATCATGATGATGTGGGAGCTGCACCGCAAGACCAGCTGGTGAACCGGCGTGCGAGGGCGATTGTCAGTGGCCGCCTGTAGGTTCTTGGGCATCGGCAGGAACTGCAAGTGACCGTACATCGTGAGGACGTTGACGTGACCGACATCGCCATGCTGCCCGAGTCCTGGCGCGGGGTTCTGGGCGACGAACTGCAGCAGCCCTACTTCAAGGAGCTGACCGAGTTCGTCGAGGAGGAGCGGGCGAAGGGCCCTGTCTACCCGCCGCGCGAGGAGGTCTTCGCCGCGCTGGAGGCGACGCCGTTCGACCAGGTCAAGGTGTTCGTCCTCGGTCAGGACCCGTACCACGGCGAGGGCCAGGGCCATGGCCTGTGCTTCTCGGTCCGTCCCGGGGTGAAGATCCCGCCGTCCCTGCGGAACATCTACAAGGAGATGAAGGGGGAGCTGGGCTGGGAGGAGACCCCGGACAACGGCTATCTGATGCCGTGGGCCCAGCAGGGCGTGCTGCTGCTCAACGCGGTGCTCACGGTCCGCGCCGGTGAGGCCAACTCGCACAAGAACAAGGGCTGGGAGAAGTTCACGGACGCGGTGATCCGCGCGGTCGCCGAGCGGCCCGACCCGGCGGTCTTCGTCCTCTGGGGCGGCTACGCGCAGAAGAAGCTCCGCCTGATCGACGAGACCCGGCACGTGGTGGTCCAGGGCGCCCACCCGTCCCCGCTGTCCGCGAAGAAGTTCTTCGGCTCCCACCCCTTCACCCAGATCAACGAGGCGGTGGCGGCGCAGGGCCACGAGCCGATCGACTGGCGCATCCCGAACCTGGGCTGAGCACGCGCGGCCGGGGCGTCGGGCCTACGGGGGGTGCCGTGCCGGCGGGGGTGTCGGCGCCGGGGGAGCATCGGGCCGACGGGGGCGGGGCCGCGCGGTGCGCCGGCGGGCGGGGACACGTTGGGTTCGGGTGGGTCGGATGGCTCTGCGGGGCCCGGTGGCGGTTAGCGTCGTCGGAGACAGTTGGAGAGCTCGGAGGACGCGGTGGCGGAGCGACAGGAGCGCACGGCACCAGATGCCGTGCTCACACGGATCGGGCAGGTCGTCATGCTGCACCACGCCGGGGACCGTGAGGAGGCCCGCGGTCGCCTGCTCGACCTGTGGGCCGAGCTCGGCGAACACGGCGAGCCGTTGCACCGCTGCACCCTGGCCCACTATCTGGCCGACACCCAGGACGACCCGTCCGACGAACTCGCCTGGGATCTGAGGGCGTTGTCGGCGGCGGACGAGGCCGAGGGAGCGGAGGGGCTGCGCGGCTTCTACCCCTCGCTGCATCTGAACCTCGCCGCCGACTACGTCAAGCTCGGCCGCACCGAGGCCGCCCGCACCCATCTGCGCCGGGCCCGCGGCGCGGCCGCCGCCGCCCTCGGCGACGACGGGTACGGCGACGGGGTGCGGGCCGCGATCAGCCGCCTGGAGTTGCGGCTGGGCGAGGACGACACACCGGACGGCGACTCCTGGGGCCCACCGCGGCAACGGCCGAACTAGACCAGCTCCGACCGGCCACCGCCACCGCTGGTCCCGTCACCGCCGGGTCCCGTGGTGTCCGGCGTGACGGCTCCCGTGCCGCACGCGTTTCCCGCCGAGGGCGGCTCTCCGCCGCGCGTGTTCTCGTGCGGTACGTCAACGCCCGTACGTCTGCTCGCAGATCTGTGCCTCGGGGCTGTCCGAGGGCCAGCCGCCGTACTGTCTGCCGAGGGCACACACCCCGGAGGGCTTCGGTACGGACCCGGAGAGGCCGGGGATCTCGGGCTGTGGGCTGCGGGTCCGATGTGGGCGGGGATGCGGGGCGGCAGCGCGCGGGGCGGGCGAACGGCGGTGGGCCGGTGGCGGGGGCGCCGGCGTGTGGGCGGCGCTCGGTGCGGCCCGGTGGGCCGGGCGGGACGGGCCGACCATCTCCAGGGCCTCCTTGACCGGCGCCTGCACCACCCGGGGCTCGGCGGTGCCGTCCGGGCGGGGCACCGACGGCTGCGAGGGCGCCGTACCGGGTGGCGCGCCGGGCGCCGCCGGACGCTGTACCGTCACGCAGCCGGAGAGGGCCGAGACGGTCACGGTGACCAGAAGCGCTGCGATGGTGGTCGTTCGATGCACCCGCGCAACTCTGCTGGGTCCGCGCGGAGGTTGACACCGCCGACGGGAGTTTGGTGCCCCGCACGGGTGATCTCGTGCCCCGTACGGGGGGCCGGCGGATGCGAGGCTGACGTCAGTTGCCGGTCGCGCCGTCGATGCGCTCCCGGATCAGGTCGGCGTGGCCGTTGTGCCGGGCGTACTCCTCGATCATGTGGGTGTGGATCCAGCGCAGGCTGATCTGCTCCCCGGTGTGCCGGCTGCGGCCCTTGGAGAGGTCGTCCAGGCCGAAGTCGGCCGCGTTGCGCCGGGCGGCCCCGATCTCGGCCTGCCAGCTCGCGTACGCGTCCTGCCAGGTGTCCCCCTCGCCGAGATGGAACTCGCCGTCCGGGTCTTCATCGCTCCAGTACAGCGGGGGCGCCTCCTCGCCGGCGAGAACCCTGCGGTACCAGGACCGCTCCACGTCGGCCATGTGCCGCACCAGCCCCATGAGCGACAGCGGGGACGGCTCCACGGAGGCGATGGCGAGCTGGGCGTCGGTCAGGCCCGCGCACTTTGTGGCGAGGGTCTGCCGGTGGAACTCCAACCAGCCCTCCAGCATGGTGCGTTCGTCGGCGTCGAAAGCGGGTGAACGGCGTTCGGTCGTCATGCCCGGCATCCTCGCCCACCCTGCCCGATCCCACCACGGATTATCGGCCCGTATGCTTCCGGACAGGCACGTAGGCAACCGCTAGGGGAGCGTCAGTGAAGGTCGGCTGCATCGGACTCGGCGACATCGCGCGGAAGGCGTATCTGCCGGTGCTGGGCGCCCAGCCGGGCCTCGAACTCCATCTCCAGACCCGCACCCCGGCCACCCTCACCGAGATCGCCGACAGCCTCCGGCTGCCCGCCGACCGCCGGCACGCGACCCTCGACGACCTCCTCGCCCAGGATCTCGACGCCGCCTTCGTGCACGCGGCCACGGTCGCCCACCCCGAGATCGTCACCCGGCTCCTGGAGGCGGGCGTACCGACGTACGTCGACAAGCCCCTCGCCTACCGCTTCGCCGACTCCGAGCGGCTTGTGACGCTCGCCGAGGCGCGGAACGTGTCGCTGTTCGTCGGCTTCAACCGGCGCCACGCCCCCGGTTACGTCCAGTGCGCCGACCACCCGCGCGAGCTGATCCTGATGCAGAAGAACCGCATCGGGCTGCCCGAGGAACCCCGCGCGATGATCCTCGACGACTTCATCCACGTCATCGACACCCTGCGCTTCCTGGCCCCCGGTCCGGTCGAGGACGTGACCGTCCGCGCCCGGGTCGCCGACGGCCTGCTGCACCACGTGGTGCTCCAGCTCGCCGGCGACGGCTTCACGGCGCTCGGTGTGATGAACCGGCTCAGCGGCTCGGCCGAGGAGATCCTGGAGGTCTCCGGACAGGACACCAAGCGCCAGGTCCTCAACCTCGCCGAGGTCATCGACCACAAGGGGCAGCCGACGGTCCGGCGACGCGGCGACTGGGTGCCGGTCGCCCGGCAGCGCGGCATCGAACAGGCCGTGCTCGCCTTCCTCGACGCCGTCCGCGCCGGCAAGGTGCTCAGCGCCCGGGACGCACTGGCGACTCATGAGCTGTGCGAGCAGGTGGTACGAGAGGTTCAGCGACACCCCGGCGCAGCCTGACCGCCCGCAGCCGCAGCCCCTCGCTCAGACAGAAGCCGGCCAGCACCAGCAGCGCGCCGTCCACCGTCCAGTCGCCGTACCGCACGAACGGCGTGACACCGCGGGCGATCGGCACCTCGTAGACCCGCGCCGTGCCGGCGTCCGTGCCCAGCCACGGGCCCAGCCGCTCCCCGCCCGGGCCGTACACCGCGGAGACGCCGGTCAGCGTGGCGTGGACCATGGTGCGGCCGGTCTCGGCGGCCCGCAGGGCGGCCAGCGAGGCGTGCTGTTCGGGGGCCCAGCTGTGCTGGAACGACGAGGTCGACGTCTGGCCTATCAGCACCTCGGCGCCGTCCTGGGCGAGATGCCGGCTCATGTCGGGGAACGCGGTCTCGAAACAGACCATGGGCCCGACCCGCAGCCCGTGGCCGACGTTCATCACCACCTGCTCGGTGCCGCGGCGCCGGTCCTCGCCGGCCGCCTTGCCGACCGAGGTGGCCCAGCCGAGCAGCGAACGGGCCGGTATGTACTCGCCGAAGGGGACCAGCCGCATCTTGTCGTACCGGTCCCCGGTCGGGCCGTCCGCGCCCACCAGGAGGGAACTCTTGTAGATGCCGGGCCGGTCGGAGCGCCGGGCGTCCACGTTGACCAGGATGTCCGCGCCGGTCTCCCGGGAGAGGGCGGCGATCCGCCGGGCGAGATCGGGCCGGTCACCGAGGTCGTAACCGACGCTGCTCTCGCCCCAGACGATCAGGTCGGGGCGCTGCCCGGCCAGTTGCCGGGTCAGCTGCTCCTCGCGGGCGAAACGCCGGTCGCCGCTGTCGGTGCCGTCGACGATGCCCGGCTGCACGAGGGCGATACGGACGTGACCGTCGACGTCCGGGCGCGGTGACCAGACCCAGGCGGCGGAGGTCGCGGCGGCCGTGGCCACCAGAGAGGCCACCGCCGGCACTCGCGCCTCGCGCACGGAGACGAGCACCGCCAGCGCCACGTTGACGGCCACCACCAGGAAGCTCAGCAGCCACACCCCGCCAACGGAGGCCAGCCGCAGCGCGGGCGTCACCTGCCACTGGGTGGCGCCGAGCATGCCCCACGGGCCGCCCAGTCCCTGCCAGGACCGCACCAGTTCCACCATCAGCCAGCCCGACGGCAGCACCAGCACCGCGACCGCGGCCCGCCCCGGTGACGGCGTCCCGCCCAGCAGTCGGCGCGTCAGCATGCCCCAGGGCGCCCAGAGCACGCTCAGCAGGCCGGCGATCAGGAAGATGAAGACGTGCAGGCTCGGCAGCAGCCAGTGGTGCACGGCGACCATGAACCCGAAGCCGCCGCTCCAGCCGTCGTACGCCGCCCGCCGCCCGGTCGGTGCCGAGCGCGCCAGGAGCAGCCAGGGGACCAGGGCGACATAGGCGAACCACCACAGCGACGGTGCGGGAAAGGCGAGTACGGGCAGCGCACCCGTGAGCGCCGCCACGCAGGAACGCCGCCAGGGGGAGGTGAGCCACTGCTCGACGGTCCTCATACGTCGCCTCCTGCCTGCGGGGCCTTCCAGTGTGCGGGACCGGCGGGGATCTCCGACAGGGGGCATGGGCGCGAGGTCAGTCCGGTACGACCGCCGCGCGTTGGTCGCTCATCCTGCGCCACTTCTCCTCGACGACCACCTGACGCAGCCGCCAGCCGTCCCGGGTGCGCAGGAAGGCGAAGGCGTAGCGGCCGCCGCACACGAAGTCCGGGGCGGTGGAGGCGCCGTCGCCGCCCGCGAACCGCATGGGGTTGATGTAGTCGGCCTGGAGGTGGGCGGTGTCCCCGGCGTCCTGCTCCAGGACCCCGAACCGCACCTGACGGTTGACGATCAGATGCTGCCGCATCGAGAACAGTGTGAGGCTCTCCGAGAGCCATCCGGCCACCTGCTCGGCATCCCCCTCGATCCCGCCGGCCGACCGGTAGTCGGCCCGCCCGTCCGCGGTGAACAGTCTGCGGTACGCCGTCCAGTCCCCGTCGTCGACGGCCACCGCGTAGTCGGTGACCAGTCCGTCCACGGCCAGCCGGTCCATCACGGTCGCGAGCTCCACGCGCTGCGTCATCGGCTCAGTGTTGGGCACGGGGCGACCACAGCCAAGGGGTGCGGGCGATATGCGGGTGATATTCGGCGATGTTCGAACCGAACCGGTCCCGACCTCGGCCACGTGCACGACCAGCGGACCCGACAGGAACACGAGTTCGACGAAATCCTCGGTCATTCCCACAGAGCACACGAGGACGCCCTCGCACGGGGGACCGTCGGCCCGTATCAATTCCCTAGGGTGCGGTCGGCGGAGCCGGCCCTGCGGCCCTGCTGTTGCCCGCGCAGTGGCCGCGCTCGGTGGTCGGCCAGGCGCCTGTGTGTCCTGAGCCGCCGTAAGATCATCGCTCGGTCGGTCTCAGGAGGCTCGTATGGCACGTCCCGTCACGGTCGTCACCGGTGGGAGCCGCGGTATCGGCGCCGCAACCTGCCTGCGGCTCGCGGCCGACGGGCATGATCTCGTGATCGGATACGTCCGGGACGCGGGCGCTGCCGAGGCGGTCGCGGAGGGCGTGCGCAAGGGCGGGGCGCGCTGTGCCGTCGTAGCGGTGGACACGGCCGTGGAAGCCGATGTGGAGCGGCTGTTCGACACGGCGGAACGGGAACTGGGCGCTGTCACCGGGCTGGTCAACAACGCTGCCGTGACCGGGCCGTTGGGACGGCTCGCGGATACGGAGAGCGCCGACCTGCGGCGGGTCGTCGAGGTCAATCTGCTGGGCACGCTGCTGTGTTCACGCCGGGCGGCCCGGCTGATGGCCGCACGGGGGCACGGGGCGATCGTGAACGTGTCCTCGGCGGCGGCCACCCTCGGCAGTCCCGGCGAGTACGTCCACTACGCGGCGACGAAGGCGGCCGTCGACGCTCTGACGGTGGGTCTCGCGAAGGAGCTGGGACCGGACGGGGTGCGGGTCAACGCGGTCGCGCCCGGAGCCGTCGACACCGACATGCACGCGGCGATGGGCGACCCCGGCCGGGCCCGACGGATCGGCGCCGCGGTGCCGTTGGGGCGGCCGGGCCGGCCGGAGGAGATCGCCGCCGCCATCGCCTGGCTGCTGTCGCCGGAGGCCTCCTACACGACGGGTGCGGTGCTGCGGGTCTCCGGCGGGCGCTGAACCCGGTCTCCGGTCAGGCCGCCGCGATGATCCGCCCGCGGATCGCCTCGGCCCACTCGACCACCAACAGCTCGTACTCCGCCCGTTCCTGTGCCGACAGGGTTCCGCCCGCACGCAGCCACAGCGCCCGGATGTGCTCGTTGACCTCGGCAGCAGAACGCGCGGAACCAGGGGTTCGGAAGTCGGGGGACATACCGAACAGCGTAGGGGCAAGAACTGACCGTGCGCTACCGGGCGGCTACCGGGATTCATTCGCTTCAGGCCGGGGGGAAGTGGATCTCGTGACTGCGTCGCGGAGCGTCGCGGTGTCGTTCCGGCGGAGCTGGACAGTGCGGTCGCCGGGGGTGAGGTGGGGAACGGGTGTTCCCGGCGACAGCTGGTATGGCTCGTTCGTACGATCCTCGCATGCAGCTTCGGTACGCCTTCAGGTTGTACCCGGACACGGCCCAGCGCACCGCGCTGTCGAAGGCGTTCGGGTGCGCACGGGTGGTGTTCAACGACGCGGTGCGCGCCCGTGAGGACGCCCGTGAAGCGGGTGAGGGGTTCCCGGCTGCCGGTGAGCTGTCCAGGAGGCTGATCACCGGGGCGAAACGGACCGAAGCCCGGTCCTGGCTGAGCGAGGTCTCCTCCGTCGTCCTCCAGCAGTCCCTGCGGGACGTCGAGGCCGCCTACCGGAACTTCTTCGCGTCCCTGAAGGGCGAGCGCAAGGGCGCGAAGAGCGGTGCGCCCCGCTTCAAGTCCCGCAAGGACAGCCGTCAGTCGATCCGCTTCACGGCCAATGCCCGCTGGTCGGTCACCGCTTCCGGGCGGCTGAACCTTCCCAAGATCGGCGCGGTGAAGGTGAAGTGGTCCCGGACCCTGCCCGCACAGCCCTCTTCCGTCACCGTGATCAAGGACGCTGCCGGACGGTACTTCGCCTCGTTCGTCATCGACACCGACCCGGATACCGACGCCGCCCGGATGCCCGACACCGACCAGAGCGTCGGCATCGACCTGGGCCTCACCCACTTCGCCGTCCTCTCCGACGGCACGAAGATCGACTCCCCGCGCTTCCTGCGCCGGGCGGAGAAGAAGCTCAAACGCGCCCAGCGGGAGCTGTCCCGCAAGCAGAAGGGATCAAAGAACCGGGCCAAGGCCCGCCTCAAGGTCGCCCGCGCCCACGCCAAAGTTGCTGACGCCCGCCGCGAGTTCCACCACCAGCTCTCCACCAGGCTGATCTCCGAGAACCAAGGGATCGCCGTGGAGGACCTGTCGGTGGCGGGACTGGCCCGCACCAGACTGGCCAAGTCCGTGCACGACGCCGGATGGTCCTCGTTCATCAGCATGCTGGAATACAAGGCGGAACGGTACGGACGGACCCTGGTGAAGATTGGCCGGTTCGAGCCGACCTCCCAGACCTGTTCCACCTGCGGCGTCAAGGACGGACCCAAACCCCTCAACGTCCGGGAATGGACCTGTACCGCCTGCGGCGCCGTCCTCGACCGGGACCACAATGCCGCACTCAATGTGAAGACGGCCGCCGGACTGGCGGTATCGGCCTGCGGAGCGCCGGTAAGACCAGGAGCGATCCCGGCACAGTGCGAAGAAACAGGAAGCCACGGATTCCCGACCTAACCCCGTGCCGCGTAGCGGCACAGCAACAAGTCGAGAAGGCCAGAATCCTCGGGCTTCAGCCCAAGGAGCAAGTCAAGCAGACCGTATGGGGTTGGTCACGGGCGATACGGCGGGCGGGGCGCCACACCCTGGCATGTGCCGGGTGGGTGGTCGCGACGCGGAGACTGCGGTACGCCCCTGCCCTGGCTGCGCACGATGCTGACCGACGAGTCCGTGCGCTGCCTCCAGCAGCCGGTGCGGCTGGACAACCCGGCCGCAGGGACCATCCCCCGGACCCACATCCACTGCGTGGCCGACGTACCGGAGGGCATCGTCCGCCGTCCGGTACCCGCGACGGAGCAGGTGTGGCGACTGCCCACCGGCCACGACTGCATGGTCACCATGCCGGCGGAACTCGCGGAACTCCTGCTCAAGCTCGGCTGATCCCGAGGGGGAAATTCGCTGTGCCGGGGCGGTGCGAGGCCGTAGCCTCCCCGCATGACGGACCAGGACGAGCGCGCGGTACAGGCGGCCATCGACGGAGAGCTGCGGCTTCTCGATCCCGAGGTGCGAGCCTCCCCGGACCTCGTCCTGGAGCTTCTCGACCCGGAGTTCACCGAGATCGGGGCGTCCGGCCGCCGCTGGGACATCGTGTCGATCCTCACGGTGACCAGCGGCGGATCGGTGTCCCCCGACTCGCCGGTCCAGGTGAGCGAGATGTCCGGGACCGTGCTCGCACCGGGCATCGTCCACCTGACGTACTTCGCGGACAATCAGGGGCGCCGGGTCTGGCGCAGCTCCCTGTGGCGGCTGACGGAGACCGGCTGGCGGATGTACTTCCACCAGGGCACTCTGGCCGCCTGACGAGCGACCCGCCGACTCCGGCCGCCTGGCGAGCTAGGAGTGTGTCCCAGTAATCGGCAACTGGCTGGGTGTCCGTGGTCGGGGTGATCGATCGCGCGGGCCCGGCCAGTGCCTGGTACGGCTGGTGAGTGGGGCGTTGAGCCGGTGGTTCGGCTTGGTGCGGCCCGGGGCAGGTCGGGCCCGTCAGATGACGGTGGCCGGGCCGACGGTTCCGTTGGCGCGGCCATGACTACCGATCCGACCTGCCGGAACGCAATGTCCGATTGCCGCCAGCACCCTTCGCTTGGTTCACGGAGAGTTGAGGACGGCTCGTGCACCGCATGGCGAGTCTCTTCGACTCACATCCCGCGAAAGGCGAACGAATGCACGTGGTCCCCGGGCTCAAGGTGCTGTACTTCGGGACACCGGTGGTGCTGATCAGCTCACGCAACGAGGACGGCACCGCGAACCTCGCGCCGATGTCCTCCGCCTGGTGGCTGGGCCAGTCCTGCATGCTCGGTCTCGGCAACAGCGGCCAGACGACCGCGAACCTGCTGCGCGAACGCGAATGCGTGCTCAACCTGCCGTCATCGGCGATGGTCGACGCCGTTGACCGGATCGCGCTCACCACCGGGACATCGACCGTGCCGGACCACAAGGTGAAGCAGGGTTACCGATACGAGCCGGACAAGTTCTCGGCCGCGCAGCTGACCGAGCAGGCATCGGAGCTGGTCCGGGCGCCCCGGGTCGCGGAATGTCCGGTCCAGCTGGAGTGCAGGGTCGTCTCGGCTCACCCCTTCGCAGCCCCTCATGCCACCGCCTTTGAGGTCGAGGTCCTTCGCGCCCACGTCGAGGAGGATCTGGTCATCCCGGGGACGCACTACGTGGACCCGCTCGGATGGGACCCGCTCATCATGAAGTTCTGCGAGTTCTTCGGCGGTGGACACAACATGCACCCGTCGAAACTCGCCGAAGGCTGGAACATGCCGCATCAACTCCAGCCGACGGCCGTCTGAGCTGGTATCGCTTGTCGGCAACCCACCCGTAGTTCGTGATCATTCGTGGGGGATGATGGCGGTATGCGTGGTGGGGATGGGTTGTTCGAGGTCGAGCCGGTCGAGAAGAGGCAGCCGCAGGGGCGTCCGGCGGCGGTGGACAAGCGGTTCAGGGCGTTCGACCCGCACCAGGTGCTGCTGCTGCCTCCGTCGCTGGACGACTGGCTGCCCCAGGACCACCTGGCCCGGTTCGTCGCCGACCTGGTCGACGAGGTGCTCGACCTCGGGCCGGTCCTGGTGGACTACACCGACAAGCGCGGCTACCCGCCCTACGATCCGCGGCTGATGCTGCGTCTGCTGATCTACGGCTACACCACCGGCGTCCGCTCCTCACGGGCGATCGAGCGTAAGTGCGCCGACGACATCGCGTTCCGGTTCCTGGCCGCCGACCAGACCCCGGACTTCCGCTCCATCTCGCGGTTCCGCCGCCGCCACGTGGACGCCCTCGCCGACCTGTTCACCCAGTCCCTGCACCTCGCAACCAGGCTCGGAATGGTCAAGATAGGCCGCGTCGCCCTGGACGGCACCAAGCTCGAAGCGAACGCCTCCAAGCACAAGGCGATGAGCTACGGCCGCCTGATCGAGAAGGAAGAACGCGTCGAGGCCGAGATCGCCGCCCTGGAGGCCAAGGCCGCCGCCCTGCTGGCCGACGCCGAGGCCACCGACACCGCCGAGGACCAGAGGTTCGGCATCGACGCCAAGGACGTGGACCTGCCCGCCGAGCTCGGCCGCCGCGAGAAGCGCCTGGCCAAGCTGCAGGCAGCCCGCGCGCAGATCGAAGCCGAAGCCGCCGACAAGGCACGCGAGCACGCCAAGGAGATCGAACGCCGCCGCCAGGAGCGCGCCGGCGCCGGCGACGAGCAGGCCATCACCGACGCCGGGTACAAGGCCGCCGCGAAGGCGCGTCCCAAGCCCAAGGCCCAGGCCAACTTCACCGACCCCGACTCGCGGAACATGAAGAACAGCGACGGCGCCTACATCCAGGCCTACAACGCCCAGGCCGTCGTGGACGAGCAACACCCAGGTCATCACCGCCGCCGACGTGACCTGCAACGCGTCGGACGCGCTGAACTACACCACGATGCTCGGCCAGTCCGCAGCGAACACCGGCGTCCACCCCAAGCAGGCACTGGTCGACGCCGGCTACTGCTCCGAGACCAACCTTGAGGCCGCGAAGGAACGTCAACTGTCCTGCGGCACCGAAACGTTCATGGCAACCGGCCGACTCGCCCACGACGAACAGGTCCCGCCCGCACCACGCGGACGCATCCCCACCAACGCCACCCTCAAGGAACGCATGGCCCGCAAACTGCGGACCAAACCCGGCAAGGCCGCCTACCGCCGTCGCAAAGCCATCGTCGAACCCGTCTTCGGCCAGATCGTGACCTGCCAGAACGGCCGCCAACTCCTCCTACGCGGCGAAGACGGCGCCCGCGGCGAGTGGCGCCTGCTCGCCGCCTGCCACAACCTCCGCAAGATCTTCCGATACACCGGAACCACCGGACTCGCCGCCCTGGCCGGCTGACCAGCCGGGCCTCCCGGCCCCACCACGGACCCCTACCAGGCCAAACACCCGACGGGCAGGCCCCCAACCACTGCCTCACAGGTGCCAGCGGCGCGACCGCGACCGATCCCATGGATCACGGCCGGGTGTGTCAATTTAACGGCTGATCTTGGTTGTTGAGTGGTCAGTTGTTGCTCGGGGTCAGGCGGCCCTCGAAGGCGATCTGGAACGCGTTGAGGGGTGCTTTCCAGCGCATGGTCCATCGCTTGCGGCCCTTGCCCGTCGGGTCCAGGCTCATCAGCGCCATGTAGATGCACTTGAGGGCGGCGGCCTCGTTGGGGAAGTGGCCGCGGGCGCGGACGGACCTGCGGATGCGGGCGTTGACGCTTTCGATCGCGTTCGTGCTGCAGATGACCTTGCGGATCTCGACGTCGAAGGAGAGGAAGGGCACGAACTCGGCCCAGGCGTCCGACCACAGCTTCACGATCGCCGGATACTTCCGGCCCCACGCTTCCTGGAACTCCAGGAACCGCTCCGTCGCCGCGTCCTCGCCGGGTGCGGTGTAGACGGGCCTGAGGGCCCCTGCGACCTTGTCCCAGTCCTGGCGGGCGGCGTAACGGAATGAATTCCGCAGCAGGTGAACCACACACGTCTGGACAATCGTGCGCGGCCAGACGGCCTCCACCGCATCGGGAAGGCCCTTGAGTCCGTCGCAGACCAGCATCAGCACGTCGTCCAGGCCGCGGTTCTTCAGCTCCGTGAACACGTGCAGCCAGTACTTCGCGCCCTCGCCGCCGTCGCCGGCCCAGATGCCGAGGATGTCGCGGGTGCCGTCCACGGTCACCGCCATCACCACGTAGATGGGACGGTTCGCGACCTTCCCGTCCCTGATCTTGACGTTGATGGCATCGACGAACAAAAAGGGATAAACGCGGTCGAGAGGACGGCTCTGCCATTCCGCCATGCCGTCCATGACCTTGTCGGTGATGGTGGAGATGGTCTGCTTGGACACCTCCGCCCCGTAGACCTCGGCCAGGTGAGCGGAGATCTCCCCATGGGTGAGGCCCTTCGCCGAGAGCGACAGGACCATCTCGTCGACTCCGGTCAGCCGCCGCTGCCGCTTCCTGACGATCTGCGGCTCGAACGTGCCCGAGGTGTCACGCGGGACCTTGACCTCGACCGGCCCGACGTCGGTCAGCACCGTCTTGGCCCGGCTCCCGTTGCGGGAGTTGCCGCTGCCCCGGCCGCCCGCATCGTGCTTCTCATAGCCGAGGTGATCGGTGATCTCGCCTTCCAGGGCCGATTCCAGGGCCGATTCCAGGACCCGCTTGGTCAGCTGCTGCAGCAGTCCACCCTGCCCGGTCAGCTGCAGTCCCTCCGACCGGGCCCGTTCCACCAGCATCGCGACCAGCTGCTCGTCGGACACGGGCTCAGGCTGCCCAGGCTGGGCACTCTCGACAGGCTCCACGGTCTCCAACTCCACGGCGGTGTCAGTCACTTGACGTCTCTCCCATGATCGTCGGATCCGCCGTTAGATTTACACTCCCGCAAGCAACCCTCAATAGAGGACCGGGAGGATCTTGCTGGGGGGCCTCCTCCTCTGCACTCTGCATCACATCGATTGGATCACGCTGTGAGCATGCTGCCGGCAGGGCTTGGGCCTGGACATGCCGTGTGGTCTCATTCGGTGCGAGAGTGGCCGTGGCGGCACTGGCGGGCGTCCAGTGCGTCACAGCAGGCCCAGATTCGCAACCTCCGCATAGAAATAGTTGCGATAGTGGAGATTAGTTGCGACACTGGTAGCGCAGAGATGGACGGCGTGAGGGGAGGCGGCTATGCGAGGCGGACTGACAGGCATGGAAGCGCTGGGTTCGTTGCTTCCTGCAGAGTCCTCGACCCGGACTGCAAGCCCTGCCGACGTCGGTCGCCGAGTCGGACAGGCCCGTACCCGCCGTGGACTGACGGGTGATGCCCTCGGTGTACTCGTCGGGCTGGGTAAGGACCAAATCTCAAAGATCGAGAACGGTCGGCGCAAGATCGGTGTCCGGGAGCTGCCGAAGTTCGCGGAAGTCTTGGGCGTCTCGGTAGCCCATCTGCTCGGACAGCCTTCCCGGCCGACCTTGGCCATGGCTCACCGGCTGGCAGGCGACACCAGCCCAGACGAGGACAGCAACGCCAAGCGCCGCGCCCTGCAGTTGCTTGAGGTCGAGGACGTTCTGACTCAGCGCGCGGCGCCGCCTCCCGCCTTGCCGACCGCAGCAGGGCAGCAGGTTTTCGACTACGCACGCAAGGAACTGTCCCAGCGTCCGCGCAACAAGGCCGAGGCCGAGCGTCAGGGTAAACACCTGGCCGAGCAAATGAGACTCCAACTTGGTCTGGGGTCGCACGAGCTGGGTGACCTGCCCGGACTGATCGAGCGGCACTTCGGGGTCGACGTAGCGTTGTCTCCGCTCGGAACTCAGACGGATGGGCTGTGCATCCATGGTGACGGTGTGGCCCTGATCGTGGCCAGCACTGACTTCTCCCAAGGTCATGTGCGGTTCACCCTCGCCCACGAACTGGGCCATCACCTGCTCGGTGACCCTCGAGACGTCATCAACGAGGGCGAGCGGGACATGTTCGCGGACAATCTGCAAGAAAGGCGTGTCAACGCCTTTGCGGGCCACTTGCTGATGCCCGAGGAGGGCATTCGCGAGACCCTGAAATGGCTAAGTGCCGGACGTGTCACCGAGCGCAGCCTGGTTGCACTCATGGAGCAGTTCGGTGTCTCCCTGGCGGCCCTGGTCTACCAGCTCTGCGTCATGGGCTTGATCACCTACGATCAGAGCAAGCGCCTGCGCAGCCAGAGGGTTGGAGATCTCGTCACACGCCACGCCTCGGTGGCTCCCACTGGTGCGGGGATCACGGTTCGGCAGACAGTCCGCGCGCCCGAGCGTCTCTTGAGCGCCGCGGTAGACGCAGCACGCAACCAGCACGTGGGCCTGGGCGTAGTGGCGACCTTGCTGCAACGCGAGGACGACGATGCTCTGTGGGATGCGGTGATGGAAGCTGATCCCGAGGTGCTCGTCTGACGCCGGCCAGCGCGGTGACGACTCCCGCGCCCGCCAAGCCTGCCCTGTGGTTCGTCGGCGCCTCCTCGCTGTTGTCCCTTGCCGCTGATGACAACTTGCGCCAGACGGTCCAGGGTGAACTGGTATCGCAGCGCCGCGTCTTGCTGGACGTCGTCGTCGGCGAACTGGAACGCCTGGCAAGCCAGGGCCCACCGGGCATCAAAGACCTGGCGGTAGCAGCGCTGCGGCAACTCGACTGGCTCGGAGGACCCGTAGACACCGACGAACTTGTCGCGGCGGAGCGGGTCGTGGAGATTCAGGACATCATGCGCAGCGGTAGGAGCCTGAGACACCCGGCGGAACACTGGGCAGAGTCAGTGATCATGGCCATGGCTGAGCGGCTTCAGCAGATGGACCCGTACATGCTGTGCGAGGACTACAACGCACGCGTTGAATCACTCCACCACAAATTCACGCCCTTCAGCATCCACAAGCTACTGGCTCGCATGGGCCAAGGTGATCGCCTCGCCGCTGACAAAGCGGTTAATTTCGCCGATGCTCTCCAGACTGCTGAACGAGGGAACGACTATACGGCCGGGGAGTTCATATCCGGCCGATTGGGACGTGTGGGCCAGCCCTAACTTGACTCTGTCGGGGATCTTGGAGTTGCCGAGGTCAGGTGCCCAGGGTGCGCCAGGATTTTGGCCGGGGGATTTCGCGCTGGTCGAGGTAGTTCTGGAAGGCGGTCGGTCGGCGGCGAGGGGGTGCTTCCTCGGTCGGTGGGAGACCGCTGAGACGCTCGATGTTGATGGCGATGGCGGTCAGGACGTGCTGGACGTGGGCTTTGCTCTGTCCTCGGTAGCGGCAGCGGCGCATGCCGTGGCCGTGGGCGAACTCGTTGACCGTACCCTCCACTCCGGAGCGGACCGCGTAGCGGGTCTTCCAGTCGGGAGTCTGCTGCTCGGCACGGACACGGAGTTGCAGGTCGCGGAGTTCTCGTGGGGGAAAGCCGACGGTGCGGGTGCTTTCGCGGGAGGTGGTGCACTGGGCGCGGGCCGGGCAGGGGCGGCACTGGCTCTTGGTGAACCTGGCCACGATCAGCGGGGCCGCGGTGGGTGAGGAGGTCGGGTAGGGGCCGTGCCAGCCCTGGCTGACCTGGCCCTGAGGGCAGGTGACCTGTCGGCGGTCGTAGTCGATGTGGAAGTCGTCGCGGGCGAAGCCCTCGCCGCGGCGGTGTTGCCGGGTGGGGTTGCTGCGGAGTGGCCCGGAGACGGTGACCTGGTGGTCACGTGCGGCTTGTTCCAGGTGGGGCAGGGAGGTGTAGCCGCTGTCGACCAGGTGCTCGGCGGGCAGCAGGCCGCGGTGGTGCAGGCGGGTGTGGATGCCGGGCAGGACCTTGCTGTCATGGGTGGTGGACGCGGTGGTGGCCACGTCCGTGATCACGTTGGGGCCGTCCGGAGCACACGTCTCCGTCAGATGGGCGGAGAACCCCTTCCAGCTGATGATGTGCCCGTGGCGGGCATAGCGGGCCGAGGTGTCGTAGGGGGAGACGATCGCCCGGGACGAGGGCGGCAGCCCGGGTCCGTCCTCGGACTCGGCGGTGCGCCAGCGCAGGCGTCCCGCGGCGTCGCGGTGATAGTTCTGCACCATGATCTGGCGCAGGGCTTGGACACGAGGGCCCGACGCGCGCTCTCCCCCGTGCCGGTAGAGGTGCTCCAGGAGCCGGACGGCGTCGTCGCCGGTGGCGAGAATCCTGGTCTTGGGCTTGGTGGGGTTCTTGCCCAGGCGGACCGGACGGCCGTAGCGGCGCCCCCAGTCCTCGTCGACCAGCCCGTCCAGCAGGTGCGGAGCGGTGCCGGCGACTTCCTCCAGCGCGGCGCGGACCGCCTCGGTGACCAACTCCAGCCGGGTCAGGTCGCGCACCGCTGCCAGGACATGGGTGGAGTCGGTGCGCTGTGTGGTGCGCTCCCGCACCAGGCCGGCCTCCTTCAGGCGGGCCAGCGCGAGGTCGGGGAGGCGGTCGGCGCGGTCGCCCTCGGTGAGACGATCGCGGAAGTCGGCCAGCACACTGTGGTGGAAGCCGGGATCATCCAGTTCCATGGCCATCGCGTACTTGAAGTCGATGCGGCAGCGCACCGCCTCGGCGGCCTGCCGGTCCGACAGGCCGAGCACGAACTGCAGCACACAAACGGTGGCCAGTTGGGTGGGCGAGAGGCCCGGACGTCCGTCACGCGGATACCAGTCCGCGAAGTCCTCGTCACGCCACAGCCCGTCCAGGCGGTCTCTCACCCACATCGCCGCCGTACCGTCCGGGTTGCTCGCCCGCGCGATCTGCGCGGTCAGAAGCGGGACTTGCTCACCGGAACGAGGACGGAGCGACAACGAACACCTCGACAACTGCATGGGCTCTCGGAACACCCCGAGCATGCCCACCGATCACGCCGGCGCACCGGGCAACTCCAAGATCCCCGACAGAGTCAAGCTAAGGGTTGTCCCGTAACTGCCATCGGCAGTCCGCGCGACGGTCTACGGACGGACGCACCGCGCCAGTTCGCCGTACTTCATGCCGCTGGAGTAGAGAACCCCCTGGTGATTTCGACCCATGAACTTGATGCCTCGGGTACGCCGCTCCACATGAGTCAACCGGAGGACTTGGGTGCCCGACTCGGTCGAGAGCTCCAGGAGGTCACCAGGCTGGAGGTCCTCGGCGAGGACATCGATGGTCATGGCCGGGATGGTACGGCTTCATGGTGTTGTGGCTAGTGTGATCACGGCGTCGGAGCCCTCCTGGATAGCCCCGTTCAGCGGACTGAGTCCGCGGCAGTTCGGCAAGCTGGTGACGGTGCTGCGGCGCGAGGGTGCGGACGCGGTCCGCAAGGGCCGGCCGTGGAGCCTTCCGCTGGAAGACCGGGCACTGCTGGTCGCGGCCTACTGGCGCACGAACCTGACCATGCGCCAACTGGCCCCGCTATTGGGCGTTTCGAAGTCAGCGGCGGACCGGATCATTGACGACATCGGGCCGATGCTCGCCCTCCAGCCCCGCAAACGGTTCGCCAAGGACACCGTGCTCATCGTGGACGGCACCCTGGTGCCCACCCGCGATCACACCGTCGCCGAGCAGTCGAAGAACTACCGATATTCCACCAACCACCAGGTCGTCATCGACGCCGACACCCGCCTCGTCGTAGTCGTCGGCCGGCCCCTGCCCGGCAACCGCAACGACTGCAAGGCATGGGAAGAATCCGGCGCCAAGGACGCCGTCGGCACGACCATGACCATCGCCGACGGCGGCTACCCGGGCACAGGGCTGGTGATGCCCCACCGGCGCCGCAAGGCCGAGGAGCTGCCGGACTGGAAACAGGCACACAACAGGTCCCACAAGCAGGTCCGCGCCCGCGTCGAGCATGTCTTTGCCCGCATGAAGACCTGGAAGATCCTGCGCGACTGCCGCCTCAAACGCGACGGAGTGCACCACGCCATGCTCGGCATCGCGGATGCACAACCTCGCTCTCGCCGAATAGACCACCAGCCGAAACAGCAGCCCGCCATGCCCGAGACCACTCAGAGATCATTTACGGGACAGCCCTTACAGCGGCTAACACAATGAGGTGGATCGTCCCCGGTTGCCGTGTCCGGGGCGGGAGTTGAGCGTTCGGCTCAGTGTGGGGACTTCGCCGTAGGTCGTGCCGGATGAGCGGTGGGATCGCCTGGAGCCGCTGCTGCCGCAGCGTGAACGGCGCTTCCGGTACCCGGGCCGGGATCCAGTGGGAGTACCTCCCGAAGGAGCTGGGCTTCGGCTCGGGCATGACCTGCTGGCGACGCCTGCGGGACTGGAACGAGGCTGGCGTCTGGCAGCGGTTGCACGAGGTCCTGCTGGCAGAACTGAACGCGGCCGCACGTCTGGACTGGTCCCGCTGTGTGGTCGACTCCTCGCACGTCAGGGCGCTAAAAGGGGGCAGCACACGGGCCCGTCGCCGGTCGACCGGGGCCGGGCCGGCTCCAAGCATCACTTGATCACCGACGGGCGCGGCACCCCGCTCGCGGTCCTGCTGACCGGCGGCAACCGCAACGACGTCACCCAGCTCCTGCCCCTGCTCGACGCGATCCCGCCGGTCCGCGGCCGGGTTGGTCATCCTCGACGGAAGCCGGACTCGCTGTTCGCCGACCGCGGCTACGACCACGACATCTACCGCGACCAGGTCCGCGCCCGAGGCATCGTGCCCGCGATCGCCCGCCGCGGCACCCTGCACGGCACCGGACTGGGCACCTACCGCTGGGTTGTGGAGAGGAGTTTTGCCTGGCTGCACGGTTTCCGACGCCTGCGCATCCGCTGGGAACGGCGAGCCGACATCCACGAAGCGTTCCTCAAACTCGCCTGCTGCCTCATCACCCATCGGCAACTCAGGGCATTGTGCTGACACCGGAAACGCTGGGCACCCCATGGATGTCCATGGCTCATGCCATGATCCGGCCTCATGAGTGACCGATCGCTTTCACCTGCCTGGCTGGCCTCGTGGACAGACAGAGTCTCCGGGATTCTCACGGCCATGACAGGCGAGTTCGAGCATCGGCACGGCTTCCCACCTGGGACCAACCAGGTCCGGCCGGCCGACCACGACGATCAAGCCGCGGCTCGCACGCTCGCCCAAGTCACCCCTACACCAGCTGACCTGGTCACCTTCTACGAAAGCATCGGCGATGTCACCTGGGCGGACGTCGGCAACGGCTACTTCCTCGATCCGGCCGGTGACGTCCTGCTGCGGGTCCAGGAGTACGGCGTTGTCGACGTCGGCACGGACCAAAAGGCCCATGGCCTGGTCATCGGCTCGAACGGCGGCGGCCTGATCTATGTCGCGGGGCCCGATGGGGCCGTCTACCGGACGCGGACGGCGTCGCTGGACGAACCGCAGGTCGACAAGGTGGCCGATGACCTACGACAGTTCCTGGAGCTGCTGGAGCGCTCCCTGGCAAGGTTCAACACCGACGGTGATCCGGGATACCTGTAAGCGCAGGCTCCAGCGCCCATTTTGTTAGGCGTTGTAAGCCACGTCCTTTCAAGGATCTTTCGGTACATGACGTCAAGATCCGAATCCTCAGTGACGTTGCGCTAATCCATGGCCGCAGCACGTACACCGTGCTCGCTGATGGAGCTGAGCAAGAAGCCTGTACACGGACACGTATCAGAAGCGTGGGGGGACCTGGGTCTGCGTGTCAGCGTGCGCGATCGCGCCGGGCACCTGATCGCCGCGGGCAGGGGCGGCCACCTCAGCTCACGGCATCGATGAGATGAAGAGCACCCGCGACAGCTGGTAGCGCGGTCTGAACCTGACGCAATTCGGGGTGCTGTCGCCGGGGCTGTCCCGCGACGACACCCCGGTCACCTCGGCTTGCGTGAGATGTCGTCCGCGGCTTCACTGCATGCGGATGATCGTCTTTCCGTTGACTTTCTGGGACGGGTTGAAGGCGGCGACAGCGTCGTCGAGGTTCGCGACCTGGCCGATATGCGTCCGCAGACGTCCCTCCCGTACCCGCCGGGCGATCTCGCCCAGCTGGGCGCGGTCGGAGACGACAACGAAGTCGACCGCCAGGCCGTCGGCCGGCCGCACCTCCGGCGGGCCGGTGACGGTCACGAATGTTCCGCCACCTCGCACCAGCCGGGCCGACCGAGCGCCGATGTCGCCGCCGAACACGTCGAAGACGAAGTCGACGCCGCCGACGTCTTCCAGCGTGTCGTTGTCGAGGTCGACGAACTCGTGTGCGCCGAAGTCGAGTGCGCCCTGGCGGTGGGCGGCGCGTCCGGTGCCGATGACGTACGCACCGGCCTCCCGCGCGAGCTGAGCCGCCATCGATCCGACCGCGCCGGCGGCGCCGTGCACGAGCACGCTCTGCCCCACCGAGAGGTGCCCGTGCTCGAACAGCCCTTGCCAGGCAGTCAGTCCCGTCATCGCGACGCTCGCGCCGACCGTGAAGTCGATGTCACCGGGCAGCGGCGCGAGGTTGCGCGCCTCGACGACGACGTACTGCGCGAGGGTGCCGTCGCGGGTCCAGTCCGTGAGGCCGAACACGCGCTGCCCGACCGACAGCCCTGCCGTTCCATAGCTGAGAGAGGTGACCACGCCCGCTACCTCGTGTCCGGGGATCGAGGGCGTCCGATCCCGGCCGAGGCGATCGACCCAGGTCGAGGGCCACTCCAGCTCGTCCCCGGTGAAACCCGACGCATGAACTTCGACGACGACGTCGCCATAGTTCGCGCCGTCAAGACTGGCGAGCCGCGCCGTCTCCGGATCGGGCCGTTCAGCCAGCGTCATCCCCGCGGTTCCTGCAGCGGGGTCCGTGACCACGATCGCTTCCATTTGTGTTTCTCCTTCTGTACAAGCTCTGCCCGTTCCCGTCGCGATGTGGACGGGAACGGTGTGCGTGCCGGGCGCCACAACGTGTCCGGCCGGTTGGGCAGGGTCGTCGCGGCCGTGGCGCAGACCCCGTAGGGTCATGTTCGCGTCGATGGGAAAGCCCGGCTGCCACTGCAGGCAGTGGTTGGGAGGCCGCTGGCCTCGCTGGTCCGATCTCGTGATGAGCTTCGCCGGTATCGCCACCCACTCCGTCGCGTGCGTAGCTGCTCCGGCCCGCCGCTGCTCACTACTGCCCGGCGCTAGTGGGCAGCGGGCGCAGGAACGGCTCCGTTTCGGTCGAGGCGGCCGACAGATGGGACGCGTCCAAGTCCCCCCTCACTGCATGGCCACGCCGATGCGCAGTCTCGCGGCTCGTGCCCCGCGCGCACCGTGGCCCACCATCGGGATCGCTCCGTGGCAGGGCGCATCATGCTGGCATGAGCACGAACTTCTTACCGCCGGCCCGTCCGGCAACCACCCGGGTGAATGCGGCCGGTCCTTCGCTGAGCGGCAGGGGTTCTGGTGCGAGTTTCAAGGTTCCAGCCGCAGCCTGCTCCGCCAGCTGGGCAAGCTGCGCGGCGTTGGGCTCGATGTAGAGGTCCCAACTCGTGATGCCTCGTTCCTCCGCAGACGCGTCCGAGGTCAGGGAGCACAGCCGGCCGCCGTCACGCACCAAAGGCAGGGCTGCGGCCGCGGTGCCGGCGGCGATGATGAGGGCAGCGTCGAACCCGCCGCGTACCTCGGTCGACCAGTGCGGATCGTGGTAGTCGACAACTTCCATCGCTCCCAGACCGAGCAGACGCTCTGCAGCGGTTGCAGATGCGGTCGCGGTTACCTCGATGCCCTGGGCCGCGGCGAGTTGGACGGCCAGGGCTCCGGTGCCCCCGCCTCCGTTGGTGATCAGGAGCCGCTGTCCTCGGCTGAGGTCCAGCTTCTCCAAAGCCTGCAGCGCGGTGAGCCCATTGACAGGCAGGGCCGCTGCGTGTGCGGCGTCCAAGCCTGCTGGCCAGGCCGCCGCGTGATCCGCGTTGATCAGAACGCGTTCGGCCCAGAAGCCGCTTCCTCCGGGCAGCGGGGCTTCGTGCGCGAGCACCCGGTCACCCACGGCAAACTGGGTGACACCCGCACCGACGGCCAGCACCTTGCCTGCGCCCTCCACTCCCAGCGCCGCCGGGAGGCGCAGCCCCACGTCCCAACGAGCGTCGATTTCCAGTTGGTCCCACGGTCCGACCCCGGCGGCCTCAACCGCGACCAGGATCTGGCCCGGCTCGGGAGATGACGGTTCGGGCAGTTCCAGCAGCGCGACTTCCGTCTCTGCCCTGGACACTCCGCACGCCTTCATAGTGGATCTTTGTCCTCTCACTCGGTCCGGCCGACCAGGAGGTACGGGCCGGGAAACTAAATCCGGCGGCGGTGTCGAATAGGGACATTCCGCACGTCTTCAGAGTAGATCTTTGTCCTCGCGCTCAGTTCGACCGACTGGTTCCAGGTCCCCAGCGCTTCAGGCAGCAGCGTTGCCGCCGACGTCAGGTTCCGCGCCGCTTCGCGCTGCGCCGTTCGACAACCGGCACGGTGCGGGTCGGAGAAGCCGTTGCCGGGCAAGCCGGAGGTCCGCCGACGCCGCTGGATCATTCGGATCACCGACGACCGGGGGCGCCGACCGGTGACCGGCGGCGCCGGCCGCCGGTCTGGCTCTCCGGGGTGAGCCGGCCTCGAGGACCAGCGGCGTCCGCAGCCTGCGGACTTCGGCCCCGGTCGTTCCCCGTGCCGTCGTTGGTCAGACGAACGTGAACAGCTGGTCGGTTTCGAAGCGTGAAACCGGGCTGCTGTACACCTTCTCGGGATCGGGGTAACCGAGCGCCAGCAGCACGGTCGTGGTGTGTCCGGTTTCGCGGATCTTGAACGCCTTGTCGACGCTGGTCGGGTCGAACCCTTCGAGGGGCATGGCTTCGACGCCGAGCTCAGCAGCCGCCATCATGGTCAGACCCATCGCGAGGTAGGTCTGCTTTTCCATCCAGTGGTTCAGGTCCTTGTAGCCGTAGTTGCGCAGGTTGAGGAAGTCGCGGGTCATGGACTCCCACCGCGCCTGCTTGGCCGGGTCGGGGAACCGGCCGTCGGCCCGCTCCTTGTCGAACACCGCCTGGAGGTGGCCTTCGGGAAGATCCGCCCTGGTGGTGAGGATGACGGTGTGTGAGGCGTTCAGGATCTTCTCGCTGTTGTCCTGGAATCGTTCGCCGAGGTTGGCCGCCAGCCGCTCCTTGCCTTCGGGCGTGGCGAGGACGTAGAAGTGGTTGGGCTGCACGTTCGTCGACGACGGCGTCGAGCGCAGGAATCCCAGCAGTTGCTGGAGTGTCTCCTCGGGGATCGTCTTGCTGGGGTCGAAGTACCTGGTGAGGTGCTTGTTCATGAGCTTGCCGAGATCCATGTCATCCTGCCTTTGTTTTGTGATCACGAGTTGAAGAGTCAGTGATTCGTGCTGATCGGGTTAGTTCTTGCCGTGGGCCAGCAGTTCGTTGACGCGGGCGAAGCTCATGCCCGTCGTCGCCGAGGCGAGGTCGCCCGCGAGGAGTGCTTTCACGGCCTCTTCGACCGCCCCCATCGCGTGGGCGTAGAGCAACGGACCCAAGCTGATGCGCTTGACCCCTGCCTGCTGCAGTTCGGCGACGGTGAGCACTTTGTCCGACGGAGACACCAGGACGTTGACCGGTGTCGGGGCGACCGCGGTGACGATCGCGACGAGTGCGTCGCGGTCGGGTGGGAACGGCGCGTAGACCACATCTGCGCCCACCTCGGCGAAGGCCGTCAGACGCCGAATGGTGGCGTCGAGATCCGGTCGCCCCTGGATGAAGTTGTCGGTGCGGCCGGTAACGACGATGCGTCCCTTCGAAGCGTCAACGGCGCTCCGTACGCGACTGACTGCTTCGTCGAAGTCGCGGATCGGCATTTCGGGATCGCCCGAGGTGTCCTCCACCCCGATACCGGCCAGGCCAAACTCCACGGCGGCCTCGACGGTCGCGGCGACGTCCTCAGGCGTGTCGCCGTATCCGTCCTCGAAGTCTCCGTTGACGGGCAGCCCCGTGAGGCGGCCGAGCAGCCGCGCGTGCTCAAGGTGCTCTTCGCGGGTGACTTGGTGACGCCCGTCGAGGCGGCCGAGCGTGGCGGCGATCGCCGCGGACGATGTCGCGATCGCCTCGAAGCCGGCATCGGCCAGCATCAGCGCCGAGAGTCCGTCCCAGGCGTTGGGCATGACGAGGCCACCGTCGCGGGTGTGCAGCGCCATGAATTGCTCATAGAGTTCGGAGCCCGGCATGACGAGCCTTCCTGAATGATCGTTGACTCAGTGGGGGGTTGCCGACTGCGTGCCCGGGCCGCGTCCAGGGTTCCAAAGAACAACCGGCGGGCGGGGGCGTTGCCGGGGGCCGCGTGGCGCTTCCTGACGCCGCTCGGGCCTCAACAGACGCGATGACGCGGACCGTGGACGATTCTGCGGACTCGACGAGGCGGGTCCGGCGCGTGCCCTCGCCCACCGGAGTTCCCATGTATCCCGCAGCACGGCGGTGGGTCTCTCCGCGGGCCGCCGGGGGGCGGCGGTCCGGGGCACGGGTTCACTGGGGCACGGTCGTATCGCCCGAGTCGACGGCGGGGATGTCGAGGTCGGTCTGGTTGACGTTGTTGATGAAGTTGGTGAGCAGGAACTGCACCGCGACCGCGACGATGGCGAGGATCTGCGCGTCGGTGTATCCGGCGCCCCGTACCTCCGCGAGGTCGGTGTCGCTGACCTGCCCGCGGCTCTCGACCACCTGCTGCGCGAAGCGGGCGGCCGCGGCACGTTTGGGATCGACCGAGCTCCCGAGGCGGGCGAGCTTGATGTCGTCGTCCGACATGCCGCCGAATTCGGTCGCGACGTGGGTGTGCATCGCCAAGCAGTAACTGCAGCCGTTGGCCTGCGACACGGCCAGGGCGATGCTGTGCCGCGTCCTTCCGTCGAGAACCCGGCTCAGGGTGCCTTGCAGAGTCGTGACGACCTCAAGAACGGCCGGGTTGGCCGCGAGGGTCTTGAACATGTTCGGGACGAAGCCCAGCTGCGCACCAACGTTGCCGAGTATCTGCTGTGCGCCGGCAGGCACGTCCTCTGGAGCGGGACCATTAAGTCGTGACATGGCGAATCGACCTCCGATCAGGGTGTGAATAGTTGTCGAGCCCGAGCCGGGCTCGCAGTGCTTCGGAGCCCCGCCGCAGGCTCTGCCTGCGCCGGCCGCAACCTCGACGGTTGCGTCGGTTGCGCCCGGTGGCCTGCGTAGAGACGGGTGACTCCGTGGGTGCCGAGTTGCGGATCTCTTCATCACCTCGGACACCACATAGAAAGGACTATACAGACCAGAAATGTCAGTGCAACCCCTCTCTCGGAAGGGAAGGGTCCGCCAGGATTCCTGCGGGCGGGTCGAGATCGGGCGTCGTCATTAAATGTGCAGCTCAAAGCCACAGGTGAGCTTTCGTTGCGAGCGACTGTGTCAGTCGGACCGCGCGGGCTCGTGTCGGCGTGACTCGATCCGGACCGATTGACTGAGTGGACTATTTAGTCCATGATTGAGTGGGGGCTCGGCAGGAACAACGACAAGACCTGCCGGCTCTGCCTGCACCTCCATCTCGCATCCGTCACGAGGAGGTACTGGTTGACACGGCTGTCGCAGCACAGGTCATCGACGCCAGGGTGTCGCGCCGCCTCGGCGCCTACCTCGATGCGTCACGACCCCGGGCGGCACCGCGCCGGCCCTCTCCGTCGCTGCGTCAGGACGGAACCCTGCAGGTGGTTTTCGCCGAGGAGGCCCGGCAAGCCCCGGACCCCGGGGGCGCCGTGGCGGGCGGCCGCGGAACAGGGTGACGTCGGCCAGGTCCGGTCCTGGCTTACAGGCCGCGACGTCGTCGACACCTGCGTGAAGAATCACAAGGGCGTCATCTCTCGCCGGTCGGCCTTTATGGTCGTATCGGTGCCACAACTGATCGGCCTGGAGATCGGGGCCACCGCGCTTGTGATGCGCTGAACGGCTGAGCAGCACGAGTGAGTAACGTGCCTGAGGGAGACACCGTGTCCGCGACCAGCGATATTCGCCGCACGCCACGCGGCCTGCAGACCCATTCACGGATCGTTGATTCGGCGGCCAAGCTGTTTTATGTCAGGGGCGTCAACGCCACCACGCTCGATGACGTCCGGCTGGCGAGCGGAACGAGCAAGTCGCAGTTGTACAACCACTTCGAGGACAAACGCGCGCTGATCCACGCCGTGATCGACGTGCAGTCGAAGTTCGTCCTCGCCCGCGAGGAACAGCGCCTGCGCGGTGTGAAGACCCTCGCCGGTCTGCGTCGCTGGCGCGACGCCCTGGTCCACGCCAACTCATTGCAGGACGGCTCGTACGGGTGCGCGCTGGGAGCGATGTCGATTGAGCTGTCCGACAACGATGAGCAGTCCCGCCAAGCGCTCAACGCATCACTCGATGCCTGGCAACGGATGCTCGTCGAGACACTGACCCGGCTCCGCGTCCTCGGCGTACTCTCCGAGGACGCCGACCCACAACGGTTGGGCACGGGTCTGCTGGCCGCTCTGCAGGGAGGTTACGTGCTTGCACAGAACGCGCACAGCTCCGAGCCGATGGCCGTCGCGCTGGACATGGCGCTGGACCACATCGCGTTCTTCGCTCGCAACTGAGCCCACCTTCGCGGTTCGAGGAGCGCGTTCGGCTCCGCCGCCACCTGTCTGGAGCAGCTACCTGTACGACCTTGCCCGGCGCACGGACGCATCGAGTCTCATGCGCGCCGGATGACCAGCACAGCCACGTCGTCGAGGTGGTCTACCGCGACAGCGGCGTCGAGGACGCGGTCAGCGGTCTCCTCGGCATTCAGCCCGTCGTGGAGGGCCGCGCCGGCCAGTGTTCCGGCCCGTTCCAGTCCGGCCTCCAATGTGAGGCCCGGTCCTTCGACCACGCCGTCGGTGACCATGACCAGCGCGCTGTCCTCGTGCAATGCGAAGGTCTCCTCGCCGTACTCGGTGCCGAGCACGACTCCTAGCACCGGGCCTCCCGGCAACTCGTGGATGCTGTGGCTGCCGTCGTCGCGTGCGTACAGCAACGGCACATGGCCGGCGCTCGCACCGGTGACCCGTCCGTCGCCTGGGTCGATACGCAGCATGGTGCAGCTGGCGAATCGTGCTGAGCCCATCGTGACGAGCAGCTCGTTGGTGCGCGCCAGCACGGTTGCGGGACCCGGTTCGTGGGCGGCGATCGCGCGCATGGATGCGCGCACCTGTCCCATGAAGGCGGCGGCGTCCACGTCGTGCCCTTGGGCGTCGCCGATCTCCAGGGCGATGGCACCGTCGGGCATGACGAAGGCGTCGTACCAGTCTCCGCCGATGTCGAGCCCATCGCGGCTTGGTCGGTATCGGGCGGCGACCTCCAGGCCGGGGAGGTGCTCGGGCAGCGTGGGGAGCATGGTCTGCTGGAGCGCCGTGGCCAGTTCGACTCGTGCCTCTTGCAAGCTGACGCGTTTCAGTGCCTGGCCTGCAAGATCGGCAAGAGTACCCATGAGGGCGCGCTCGTCCGGGGACGAGTGATGTTCGCTGTCGTAGGTCACCAGCCAGGCCCCGAGCGGCTGACCGCCGATCGGGCTGAGGGAGGTGATCGAGATGGCGAAGCCGGAGTCGAGCTGGTCGAAGTAGGGCACCATGGCCCCGTGCGGCCAGCGGCGGATGTAGTCCTCCTTGTTGGGAATGAACTGCGGCTCGCCAGTGCGGATCACATGGGGCAGCGCGCTGGGGGCGTCTAGCGGCAGGCCTTGCAGGGCGGCCACCGGTATCGGGATCCCGGCATCGGAGGAAACGCGTAGGCGGCCTTGCGTGAGGAACGCTAGCGCGGCGCCGGTACCACCGAATGTCGCGGCGAGCCGGGTCAGGACGACCTGCCGTACTTCTTGCTCCGTGACTGCAGTCATCACGGCGGAAGAGAAGGCCGCGATCTCGTCGGCGCGCTGACGCTCAGCACTCAGCGCGTCCTTCGCTCTGCGTCTGCGCGCTTCCCTCTTGGTGTCATCGCGGATCACTCCGAAGACCCGCTCAGGGCCGCCAGACCCCAGAATGATCCGACGGGCCCGGCAGACCAGAAGGTGCCAGCCATCGCGCTCGGTAAGGAACCGCAACCTGATCCAGGGGGACCGGGCGGCCGTCGAGCGCACGAGCCGCCGCAGCGCCCCGTGGTCATCGGGGTGGACTCGCCGAACCACCTCGGACAGCGACATGGAGGCCTGCGGGAACAGCGCCGCCAAGGCGGGTGCACCACCCAGCCACTCCAGCTCGCGCTCCTGGGGTGAGTACATGCACAGACCGAGGTTGGCGGCCTTGGCTGCCAGGCGGAACGGGATCAGCAAGGCGCCCAAGTCGTTTCCCGCGTTCAATGAGTGCACCCACACCAGCGACTCGCCACCTGCGGGATCATTCACTGGTCGTGCCTCGACAAGGCAGACGACAGATGCTGTACCTGGCCCGGGGAACTCCAGCACCCGCATCGCAACCGTCTTCGTCGTGGCGGCGTGGGCCACGAGACTCTTGACCGCCGTCAGCTGGCTTGCGGGCAACAGATCACCGAAGCCACGACCCACGCACTGCTCCACGGACCTGCCCAGTGTCCTGGCCATTGCCGCGTTGAGGCTGCGGATCGTTCCGTCCAGGGTCAAAAGAGCCGACGGTGTAGCCGTCTGAAGAAGTTCGTCCGAGGCGTCCATTTGCCGCTCACCCTCATCGTCGAGCGATATGACCTCGTCGTCCTTCATCAACTATCTGCCGCAGAGCAGGCCTCGTCCACGCGGCCGGTCACTCTGGGGCGGCACCGGCCGACTGCGTGTATCGACGAACGCGGACGATCGTCCTCCCGGTGATCCGCTCGGTCGGATCGAAGGCGACGGCGGCGTCATCGCGTTCGGGACGTTGCCGATGGTCCCGTGCGCCTGGTCAATGGGGAGGGGACAAACAGAGGGGCGGGGACCGCTTCGGCCTCAGAGGCGGCGCCGCGGGCCTGGATCGTCCCGCGGTAGTGCCGGTCCGGAACCCAGGCGCACTCGGCCGGGTGCGTCTCCCGGCCGGTCCCGCCGCCCGGGAGGTGTTCAGAAAAAAGGACCTTGAGGTCCCTTTTTAATCCTGCTAGCCTACACAGCGGTAATCTGGCCTATGTGGCGGAACAGGCGCGCGACAGAAACGACTCCCGGCTGACTGAGCGCGGGCGGGCGACTCGGGAGCGCATTTTGAGGGCTGCCGCCGACATGATGTACGTCAGGGGCGTGTCTGCCACGACCCTCGACGAGGTCAGGGCGGCCAGCGGAACGAGCAAATCCCAGCTCTACCGCCACTACCCCGACAAGGATGCACTGGTGCGGGACGTTGTCGCGTTGCAGGCTGCTGAACTGCTCAAACGTCAGCACCAGCTACTTCAGCGGCTCAACTCCCTCCGCGGGCTGGAACGCTGGCGGGACGTGCTGATCGAGCACAACGGGCTCCGAAACGGGGCGTACGGCTGCCCGCTCGGATCCCTTGCAAGCGAGTTGGCCGATCAGGACGAAGAGGCACGCGAGGCGCTCGCCCGGCACTTCGACAGCTGGGAGGGACTACTCGAGGCCGGGCTCGAGCGAATGAAGGACTCGGGAGTCCTCAGGGCCGACGCAGATGCCGAAGAGCTGGCCACCGGCCTCATGGCCGCCCTTCAGGGTGGCTACCTCCTTGCGCAGACAGCCCAGGACGTCAAACCCATGAGGATCGCCCTGGACATGGCGATCGGTCACGTCAAGGCCTATGCCGTGCCTGCCGAGGACGCCAGTCCGCCGGTGGAAGGCCCTTCAGGGCACTAAGCCGTCTGCGGCAGAGCGGCACCGGGAAATCCTGGTGCCGCACCGCGGGCGGTCGACGTCGCAGTCTCCGGCGCCGGACCTTCCCCGCTTCCCGACATCCATAGGCGGGCCGGACGGGGGTTTGCCGTCAGAACGAGGCGGCTGTCCTCCCATTCTGTGCCCGGCGTAGCCCCATCTGCGCCTGTGATGTAGCCCATCCTCCAGTCAAAAGCGGAGGCCATCTCCCCAGGAGAGGACTATTTAGTCCCAAAAAATAGCCGACTTGCGGTACGTTTGGAGAGAGCGGTCTCCCGCGGACAGCTGAGCAGTCAAGCCTCACAGGGATCTCCAGGGCGGGTAAGCACCATGCACGTGGACGTCCAGTTCTCAATGGTCGGTCCCGTCCGGCTACGCGAACAGGGGGTCGAGGCCGGAGCCGGCCAGCCGAGGCAGCGCGCTGTCCTGGCTGCGCTGTTGCCCAGGCCAGGCAAACCGGTGAGCGCCTCGAAACCGGCGGAGCGCGTGCCGGGCGGCGACGCCCCTCCGGCCGCCGCGGGTTACGTTCGCGCGTACGTCTACCGCCCCAGACAGGCACTGAGTGAGCACAGCAACAGTTCCCTGAGCCTGGTCGACGGGGGCTGCCCACGGCAGAGCCAACGGGACGCTCTGGACCTGAACAGATTCACGGAGGCGACGGCAAGAGCGTGGAAGGCCCGCAGCGCCGACGGCCTCGCACCCGTGGCGGGCCTTCTCGCCCAGGACCTCGGGAGCGCCAATGCCGCACCGTCAGGCGGTCGCCGGAACCCACCTTGGGGCCTTGGCCGGTCGGCCGGGGCACTCGATTGACAGAGGAGTTGATCACTATGGACGGACAGGAGCTGCAGAAGATCGCGGGCGACTGCACCGTGGAACTGCCCGGCGCCGACCTGGAGCATCGTTTCGGTCCCGACTGGGACCTCTACAAGGTGCGCGGCAAGGTTTTCATGCTCATGACCGACATGCCGGGGCACCCTGTCGTGATCCTGAAAGCTGATCCGGACGACGCCGCAGCCCTACGGGAGCGGCACGCAGACATCACCCCCGGCTATCACATGAACAAGAGGCACTGGATCACGGTGGAAGGCGGGGGCACCGTCGACGAGGAGTTCATGAAGGAACTCGTGATCGACTCCTACCGTCTCGTGGTCGGCGGACTTCCCAAATCCGAGCAGCCTGTGGATCCGCACATCTATGGCCACCGGACCTGACCTCCACCATGCACGTCGAGCCCTTGGCCGCCCGCGGTACGACCAGTCCAGCGCGGCTACGGCAGGCCTTTGAGAGTGATCTGATTCGAGCTGGACGGGGTGTGCGACGCGCGCTGGCCGCAGCCATGCGCGAAGCCGTCCGCAGCGGCCGCCTGGCACCCGGCACACGGCTGCCCTCCTCCCGCCAGCTCGCCGCCGACCTCGGACTTGCCCGCAACACGGTGGCTGGCGCCTATGGCGACCTCGTCGCCGAGGGATGGCTTACCGCCCGCAGAGGCTCGGGCACAATCGTGGCAGACAGAACGATCACTCGACCGGTCCCGGTCCACTCGTCCGCCCAGCCGTCCGGTGAACCCTGCTACGACCTGATCCCAGGCAACCCCGACCTCACCGCGTTTCCTCGTGCCGCCTGGCTGAAGGCCACACGCCGCGCCCTGGCCGCGGCTCCCGACGACGCGTTCGGCTACGGTGACCCCCGCGGCCGGCCGGAGCTAAGGGCCGCACTCGCCGACCATCTCGCACGAGCCCGGGGCGTATACACGAGTCCGGAGCACATACTGATCTGCGCCGGCATCTCCCACGGCCTGCAGATCCTGAGCAAAGTCCTGGCCGGCCGCGGGGCAAGGAATGTCGCCGTCGAGTCCTACGGCCCAGACAGGCACCGCGGCCTGCTGGCGGCTGCCGGGCTGGAGACCCTCCCGCTCCCCCTGGATACTCACGGGACCGACCCGGTCCCGCCTGACGGCACCGATGCGGTCCTGCTCACGCCGGCTCACCAATTCCCTGTGGGCACGACGCTGCAGCGCGATCGCCGGACGGCCGTCGTGGACTGGGCCAGACGGACAGGCGGGCTGGTCCTGGAGGATGACTACGACGGTGAGTTCCGGTTCGACCACCAGTCTGTCGGAGCGCTCCAGGGACTCGCTCCAGACTGCGTGGTCTACCTGGGTACCGCCAGCCAGACCCTTGCTCCTGGCCTGCGGCTGGCCTGGATGGCGCTGCCTCCCGTGCTCGCTGAGGAAGCTGTCGCGGCCAAGGGACAGACCGACTCGTCCGAGGTATTGAGCCAGCTGACCATGGCGGAATTCATCACTTCCGGCGCCTACAGCCGTCAGGTACGTGCTGCCCGTCGGCGCTACCGCGATCGGCGGGACTCTCTGGTCACAGCCCTGGCCCGGCACGCCCCGAAGGTGCGCGTCACAGGGACAGCGGCTGGCCTGCATACCGTGCTCAGTCTGCCGCCCGGGACCGAGCAGCGCGTCCTTCAGTCGGCGACCAGGCAGGGACTCAAAGTGGCGGGACTGTCTCGATACCGCCATGAACGGTCCCTGAACGTCATGACCGATGCCCTCGTCGTGGGATACGGGGCGCCCTCCGACGCTGTATGGCCTCAGGCGCTCTCCGTGCTCATGCGGATCCTTTCCTGCGGATCCTTTCCTGACGCGCCCCCAAGTGGCCGGGCACTCGAAGGCGTCTCTTTCTAGGTGCGACGTCTCACGTCACAGCAGCCTGGGGTGCGCCGTCAGGAATGCACTCGCAGATTAGGCTGGCCGGCCTGTTGCGCAGGCTTCGAGACAGTCGCGCGCTTCCTCCCGAGGCGCCGATCGACCAGCTCAGAAGATCACCAAAGTCCACGAGCGGTCCCGCGGGACCTACGGGTCCCCGCCTATCCACGCCGTCCTGCTACGACAGGGCGACGGCTGCGGACGCCGCCGGATCGCCAGACTGATGCGAGGCGCCGGGCTGCAGGGCCGCCACCGCAGGCGACGGCAGCTGACGACGATCCCCGACCCGCGGGCCGCCGTCCGGCCCGACACTCTCCGCCGTCGTCTACCGCGCCCTCCTCAACGACGCCCACATCGGCACTCACGACGACTCATTTCGGCAAGCAGCCTGATCGACATAGAGGCAAGAGGACGCAACGCGGCCCCGACAGGGCGGCGGGGCGAGAACGGTGGCCAAGATGCCCTGCAAGCCTGTGAACGCGACACTGAAAGGGTTAGTGACAGTGAGAATGGCTCACACGCTGGGCGCAGTTCTCTGGCATACCTATTCGTCACTGGCCAGCGCGGAGGAGTGCCGGCGGTTCGGGTTCCGGCCCGGCGGACGGAGGCTCTGGCATACAGCACGCAGAAAGCCGGGCACGCGCAGCCTTTACGCGGCTCCGGCCCAGCCGAGGTACCTGACGGCGCCCCGGCGGTACGCCGGACAGAGCCCATGGCCCTTTGAAAGAGGAAGCTGATGGGGGACGAGACACTCGCTCGGAAGGCAGCCCGCCTGGGGTGCGCCACGCTCGTCGACGCCATGAACCGGGTCCACGGCCACCGAACGCACATACCCGCCATGTCGAGCCCCGACCCTCTCCGCTATCTCTTCGGGCCTGCAGCCACCATCTCCTATCTCCCCTACCGCGAGGACCTGGTAGCAGAGGGCCATGACTTCCGGTACTACTTCTACGGAGCACTCGGGAACCCGCCCGGGGCCGGCCAGGTGCTCGTGCTCTCCAGCGGAGGGCACGCCGACGTGTCCCACGGCGGGGGCACAAAGCTTGCCAGGGCAGACAGCACCGGGCTGGCCGGTGTCCTCGCCGACGGCCGGCTACGTGACTTCGGCCAGTTGCGTGGCTACAGCTTCGCTACCTGGTGCAGGGGGGAGGCGGTCCGATGGGGCGGCGACACGGTGATGCCATACGCCTGCGCTGTGGCTGTTGAGATTTCCGGTGTGTGCGTGAGTCCCGGTGACTACATCTACATGGACAGCGCCGGTGGCGTCGTGATTCCCTCCGCCAGCCTGCGGCGGGTGCTTGCCATCGCGGAGGACATCTCAGCCGAGGAAGCGGAGGCCGCGAAGGGCATCAGAAGTGAACAGGCGCAGCCAGGTGAGTAGCGGCGCAGACCCGCGGGAAGTGGCGGCTGCTGGAGGCCCCCTTCCCGTCGTGCCCACGCATGCGAGATCAGCACCCTGCCGAGCTGGGCGCCCTCTCCTGGGCCCGGTGCGTCCCGTTGGCGCTGCAACGAGGGCCCACGCGGTGCCGACGACGGCGACTTCACTCGCGAAAGCCCAGACTGCCAAGTGGTCGGGACCCAGCGTCACGGTGCACGCGACGACCAGTCGGCCGTCGCCGCGGGCTCTGGTGAGCAGGCCAGTCGGGGGACGTACTCCCTGAGCTCGCCTGGGAAAGCTGTGCTGTCGCGAGGCGCCGCGGATGCGGTGGACGAACCCGTCGTGTGGAACAAAATCGCGCCCAGGTAGCGCAACCGCCTATGACGCATCGGTGTCCGTACAGTGATAACTTCGCCTTACTGCTCCTCCGTATTGGCTCGGCGCGCTGTGCTGAAGCGGCGCTGATAGGCGGCAGGGCTGAGCGACAATTTCCTCACGAAAACTCTCCGCATACTCTCGTAATTCGGGAACCCGGCAAGGGATGCCGTCTGCGTTGCGGTGTGCCCTTGGTCGAGTAGAGCTTTCGCCATGTCGAACCGGATCATCTCCACGTACCGGGCTGGCGTGGTGGACAGCTCGTTATGGAAGAGCCGCGTGAGATGCCGAGGGCTCACATTAAGGTGCTGGGCGAGTTCGCCGAGTGAGTGGTTTCCCCCCGGATTCGCCGTGATCAAGTCGGTAATTCTGCGGAGGGCCGGAGATCGGGGCGGCGGTCCTTGCAGTGGGGCGGAGAACTGTGACTGGCCGCCCGAACGCTGCAAATAAACCACCAGGGCGCGGGCGACATCGCGGGTTAGATCAGGGCCGTGATCCTCCTCGACGAGTGCCAGTGCCAGGTCGATGCCGGCGGTCACGCCCGCCGAGGTGTAGGTGGTGCCGTCACGGACGTAGATCGCGTCGGGTTCGACGCGGCTGGCCCGGCAGCGGGCGGCGAGCTCGTGCGTGACCTTCCAGTGCGTGGTCGCACGCTTGCCGTCCAGGAGGCCGGCGGCGCCGAGGATGAATGCTCCGGTGCAGATGGACGCGACCCGGTCGGCCCGGCCCGCCAGCCGTCGGTGACACCAGCACGATCTTGTAGTCGGCAGCGAGCCGGTTCGCTTCCGCGAATACCTCTGCGGGGCCGGCCATGTCCAGAAGCTTGACCCCGTCATAGACGAGGATCGTGACCCTATGCGTGGCGGAGCCCACACCCCGCTGCCCGCATGTCCGGATTCGGGTGACTCATGGCCGGACCGAGGCAGCGCCGAACGGGGGCTGCTCGGCAGTGTGGAAGACGGACGCACCGTCCATTCGTAACACACCGATATCGGAAGGAGCAGAGGTCATGAGCGAGATCATCGCGGGCGTGGAGATTCCCGAAACGGCGGCGGTCGCCGAGGCCACCCGTCTCATGCAGGAGATGAGCAGCCCCCTCATCTACCATCACTCCCGGCGCGTTTTCGTCTTCGGCGTCATGCATGCTCACAGGCTCGGCCTGGAGCCCGACCCGGAGCTTCTCTACCTGTCCGCCATGTTCCACGACACCGGCCTCTTGACGCCGTTTTCCGACGTGGAGCAGCGTTTCGAGGTCGATGGAGCCGACCATGCACGCACGTTCATGCTCGACCGCGGTTTCCCGGCCACGGCCGCCGACGTGGTGTGGACGGCGATCGCGCTGCACACGACCCCGGGAATTCCCGGGCGGATGGGCCCGGAGATCGCCATCACGAATTTCGGGGTTCTGACCGACGTGCTCGGCCTGGGCCTGGACGAGCTGGATCGCAGCCAGGTGGACGAGATCACCGCCGTCCATCCGCGGGGCGACTTCAAGAACGAGTTTTTGCAGGCCTTCGTCGACGGACTCAAGCACCGCCCGGAGACCACGAACGGAACCGTGAATTCGGATGTGCTGGAGCACTTCATTCCCGGTTTCAAGCGCACGACCACGGTCGAGCGCATCATGGGTGCTCCCTGGCCGAGCTGATCAACGTGATGAAACGTGTGACTGGCCCTCGCGACGGGCATCGTCTCGGGCGAGGTGCGGCCTTCGCCGTGCTGGCCTGCGCCAATGTGGTGATGATGGCCACGGCAAGCGCACCGTCACCGATCTACCCGCTGTACCGGGAACGTTGGGGCCTGTCGGTCACGATGCTGACAGTGATCTTCGCCGTGTATGTCGTGGGTCTGCTCGGCGCCCTGCTGATGGTCGGATCGCTGAGCGACCAGCTGGGTCGCCGCCCCGGGGGGGGGGGGGCGCCACCCCACCCGACCCCCGCTCGGAGGTGTTGTGAGGGCGCGAGGGAGTTTT
>NZ_JBSHAF010000016.1:0-121379 GCF_053611365.1 Streptomyces sp. NPDC054813 | reverse complement strand
TTTGTCGGGCGGCTGCGCGGCGGCGGCGTTTGGGTCGGGCCCCGGCCTCGCGCTCGGGGGGCCCGCCCCGCCCGCGGCCCCAGCCGCGGCCCCCGCCCCCCCCCCCCCCCACGGCGATCTTCTGGACGGCCGACGGCGTCGTCTCCCTCCTGATCGCCCGGGTGGTGCAGGGCATGGCCACGGGGACGGCCACGGGCGCTCTTGCCGCCGGACTGGTCGAGCTCTCACCCAAGAGACGTCCACATCTGGGGCCCACGACGACAGCGGTGGGCACGAGTATCGGCATGGCCACCGGTGCCGGAGTGGTGGGGCTGCTGGTTCAGTCGACCTCACGCCCCGATGCGTATGTCTTTCCCGTCCTGACGCTGACCTTCGTCGTTCTGGCCGCGGTCGTCCTCACGATCCCTGAGACACTCGTCCCGCGAGCGGTGGGACTGGCGTCGTTGCGACCCAGGGTCCGGGTTCCTCGGGATGCCCGGCCGGAGTTCTTCGCCTCCGTTCCCACCCTCGTCGCGGGGTGGTCCGTCACGGGTCTGTTCCTCGCGCTCACTCCGTCCCTGGTGAGCAATGTCCTGCATGTGCGGTCTGGCGCCGCGGGCGGGCTCAGCATCGCGGCGCTGTTTGTGGCCAACAGCGTGGGCGGGCTGTGGTCCGTTCGGCATACGGCACGGATCGCCACCTTGCTGGGTGCGGTTCTCCTGACTCTGGGTGCGTCCGGACTGGCGGTGGCCATCGCTGTCGCATCGCCGGCCGTATACGTGGGCGGATCGGTCGTCGCAGGGCTGGGCGTCGGCCTGACGTTCAACGGCAACCTCCGCGCCATCAGCGCGGTCACCACCGCAAAGTCGCGGTCGGAGGTCTTCTCGGCCGTCTACGTAATCAGCTATGCGGCGTTGAGTCTTCCGGCCCTCGCGGCCGGGCTCGCGGCGCCCTCATGGGGACTGGAGACCACGGGCTACCTGTACGTCGGCTTCGTCGGGGCGCTGTCCTTGGGTGCGGCCGTCCATGCCGGAACATCAGGTACTCGCGATCCGGCACGCACGGGCTGGGAAAGCCAACCTCACAGCGAACGGTCCCGCTGCTGAGCGCGCCGCAGGCCCCACGCCGACACCATCCCCAAAGCAGCTTGATCATGACTTGCGGCTGCCGTGTCGGAGCGGGTCGGCTCGATTCCGCGGGGGTGCTGTCTTCGAAGATCCTGAGATCGAAATAGCTACGCTGCATCGGCAAGCTTGAAGGAGGTTGCGATCTGTATGGGTGACGGGCACGGGCCCGGACGGTCTGAGCAGCTGGACCCGCTCGGAGCCGAATGGGAGACGCACCGGCCCGCGGTCTTCGGTGTGGCCTACCGGCTGCTGGGGACTGTGGCCGATGCCGAGGATGTCACCCAGGACGTGTGGCTGCGGGCGGCCGGAGCGGATCTGCGGGACATCGGTGATCTGCGGGCCTGGCTGGTGACGGTGGCTGCGCGACGGTCGTACGACATTCTCAAGAGCGCCCGCTTCCGCCGGGAGACCTATGTCGGGCCGTGGCTGCCGGAGCCACTGCTGACAGGGCCGGACGCGTCGCAGCCGGTACTCGTCGACGAGTCCGTCAGCTCTGCGATGCTCCTGATCATGGAAGAGCTGAGCCCGCCTGAGCGGGTGGCCTTCGTCCTGCACGATGTCTTCGGCCTTGAGTTCGGCCGGATCGCCGAAGTGCTGGACGTCTCCGTGCCGGCTGCCCGGCAGCTCGCCTCGCGGGGACGACGGCGGGTGGCCAAGGCGAAGCAGTCCACGCCGCAGGCGTCGAAGGCGGAGCGCGAACGCGTCCTCACGGTCTTCCGCGCCGCCTACGAGGCCGGGGACCTGGCCGGCCTGGTCAGGCTCCTCCACCCGGACGCCGTCTACCTCACCGACGGCGGCGGCAAGGTCTTGGCGGCACGCAAGCTCATCCACGGCGGCGAGCGCGTCGCCGAGGTCATGGTGCGTACGGGGCACCGGTGGCATCCGGACCACATCGATTTCGCCGAGGTCGGCGGCGAGCTCGCCCTCGTGTTCCACCGGGAAGGCCGGGTCTACTCCGTCGACACGGTCCAGATCACAGACGGCCTGATCACCGCGTACCGCCGAGTCATCAATCCCGACAAACTCGTGCGCGTCTGAGCTGTCACACCCGGAGGGGCTGCCTCGTCTCCCTGTTGAGAACGCACAACGGGCGACGAAGGAAGACGCCAGAGCAGGTGAGATCGATCATGCGGCACGGCATACATCTACCTGCAGCCGCTACGAGCAGCGCTCGCGAGCGCTGTGCGCTCGGGTCGCCCCTCCATAGTAAGGACCTCTATGCAAGCCATCACTGTGCGAGACCGTAACGCCGGTCTGGCCGGGATGTCCCTGACAGACATGCCCTACCCCCATGCGGCCGAGAACGACGTCATCGTGCGGGTACACGCCGCCGGCTTCACCCCTGGCGAACTGGACTGGCCCGCCACGTGGACCGATCGCGCCGGCCGCGACCGGACGCCGAGCGTACCCGGGCACGAGCTGTCCGGTGTCGTCGTAGAGCTGGGGTACGGCACCACCGGCCTGAGCGTCGGACAGCGGGTGTTCGGCCTGGCCGACTGGACCCGTAACGGCACGCTCGCCGAGTACACCGCGGTGGAAGCCCGCAACCTCGCCCCGCTGCCGGCGGACATCGACCACGCCGTGGCCGCCGCACTGCCGATCTCCGGGCTGACCGCCTGGCAGGGCCTGTTCGACCACGGCCGCCTCACCACAGGCCAGACCGTCCTGATCCACGGTGCCGCGGGCGGCGTCGGCTCGATCGCGGTACAGCTCGCCCGCGAGGCCGGCGCCCGCGTCATCGGCACCGGCCGGGCCTCCGGCCGGGACAGGGCACTCGCGCTCGGCGTCGACACCTTCATCGACCTGCAGACCGGGAAACTGGAGGACGCCGGCGAGGCCGACATCGTGTTCGACGTCATCGGCGGCGACATCCTCGACCGCTCGGCCGCCCTGGTCCGCCCCGGTGGCACGCTGGTCACCATCGTCATGCCGCCCAAGGTCCAGCCCAAGGACGGGCGGGCGATCTTCTTCGTCGTCGAACCCGACCGCGCCCGGCTCACCGATCTCGCTGCGCGGCTGAGGGACGGCCGGCTCAAGCCCGTCGTCGACGCTGTGCGGCCACTCGCCGAAGCACCCTCCGCCTTCGCCCCCGACAAGCGCACGCCGGGCAAGACGATCATCCGCGTCACGGAAGACTGAACAGGAGACCGCTCGTGATGGGAATGCGGATCGCGGGTGGCTTGCTGGCCGTCGCCACGCTGACTACGGCCACGGCCTGCTCAACCTCCCACCAGCCCACCCACGCCAAGGACACGACCGCAGCCGGGGCATCGCCCGCGGCCATGGCATCGACACGCCCCACCGAAACCCTCAAGCCGCTGCTCCAGCAGGCCCTTCCGAATATGAAGGGCAAGACGTTCACCTCGGTGATCGTCGACTTCCCGCCCAACGCACGCGCGATGCCGCACCGGCACGGCCAGGCGTTCGTCTACGCCTACGTCCTGGAAGGCACCGTGCGCAGCCAACTCGCCGGCAAGCCCGTGCGCACCTACCACCAGGGCGACAACTGGGTCGAGCCACCGGGTGCCCACCACCTCCTCACCGAGAACACCAGCCCGACCAAACGGGCCAGACTCCTGGTCGTCTTCGTCTCCAACACCGGAGACAAGCTCAAGGTCGACGACCCGAAGTCATAGCCCGGGGCAGGCAGCAGGCAGCAGGCAGCAGGCAGCAGGCGGCACCGCCCGCCCACTCGGCCCCCTGCCAAAAACACACTCGACCGGGCACCCCGACGCACGCGAAGTGCGCGGCGCGGGCCACCCGAACGAATCGAAGGCTGCGGTGAGTACGGCCGCGGCCGCGTTGAAGTGTTCGTCGCTGACGTGTCCGTCTGGCACCCAGGTCTCGGCAATCGCCTGGCTGGCAACCGTGATGAACGCTTTCAACCGCGTCGCGATCACCAGCCGGTACCCCGTCGGCGGCTGACCTCGACGGCGACACCGGCGGTGATACGGGCTGCCGAAGCCTCCACTGTCGTGAAGGTGATGGTGGAATCACTCGGGCAGCGTGTGCGAGATGCCCCGGCCCACACAGGCGCGGAGGCGTCCGACGGCGTACGCGGACGGGGAACGACCAGGGGAGACAGGTCGCGCCGGTCCATCCGATCTTGAGCAGCGGTAGTCGAACGGGGTTCCCGGTGGGGTGAATCTGGTCGGGCGAGAGCATGGACACGGGGCTTCCTGACAGCTCGTGGGTGTCGAGTCCATAGAGCATCAGGAGGCGCCTGTGTTGTGGTCTTCCGTGTCGGTGAACGGGCGGTTCAACTCCGCTGCTCTATCGTGTGATTGCCTCGCGCACGTGTACGGCAACGCGGCTGACTGGCCCCAGCGGCAGCGTCGGTATCCGTCGGACTTGACGGATACCGAGTGGGCGGCGATCCGGCTGCCGCTGACGGGCTGGCTGCGCGGTCGGGGAGGCCGGCCGGAGGGGTACTGGCACCGTACGATGCTCAATGCGGTCCGCTATCTCGTGGACAACGGCATCCTGACCGCAGCTCTGCCGTTCAACGAGCGGGTCCGTTCAGCTGATCCCGAGCGGCACGGGATCCAGGCCCAGCTTGCTCCGGCATGAGTCGACGGCCCGGGTGACCCAGGCAGTCACGGCGTCGCGATCTGCCGCGATCGCGTGAAGCTCACGCGCCTTCTCCTGGGCATCGACCATCCACGGGGCCAGCGGATCCTCTCGAAGGACTCGCTCGAAGTGATCGCGGGCAGTGTCCGGGTCCCCGACCAGAGCGGCTGCGATCCCAGAGTCGAAGCTGTCCCAGAGGAATCCCCGCCGAACCGGCCTGGAACCCAGGTACAGGGCTACATCCGGCAGAGCCCGGAACCTCTCTCTCAGCGCGGTCACGCTCGCAGCCGCCTGTCGACTGAGTTCGAGTGCCACCCGCGTGAACTGGTCCTCGGTGCGAAACAGCTCGGAGCCGACCCGGACTGCGTCTACATGGAATGCCAGGTGGTCCACGTCATGCCACAGCCACATCGCACCGACGTACAGACCACTGCCGGCCATCCGCGACGGAGTGAATTCCGCAACCCCGAGCCACCATTCGTGATCATCGATCCACAGCCGCGACCGCCCGCGCTGGGCCAGGCCAAGCGGCTTCAGGGACTCCCGTGCCGCCGAGGTGATGATCCGGAGGACCGGACTGCGATCTGCCATGACCGGCATTATCGACCGTCCCACCGACACCCCGTCGGTCGTGGTGGCACGTCACCATGCACGGAGGCCTTCAGCAACACTGGGCGTCACCGCTCCACAAGAGTTGGACCAGATCCCAAAGTCATGAACAAAGCCAGGCGCTTCCGTTCCTTCTGACCGCCGTCCTACCAAGCGTCCTACGATCTGCGTTGGGTGGTGGAAGGGGGAGCAGTCGTCGACCTTCGGTTCTCCGACCTGAGGAGCGGTACCTGCTTCGACGGCCGTTTCCAGTAGCCCCAGGTTCCGCTTGAGGTGACAAACCCGAGCAGCGGCCCACCCGCTTCCAGCGGCCCCGCCTTCCGGTCGTGGCGGGCACCGCCGAGCTTGCCGCGCCGACGGCGACGGCGTGCCATCCGCGGGGGAGGCCATGGGTGGCTCAGTCGGCGCCGACGGGGATCGACAGTACTGTGATGCCGCTCATGTCTAGCCAGACCGTCTCCGGTACGCGCACCAGACGTAGCATGACTTGTCCACAGTGCTGGCAGCGGGCTACCAGTCCCGGTGCCTGGCGGTATACGTGCAGGAGTGCGACGGGCCCGGTGTTGCTGCAGTGCGCGCACTGGCTGGTTGCTGCTGTCAGGTCGACCGCGAAGAGTTCGGCCAGAGGGCCGGCCAGCGCGTTGCCGTCGATGTAGCCGCCCTCTGCGTCGCGTGGGAGACCAGCGTCTGCCGGTGTGCGTGCCGTCATCTCAGTCCTCTCCTCAGCCGAAGCGCTCTGTACGCACTCGTTCAGGGTCGTGTCCGAGGAGCACCAGGTAGGTAGCTGCCTTCTCGACGAATGCCGTGGGTCCGCAGACGTAGCAGGTCGGCGCGAAGTCCGGTGGCCATCCGTGGCGTACTAGGTCGTCGGGTGTGATGCGGCCCGGGGGGCGCGCGGACTGCTGTGGCGCTTCCCGGGTGTAGATGTGTGTGACGTCTACGCCTGGTGTTCCTTGGCGGATTTCTGGCCCGTACAGCAGCTCGGCCGGCGATCGCAGGGAGTACAGCGCCCGGAAGGGAACCCGGTTGCCGGCTGCACGCCGCGAGCGGATCATGCACATCAGCGGCACCAGCCCGGAGCCTCCGGCCACGAGCAGGACCGGTTCTTGCTGCTCCGGCTGCCAGACGAACCACCCTCCGACCGGTCCCCGCAGTTCCAGCTGGTCGCCGGGCATGAGCTCGTCGGCCAGGTAGGGAGAGACCTCGCCCTCAACGACGCGCTGCACTGTCAGTTCCAGGCGCGTTCCGTCCGGGGCCGAAGCGATGGAGTAACTGCGTTGTGTGCTGTAGCCGTCTTCCGCGGTCAGCCGGATGTCCACATGTTGGCCTGCCAGATGGCCGGGCCATTCCGGCACCTCCAGCGCCAGCGTGACGGCCGTCGCGGACTCAGTGCGACGTTCTGTCACCTCGGCGACCCTCCAACGGAGCCGGTCGCCTAGTCTCCTCGATACCGCTGTTCTTGCCACGGGTCTCCGTAATTGTGGTAGCCGGCGCTTTCCCAGAACCCCGGGCTGTCGTTCTCCCGCAACTCCAGTCCGTGCACCCACTTCGCGGACTTCCAGAGGTAGAGGTGCGGGACGAGCAGTCGGGCCGGACCGCCATGCTCGGGGGCGAGCGGCCGGCCGTCGTAGCCGTACGCGATCCAGGCCTTGCCGTCCAGAAGATCCTCCAGCGGGAGGTTCGTGGTGTAGCCCCCGTAGGAGGAGACGAGGACGTACTCGGCGGCCGTCTCGACATCGGCAAGCAGGACGTCCAAAGACACCCCCTGCCAGCGGGTGCCGAACTTCGACCACTTGGTCACGCAGTGGAGGTCTGCCGTCGGGGTTTCCGACGGCAGCTTCGTGAGGGCGGCCCAGTCCCAGTTGTGCCGCCTCCCGGTCTCCGTGGTGACGGACAGCTCCCACTTGTCTGTGCTTATCCGCTGCGTGGGCCCGGACGAGAGGACCGGAAAGTGCGTGGTCTCGTACTGTCCGGGTGGCAGCTTCCTGCCCGTGGGCGGCCGTCGGCCGTGGAAACCGCGCGAGATGATCGCCATGCTGGCCGTCCAATCGGCTCGCCGGAAGCAGGGCTAGCGCCCCTAAAAAGTATCAGCGACGGCGAACACACGCCTCTTGTCTTTCTTCTCTTCCACAGCCCTCAGCTGCACCTGCGACCTTCGGCGCGACGTCGGTCCAGACATTCACGGATGGGGATGTGATCCTCGCCGAGGCCCGTTCGGGCCGATGAAGCAGCACGTGCGATCTGCGGGGCGACAGCCAGGCGTGGACGAGTACTGGCGGCGGCCTTGTTCGGCGTCAAGTGCCGTCAGGGTGACGGCGAGATTTGCCGTGAGCACTCATCGTGCTGACTGGTTGTGTCGGTGTGCGGATTGCGTGCCGCGATGACGGTGAACAGGGTGGCGACGAGGGCAAAAGCGCCGTAGCCGAGCGCGATCTTCGGTAGCGAAAAGGTGTTGGACAGTTGGCCGGTGATGAGGCTGGGAATGGTCGCGCCGCTGTAGCTGAGGAGATACACCACGGCGAAGATCGGTGCCCGGTCTGCCATGCTGCTGCCAGACAGCAGGCTGCGGGTGGTGCCACTGATGGCAATGCCTTGACCGGCCCCGGCGACGATAGTCGCGGCGATGAACAACGGAAGTGCACCGGTGGCGATCGCTGTGATGATGCCGATCCAGCCGGCGAAGAAGGCCGCCATGCCGATGCGTTGAGCTCCCGCCGGTGCGAACCGGCCACTGAGGGGAGCGCCCAAAGCACTGGGGGCCATGTAAGCGGCGAACACCAGGCCCAGGACGAGTGAACTGTGAGTGCGGAGCTGATCTTCGACCAGCGCGGGCACGAAGGCTTGGTAGAACGCCCCGGTGGCCCAGGTGGACAAGAGCACTGCGGCCGTGACAGCGAGCAGATGCCTGACCCGGACCGGTACGCGGACGGTGGGTTTCAGTGATCGCCACGCGCCGGGGACGGGGGCTACGGTGTCCGGGCTGATGGCGATGAGCACGGTGGACAGCAAGAGCAGGCCGACGGAAATGAGGTAGATGAGGTCGCGTGGCCAGAGGCCGAACTGGACCAGGGCACCGGAGGCGATGGCGCCTATGGCAAGGCCGAGCATGACTGTCTGGCTGGACGCGACGGAAGCCAGCCAGGCCGGCTTTGCGGGTGCGGTGTCGACGATGTACGCGGTGAGGCTGCTGCTGGCCAAACCGGCACCCAGACCCATCAGGAGCCGGCCGGCGATGAGGACGCCTACGTGGTGCACGTTCAACAGCACCAGGCAGCCCAGCACGAGCAGGCCGAGGCTGGCGAGGGCCGTGGGCCGCCGGCCCACATGGTTGGACAGCCGTCCCAGTACCAGCAGCGTGCTGATGGTGGCGGCGGAGTAGGCGACGACTGCCATCGAGATGCCCGCGTTGGTGAACCCGTCCTGGGCCCGGTAGACGTTGAACAGGGGGATCGTCGAGCCCACCGCGGCAAACGCCGCCGCCAGGGAGAGCACCGCGGACAGGAATGCAAGCCGGAATGTTCTGCCCTGACGATCCTGATTGGGCGCTGGGGCCACATTGTGCATCGAGCAGTGTCCTTTTCTCGTTCTGAATCAGGCAGCGCACCGGCTTCTGTCGTGGGCGGTGACAGTCGGCCCCGCGACTGCTGGCTCCTGCGAGCTCCGTCTTCGCGTAGGGCTGGGGTTCGCCCCGTAGGTTCGCCTGACCCGAAAATCATGCAGGAACGGGACTGTTTCGTCCATACTGAGGGAACGCGTCACGCTCCGACAAGCACGCCCCTTGCCCTGTGCTCGCCCGCGCTCCTGCGTCAGGATCCGGCTAATGCTGTGTTCGGACTGAGTAAACGGTGAGCTTGCGCGTCTGTACGCGGGACTACCTGCCACAACCCCGTGGCGCTTCCACCCTCCCATCTTTGGACTCTGACGTCCACTTTTGGGTTAGGGTGAAGGTAGTGACTCAAGGGCCGAGTCGAGATCGCAGCAGCCTGTTGGATTGGCCGGCTCTGGTTGGACGGACCGTGCCGCGCAGGCAGGGATCCGGAGACAGGGAGGCGTCTCGTGAAGGCGATTGTGGTGACGGATCGGGCAGCGGGAACGGCCGGGATGACGCTGACCGAGCGTCCGGATCCGAAGGCCGCGGGCAACGACGTGCTCGTTGAGGTTCACGCGTCGGGTTTCACCCCAGGTGAGCTGGAGTGGCCCTCGACCTGGGTCGATCGTCTCGGCCGTGACCGGACGCCATCTATCCCCGGCCACGAGGTGGCCGGGGTGGTCAGCGCTCTCGGCTATGGCACGAGGGGGCTGTCGGTCGGACAGCGGGTGTTCGGACAGGCGGACTGGACGCGTGACGGCACTCTCGCGCAGTACGTGGCCATCGAGGCACGTAACCTCGCGCCGCTGCCGGGCGATGTCGACTTCACGGTGGGTGCGAGTCTGCCGATCTCTGGCCTGACGGCCTGGCAGGGACTGTTCGTGCACGGCCGCTTCCAAGAGGGGCAGAGCGTTCTCGTGCACGGCGCAGCCGGCGGCGTCGGCTCGATGGTCACGCAGCTCGCCCGCCAGGCCGGCGCCTACGTCATCGGAACCGGACGCGCCGCCGACCGGCAGGCCGCGATGGAATTCGGGGCGCAGGAGTTCGTCGACCTCGGCAACGACTTACTGGAAGACGTCGGCGGCGTCGACCTGGTCTTCGACGTGATCGGTGGCGACATCGGGAAGCGGTCGGCGGGGCTGGTGCGAGCAGGCGGGACGCTGGTGACCATCGCCGGCCCGGCCGAGACGCAGCCTAGGGACGGCCTGGCGGTCGACTTCGTCGTCGAAGCCGACCGCGCACAGCTGGCTGAGATCGTCCAGCGAGTCCGGGACGGACGTCTGCGCACGAACATCGGCCAGGTCGTCACCCTCGACGACGCCGTTTCCTCTTTCAACCCGGCCGAGCGGGTCAAAGGCAAGACCATCGTTCGCCCATGAGGCCACCGCACATGCCCTGACACAACCAGCAAAGGACCACCCCGCATGACCAGCCCAACCGAGCCGAACCGCTCGACCGCCGGCGACGTCGAGAGGGCAGACCCAGGCCTCCCCACTCAGGATCAGGCCGTCCTCATCGACGATGCCAGCGATAATCCCCGAGCTCCCGCGTTCGACTTCGACGTCGTCAACGACGAGAAGACCGGTGTCTACGAGGCCAAGGCCGGGGACACAGAGGTGGCAGGACTGACCTACAAGGCCGCCGGCGAGAACCGACTCGCGCTGCTGGCCACCTCAGTGTTCCCCGAGTTCCGCAACCAGGGCATCGCCACCGAGCTGATCCGACGCGTCCTGGACGACGTGCGCGCGCAAGGAAAGACGGTCACCATCACGTGCCCGATCGTGCGCACCTTCATCGAGCGCAACCCGGCGTACGCCGACCTCGTCGACCCCGAGCACCCGGGAGCCAAGAGAGTCACACCGGTCCTAGACCAGCCCTTCAGGCTTCCCCGAGGAGAAGGTATGACAGTGACGACCCGCGTCGAGGCCGAGGCAGCTGCCCGGGAAGAGAACAACGCGACGCTCATCGCCGCATTGGACAGGACAGGTCTCAGCGAGGTGGAGTCGAGCTGGGAACTTGATGTCATCAATGACACGGAGCGCAGCCGATGGTTCGCGGCTATCGGACCCGAAGCGATCGCGGAACTCTCGTACCGGTTCGTTGGCGGCCGCGTCGTGTTGTTGACGACCTGGGTCGACCCCGCCTACCGCCACCACCGGGTCGCCACGGAGCTCATCGCGCGCGTGTTGGACGAGATCCGCCCAACCGGAAAGAAGATCACCGTCGTCTGCCCGGTCGTGGGCGAGTTCATCTCCCGCAACCCCCAATACCGCGATCTCATCGACAAGGTCCATCCGGGTTCCGGCGCCTACCCCCAGCACAGACCCGCAGGCAGGGCGGACAACCAGCAACAGACCGCCGCGTTCGAGAACGACCTGACATAGCCGCCCTGCATCCGTACGCGGTTCGACTCGTCCAGCGTGCATTGACTGCCAGCCGCAGATGAACAGCGGCGCTGTTCGGCTTCAGTTCACTGCCGTTCAGTCATCTTCAGTCGCCCGGTAGTCGGTCAGTCGCAACAACTGCTGGATGGCGACCACGGTGGCAAGGGCAGGGTCGCCGTAGGCGTGCTCGACAGCTTCGCGGAAGACGGCGCGGGAAGCGCTCAGGGTGAATGCGGCTCCGGTGACGCCGTGGACCTGGACGTCGCGGACACGGAGCAAGGCATGTCCCCGGCGCAGGGGTGGGCACTGCCGAAGAGCCAGACGGGCGCACGGCCGACAGACGGGCGGGTACGTAGTGATGATCCCGTTGCCGTCGTCTTCGGCCGGCTGGCCGGGCAGGGCCGGGAGGAGCCACAGGACGCCGTCGGGGTTTTCGTCGGGTTCCTGCCCGCAGATCTGGCACAGCAGGTTCAGTACGGCATGGCGCTGGCGTGCTGAGTGAATCTTCCCGTAGAGGGGCATTCCCTGCTCAGGCGCGCGGATCTGACGGATCCACAGCACGCCGTACGAGTCTCGGTCGGCTGTGGTTTCATCCGGGTAGGCGACGTGGCCGGCCCGAGCGATCACTTCCTCCATGCCCGGGAGAGGCTCGTGGTCCGTCCGTGCGATGAACGGGCGAATCAGCGGCGCCCCTCCCGACGTGGACATCAGTCCGCGCAGTCCGTCTCGTCACGTCCCAGGATGGAGTCGGTGACGCGCGTGACCCCCGTGCCGACACTCCCGACCAGGTGAGTGTTAGCGGCTGCAGGCTTCCTGTAGTCGCCGAGGATCGTCCGGAGCAAGCCCCCAACGGGGTGTGTGATCTTGCCGACAAAGCTGGTCGGCCCCACGGTCTGGCAGATCGCCTGGCGCGAAGTTGCCGCCGGTGCCGCGGAGGCGGCAGGGGCCTGGGTGACAGCCAGGCTCATCGCCTGACGTCATAAGCCCTGGATACGTACCTACGCCGACTGGGGCCGCGCAGCAGAGATGAGGGAGAGCGCATGGAGCGTACGAAGGCGATGCGGGCCAGGCTGGCCGCACAGATGGCCCTGCCTGTTGTGGGGGGTTGCAGACCCGCCTGGTGAGGCCGGCCCTGGGTGAAACGGGCGGGGCGCCCGGAGCGCTTACGGTCGGCCAGGGCCGGCAGCCCGCCATGGGCGAACCGGCCGCGCCAGGTCCGGACCGTGTCCACGTGCAGCTGGGTCTCGGCGGCGATCCTGGCATTACCCAGGCCACGTGCCGCAAGGAGGACGACTGAGGCACGCTGCCGGGCTTGGTGTGGAGTCTTGTGACCGTAAGCCATCTTCTTCAGCCGGTGGCGCTCGGCGGCGGTCAACACCACTGCCACGGCAGCGCGTATGGACAAGTGCCTGTCCCCTGGATCCAGCGGCAGGCTGATAAGCCTGAGCGATTTCGACTGTCCCCCGCTCTTCCTTCCACCTCGTTGGACGTTCAAGGAGACAGGAAGAGCGGGTAGTGACTGGCACGTATGACGGCCCACCGACCGTGAGGTCGGAGGCTGCGGCCAAGAACCGCCCGGCGGACTGCGCGGCGGCGCGGTCGCCTCCGCCTACCACACCCGCCGTTTCACCAAGTGCCCCGGCTGAAGAAGGCGCTGCGGGTGCCGGCCGCGGCGCCCCGGCACCCCGCGCCGATCGACCCGCACCTGCCGAGCGCCGACATCCGCATCGGCTACGCCCGCGGCTCGACGCTCGGGCAGGAACTCGACTCCCAGCTCGACGCGCTCAGCAAACACGGCATCCCGAGGGCGCAGATGCCGTGTCTCGCTTCCTGGCAGCCGCTTTCAACCGAGGGGCGGCGTCCGGGCGGAGACACGGGAACCGAGGTTTTCGGTGTCGGCCTGCTGTTCCGTGCCTGTAGGCCGTGGTGTCGGCTGGACGGTGCTTTCGGTGATGAGGGTGTGTGGGAAGTCGAGGTACGGCTTCCAGTAGGGGGCGCCGTGGAGACGGGCGCCTTGGCGGGAGACGGTGGGGCGGTGCCAGGTGGTGTGGTCAAAGCCGGCGGCTGCCAGGGCGGTTTCGTGGGCGTGGGTGGACCAGTAGTAGCCGGTGAGGCGGAATTCCTGGCCGGGGAGGTGACCGTGGAGGGTGACGGGGGCACCTTCTGCGGTGCTAGTGCAGGTCAGGTCGAAGCCGTAGCGGTGGTACCAGCCGGGCGTGGTGTTGAAGTCAGGGTTAAGGCATGCCGCTACGAAACGGCCGCCGTTGGTGCGCAGGGCCCTGCGGGCGGTGCGGCAGATGCCAGTGAGTTCGTCGTGGGTGGTGGCGTAGGGGGTCAGATGGATGGCGATGACGAGATCGAAGGCGTGATCGGTCATCGGGTCCGGTCCCTGGTGGGCTGCGTCGCGGTGCAGGTAGGTCACCCCCAGAGGGGCTTGCTGTTCGAGGCGGCGGGCGTGGTCGAGCATGCCGTGGGAACTGTCGATGCCAACGGCGCGGGCGGCTCCGAGCTGTTTGGTGCGGCGGGTGTACAGGCCGGATCCGCAGCCCAGGTCGAGGACGGCCTGGCCGGTGATGTCGCCGATGACGGCAAGGAGGCTGTGGGCCTCCACATGTTCGCGGAACGGCATGTGCTGGGCGGTGCGTTCGTAGGCCGGGGCCAGGTTGTCGAATGCGCTGTCCACAGCGGTCTCCTTGCAGGCTTCACCAGGTGACGGGCAGTAGGGCGGGGCGGGTGAAGAGGATGTTCTCGTCCCAGGGGATGTCGTCGACGGCGAGGGCCAAATCCGGCAGTCGAGCGAAGAGTTCGCGCAGGGCGATGTCCAGGTAGAGGCGCGCGAGGCTGGAGCCGAGGCAGTAATGGGCACCGTGGCCGAAGGTCAGCGAGCCGTCCGTGCTGCGGCCGGGGTCGAATTTGCCCGGCTTGGGATAACGGTCCGGGTCCCAGCAGGCGGCCAGGAACGGGGTGATGACGGCCTGTCCGGCGTGGATGGTCTGGCCGTGCAGGGTGATGTCTTCAGTGGCGACGCGAGGGTTGGAGAGGTAGCCGTTGTGGTGGTAGCGCAGGAGCTCTTCGATCGTGGCGGGCCAGCTGTCGGGGTCGGCGATCAGACGGCCGCGATGGCCGTGGTGGCGCAGCACGGTGACCACGAAAGTGCCGGTGGGTGAGATGAGCGGGTCGACGCCGGTGACCATGAGGTAGTCGACGGTGCCGATGAGCTCCTCCTCGCTGATGGTGCCCTCGCGGTGGGCGGCGAGCAGGGCACCGATGGGGTGGTCGGCGGCGGAGCCGTTGTGCGCGTCGAGCACGGTGCGGGCCAGGGCGCTGATCTGTGCGGTGGCGTCGGCGATGGCGGCGCGGCTGGCGGTCTGGGAGGTCTGGGTACGGAAGCAGTCCCGGTAGCGGGTGCGCAGGGCCAGGGGAATGCGCAGCATGTCGCAGTTGAATCGCAGGGCCAGCGGTTCGGCGTATCCGGTCATCAGGTCCGCCGGGTTGGGGCCCTGGATCATCTCGTCCAGCAGGGCGTGAGCCAGGGCACGGATCGTGCCGGCGTAGCGGGTGACTGCGGCACGTGTGTAGTAGGGGGTCAGGATGGTGCGGATGCGGGTGTGGTCGGGCGGGTCGAGATTGAAGATGCCGCCCTTGACGCTGTTGAAGTCCTCGCCGGCGATGCGGGGCGCGCCGGGGTAGGTGAGGTTGCGGGTGAAGCGGTGGTGGTCGGTGGCGACCGCGCAGATGTCTTCCCGGCGGGTCAGGAGCCATATGACCTCGCCGGAGGGCATGCGCACGGGGCAGACGGGTCGTTTTCTGCGCAGCGTCTCGTACAGGGGCGGTGGCGTGCCGTGCGGGCCAGGGGGGAGAGGCCAGTCGAGGATGTCAGCGCACATGTGGACCCTCCGGTTGTACGGCATCCAACGTGACCTGGGCGTAGCCGTGGCGGTCTGCGGGAACGAGTGTGGGCACGTGGCCGTCGAAGAGGGCCAACTGGAGAGGCCAGGGTTTGGGGTAGCAGAAGACAGCGCTCTCGGCGTCGACGATGCCTGCGACATCGAGCAAGTAGGGAACTTCGGCCAGGATGTAGTCGACGTTGCGGGCGACTGTGTCGGCGTCGGGGACTCGGTCGGTTACTGTGCGGAGGTAGGCGCGCGCGTTCTGTTCGCACAGGTCACGGAAGAGGGGCTCGCGGTGGAAGGCGTCGATGCCTGCCCGGTGCAGAGCCTGGTAGTGCGGATGGGCGGCCTTGGCCGTCCAGGTGTGGACCCGCGGTTCGCGGCCCACCCGGGCGAGTGCTGTCTTGGCGGCCCCGCGCAGTGTCCTGACCGCGTGCAACGTGTGACGGACCGCGGCGCGCGGCGCCATCCCGGCAGCGATCTGCCCGTACGCTGCCTCGTAGCCGGGCAACAAGATCTCCACCTGGTCGAACCAGTCGTCGGCCCAGGCCACCAGAAGGCGGATGGTCCGTGGGGTGAAGAAGGAGTTGAACGGGGAAAGCCCCAGCACCGCGCAGTGGCGTTTCTCCAGGACCCGACGGCATCGCTCCCGGTGCACCCGGATCCGTACGACTGTCTGCGCAGCAGCCGGGTCAGCGCCAGCGTGGCGCGGGGCAGGGGAGAAGACGAAGTCACCTGAGCTGTTGGTGTCCGCATCGCGGTCACGGCACAAAGATATGTCCCTTCTGAGCTCACCTCGGCGATACCCCTCACACGGTTCGGGGGAACCGAGAGTTGCCCTGCGGCCCCGATGCCGGGCAGGGACAGGGGCCGCCACTGCACAGCAGGCCCGAGCCGGGCTCAATGCACAGTTGGCCCGACGCGAGTTCAACTGCTGCACGTGTCGTACTTTCAACGCCCAGCCGGCCCGGAAGGACACGGCAACCGTCGTAGAAACGCAGGGCGCCCGTAGCGAGACCCACTCGCCGCGCGAAGGCGCTGATGCTCAGTAGTTTCGTGGTGCCGTCCATGGATCCGATGGTTGACCTTCATCCAACTTGAAGGCCAACTCGCACTTCGGCCACGTTCCACGCCACCACCAAGCACGGGAGCTTCCTCAGCGTCAACCCCCGAAGGACTTCCAAACTCGACCACTTAGACACTCATACTCATGGGGTGTGGCTCTGTGGCGGGTTGTTGAATGAACCGTCAGAGCACCGGATTTACGCCTGCGGGCTTTCCCCGTGGTCCTGCCGTCGGGCACTCGGTACTGGACCGTCCTCGATGACGACCTCCTTGTCGTCCCCGTCGCCGACAGTTGGGGGCGATACCAGCGCTTCGGCCGCAGCCGGACCGAACGACAGCACGGTCTCCACGGCCTTATACAGCGAGGATAGGGGGGACGACCGTCGGCCACTCCCAGTCGGCGAAGAGCACGACGACACAGACGGCCTGCGCTGACCTGAGCGCACACACGAAAACGCCCCGGTAAGCGTCAGGGAAGTCACAGGGGTCGTCTGGGCCTCGCAGGGCGATTGTCCGCAGGCTGGTTCCGCGCGGACTGTAGGGGCATCGACGTATGCCAGCATCCTGCGGCGACGAAAGTCTTGTAAACGTTCTGGGCGGCTCGGGACATGTATAGGTATGAGAGAAGAAGTTGAAGTCCCGTCCCCCGGCGACGCATCGACGCAGGGCGTGACGATCGAAGAGGTGCTGGCACAACTCCACCTCGTAGGGAGCAATGCGCCCGCCGGCGACTACAACAAGGACGGGCTGGCCAGGCTGCGTGCGTGGATGGAGGCTGACGATCCGGCTGAAGGCGACGCCACCGGGCCGGCGGAACCGGCCCTGGAGTGACGCGCTGGCTGACGAGGACTCACGCGCCGTGATGGTATCTCTACGGCGACGGGGCCCCGACCATCAGTTGGGGCCCCGCGCTGAGAAGCCAATACCCTCCGGGAGGCGCCCGTCGAACGGTTGGGGAAACCGTGCTCACCAGCCCGGCGTATCCGCAGGTCGCTTCAGAGCGTTGGCGATCCGGGGAAATCGGAACAGTCGGCGGTCCTGCCGCCGTACGCTCGGACACCCCGCGCCTCCTTGAGGGATGCCGCGGCACCGGCGAGCAGCGCTCTCTCCAGCGCCAGGACCTCGATGCCGATCTTCTGCGCCGCTATCTGCAGTCACCCCATCCCGACCGCTATATCACGGGGGAGGCCGTTGATCATCTCGATGGCCTGACGGGAGCCGTGCCCGAGAGAAGCACTGAGCCGACTTGGGCCGCGGTCGGGCGGCGGATCGCCCGAGACGCTCCCTGACGGCTGGCGAGGGGGAGCAGCCAGCCGGGATGTTCGGACTGGCTGCTCTCAGCTCGGGAGTTTCCCGCTCGGTTCGGTCGTGCTTCATCTGTCCTGCACGATGAAGCAGGCCCGTTCGTAGAGCTCGTCGAACGTGATGACTTCGACGTCCTGGATGGATCGCCTGTACTGCTCGAAGGAAGTCATCTTCTCGGGGTTCGCCGCGCCGCCGTCGGTGAACTCGTTGAGGCTTCCGATTACGAGCACCTGTCGCGGGCGGACGGTGGAGACCTCGATGCCGGTCGGGGCACCGTCGTCCCGGAACTGCCTATGCAGTTGACCGCTGACCAGTTGTTGGGCCTTGTAGGCGGTCTTCTGTACCTGCGCCACGGCGCCGACGACTTCCTTGGAGACCTGATAGACGTCCGGCGCCCGGTACGGTGCGCTGGCCAGCAGGGATGTCAGATGGGTCTTGATCTCGCAGAACAGCAGGCTGCTGATGAAGCCCCTGGAACGCATGACGGCGTCACTGCGCTTTCCCGCCCCCGCGAAGATGTTCGCGCCGGTCGTGATGCGCTCCAGCTTGCCGTCGTCGTAGGGGCCACAGGCAACGAAGGTGAGACCGTATCCGAAGATCCAGGAATTCTTTTCGAAGAAGCCCTGCCAGACCGCTTCCGGGCCGGCCACCTGAGCGCGCTCCTGCTGGAAGAACTCCGGGACGTTCAACAACCGGTCGAACCTTTGGAGTTGGGCTTTGCGGTTGCTGATCAGTCGGATGTCCTCTTCCGTGAGGGCGCCGCCGACGGCGGCTCTGACGGCTTCGAGGAGTGTTGTGCGGTCCTGGTCAGCCAGAAGGCGAGCCAACTCTGCTTCGTCGCCGACGACCAGCCGCAGGCTGCTGTCAGGGATGTCCAGCCCGACGCAGCTTTCGAGGAAGCGGATGACCTTCCATAAGCTCTCGTGGGCATCACTCGCGTGGACGAGTGCCTTGACGATCTGAGGGGCCTCGGTGCCGGGTATCGCCTCCGTGGCTGCCGCCTTTGCAGCCTTGCTCTTGTCCTTCTTCCACAGCTTGATCCTGGGTGAAAGGACACCGTCCTTGTTGATGAGGGTCACGTTGCACAACGTGGCCATCCGCTGCCGGTCGTCCAGAAGGAAATCGGTGATCAGGCGGCTTCCGCGAGTGTCGTAGAAGTAGGGGAGCCCTTGGTCTTGGTCGCGAATCTCAAGATCAGAGAAGTCCTGCGCCGTGACATCGAACTCTGTGGTCGGAAGGCCGATGCGGAAGCCCCGCAGGACGGGGAGATCAGGCTCGGCGGTCTGGCTCCTCCAGTCCGGTGAGACGGCCGGCAGCGGGCCCAGGTCGCCTTCGATGACGAGGGACTGGACGTCTGCGCGTTGGAGACGGGTGAGTACGGCTTCCAGTCGTTGCCAGACTGCGTTGATGACGGTCTCCGTGAATGCCGGCAGGAGGACGGAAGGCACGGTGAGGACTGCCTCGTACGTGGCGTCCGTCCATCCGTCACCGGGCATGGGGTGGTAGATGCCGCCGTCACGGCGCAGCGTCAGGACAGTCGGGCGGAGCAGGTCTCGGGCGATTTTCTCGCCGTCGCGATCGAGGAGGCTGTAGGTCTGTCCGAGGACGAGGTCGAGTTTGCCGGTGTCGTCGTCATCGAGCGGCACGGGGACCAGCGGGCCGGTAGACGGTGCGGGGGCTGGAGAGTAGACCGGCCGTTCCGATATGAACTTGAAGGGGCGGAGCGTCCAGCCGTCCGGCCCGAGGAGACGGTTCAGCTCCGCGACCCGTTGGGATGCGTGGTCAGCGTCAGGCTGCACCTCGGGATGCACGAACCGCGCACGAGCGCCTTCCGTCGCACCACCGGAGAAGCCGCCGACCACCTTGCCGACGCAGGGCCCGACGAGCCGTACTGGATCAGCTACTTCGGCGAGGCCGAACTGAACGGCGTCACCGGCGGCCGCCTCCTGGATCTGGCCCGGCATGAGCCACGCCAGTACGCGGGCCAGGCCGCCGACTCCATCCAACGGACCCTGGCCGTCGGCGGGCCGGAAGCCGGACGCAGCTACCCCTTCGGCATGATCGGCCTCGTCGAATGCCACTTTCTCACCGGCGACCTGACCAGCGCCGTCACCCCCCACCAGACAGGCCGTCCAGGCCGCATCCACGATCCTCTCCCGGCGGGTCCCTGAACAACTCGCCAGGCTGTACCCGCATACCGTCGGCCTCACAGCCAAGCCTGTCGCCGAGGCACGCACAATGATCCGCAACCTGCTATCCGAAGGAGCGCCTTCTTGACCACATCGCCACATGACGAGTCTGGCCCTGCCGCTGACGCGGCAGGGCCAGAACCCAAGATCTCCATCAACCTCATAGGCGGGTGCGTCCCGCCTCCCAGGTGGGAGACGAGTGGGAGATGATCATGGCGTGGTGATGCAGTCAGGCGCTAGGAAATGCTAGATAGCGCCGCCCTCCCGCCTCCCCGGCGACGCGCCTAGGTCGCCGATTCGGCAGCATGAGGACTGATCACATCGGCGCTGACCAGGGCGATGATCACGACGCCGAGGGCGACGCGGTACCAGACGAACGGCATGAAGCTCTTGTTGGAGATCCACTTCATGAACCACGCGATCACCGCGTACCCGGAGGCGAACGCGATCACCGTCGCGAACAGGGTCGGACCCCAGGCCACATGGCCCTCGCTCACCGAGTCCTTGACCTCGAAGGCGCCGGAGGCCAGCACCGCCGGGACGGCGAGCAGGAAGGAGTAGCGGGCCGCCGCCTCGCGCTTGTAGCCCATGAACAGACCGCCGCTGATGGTGGCGCCGGAGCGGGAGACGCCCGGGATCAGGGCGCAGGCCTGGCAGAGGCCGTAGATCAGGCCGTCCTTCACGCTCAGGTTCTCCAGCGTCTTGCGCTGCTTCGGCGCCCGGTGCCGGCCGCCCGTCTCGTCGCGGGCGGCGAGCCGGTCGGCGATGCCGATGACGATGCCGACGACGATGAGCATGGTCGCCGTGATCCGCAGATCGCGGAACGGGCCCTCGATCTGGTCCTTGAGCGTCACACCCAGCAGGCCGATCGGGATCGAGCCGACGATCACCAGCCAGCCCATCCGGGCGTTGTGGTCCCGTCGCATCGCCTTGTCGAACAGCGACCGGAACCAGGCCGAGATGATCCGCCCGATGTCCTTGCGGAAGTAGATCAGCACCGCGGTCTCCGTGCCGATCTGGGTGATCGCCGTGAAGGCCGCGCCCGGGTCCTTCCAGCCGGAGAAGGCCGCGGTCAGCCGCAGATGCGCACTGGAGGAGACGGGCAGGAACTCGGTCAGCCCCTGGACGAGTCCGAGGATCAGCGATTCGAACCAAGACATGAAGGTACGGCGTCCCAGGGGTGCGAGATGGCTGGCGGGTGCGCGGGCGCGCGTGATCATGGGTGTGCAACGGCAGCGTAGCGGGCCTCGCTGACGACGCGGACACAGGGGTTCGGCGGTCGGGCAGGAGCGAGGGGGTGTTGACCGGCCTGGGCACCGCCGCTTACGTTTCCCCAGGAGAAAGCGCTTGCTCCCGCACATCGGGGTGCGTGTGCGGCGCACGTCGGGCGGCGGTTCGCGCCCATCGTCGGTCCCCGCCCCGAGGAGTGCTGATCACGTCCATGCCCCGCACGCCCCTTGACTCCCTTCCCGGAGCCCCCTTCGCCGGTCGCCGCATCCGGGCAGCCGTCATCGGCGCCGGCGCCATCGGGCGCGGCTCCCATCTGCCCGCGCTCGCCCAGCTGGCCGCGGAGGGTGAGACCGAGGTCGTCGCCGCCGTTGACATCGATGCCACGGCCGTAGAGGCGTTCCGCGCCGAGGCCGGTATCCCGCACGCCTACACCGACCTGGACCGGATGCTCGCCGAGCAGCGGCCCGACCTGGTCACCATCGGCACCCCGCCGACCCTGCACCGGGACCAGACGGTGGCCGCGCTGCGGGCCGGCGCCTGGGTGTGGTGCGAGAAGCCGCCGGTGCCGTCGCTCGCCGACTTCGACGCGGTCGAGGCCGAGGAGGGCACCGACGGCGGGCCGTACGCCTCGATCGTCTTCCAGCACCGGTTCGGCTCCGCCTCCACCCATGTGCGCAGGCTGCTGTCCCAGGGGGCGCTGGGCCGCCCGCTGGTCGCCCACTGCCAGACCACCTGGTACCGGGACACCGCTTACTACGCCGTGCCCTGGCGCGGCCGCTGGGCGACCGAGGGCGGCGGCCCGGCGATGGGCCACGGCATCCACCAGATGGACCTCCTTCTCGACCTGCTCGGGCCGTGGCGCGCGGTGCGGGGCATGGCCGCCCGGCTCGTGCACGACGTGGAGACCGAGGACGTCTCCACCGCCCTGGTCCGGTTCGGGAACGGCGCCCTGGCGACCGTCGTGAACAGCGTGCTCAGTCCCGACGAGGTCAGCCGTATCCGCATCGACTGCGAGCGCGCCACCGTCGAACTGACCCACCTCTACGGCCACTCCAACGCGAACTGGCGCATCACCCCGGCCCCGGGCGTCCCCGACGACGAGGCGGCGGCCTGGCAGGACTTCGGCCCGGACGTGCCCAGCTCGCACCTGGCCCAGCTGCGCGAGCTGATCGCCGGCATGCGCGCGGGGGAGCGGCCGCGCAGCAGCGGCGCCGACGGGCGCACCAGCCTGGAGCTGATCACCGCGCTGTACAAGTCGGCGTTCACCGACACCACCGTGCGTGCGGGCGAGATCGGTCCCGGTGATCCTTATTACACGGCCCTGCACGGAGGCGCTCCGGGCTGGGCGCCGGTCGAGCGTGAGGAGGTGTCCGCGTGAGCGGCGAACTGCGGATCACGCACACCCACGGCGACCGGATCTCCGTGACCGAGCCGGTCACCGGGGTGCAGCTCTTCGCGTACGTCTACCGGAGCGAGGCGGCCTGGGAGGCACCCAAGCCCTATCTGCACCCGATCCGCACCCTCGCCGGGGACGTCGTCACCGACTACCGGCCCAACGACCACCGCTGGCACAAGGGCCTCTCCCTGACCGCCTCGCACCTGTCCGGCGCGAACCTGTGGGGCGGCAACTCCTATGTCCACGGCGAGGGTTACCTCGTCCTGCCGGAGCGTGTCGGCTCGATGCGGCACGCCGGCTTCGACGAACTGTCCGCTGTGGACGGCCGGCTGGTCGTCGCGGAGCGGCTGACCTGGCATCCGTACGACGGGACGCTGTGGGCGCGGGAGAAGCGGCGCCTCGAGGTCAATGACGTCGACCCCGAATCCGGTGCCTGGGCGCTGACCTGGTCCAGTGCCGTCACCAACGTCCGGGACGAGCCGCTCCGGTTCGGCAGCCCGACCACCGCGGGACGCGAACAGGCGGGCTACTCCGGCTTGTTCTGGCGCGGCCCGCGCGCCTTCCGGGACGGCCGGATCATCGGTCCCGAGGGCGAAGGCCCGGAGCTGATGGGCTCCCAGTCGTCCTGGCTGGCTCTGTCCGGCGAGCACGACGGCGCCGACGGCCACGCCACCGTCGTCTTCGAACACGCCCCGGAGAACGACCACTCGGGCGCGGGCGGCACCCACCCGGCGCACTGGTTCGTGCGCAACGACCCGTTCGCCGGCATCGCCCCCTCCTGGGCCTTCCACGACGAACTCGAACTGGCCCCGGGGGACACCCTCCGGCGCCGCTACCGGGTCGTGATCGCGAACGGCGCCTGGGAACGAGCGGACATCGCCAAGTACCTGGAGGCGCATCCGTGGTGAGCCGCGGCGAGTCCGGGTTCGCGGGGCTGCCGGGCAGGGGCGCGGCCACGGGGGAGCAGCTCGACCGCCTCGAACGGGGCGATGCCCGCCACCTCGCCGACGCCGTCGTACAGGCCGGGCAGCCCTGTGAGTGGGGCCGGTACGGGATGTGCGGGCGGCAGGACGTGTACCGGCAGGGGCGGTAGCGCCGCAGAACCGCAGGAGGCGGACGGTCAGGCGACCGTCCGCCTCGAAGTCGTGCGCGGGCGCGGTCCGGGGCGCCGATCCCGGGGAAGGTTGGATTTTCCTACTCACGGAGTTATGGTGAGTTTGGATTTCCTACTCACCGGTAATCGAGACTTTCGATCGAGGTCCCCGTGATGCGTGACGCAGTCATCGTCGAAGCCGTACGTACCCCCGTCGGGAAGGGCAAGCCGAACGGGTCCCTGGCCCACGTCCACCCCGTCGAGCTCCTCGCCCACACCCTGCGCACCCTCGTCGAGCGCTCCGGCGTCGACCCGGCCCTCGTCGACGACGTGATCGGCGGCACCGTCGACCAGGTCGGTGAGCAGGCCATGAACACCACCCGGTACGCCGTGCTCTCGGCGGGCTTCCCGGAGACCGTCCCCGCGACCACCGTCGACCGCCAGTGCGGCTCCTCCCAGCAGGCCGTGCACTTCGCGGCGCAGGGGGTCATGTCGGGGGCCTACGACATCGTCGTGGCCTGCGGCGTCGAGTCGATGAGCCGGGTGCCGATGTGGTCCAACGTGCCGCCCGGCAAGGACCCCTTCGGCCCCGGAGTCGCCGCCCGCTACCCGGAGGGTCTGGTCCCGCAGGGCATCAGCGCCGAACTGATCGCGGCGAAGTGGTCGATCAGCCGGGCGGAGATGGACGCGTTCGCCGTCTCCTCGCACCAGAAGGCCGCGGCCGCCTGGGAGGCGGGGCTGTTCGACGCCGAGGTGGCGGGGCTGGAGGGGGTCGGCCGGGACGAGTCGGTGCGGCCCGGCACCACCGCCGAGATCCTCGCCGGGCTCAAGCCCGCCTACTACGACCCCGGGTTCGCCGAGCGCTTCCCGCAGATCGACTGGAGCGTCACGGCGGGCAACGCCAGCCCGATCAACGACGGCGCCTCCGCTGTGCTGATCATGGCCGGCGAGACCGCCGAGCGGCTCGGGCTGCGGCCGCTGGCCCGCCTGCACGCCTTCGCCGTGACCGGCTCCGACCCGTTGCTGATGCTGACCGGCGTGATCCCGGCCACCGAGAAGGTGCTGCGCAGGGCCGGGCTGGAGCTCGGCGACATCGACCTCTTCGAGGTCAACGAGGCGTTCTCCAGCGTGGTGCTGGCCTGGCGTCAGGAGACCGGGGCGGATCTGGCCAAGGTCAACGTGCGCGGTGGGGCCATCGCGCTGGGGCATCCGCTGGGGGCGAGCGGGACCCGGCTGACCACGACGCTGGTGCATGCCATGCGGGAGCGCGGCGCTCGCTACGGCTTGCAGACCATGTGCGAGGCGGGCGGGTTGGCGAACGCGATGATTCTGGAAGCGGTGCGGTAGGGGCCGGGCGCCCAGTGGGGTGCCGCTCGGTGCCGTTGTGCGTCTGCGGCGGCGTCTGGGCTGGTCGCGCCCCGCGGCGGAGCCGCACATTGATGCAGCCCCGCGCCCCTTTGGGGCGCCGGAGCTGCGGGGCGTCGGAAATGTGATGCCTATTTCGCGCGCAGGTGGTGGCGCTTTCGCCAGGCCACCACCGCGCCCGCCACCGCCGGGACCACGATCGCCGCCACCGAGATCAGGAAGACCGGGGACGTCGGTGTCGAGGCCCGGGCGCCGGCCACCACGTACGCGGCGACATTCGGGATCGAGCCCAGCCCCGTCGCCAGCAGGAACGGCGCGTAGCGCATACGGGAGACGGACGCCGCGTAGTTCGCGGCCCAGAACGGGACGCCGGGGAACAGCCGTACCGCCAGCATCGAGCGGAAGCCGTGCTTGCTGAACTGGTTGTCCGCCGCCTTCAGCAGCCGGCCGCGCAGCAGCGGGCGCAGCGCGTCCTGGCCGAGCATCCGGCCGAGCGCGAAGGAGATCCAGGCCCCGAGCAGGGTGCCCGCCATGGCCGCGCCCATGCCCAGTGCCGAGCCGAACAGCGCGCCGGCCGCCAGGTTCAGGAACGGCCGCGGCACGAACGCCACCGTGATCAGGCCGTACGCCACAGCGAAGATCACCACCGCGGTGGTGCCCTCGACCTGGGGCGGCCAGCCCTGCGTCATCAGTTTCTGCGGCTCGAAGAGCAGCACCGACGACGCGGCCGCCGCCAGCAGGGCGACGAGCAGGGACAGCCGGGACCACGGCGACAGCAGCACTCTTGTGCAGCGCGCGGTGAAGCTCACCGGACCGGACACGGCAATCGTCAGCTCCTCGGCGGCGGCCGGGGGAACGGCCGTGGCGGTGCCAGAGCGGTTGGCATCGAGCATTCGGTGACAGTAGCCGAAGCGGATGTGTGATCGCCGTATGGTTCCTGTCCATTGGGCGAAGCCGGCGCCACGGAAAACCGTTCGACGTGCGGTGACGGATCGGCAATGATCTGCGTCATGTTCCGGTACGCCTTCCTCCTCGCAGCATCCGCAGCCGCGGATGCGCCGAAGGCTGCCGTGCCCGTTCTCCCGGCCGCTGTCGACGGCGCCCGAAGCTGACCCTCCCCGGATCGTCCGGCGGACCCCGTAGGGGGAGGGTCGGCGGTTCTCCGGGGTCCCCGCGTCTCGCGCTGACGAGACGCTTCACCGCAGTTCAGGCTTCGAGGTAGAACCATGCCCAAGACGGCATACGTCCGCACCAAACCGCATCTGAACATCGGCACGATGGGCCACGTCGACCACGGCAAGACCACCCTGACCGCCGCCATCACCAAGGTCCTCGCCGAGCGCGGCACGGGCAGCACCACCCAATACGTTTCGTTCGACCGCATCGACCGGGCCCCGGAGGAGGCCGCCCGCGGCATCACCATCAACATCGCGCACGTCGAGTACGAGACCGACACCCGGCATTACGCCCACGTGGACATGCCGGGCCATGCCGACTACGTCAAGAACATGGTCACCGGGGCCGCCCAGCTGGACGGCGCGATCCTCGTGGTCTCCGCGCTCGACGGGATCATGCCGCAGACCGCCGAACACGTCCTGCTCGCCCGGCAGGTGGGCGTCGACCACATCGTGGTCGCGCTCAACAAGGCCGAGGCGGGCGACGAGGAACTCACCGACCTCGTGGAGCTGGAGGTCCGTGAACTCCTCACCGCGCAGGGGTACGGCGGCGACGCGGTGCCCGTCGTACGGGTCTCCGGGCTCAAGGCCCTGGAGGGGGACCCGCGATGGACGGCGTCGATCGAGGCGCTGCTCGACGCGGTGGACACGTACGTGCCGATGCCGGAGCGGTATCTGGACGCGCCGTTCCTGCTGCCGGTGGAGAACGTGCTCACCATCACCGGGCGCGGGACCGTCGTGACCGGTGCCGTGGAGCGGGGGACCGTGCGGGTCGGCGACCGGATCGAGGTGCTCGGCGCGGACGTCGAGACCGTCGTCACCGGCCTGGAGACCTTCGGGAAGCCGATGGACGAGGCGCAGGCCGGGGACAACGTGGCGCTGCTGTTGCGCGGGGTGCCGCGGGACGCGGTGCGGCGCGGGCACGTGGTGGCGGCGCCGGGGAGCGTGGTGCCGGCGCGGCGGTTCTCGGCGCGGGTGTACGTGCTGTCGGGGCGGGAAGGGGGTCGTACGACCCCTGTCTCGACGGGGTACCGCCCGCAGTTCTACATCCGTACGGCGGATGTGGTCGGGGACGTCGACCTCGGTGAGGTGGCGGTCGCCCGGCCCGGGGACACGGTGGAGATGACCGTGGAGCTGGGGCGGGAGGTACCGCTGGAGGCGGGGCTGGGGTTCGCCATTCGTGAGGGTGGCAGGACCGTGGGGGCGGGGACGGTGACCTCGGTGGAGTGAGGTCGCGGCTGTCCGACGGCCACTGCGGCGCCCGTAAGGGGCGCGGGGCTGTGTCCCTATGCGGCTCCGCCGCGTGGGCGCGACAGGCCCCCACCGGCCCGCAGTCCCCCACCGAGCGTCACGCTTCTTGCACAGGCGCGACAATGGTGCCGTGAACGAAGCCATACCCGTCGTCCGGGTCACCGATCACGGCACCGCCAAGCTCATGCCCGACGTCGACCGGGAGCGGGCCTGGCTGCTGACGGTCGACGGGGCGCCCCAGTCGTACGTCGATCTCGACGCGCCGACGCATCTGGAGTTCGAGTACGCCCGGCGGCTCGGGTACGTGCTGGACGCGGTGGCGGAGACCGGGGCGCCCCTGGACGTGCTGCATCTCGGCGGGGGCGCCCTCACCCTGCCCCGGTACGTGGCGGCGACCCGGCCGGGGTCCCGGCAGGACGTCGTGGACGCCGACCGGGGGCTGCTGGACCTGGTCACCGAACATCTGCCGCTGTCGGACCGCACTGGGATCGCCCTGCACGCCGCCGACGCACGCGGCTGGCTGGAGGGCGCTCGCGGCGACTCGGCCGACGTGCTCATCGCCGACGTCTTCGGGGGGTCCCGGATCCCCGCGCATCTGACCTCGCTGGGCTATGCGCGGGAGGCCGAGCGGGTACTACGGGACGACGGGGTCTACCTGGCCAACCTCGCGGACTCCGCGCCCTTCGACTTCCTGCGCTCCCAACTTGCCACGTTCGCGGCCGTGTTCGAGGAGCTGGCGGTCATCGCCGAGCCGGGGGTGCTGCGCGGGCGGCGGTTCGGGAACGCGGTGCTCATCGCCTCGCACCGGCCCGTCGACACCGCCGTGCTGGCCCGGCGCACGGCCGCCGACGCCTTTCCCGCGCGGGTCGAACACGGGCCCGCGCTGCGGCGGTTCACCGGCGGTGCCGGACCGGTCGGCGACGCGGACGCGGTGCCCTCACCCGAGCCCCCCGGCGGAACGTTCGGCATCGGGTGAGGCCGGCGTCGACCGGATGTTGACCGGGACCGTGCGGCGGGTGAGGTTGCGGACGTCCGGCACCAGCAGGACCGCGGCGGTGACGGCGACGACCAGGCCCGCGCAGCCCCACAGCGCCGGACTCCGGCCGAAAGCGTCCTCCGCCGGGCCCGCCAGCGCGGTTGCCAGCGGCAACAGGGAGACGGAGCCGAACCAGTCGTACGCCGAGACCCGGGAGAGCTTGTCCTCGGGTATCTCCTGGTGCAGCACCGTCATCCAGGAGACGCCGAAGACCTCGACCATGGTCCCGGAGACGAACATCACCACGTAGAGGATCCCCACCGGGACGGGCACCGCCAGCGCCGCCGAGGGCAGGGCCAGCGGGAAGATGCAGAGGGTGCCGACGAACAGCAGCCGGCGGGGTTTCCAGCGGGTCATCAGCAGGGCGCCGGCCACCGTGCCCGCGCCGAAGGCGCCCAGCGCCAGGCCCCACGGGCCCGGTCCGCCCAGGCTGTCGCGGGCGACGAGCGGGCCGTAGACGGCGTCGGCGGCGCCCACCACCGCGTTCGCGATCGAGAACTGGACGACGATGCCCCACAGCCAGGGGCGCCCTTTGACCTCCTGCCAGCCCTCCCTGAGGTCGGCCAGCAGCCCCTCGCCGGGGGCGCGCGGCGGGATATGGCTGACGTCGAGGAACGAGCGGAGCGCCCCGGCGACCGCGAACGCGGCCGCGTCCACCGCCAGCACCCAGCCCGGGCCCACCGCCGCCACCAGGGCACCGCCGAGCGCTGCGCCGCCCAGGGCCGCGCCCTGCATCGCGATCCGGAACACGGCGAAGGCGCGGCCCGCCTGCTCCCCGCTCACCGAGGACATCAGCATTCCCTCGGCCGCCGGGCTGAAGAACGCCTGGCCGGTACCGCCCAGCGCCGTGAGCAGCATCATCTGCCACAGCCGGGGGTCACCCGCGATCACCAGGACGGCGAAGGTGCCCTGGGAGAGGAAGTTGAGGGCGTTGGCCGCGACCATCACCCGGTGGCGGGGGAACCGGTCCGCCACCGCGCCGCCGATGAGCAGGAACAGCACCAGCGGAAGGGTCCGGGCGGCGGCCACCAGACCGACGTCCCCGCCGTCGCCACCCGCGTCCAGCACCGCGAACGCGGCGGCGATCAGCGAGCCGTTGGCGCCCAGGCTCGTCACGACCGCCGCCGCGGTCAGCAGACTGTAGTTGCGGCCCGCCCTGCCGGGTCTGCGCAGGCGGGCGGGGGTGCCGGGGGCGTCGGAGGTGGAGGTCACCGCCTGACTATCCCTGCCGGGGGTCCGGCTCGCCAAACCGTTCGGTGGGCTTCCGGCCCCCTGATCAGGTCAGCTCGCGGTCGGGGTGCCGTGCAGCCGTACCGTGCTGAGGATCTTCATGATCGTCGCCGTGGGGACCTCGCCCTTGACGCCCTGGGCGCCGTAGAAGTCCCAGGACACCAGGTCGCCGGCCGAGTTCTCGAAGCCGAACGTGATCGCCTTGCCGTCGCTCACGCACTTGCCCTTCTGCGGGGTGTTCGCCGAACGCGCCCACGCGTAGGCGCCCTTGAGACCGGAGGCGGTGGTGTAAACGGTGGCCTTCTTGTCGTAGCTGATGGTCTTCTTGTCCGGCTGCGTGTAGCCGCCGTACACCCACCAGGGGACCTCGCGGACGGCCGCGTCACCGCCGCTCTTCGCGCCGCTCTCGCCCTTGGTGCCGACGCCCGCGAGGGAGGTGTCCTCGGTCCTGCCGTCCTTGTCGTCGTCGCTGGTGCACCACTTCGACTTGTACTGGGCGGCCGCCGACATGGTGATGATCGGCTTGCCGTCCTTGTCCTCGAAGCCGATGGACGTACCGGGGGTCAGCACCTCCCAGTCGGCCGGCACGTCGAAGGCCGTGCCCCACTTGGGGTTCACGACGGTCTTCCAGCCCGCGACCGTCGGTTTCTCGGTCTCGTTACCGCGCGGGTCGTCCTCCGTCGAGGCGGACGCGGAGACTGTCGGCGACGGTGTCGGCGACTGGGACGCCCGCCCGTCCTTCCCGTTGTCCGCCTTGTCGTCCTTCTTGCCGCCGAGCACCAGGAACCCGGTCACCCCGGCCGCCACCACGACGGCCGTGGCCGCGATGATCGCGACCAGTTTCGTCCGGTTGCCCCCGCCCCCGCCTCCGCCCTGCGGTGCCTGCGGCCCGCCGGCCGGTCCCGGCGGACCCCACTGCGGCTGCTGCCCGTACCCGCCCGGCGGCGGATACTGCTGGTATCCGGGCTGCTGGTACGGATTCGGCTGCTGGTAACCCGGTTGCTGATACGGGTTGTTCTGCGGGTACTGCTCGCCCCCTGGCGGCTGCTGTTCTGGCCACATGGCTCGTAACCCTAGTGCCGCCCGGGACGTCGTACATCCCTGGCACCGGCGAACGCCACGCCGGCAGGTCGCCGCCAGATGACGACGATCTGCGCAGCGGCACTGTTCAGACTCTGCTACCCATGAGTAACATGACCGTCATGAGCACAGACCAGATGTCGATCGGCGAGATGCTCGCCGCCACGGTCCCGATGGTGCGGACCCTCAACCTGGAGTACCTGGAGACCACTCCGGAGCGGGCCGTGCTGTCCCTTCCGGACCAGGGCGACTTCCACAACCACATCGGCGGGCCGCACGCGGGTGCGATGTTCACCCTCGCCGAGTCGGCGAGCGGCGCGATCGTCCTCGCCGCCTTCGGCGACCAGCTCTCCCGGGCCGTGCCGCTCGCCGTCAGCGCCGAGATCGCCTACAAGAAGGTGGCTCTCGGACCGGTCAGGGCGACCGCGACCCTGGGCCGCCCGATCGCCGACGTCGTCGCCGAACTCGACGAGGGCAAGCGTCCCGAGTTCCCGGTCGCCGTCGCCATCCAGCGCGAGGACGGCGCGGTCACCGGCGAGATGACCGTTGTCTGGACACTGCGCCCCAACGGCTGAGCGATCGCGGACGCTCGCGTCCGCGGAGACTGGGGCGGACCGGGCAGGCCGTCCGGCTGCCGCGGCCGGCTATTCCTCGATGAAGGCGAGGATGTCGGGGTTGAGGACGTCCGGGTGCGTCGACAACATGCCGTGCGGGTAGCCGTCGTAGCTCTTGAGCCGGCCGTTCTTGAGCAGCTCGGCGGACTTCGGGCCGGCGTCGGCGTACGGCACGACCTGGTCGCCCGTGCCGTGCAACACGAGCACCGGGACCTCGATCTTCTGGAGGTCCTCGGTGAAGTCGGTCTCGGAGAAGGCCTTGATGCACTCGTAGTGCGCGTTGGCGGCGCCTGTCATGCCCTGGAGCCACCAACGGTCGATCAGGGCCTGCGACTTCTCGACCCCGGGCTGGTCGAAGTTGTAGAACGGCCCCGACGGCACGTCGATGTAGAACTGGGCGCGGTTGGCGGCCAGCGCGGCGCGGAATCCGTCGAACACCTCGATGGGCAGGCCTTCCGGGTTGCTCTCTTTCTTGATCATGACTGGCGGTACGGCCGCGACGAGGACGGCCTTGGAGACCCGCCCCGGCTTGGCCAGCGCGACATAGCGGGCGACCTCGCCGCCGCCGGTGGAGTGACCGATGTGCACCGCGTCCTTCAGGTCGAGGGCGTCGGTCAGTGCGACGACGTCGGCCGCGTAGGTGTCCATGTCGTGACCGGTGGCGGTCTGGCTCGAACGGCCGTGACCGCGTCGGTCATGGGCGATGACGCGGTACCCCTTGGACAGGAAGTACAGCAACTGGTTGTCCCAGTCGTCGGCGCTCAGCGGCCATCCGTGGTGGAAGACGATGGGCTTGCCGTCGCGGGGGCCCCAGTCCTTGTAGAAGATGATCGTGCCGTCGGATGTGGTGACCGTGCTCATTGCTCATCCTTACGTGAGGCCGGCCGGACCGGCCGGATCGAAGGGATCGGCCGGACCGGACGGTCCTGGGCAGGCGCGGATCCCGCGGCCGAGAGGCGTGCGCCGGTTTCGGGATGCGTCGGTCGGCCGCCGCCTCATCGCAGGGACGAGGCTGCCGACTGGATCACTTTCGTCACGGCTGCCGGGTCCGACACGAGCGTGAGGTGCGAACCGCCCTTGTAGATGGTCACGTTGGACTTCGCGCGGCGCGCCATCATCTTCTCCGAGCTGGGCGTGATGATCTGGTCGCCGGTGCTGATGAAGTACCAGGAGGGGATCGTTTTCCACGCCGCGTACTTGGAGGCGGTGTTGAAGGCCACCGTGGTCGCGGCACGCTGGGTGGCCCACAGGTTGACCGCCTGGTCATGGGGCAAACCGTTCGCGAACTTGCTGACGAACACGTTCTCCTTGAGGTACAGCGCGGACGCCTTGGACGGTGCGTTCGGGTACGGCACGGCGTCGTACAGATCGGCCGGCTTCCCCTTGGTCAGGACCGACGTCGGGCCGCTGAGCTGCGCCGTGGTCTCCCCGACCGCCGGTACGGCGGCGTCGACGTAGACGAGTGCCTTGACGTTGGCGACTCCCTGGGCGGCGTTGGTGATCACCGAGCCGCCGTAGGAGTGCCCCACCAGGACGATCGGGCCCTTGATGCTCTTGAGGAAGTACTGGACCGTCTGCGCGTCGGTCGTCAGGTTCTCCAGCGGGTTGCCGATGGCCCGCACCGTGTAGCCCGCGCGGCGCAGGAGAGTGACCTCGCCGTTCCAGCTCGACGTGTCCGCCCACGCGCCGTGCACGAGGACGATCGTGGGTTTCGTCTGTTTTTCGGCCGTGGGGCCGGTGTGCGCCGCACCGCTCGGTGGGGCCGCGGCAGCCATGCTCGTGACGGCGATCGTGACTGCCGTCAGAGTCATCGGGAGATTCCGCCGCCATGCGGTGGACGCCATCGGAAGCCTCCTTGTTCCAGCTTCTCCGGAGGGGACGCCTCCCGGCAGACACGAGGTCCGGCACGCGGATCGGAGAGGAAGCCCGCTGCACCGAGGGACGCGCCCCTGGCTCTCCACACGACGGTAGCGCCATGCCGCCGCATCAGCACCTGGGCTCGGAACGGCCGGGCCGGAGCGTCGGAGCGCGGCCTCCACGGATCAGCTGTCCGGCGGGTCGCAGAGTCTGACCGGGTCGATGTTGGTGAGCATGGCGTCGACCGGTACGAAGCCGTCCGCGACACCGGTCGCGGCGCCCTCCTTGCCGAATACGGCCTTCACTCCGTGATTAATGGCGTTAGAGAATTACATGATCCTGGCGATTGGCGTCCGACCAATTGATCAGCGACATCCGGCTCGGCCTGGCCCGGCCTCGACGGCCGCCCTCATGACCGGACGCCGGACGCCGGACGGCTGAGCGGTTGCGCTGTGGCCCGGCGGGTGTACGGCTTCCCCCTCTCGCGTGGCTCGCTCAGGCGGCCCGGCCGGAGTGCCGTGCCGTCTCGTCGACTGCCAGGCCCGCCACGAACTCCTTCAGCCACGCCGTGAACTCGGGCCCCAGATCCGGGCGTTCGCAGGCGATCCGGACCACCGTGCGCAGATAGTCGGCCTTGTCACCGGTGTCGTAGCGCAGTCCGTCGAAGACGACCCCGTGCACCGTGCCGCCCGCGGCCAGCTCCTGCAGTGCGTCGGTCAGCTGGATCTCGCCGCCCCGGCCGGGCGCGGTCCGCTCCAGGACGCCGAACACCTCAGGGGCCAGGACATAGCGGCCGATGACCGCGTAGTTGCTGGGCGCGTTCTCCGGGGACGGCTTCTCCACCAGGCCGGTCACCCGCACCACGCCGTCCTCGCCGATGTGCTCGACGGCGGCACAGCCGTAGAGGTGGACCTGTGACGGGTCGACCTCCATCAGCGCCACCACACTGCCCTCGAAGCGGTCGCGGACCTCGAGCATCCTGCTGAGCAGGGTCTCGCGCGCATCGATCAGGTCGTCACCGAGGAGCACCGCGAACGGCTGGTCGCCCACGTGGTGCTTGGCGCACAGCACCGCGTGGCCGAGGCCGAGCGGGTCGCCCTGACGGATGTGGTGGATGTCGGCGAGCCGTGCGGGATCGCGTACGGCGTCCAGACGCACGGTGTCGCCCTTGGCGGCCAGCGCCTGCTCCAGCTCGAAGGCGTTGTCGAAGTGGTCCTCGATGGCCCGCTTGTGCCGGCCGGTGACCATGAGGATGTCGTCGAGTCCGGCCTTGGCCGCTTCCTCGACGACGTACTGGATCGCCGGCTTGTCGACGACCGGCAGCATCTCCTTCGGGGTCGCCTTGGTGGCGGGCAGGAACCGGGTGCCGAGTCCGGCGGCCGGGACGACGGCCTTGCGCACCGACCGGGGGGACGTGGGGGCGGATGAGGTGTGGGGGGCGGTCATGCGGCACATGCTGGCCCACCGGGATGAGAGCGGGCCGAGAGAAACGTGGGAGACGGCTGTGGAAGGCCGTGTTCCGCCCTCTGTGACGGCAGCCGTACCTCAGTTGAAGGTTTCGTGTGCCACCGGACCCGCGGCACACACAAGTTGGACCTGTGCGCCCGCTGAATCCGAGCCGGTCGTGGATACCGGCGGTAACTTATCTGAATTCGCCGGACTTTGAACTTGGGTCACCTCAACTTCTTGTTTCCTATGAGGCCCGTGTGCGAAGGTGAGCCTCCCCGCGGGAGGGTCCAGAGGCCGGTATGGCCGTTAGTCCGGTCCTTATGGTCTCCAAAAGGTACGCACCAATCAGGCACTGCATTCCGTCAGGGCGCCATTTCGCATGCCGTCCTGCGGCTCGGAAGGAAATGGTTCAGTGCAATCCCCCTACCCCCCACGCCCGCCTTACCCGCCGCACCCCGGTTCGACCCCAGGGGAGTCCGACCGCAATCTCATCGCCCAGCTCACCGGAACCCCTGCGGCCAGGCACCATGCCGTCGCCCTGCTGCTCACCCGGCACTGGCGCGCCACTTGTGACTACGCGGCCGTCTGCCTCGCCTCCGCCACGCCCGCCACGCAGTTGGTCGCCAGCGCAGCCTTCGAGCGGGTGCTCGGCCGGCTGGCCGGCGGCGCGGTCGGCGGCGCCCTGCGCCCGCAGCTCCTCGTGGCCGTACGGGAGACGGTCCGCGCCTGGGCCGCCGACGAAGTCATTTCCGTGGTCGTACCGGAACTGCGCAAAACCACCGGCGGTCGCGGACTCAGTGCCGCGAGACCGGGCACCCCCGAAAGACGGCAACTCGCAGAACGCGCCTTCCAGGCTCTTCCCGCGGCCTCGCAATGCCTCCTCTGGCACACCGAGGTCGAAGCCGAACCCATAAACATACCCGCGGGTCTGTTGGGTGTCGACACCCCTACCGCCACGGCCGCCCTCGACCAGGCCCGTGAACAATTCCGGGTCGGCCTGGTACGCGCCCACCGCGAACTCGCGCCTTCGAAGGAATGCCGTTTCTACAACCGACTCCTCGACGTCCCCATTCGCCGGGGCGGCTCTCTGCTCCCCGATGTGCAACAGCACCTGACGGTGTGCCGGTTCTGTCGGCACGCGGCCGAACAGCTCAGCCATTTCGACGGCGGTCTCGAGGTCCTGCTCGCCGAGACCGTGCTCGGTTGGGGCGCCCGCCGCTATCTCGACGCGCGGTCCGGCCACGGTGCTGTCGAGGCCTGGCCGACCGGTACCGAACCCGCGCCCACCGCGGTGCCCGGCGGCCGGCACCGCACGGTGTCCGAGGGTGGCCGACGCAAGGCCCTGCTGGCCGGCGCCGGCCTGGTCTCCCTCGCCCTGCTCGCCACCGTGCTGGTGGCCAAGGGCTGGTCCGACGACAACGGTGTCCCGCCCCCCGGCACCACCACCTGGGGCGCCCCCAGCACCAGCCGGCCCGGCCCGGACGGGAAACCGCCCACCGCCACCTCCCCGTCCCCGGCGTCCGCGGGCGAGCCCGTCGAGATCGCCCACGGCAGACTGCGCAGCCTCGACTCCGGACTCTGCCTGGACGTGCGCGGCGGCCGGGTGCGGGTGGGCGCCGACCTGCGGCTCGGCAAGTGCGCGGACGCCGGGTCCCAGCAGTGGGCGTACCAGGACGACGGCATGCTGCGCAGCGCACTCGACCCCAGCCTCTGCCTCGCCGCCGACCCGGGCGCGCGCAGTGTCGTGGTCGCCGGCTGCCTGGTGCACGCGGGCGAGGTGTCGTACGACCTGACGGTGCGCGGTGAGCTCCTGCTGCGCTGGGACAAGGACCTCGCGCTGGCCGTGAACGGCACGAAGGTGGTCGTGGCCCGGCGGAACGGATCGTTCCAGCAACGCTGGGAGCTGGCGTCGGGCGGCGGGGGCGAACCGGTGACGCCGGACGCCACACACTCCGCGCCACCCGGGAAGAAAGACCAGGGGTCGGAACTCCCCGCGCCCCCGCCGGATCCGGAGGCTCCGCCGCAGGCGCCCGGGAGTCCGCAGGACCCGTACAGCACACGGGTCGCGCAGGTCGGCACCCATGACGGTCCCGCCCCGGTCGTGCCGCCCGGGCCACAGGAGCAGCCCGAGCCCGTCGCAACGCTCGCCGGAACGGTCGGCGACGTCCTGGAGGCCGTACCGGCCACGGTGACGGGTGTCGTGAGCGGGGTGGGAAGCCTCCTCGGCTAGCCGGCCGGTGGCGGACCACACGCTGAAGCGGTGGATGTCCAGCGTGTGGATCGGCGGAGGGTCACGGGGTGGGGTGGCCCTCCGTTTTCGGTTCCTGTCGGCGCCGGGCCGTTTTCTGTTCGGATCGTTGACACGAGTCACCACCGGATCTACGTTTCCGAGGCGCCGATGGTGCGGTTGACGGGTCGTCAAGGTCGTGTGACGGGAGGTGCGTTCACATGCCGAACACGGGCCGGGCACCCGGGCGCGCCTGCGCGGTTCACACCGTCGTGCCCGCACACCGAAGGAGTGACGGCTCATGTCCGAAACCGTCTCCCGACGCTCCGCCCTGCGCCTGACGGCCGGCGCCATCACGGTCGCCGCCGCTGCCACCGGCGGACTCGTCCCGCTCACGTCCGCCGCGGCGGCCGGCAGACCCGAGGCCGGGGCAGGTCCCCGGGTCGAGCGGCTGATCGCCGGACTCACGCTGGACGAGAAGATCTCCCTGCTGCACGGGGCCACCGACCCCGACTCGCTCGGCCAGGCCGGCTACGTGCCCGGCGTCCCCCGGCTGGGCATCCCGCCCCTCAGGCTCGCCGACGGCCCGGCCGGCGTCCGTATCACCGCACACGCCACCGCCCTGCCCGCTCCCGTGCTGCTCGCCTCCGCCTTCGACCCCGAACTGGCCCGCCGCTACGGCCAGGTGATCGGCCGCGAGGGCCGCGCCCTCGGCCAGGACGTGCTGCTCTCCCCGATGGTCAACCTCATCCGCACCCCCTACGCGGGCCGCAACTTCGAGACCTTCAGCGAGGACCCGCTGCTCGCCTCCGACCTGGTCGCCGCCGAGATCGGCGGTATCCAGGGCGAGGGCCTGATCGCGACCGTCAAGCACTTCGCCCTCAACAACCAGGAGAAGGACCGCAACACGATCGACGTGCACGCGGGCGAACAGACCATGCATGAGATCGAGTTGCGCGGCTTCGAGGCAGCGGTGGAGGCCGGCACCGGCGCCGTCATGGGCGCCTACAACAAGGTGAACTCCACCTTCGCCTGTGAGAACAAGGCGCTTCTCACCGACATCCTGCGCGACCGGTGGGGCTTTGGCGGCTGGGTGATGACCGACTGGTTCGCCGCGCACAGCACGGTCGCCGCCATCACCGCCGGACTCGACATGGAGATGCCCGACGGGACGTACTTCGGTACGGCCCTCAAGTCGGCGGTGCGGAACGGCAGCGTGCCCGAGAAGTACGTCGACCGGGCGGTACGGCGGATCCTCTCGGTGATGGACCGCTTCGGCCTCCTCGACGGCAGCGCCCCGCCACGCCCCGGCCGCGACGCCGCGGCGGGCGCGGCGGTGGCCCGGGAGGTCGCCGAGGCGGGCGCGACCCTGCTGCGCAACGAGCGCCGCACGCTGCCCCTGGACGGCGGCGGCATCGCGGTGATCGGACCGACGGGCAGCCTGCCCTTCGTCAGCGGCGGCGGCAGCGCCCACGTCATCCCCGACCACGCCGACAGCCCCCTCGACGCCATCAGGGCCCGCGCGCACGGCACGGTCACCTACTCGCTCGGCGAGGACCTCTTCGGCAAGGCGCTGCCCGCGACCTCCCTCAGCCCCGCCTTCGACGGCGAGGGGCAGCAGGTCGCCGCCGGGAAGAGCTGGGAGTACGACGGCACGCTCACCGTGGCCGAGACCGACGAGTGGACTCTCGTCCTGCACTTCTCGTCCGCGGCCACCGCCCGCCCCACGGTCCTGCTGGACGGCGAGGACCTGTTCCCCATCGCGCCCGGATACGGCGAGTACTTCTCCGGCGGGCTGGTGGCCGTCGCCCCCGACGGCCTCGGCGTCCGCCGTGCCACGCTCCGACTCGCCAAGGGCGTGCACAAGTTGAAGATCACGGCGGTCGGAGGCGACTCCGGTCTGCTGTTCCGGCTGCGCCGGATCACCGGAGCCACCCGGGCCCAGGACGTCGCCGAGGCCGTGAGCGCGGCCCGCGCCGCACGCCATGCCGTGCTGTTCGCCTACGAGGACGCGACCGAGGGCCTCGACCGCACGACCCTCGCGCTGCCCGGCCACCAGGAGCAGCTGATCCGGGCGGTGACGGCGGCCAACCCGCGCACCACCGTCGTCCTCAACACCTCGTCGTCCACCTCGATGCCCTGGCTCGAGGACACCGGAGCCGTGCTCCAGATGTACTACCCCGGCCAGGAGGGCGCGGCCGCGACCGCCGCCGTCCTCTTCGGCGACAGCGACCCCGGCGGGCGCCTCACCCAGTCCTTCCCGGTCGACGACGACCACCACCCGGTCGCCGGGGACCCGCGCCGCTACCCCGGCGTCGACGGCATCGAGGAGTACTCGGAGGGCATCCACGTCGGCTACCGCTGGTACGACGCGCAGGGCGTGCGGCCCCTCTTCCCCTTCGGACACGGGTTGTCGTACACCTCCTTCGCCTACTCCGACGTGCACGCACGCTGGACACGCGGCGGTCTGGAGGTGACGTTCAACGTGCGCAACACCGGGCGCAGGACGGGGGTGGAGGTGCCCCAGGTGTACGTCGGACGCTCGCCCGACCTCCGACTCGACCAGGCGGTACGGGTGTTGGGCGGTTTCCGGCGGATGGTGCTGCGCGCGGGGGAGCGGCGGCGGGTCACCGTGCGGATCGCCGCGCGCACCCTGTCGTCGTGGGACGCGCGTCGCCATCGCTGGACGCTCGGCACCGGACGGCGCACCGTCTGGGTGGGCGCCTCGTCGGGCGACCTGAAGCTGCGCACCAGTGCGCGGGTGAGCGGCTGAGATCACTGAATCCGTGTCAATGGGCGGTCGGCGGGCGAAGGCTCTCCGGCCGCTTTACTTCAAGGGTTTACAAGGATTTTCCCCGTCGCGTGTTTCATGTGAAGCAATACACTTGACGACAGGTTTTTGTCAGGCTTGGGTCAGGGTTGGTGCAGGCTTCGTGCAGGTGCGGTCGCCGCAGGTTTCCGGTGTGCCACGATCGAGCCAGCGAACCGAAGTCATCCGGAATTTACAGAGCTCGGCGCGGCCGCACGGGGTGTTGCGCCGGGATGAGTGCCGGGTGAATGGCCCGGGTGCTTTGACGGTCTTGTGATGGTGTGAGGCCAGTGCTCCATCGGTTCGGAGGCCGTTCCGGCGCAGTGGATTGCTCGCATTTTCGGCTCTTGCGGTGAATTCCCCCGACTGGCCGAATCAATGCCACCGCTCGTGATAGGGCCGTTCCGTTATTGACCCGCGAGTAATGAACTCGCTAGTTTCCGGGGGCCTCACCCCGAGCTTTTCGCCGCACACATCCCCCACCGTGCTGTCCTCCCGATTATTCGGAGCATCATGACGTCCCCTGTGCGTGCCGTCGACCTGATCATGTGCATCACCCCTTTCGGAGAACCCGACGCCCGGCTCGCCGCAGCGGTCTGCGCCGCCGGCGGACTCGGTGTCCTGGACCTGGGGCGCGGTGACCGAAGAACCCGGGAGGCCCTGGCCCGGCTGGGACGGGCGGCGCCGGCACCCTACGGCGTGCGGGTCGCCCCCGGCTGCGCGCTCACCCCGCAGGACCTCGACCAGATTCCCGACACGGTGGTCCTGGCCGTCGACGCACCTTGGACCATCGATCAACTCGACCCCCGTGTACGGGTATTGGCCGAGGTGACGGATCTGGCCGGGGCCCGCGAAGCGGTCGCGGCCGGAGTGCGCGGGCTGATCGCCCGGGGCGCCGAGAGCGGCGGCCGGATCGGTGGTCTCAGCACCTTCGTCCTGCTGCAACAGCTCCTCGAAGCCCCCGAGTTGGACGTTCCGGTGTGGGCCTGCGGAGGCATCGGGCCGCGTACCGCGGCGGCTGCGGTGGCCGGCGGCGCGGCCGGGGTCGTCCTGGACAGCCAGCTGGCGCTGCTCGCCGAGTCCCGGCTGCCCGAGGCGACGGCGGCCGTACTGCGCTCCCTGGACGGCTCCGAGACGGCCGTCGTCTCCGGTCACCGGGTACTGCACCGGCGCGGCCCGGACGCCGTGCGCCCGCCCGCCGACGACCCGGCGGCGGTCGGCGCGCTGCTGGGCGCCGAGGACCTGCGCACCCAGCTGCTGCCGGTGGGACAGGACGGCTTCCTCGCCGCCCGGTTCGCCGAGCGCTGGGGCGATGTACGAAGAACCGTACGGGAGCTGACGGCGGCGATCCGGGAGGGCGGCGGCGCCATCGCCCCGGACGCGGTACGGCCCGAGACGTCCGCCCCGGATGCGCTGAGGTCCGGCATCTCCGCCCCGGACGCGCTGAGGCCCGCCACTTCCGCCATGAGCCGAGCTCTCGGCACCCGGCTGCCCGTCGCCCAGGGCCCGATGACCCGGGTCAGTGACCGGGCCGCCTTCGCCGCGGCCGTCGCCGCCGACGGGGCGCTGCCCTTCCTGGCGCTGGCCCTCGCCGACGGTGCCCGCACCCGGGAGATGCTCACCGAGGCCAAGGCCGCACTGGACGGCCGGCCCTGGGGCGTCGGCGTGCTCGGCTTCGCCCCCGAGGAACTCAGGAACGCCCAGCTCGACGCCGTACGGGAACTGCGGCCCAGCCACGCGATCATCGCGGGCGGCCGACCCGCCCAGGCGGAGGCGCTGGAGCGGGCCGGGATCAGCACTTTCCTCCATGTGCCCTCGCCCGGGCTGCTCCGGCAGTTCCTGGAGGCCGGGGCCCGCAGGTTCGTGTTCGAGGGTTCCGAGTGCGGCGGCCACGTCGGACCGCGTGCGAGCTTCCCGCTCTGGGAGGCCCAACTCGCCGTCCTGGAGGACTTCCCGGAGGCCGAGGGCCTGGAGGTGTTCTTCGCGGGCGGCATCCACGACGAACGCTCCGCGGCGATGGTCGCCGCGCTGGCCGCGCCGCTGACCGCCCGGGGCGCCGCCGTCGGCCTGCTCATGGGCACCGCTTACCTCTTCACCGAGGAGGCCGTGGACCGGGGCGCGATCCAGCCCCTCTTCCAGCGCCAGGTCAGGGCCGCCGCCTCGACCGCCCTCCTGGAGACCGCACCCGGACACGCCACCCGCTGCGTGCCCAGCCCGTTCACCCTCGACTACCACAAGCGCGAGGCGGAACTGCGGGCGAACGGGGTGCCGGACCGGCAGCGGTGGGAGGAACTGGAGCGGCTCAACGTCGGCCGGCTGCGCATCGCCAGCAAGGGAGTCGACCGCCCGGACGGCGGCGAGCCGGCGCCGGTGGACGAACAACGTCAGCTCAACGAGGGGATGTTCATGGCCGGGGAGGTCGCCGTATTGCGCTCGGCGACGACCACCGTGGCCGCCCTGCACCACGCCGTCACCGACGGCGCCGCCGACTTCCTGGCCCGGCGGCGACCGGCACCCGAACAGCGCCCGGAGCCGCCCGCCCCCGCCCCGCTCGACATCGCGATCGTCGGCATGGCCGGGATGTTCCCGCACGCCCCCGACCTGGCCACCTTCTGGGCCAACGTGGTCGCCGGACACGACGCCGTCACCGAGGTCCCGCCCGAGCGCTGGGACCCGGCCGTCCACCACGCCGACGGCACCACCACCTCCAAGTGGGGCGGCTTCCTGCCCGCCATCCCCTTCGACCCGCTGAGCTACGGCATCCCGCCCGCCTCCCTCGGCCACATCGAACCGGTCCAGCTGCTCGCCCTGGAGGCCGCCCGACGCGCCCTGGACGACGCCGGATACGGCACCCGGGGACGCGAGTTCGACCGCTCGCGCACCTCCGTGGTCTTCGGTGCCGAGGCCGGCAGCGACCTCTCCAACGCGGCCACGCTGCGCGCCGTACTGCCCTCGTACTACGGCAAGGTCCCCGACGGCCTCGAAGAGCAGCTGCCCCGGCTCACCGAGGACTCCTTCCCGGGCATGCTCGCCAACGTCATCTCCGGGCGGATCGCCAACCGCCTCGACCTGGGCGGCGCCAACTACACCGTGGACGCCGCCTGCGCCTCCTCACTGGCCGCCGTCGACGTCGCCTGCAAGGAACTCACCGCCGGCACCAGCGACGTCGTACTGTGCGGCGGCGCCGACCTGCACAACGGCATCAACGACTACGTCCTGTTCTCCTCGGTGCACGCCCTCTCGCCGACCGGCCGCTCCCGTGCCTTCGACGGTTCCGCCGACGGCATCGCGCTCGGCGAGGGCGTGGCCTGCGTCGTCCTCAAGCGGCTGGCCGACGCCGAGCGCGACGGGGACCGCATCTACGGTGTGATCAAGGGACTCGGCTCGTCGAGCGACGGCCGCTCCCTGGGCCTGACCGCACCACGCCCCGAGGGACAACGGGCCGCGCTGCTCCGCGCGTACCGCAACGCCGGTGTCTCCCCGGCGCAGGTCGGCCTGGTGGAGGCGCACGGCACCGGCACCGTCGTCGGCGACCGCACCGAACTCACCATCCTCAGCGAGGTGTTCGCGGAGGCGGGCGCGGAGAACGGCGGTTGTGCGCTCGGCTCGGTCAAGTCCCAGATCGGGCACACCAAGTGCGCCGCCGGACTCGCCGGGCTGATCAAGACCACCCTCGCCCTGCACACCGGCGTCAAGCCGCCCACCCTGCATCTGAACCGGCCCAACCCGGCCTGGAAGGAAGAGGACAGCCCGTTCGCCTTCCACACCGAGGCCCGGCCGTGGGCCGCTCCGGCCGCCGAACGGGTCGCCGGGGTCAGCGCGTTCGGCTTCGGCGGCACCAACTTCCACGTGGTACTGGGTGCCTACGACAGTGTCGTACCGCCGGAGCAGGGGCTGGACCTCTGGCCCGCCGAGCTGTTCCTGTTCCGGGGGCGGGACGAGAAGGCGGCCCACCGGGGTGCCGAGGAGATCCTGCGGGCCGCCGAGACGGGGTCGTGGCGGCTGCGTGACCTGGCGCTCGCCGCCGCCCGCCGCTCGGACGCCTCGCACGAGCCGGTGCGGGCCGCGGTGGTGGCGCGTGACCCGGACGAGCTGACTGCGCAGCTGCGGCGGGTCCTCGCGGGCGAGCACGACCCGGCCGCCGGCATCCACCTGGCCGACCCGACGGCCGACACCGCCGCCAAGGTCGCGTTCCTCTTCCCCGGCCAGGGCAGCCAGCGCCCCGGCATGCTCGCCGACCTCCTCGTCGCCTTCCCCGAGTTGCAGCACTACCTCCAGCTCGGCCGGGCCCACGCCGGCCCCCTCTACCCGCCGACCGCCTTCGACGACGCCACCCGTGAGCGCCACCGGGCCGCCCTCACCGACACCCGGGCCGCCCAGCCCGCCCTCGGCATCACCGGCCTCGCCGCCCACGCCCTGCTGACGGCGGCCGGAGTCCGCCCCGACATGGCCGCCGGACACAGCTACGGCGAACTCGTCGCCCTCAGCGCGGCCGGCGCCCTCACCCCCGAGACCCTCCTGGAGCTCAGCGCCGAACGCGCCGCCGCGATCCTGGCCGCCGCGGGCGACGAACCGGGCACCATGGCCGCCGTGTCCGGCGCGGCCGAGGACGTCGAGCGCGCGCTGCGCACCACCGGCGTCCCGGACTCGGTCGTGGTCGCCAACCACAACTCGCCCAAGCAGAGTGTGATTTCCGGCCCGACGGAAGAAGTGACCGAAGCCGTGCGGCGGTTGCGCGAGGGCGGGCTCGGCGCCAAACGGATCCCGGTGGCGTGCGCCTTCCACAGCCCGGTGGTCGCCGGTGCCGGGGACCGGTTCGCGGAGGTGCTCGCGGAGACGGCCGTACGACCGCCCGAGTTCCCGGTGTGGTCCAACCGCACGGCAGCCCCCTACCCGCCGGAGCCCGCTGCCGTACGCGCCGAACTCGCCGCCCAGATCGGCTCCCCCGTCGCCTTCGCCGCCCAGATCGAGGCGATGTACGAGGCCGGGGCCCGGGTCTTCGTCGAGGCCGGACCCGGCACCGTCCTCACCCGGCTCGTCGGGCAGATCCTCGGCGACCGCCCGCACACCACCGTGGCCTGCGAGCCCCGCGCCGACAGCGGACTGCGCGGCTGGCTCGACGCACTCGCCCGGCTGGCCGTGGCCGGGGCACCGGTACGCGCCGCCTGGCTGCTGCGCGGCCGAGACGCCGTGGACGCGGTCCGCACCCCGGTGCCCAAGCGGCCCGGCTGGACGGTCGACGGACAGCTCGTGCGCACCGCCGCCGGAGACCTCCTGCCCGGTGCCCTCGCACCGGCCCGACGAGTCGTGGAGACGACTGTGACGACGAACCAGCCGCACGGCGCCCCGGCCGACCGGGACGCGCTGATCTCCGAATTCCTGCGCACCAGCCGGGAGATGATCGCCGCGCAGCGCGACGTGCTGCTCACCTACTTCGGAGCGACACCGGGGGCGGTGCCCGCCGCGCCGGTGTCACCGCAGCAGCCTGCGCCCGCTCTCGCATCCGCAGACATCGTCGTACCCCAGCCGGAGCCGGTGGCCGTGCCGGCCGTGCGGGCCGTGCCCGCCGTGGAGCCGGCTGCGGAGACCGACGTCGAGCGGGTCGTCCTGGAGATCATCAGCGAGCGCACCGGCTACCCCGTCGACATGATCGAGCCCGACCTCGATCTGGAGGCGGACCTGAGCATCGACTCCATCAAACGGGCCGAGATCGCGGGGGAGCTGGCGAAGCGGCTCGGCATCGCGGGCGGGGCGGAGACCCTGGACGACGCCGAGCTGGAGGAACTGGCCAAGGCCCGGACGGCCGCGGCCGTCACCGGATGGCTGCGGGCCCGGGTCGACACCGGCGGCCGGCCGGAGGAGACGGCCACGGCCACCACCGGCGGCACCGCCGAGCGGACGGGCGCCGTGGCCGAGCCGGCGGCAGCGGCTGTCGGGGCCGGCACGTCGGAGCCCGCACCCGGCCCGCGCGTACCGGCGTCGGCACTCCGGCCCACCACCGCCGAGGAGGTCCCCCCGGGCGCGGCGCCGAAGCGGTTCGAGATGCGCCCCGTCGCGCTGGCGGAGCCGGACGCCGCGGCCGACCCGGCCGCCCTGCTGTCCGGCAGGCGGTTCGTGATCCTCGGGGACGGCGCCCAACGGGCGGACCAGGTCTCCGCGTACGGCGCCCGACTGGCGGAACGGCTCTCCGCGTACGGCGTCGAGTGTGTGACCGTCGGCCGGGACCACCGGCTCGGCGAGGCGGACGGAACCGTGGACGGCGTGCTCTACCTGGGTGCGCTGCCCGGCAGCGACCCGCCCGTGCTGCCGGACGCCTTCCCCGTGCTGCGGGCGGCACTGGCGCGCGGCCCGCGCTGGCTGCTGGCCGCCCGGCCCGCCGAGGGCGAGGACGCGGCCCGCTCGGCCGGGCTGCACGGGCTGTTCCGAACCGTCGCCCGGGAGTATCCGGACACGGTCGCCCGGGTCGTGACCCTCGCGGACACCGGACCGGCCGCCGTCGCCGAGGCACTGCTCGCCGAACTGCTCGCACCGGACCCGGTCCCCGTGGTCCTGCGCACCGCCGCCGGCCGGCAGGGGCTGGAGCTGGCCGAGGTACCGCTGGGCCCGCTCGGCAGCACCGGCGCCGGACCCGCCGGGGAGGGCGCCGCCGAGGCCGCCGCGCTCGGCCTGGACCGGGACTCCGTGGTGCTGCTGGTCGGCGGGGCCCGGGGCATCACCGCGAAGTTCGCGGCCGGGCTGGCCGCCGCCTGCCGCTGCCGTGTCGAACTGCTCGGCCGGACCCCAGCGCCCACCGGCCCCGAGACCCCGGACACCGCCGCCGCCGGTACCCCCGCCGAACTCCGCGCGGCCCTCGCGGCCCGGGGCGGACTCAAACCCGCCGAGGTCAACCGGGAGACCGAACTGATCCTCGCCCAGCGGGAGATCACCGCCACCCTCGACGAACTGGCCGCGCTCGGCAGCGAGGCGCGCTACCGCGCCGTGGACTTCCGCGACCGGGACTCCGCGCTCCAGGCCGTCAAGGAGATCCACGCCGACCACGGCCGCCTGGACGGGGTCGTCTTCGCGGCCGGGGTGATCGAGGACCGGCTGATCGCCGAGAAGACCCCGGAGTCCTTCCAGCGGGTCTACGGCACCAAGACGAACGGCGCCACCACCCTGCTCGCAGCCCTCGAGGAGCTGCCCAACGGGCCAGGTTTCGCGGTGCTGTTCGGCAGCATCTCCGCCGTCCTCGGCAACCGCGGCCAGGTCGACTACGCCGCCGCCAACGACGCCCTGGAGAGCCTCGGCGCCGACTGGGCGGACCGCACCGGCAACCGGGCGCTGACCGTGCACTGGGGGCCGTGGGCGCCGACCGGCCGCCACACCGGCATGGTCAGCCCGGAGCTGGGGCGCGAGTACGCCCGGCGCGGGGTCCGGCTGATCGACCCCGACGAGGGCGCCGCCGCGCTGCTGCGCGAACTCGCCTGGGGCGCGGAGTCCGTCCGTGCCGTCGTCTACACCGCGTCGGGCTGGTGACATGACCGACGACGGCCGGACACCGGTCGCGATCGTGGGCATGGCGGTGCTGCTGCCCGGCGCCGCAGGCCTCGACGCGTACTGGAGAAACCTGCGCGACGGCGTGGACGCGATCGGCGAGGTGCCCGAAGGGCGCTGGGACGCGGACTACTACCGGCCCGGCTCGGCGAGCGGGCCCGCCGTCCCCGACCAGGTGTACTGCCGGCGCGGCGGCTTCGTGGACGGCCTCGCCGAGGTGGAGGTCACCCGGTACGGCATCATGCCGAACTCCGTCGACGGCACCGAACCCGACCAGCTGATCGCCCTCGACGTGGCCGCCGCCGCGATCGCCGACGCCGGTGGCGCGGACCGGCTGCCGGACCGGCACCGGATCGGCGTGGTCCTGGGCCGGGGCGGCTATCTCACGCCCGGTCTGGTCCGGCTCGACCAGCGGGTCCGGACGGCGGGGCAACTCATACGCACGCTAGGCGAGTTGGTGCCCGACCTCACCCCCGGCCAACTGGCCCGGGTGCGGGAGGCGTTCACCGAGCGGCTCGGGCCCGCCAGCCCCGAGTCGGCGATCGGCCTGGTGCCCAACCTCGCCGCCTCCCGGATCGCCAACCGTCTCGACCTGCGCGGCCCCGCCTACACCGTGGACGCGGCCTGCGCCTCCTCGCTGGTCGCCGTCGACCAGGCGGTCACCGAACTCACCGCGGAGCGCTGCGACCTGATGCTCGCCGGGGGAGTGCACCACTGCCACGACATCACCCTGTGGAGCGTCTTCTCCCAGCTGCGCGCGCTCTCCCCGAGCCAGCGCATCCGCCCCTTCCATCGCGAGGCCGACGGCATCCTCATCGGCGAGGGCACCGGCGTCGTCGTCCTCAAGCGCCTCGCCGACGCCGAACGCGACGGCGACCGCGTCTACGCGGTGATCCGCGGTACGGGCGTGGCCAGCGACGGCCGTACCGCCGGACTCGTCAACCCCGACCCCGGCGGCCAGACCCATGCCGTACGCCAGGCCTGGCGGGCCGCCGGTCTCGACCCCGCCGCCCCGCACTCCGTCGGGCTCCTGGAGGCGCACGGCACCGCGACCCCGGCCGGAGACGGTGCCGAACTCACCACCCTCGCCGCGGTGTTCGGGCCGAGCGGCAGCGACGAGCGGGCCGTGCTGGGCTCCGTGAAGTCGATGATCGGCCACACCATGCCGGCCGCCGGAGTGGCAGGGCTGGTCAAGGCCGCCCTCGCCCTGCACCATGCCACCCTGCTGCCCACCCTGCACTGCGACGACCCGCACCCGGCCCTCGCGGACACCCGCTTCCGCACCCTGGACCGGGCCGAGCCCTGGGAGACCACCCCCGACCAGCCGGTCCGCAGAGCCGGGGTGAACGCGTTCGGGTTCGGCGGGATCAACGCACACGTGGTGCTGGAGGAGGCGCCCGGCAGGCGTGCCACCGCCGTCGCGCCCGTGGCGTCCGTCGCGACGGTCACCGAGCCCGAGCGCATCCTCCTCCTCGCCGCCCCCACCCCCGAGCAGCTCGCCGTCGCCCTCGCCGCCGACGACTCCGCCGTCCTCGTCGCCGGCCTCGCCCCCGACCGTGCCCACCCGGAGGCCGGTCCGGCCCGGCTGGGCATCGTCGACCCCACCGCCAAACGGCTGGCCCTGGCCCGCCGTGCGGTCGGCAAGGGCCGGGCCTGGCAGGGCCGCAACGACGTGTGGTTCCGGCCCACCCCGCTCCTCGACACCGGCAGGCTGGCCTTCGTCTTCCCCGGCCTGGAAGGCGAGTTCACTCCCCGCGTCGACGACATCGCCACGCATTTCGGCCTCCCCACCGTCACCCGCCCCGCCGATCAGGACGTACGGGTCGGTGACGTGGGCCGTCATGGGTTCGGTGTCGTCGGCGTGGGGCGGCTCCTGGACACCGCGCTGCGCCGGATGGGCGTGGTCCCGGACGCGGTCGCAGGGCACAGCGTCGGCGAGTGGACGGCGATGGTGGCCGCCGGTCTCTACTCCGGCGACCAAGTCGACGCCTTCATGGCTGAGTTCGACCCCGACGGGGTCACCGTCCCGGGCCTCGCCTTCGCCGCCGTCGGAGCCCCCGCCGAGCGGGTCCTGGCCGCCCTGGACGACGACTGGGCGGACGCCGGGATCGTCCTCTCCCATGACAACGCGCCCGGCCAGTCGATGGTCTGCGGTCCGGACCGGGCCGTGGCCGACTTCGTCCGCTCCTTCCGCGCCGACGGCGTGCTGTGCCAGGTGCTGCCGTTCCGGTCCGGTTTCCACACGCCGATGCTGGAGCCGTACCTGACGCCCATCAAGGAGGCCGCCGAGCGCTTCCGGCTGCACCGGCCCACCGTCCCGGTCTGGTCCGGCACCACCGCGGCCCCCTTCCCGCAGGCCGAGGCGGAGGTACGCGAGCTGTTCGTCCGGCACCTGCTGGAGCCGGTCCGGTTCCGGCAGCTGGTCGAGGCCCTGTACGCCGCAGGGCACCGCACCTTCGTCCAGACCGGCCCCGGCCAGCTGGCCTCCCTCATCGCCGACACCCTCGGCGACCGCGACCACCTGGCCGTCGCCGCCAACTCCCCGCACCGCTCGGGCCTCGGTCAACTCCGAAGGGTGGCAACGGCGTTGTGGACGGCCGGCGCGGCCGTGGCACCGGCTGTGGCACCGGCCACCCCCGACACGAGCGGCGCGAGTACGCCGGTACGACACCTCCCGCCCGTCCGCCTCGACCTGGACGGCGCCCTGATCTCCCTGGACGGCCCGGTCCTGCACCGGCTCCGCGCCGAGCTGGGGCGGCCCGCCGTGCCCACCGGCCCGTCCCCGCTCGACGACCTCGCCGTCCGCGTCCCGGCCGCCGCCGAACTCAGCGCGCTGTTGCGCGACACCGCGGACACCGCGGTGGCCGTCCTCACCGCACACCGGACACCGGCCCCGCCGGCCCGGCAGGCCCCGCCGGCCCCACAGGCCTCGCCGGTCCCGCAGCCCACACCGGTCCGGCCGGCCGCGCCGGTCCCGTCGGCCCCCACGGCGCGCACCACCACCGTCCGGGTCTCCCCGGACACCATGCCCCACCTGCTCGACCACTGCTTCTACCCGCAACGCGCCGACTGGCCGGACATCGAGGACCGCTGGCCGGTGGTTCCGGCCACCACCATCGTCCGGCACATGATGGACGCGGCCGAGGAGGCCACCGGGCTGCGGGCGGTGGCCGTGCACGGCGCCCGCTTCGACCGCTGGCTCACCGCCACGCCCCCCGTCGACGTCCCGGTCACCGTCACCCCCGAGAGCCCCGGCCGCGTCTCGGTCACCTTCGGGCCCACCGCCCGCGCGGTCGTCGAACTCGCCCCCGGCCACGCGCCGCCACCCGCCGCCCCCACCGCACCGCCGACCCCCGAACGCATCCCCGACCACACGGCCGCCCAGCTCTACTCCGAGCGCTGGATGTTCCACGGCCCGGCGTTCCAGGGCGTCACCGAACTCACCGCGATCGGCGACCGGCACGTCCGCGGGGTGATCACCACGCCCGCCGCCCCGGGCGCCCTGCTGGACAACGTCGGCCAGATCCTCGGCTACTGGATCATGGCCACCCGCACCGAACGGACCGTCGTCTTCCCGGTGGGGATGCGGGAGACCCGCTTCCACGGCCCGCATCCCGCGCCCGGCACCGAGGTCGGCTGCCTGGTGCAGATCACCTCGCTCACCGACACCGTCCTGGAGGCGGACGTGGAGCTGACCGTCGAGGACCGGGTGTGGGCCCGGATCGGGGGCTGGCAGGACCGGCGCTTCGACAACGACCCGCAGACCCGCCCCGTCGAGCGCTTCCCCGACCGCAACACCCTCTCCGAGGCGCGGCCCGGCGGCTGGGCACTCGTCCACGAACGCTGGCCGGACCTCGCCTCCCGCGAACTGATCATGCGCAACTCCCTCGGCGGAGTGGAGCGTTCGCAGTACGCGGAGCACGCGCCGCGCGGCCGCAGACAGTGGCTGCTCGGCCGGATCGCCGCCAAGGACGCGGTCCGGCAGTGGCTCTGGCAGCACGGCGAGGGCCCCGTCTTCCCGGCCGAACTCCGAGTGCACAACGACGAGGTGGGCCGACCATACGTGTGCGGTGTGCACGGCCGTACGCTGCCCGCGCTGGACGTCTCGCTCGCCCACCGGGCCGAGGCGGCGGTGGCGATCGTACGACCGCACCGGCCCGGGCCCGGCCCGGGCATCGACCTCGAAGAGGTCACCGAACGTGACCCGGCCGCCCTGGCGGCCGCCCTTGGCGCGGACGAACTGCGCCTGCTGCACGAACTCTCCGGAACCGGCTCCACGGGGCTGTGGTTCACCCGGTTCTGGGCCGCCAAGGAGGCCGTCGCCAAGGCGGAGGGCACCGGATTCGAGGGCCGCCCGAGGGACTTCGCCGTGCTGGAGGCGGCCCCGGACGGCAGCCGGCTGCTGGTCTCGGGCCGGCTGGAACGCGCCTACCCGGTGCACTGCGCGCCGGTCCGCAATCCCCCCGCACTGCCGGACCGCGACTACGTCGTGGCCTGGACGACCGGACCGGCAGTCGCAGACCCAGAGGAGGACCCGCGATGAATCCGACCCAGCCCGAAGTCCGCGCCGACGAGGAGGCGGTGCTCGCCGACCTCACCCGGATGCTCCGCACCCTCCTGGAGGAGTACGGCGACGACGACGCCGAGATCGACATGAGCACCACCTTCAACCGTGATCTGGAGCTGGAGAGCATCGACCTGGTCACCCTCGCCGGACTCCTGGAGGAGCGGTACGGGAAACGGGTCAACTTCGCCGAGTTCCTGGCCGGGATGGAGTTCGACGAGATCATCGGGCTGACCGTCGGCCGGCTGGTGGAGTACGTCGTGTGGAGCCTGAAGGCCACGGAGGCGGGCTGAGCCATGGCGATCGTCGACACCGGAGACATCCGGCTGCACGTGCAGAGAATGGGCCCGGGTCAGGGCCGTACCCCGGTCGCCACCGTGGTCCTGGTCCACGGGCTGCTCACCGACAGCCTCGCCAGCTACTACTTCACCGTGGCGCCCGCCTTCGCCGCCTCCGGCCTGGACGTGGTCATGTACGACCTGCGCGGCCACGGCCGCAGCGGCCGGCCGTCCGGCGGCTACACCCTCGACCACAACATCGACGACCTGGAGGCCCTGCTCGACCAGTTGTCGATCACCGGCCCGGTCCACCTCGTCGGCAACTCCTACGGCGGCACCATCGCCTTCGGCTACGCGGCCCGCCATCCCGAACGCGCCGCCAGTCTCACTCTCATCGAGTCCGAGCCCGCCACCGCCGCCTGGGCGGACAAGCTGGGCGGCATCCTGCGCCGGGTGGTCACCGAGCTCGCCCACAACGAGCAGGACGCCATCGCCTGGATCACCGCCAACCGCAGCCACAACACCGCCCGCCTGGCCAGGGGCGCGGCCCGGCTGGCCCGCGAGACCAGCCTCGGCCGGGACATCCCGGCCAGCCGGGTCCTGACCGAGGACCAGATCAGCGCCGTCCGCTGCCCGGTCCTCGGGGTGTACGGCGGTGACTCGGACCTGGTGGACGTGGTCCCGCTGAAGGAGGCCCTGCTGGCGGACTACCGGTCGGTGGTGCTGCCCGGACACGAGCACTCCGTGCTGGTCGAGGCGGCCGGCACGGTCGGCGGGCACATCATGGAGCTGATCCACTCGGTCAGCGGGGCGCGGGCGGCCGGCGTCCGGTGAGCGGCTACCTCTTCGTCGTACCGCCCCTGGTCGGGCACATCAACCCGGCCGTCGGCGTCGCGGCCCAACTCACCGCGCGCGGCCACCGGGTGGCCTGGGTCTGCCCGGACGCCGCGCTGCTGCGCCGGCTGGCGGGATCCCAGGCACGGGTGTACCCGTGCGCGGGGGCGGCCGAGGGCGAACGGCCCGCCGACCTGCGCGGCGCGGAGGCGCTGAAGTTCCTGTGGGAGTGGTTCCTGGTGCCGCTCGCCGAGTCGATGGCGCCCGGGGTCCGGGCGGCCGTCGACGACTTCCGCCCCGATGTCGTGGTCGCCGACCAACAGGCCTTCGCCGGCGCCCTGGTGGCCGACCGGCTCGGCCTGCCCTGGGCGACCTCCGCGACCACCTCCGCCGAGTTCGGCGGCGCCTACGACGGCATCCCCAAGGTCGCCGAGTGGCTCCGGGCCCGGCTCGCGGAGCTCCGGGACCGCATCGGCGACCCGGCGGGCACCACCGACCCGCGCTTCTCACCGCATCTGACGCTCGCCTTCACCACCCCCGAACTGGCGGGCAGAACCGATCAGGTGAGGATCCGTCACGTCGGCCCGTCAATCTCGGAGCGGCCGGTGGCCGACGGCTTCCCCTGGGAGTGGCTGGACCCGAGCCGGGAGCGGGTCCTCGTCTCGCTCGGCACCGCCAACGCGGACGTCGGCGGGCGGTTCCTGGCCGAGTGCGTGGCCGCCGTGCGCGAACGCGCCCACCGGGTCCAGGCGTTGGTGGCCGACCCCGGAGGCACCCTGCCCCCCGCCACCGACGACAAGGACATCCTGATCCTGCCCTCGCTGCCCCAGCTCCCGCTGCTGGAGAGGGTCGACGCGGTCGTCTGCCACGCCGGGCACAACACCGTGTGCGAGGCCCTCTGGCACGGCGTCCCGCTGGTCGTCGCCCCCATCCGGGACGACCAGCCGGTGATCGCCGGGCAGGTCGTGGACGCGGGCGCGGGCGTCCGGGTCAGATTCGGCCGGGTCACCGCCCAGCGGCTGGGCGAGGCCCTCGACACCGTCCTGTACGAGCCCGGCCCGCGCACCGCGGCGGCCCGGATCCGCACCGCGTTCCGCGCCGCGGGCGGCGCACCGGTCGCCGCAACCCACCTGGAAGACCTGGCAGTCGACTCGCGATTCAGGAGACCCGATGAGCAAGCAGAGTGAGATCGAGGCGCTGCGCTCCGCCTACCAGCGGGACCTGGCCGACGGCGTCGACCGCTTCTTCGAACCCCGCCGCACCACCTGCCCCTGGTGTGCCTCCGACCGGCTGACCACCCGGCTGCGCACCACCGACCTGCTCCAGCACAAGCCCGGCCGCTTCCAACTGGACCGCTGCCAGAAGTGCGGGCACACCTTCCAGAACCCGCGCCTGAACGGCACCGGCCTGGAGTTCTACTACCGCGACTTCTACGACGGCCTCGGCGAACAGAAGATGAGCGGCACCTTCGGCGGCCGCACCAAGATGTACCGGGGCCGCGCCGAGTCCATGCTCCCGCACGACGCCACCCCCAAGAACTGGCTCGACGTCGGCACCGGCCACGGCCACTTCTGCGAGGCCGCCCGCGAGGTGCTGCCCGGCACCGCCTTCGACGGCCTCGACTTCACCGACGGCGTCGAACTGGCCGCCCGCGAGGGCCGCGTGGAGCGCGCCTACCGGGGCGCCTTCCCCGAGCTGGCCCCCGACCTCGCGGCCGGCTACGACGTGGTCAGCATGTTCCACTACCTGGAGCACAGCACCGACCCCGACAGCGAACTGCGCGCCGCCCACCAGGCGGTACGCCCCGGCGGCCACCTCCTCATCGAGGTCCCCGACCCGGAGAGCCGCTACGCCCGGCTGCTCGGCCGCTGGTGGCTGCCCTGGCTCCAGCCGCAGCACCTGCACTTCGTCCCCGTCGCCAACCTCCGCGCCCGCCTCACCGAGCTGGGCTTCACGGTGGTCGCGGAACAGCACGCCGAGGCGCACGACCCCGTCGACCTGCTGGCCGCCGTCTGGCTCGCCCTGGACCACACCGCCCCGCGCGAGGACGCCCCCTGGCTGCCCCGCCCGCCGGGCGCTCTGCAGAAGACGGCACGCGCCGCCCTGCTCCTCGCCGGGATCCCGGCCCTGATCGCGGGCACGCTCGCGGACCGCTTCGCCGTACGGCCGTTCGCGCACCGGCTGCGCGTCTCCAACGCCTACCGGATCGTGGCCCGCCGCGACTGAGCCCTCAGAGCACCTTGGCGCGGATCATCGCCGACAGCACCAGGGCGCCCGGCAGCAGTGGTACCCAGTCGGTCAGCACCCGGTAGCCGATCACGGTCGCGGTGACCACCGCGACCGGGGAGCCGAACGCGGCCAGTGTGATCACCAGCGCCGCGTCCACCGCGACCCCGCCGGGTACCGGTACGGCACCCCCCGCGGTGCCCGCCGCCAGGTACGCGAAGATCACGGTGCCCCACGAGAGCCCGAGCCCGAGCGCCTCCCCGGTGCAGGCCAGCACGCTCGCCTGCACCAGCGGCATCGCCGTCGCGCCGCCCCACAGGGCCAGCACCCGGGAGGGCCGGGCGTGCACCGTCCGGGCGTTGGTGAGCGCACACCGCACCAGCCCGGTGATCGGCCGTCGCAGCGGTCGTACGACGGCCATCGCGATGGTCACCAGGGTGAGGACGGCGGCGACCGGGACCAGCACCACGCCGTCCGGGACCAGCTCGCCCAGCCGTCGCCAGGCGGACGAGGACAGCAGGAACACGATCAGCACGACCGTCTTCGCACCCGACTTGGCCACCGAGTACAGCGCTATCGAGGAGGTGGCCCGCTCGAGGGGGACGCCCCGGGTGCGGAGGAAGCGGACGGTGACGGCGTGTGCGCCCAGTCCGGCGGGCAGCGCGTGGTTGGCGGCGCCGGCGGCGAACTGCGAGGCCAGCAGCAGCCCCGGCGGCAGCCGGTCGGGCACGGCACCCTGCCGCATACAGGCGGCCACCACCCAGGTCAGGCAGGTGAGACCGCCCGCGGCCAGCAGCCACGCGGGTTCGGCGCGGGCGAGCCTGCCGACCCCCTCGTACAGCAGGGACTGGTTGGTCAGCCCCCAGACCGCCGCGATGAGCAGCGGGGACAGACACAGGGCGAGCCGGAGCGGCCGGCCGGCCATCGAGGGCGTCGACAGGGTACGCACGGGCGCGTCGGAGCGGAGCGAGGACGGTGAGGACACGGGGACGTTGTCCTTCCACGGCGGGCCGCGGTGGGGAGCCGCAGGCGAGCGGGACCGCAGGCGTGCGGGACCGCTGGGGAGCCTTCCCGTCCCGTATGACACCCGGATGTCCGAAAACCGAAGGCCGGGGGGCGGGCCGGTGCCGCGGGCACGGCCGTACCCGGCCGACCGGGTAGCCTTCCTGGGGTACGCAGCACGCGACAGGGGAGGATCCGGCGGTGCACGTCCAGGAATGGCTCGACTCGGTACCGGCGGTCGCCGTCTACGCCCTGGTGGCGCTGGTCATCGGGCTGGAGAGCCTGGGCATCCCGCTGCCCGGCGAGATCGTGCTGGTCTCCGCCGCGCTGCTCTCCTCCCAGCACTCGGGCATCAACCCGATCGTCCTCGGCGCCTGTGCCACCGCGGGCGCGGTGATCGGCGACTCCATCGGCTACGCGATCGGCCGCAAGGGCGGCCGCCCGCTGCTGGCCTGGCTGGGCCGGAAGTTCCCGAGACACTTCGGCGAGGGCCATGTCGCCACCGCCGAGCGCTCCTTCGAGAAGTGGGGCATGTGGGCGGTCTTCGTCGGCCGCTTCATCGCCCTCCTGCGCATCTTCGCGGGCCCGCTGGCGGGCGTGCTGCACATGCCGTACTGGAAGTTCCTGACGGCGAACCTGCTCGGCGGCATCTGCTGGGCGGGCGGCACGACGGCGGTGGTCTACTACGTGGGCATCGTCGCGGAGGACTGGCTGAAGAGGTTCTCGTACGTGGGCCTGGCGCTGGCGCTGGCGGTGCTGGTGGGCGTGGCGTCGATGCTGATCGTGCGGCGCAAGGCAAAGAAGTTCCAGGTCCCTGAGAAGGAAGCCGAACCGGTAGGCGCCGGGGAGTAGATCTGCCAGGGGCGCGGGGCTGTGTCCATTTGCGGCTCCGCCGCGTGGGCGCGATCAGCCCCCACCCGCTGCACCCGCCGTACCACCTATTCGTGCACCCCGCGATGCGCCTTCGCCAACTCCGCGTAGAAGGTCCCGTTGAGGGTCACCCCCTGGAGCTCCTCCTCACTCAACTCCCGCCGCACCTTCGCCGGCACCCCCGCCACCAATGACCCCGCCGGCACCACCATCCCCTGCGGCACCAACGCCTGAGCCGCGACCAGCGACCCCGCCCCGATGACGGCCCCGTTCAGCACCGTCGCCCCCATCCCGATGAGGCAGTCGTCCCCGACCGTCGCCCCGTGCACCACCGCGTTGTGCCCGATGGACACCCGCTCACCCACACTCACCGGAAACCCCGGATCGGCGTGCAGCGTCACGTTGTCCTGCACATTCGCCTGCGCCCCCACGGTGATCTTCTCGACGTCCCCCCGCACCACCGCGCCGTACCAGACACTCGCCCCCGCCTTCAGCGTCACGTCCCCGATCACCGAGGCGGTCGGCGCCACGAACACGTCGTCCTCGATCTTCGGCTCGCGCCCGCCGATCCCCACGATCAGCGCCTTCTGCGTCATCACGGTCTCCCATCGCCATCGCCATCGACGTCCACGGCAACCTAGCTCACCCCCTGGGGCGAAGATCACAGCAGCCCACCCTCTCGTCGGCGGTCCCCTCCGCGTAGCGTGACCCCGTGCCGAAGCCCAAGAACACGTTCTCGTCCTGGTGCCGCCGCCTCGCCCAGCGCGCGGTGCACGCGGGCTGGGCCTGGATGCAGCGCACGGGTTCCGTCACCGCCGACCACCCCGGCCGCTTCCGGTTCGGCGCGATCGGCGAGGCCACCCGCCTCGCCTTCCCGCTGGGCACGGTCTTCGGCGAACCGTGGATCCACCTCGGCTCCCATTGCATCGTCGGCGAACAGGTCACCCTCACCGCGGGCCTGATGCCCGACCTCGACCTCGGCCCCGAGCCGATCCTGCGCATCGGTGACGGCGTGGTCCTGGGCCGCGGCAGCCACGTCATCGCCGACACGACCGTCACCATCGGCAGCGACTGCTACTTCGGCCCGTACGTCTACGTCACCTCCACCAACCACTCCTACGACGACCCGCACCAGCCCATCGGCAGGCAGTGGCCCCGCATGGAGCCCGTGGAGATCGGTCCGGGCTGCTGGATCGGCACCGGCGCGGTGATCCTGCCGGGCGCGCGGATCGGCCGGAACGTGGTGGTGGCCGCCGGCGCGGTGGTCCGGGGCACGGTGCCCGACCACGCCGTGGTGGCCGGCGCGCCCGCCCGGGTGGTACGCCGCTGGACCCCCGAGACCGGCTGGCAGCCGCCGCTGCGCACGCCCGCACCGGTGCCGATACCGGAGGGCATGACTCCGGAGCAGTTGCGCGCGCTGGCGGAGCTGGACGAGGAGGGCGTGGCGCGGCTCGCCGCCCTGGAGAGCGAGAACTGACTCAGCCGGTGGCCAGCAGCAGCGTCCCCACCAGCGCCAGCCCCGCCCCCGCCGCCTGGACGGCCCGCAGTCGCTCACTGAGGAAACCGCGGGCCGCCAGCGCGGTGACCACCGGGTAGAGCGAGGCGAGCACCGCGGCGACGGTGACCGGGCCGTGCTGGGCGGCGACCGTGTACGTGCCGTTGGCGGCGACGTCGGCGAGACCGACGAAGCCCAGCGCCGGGACCGTGGACCAGCCGAAGCCGCCCTTCGGCAGTGCGGGCCCGCCCTGCCGTACGGACCGCCACAGGGCCGCGCCGCCTGTCGCGACGCTGGTCAGCCGCTGGACGAAGAGGGCCAGGAAGAGGCCGGTGACATTGGTGGACGCCTCCGTGATCAGGGCGAACACCGTGCCGAAGCCGACCGCCGCGACCAGCGTGACCAGGATCGTGCGGCGCTCGACGGGTGCACCACGCAGTTGCGGGCCGCCCGCCAGGACGACCCCGGTGACGGCGACCGTGATCCCCGCGAACTGGAGCAGCCCCGGGCGCTCGCCGAGTATCAGCCCGACTCCGACCGGGACGGCGACGCTCAGCGTGGCCAGTGGGGAGACCACGCCCATCGGGCCCAGGGCGAGGGCCTTGTAGAAGCAGAACAGCGCGACCGGCCCGACCAGGCCCGCCGCGAACGCGAACCAGAGCCGGGGACCGGCCTCGCTCCAGCCGCCGGTGGCGACCACGATCACGCCGAGGACCGCCGCCGCGATGCCCTGCGAGAGCACGACCACCGTGAGCGCCGGGGCGCGTCGTGTGAGCAGCCCGCCGCCGAAGTCGGCCAGCCCCCACAGGAGACTGGTGGTCAGGGCGAAGAATGCTGTCACGGCCCGCCTCGCAGTACAGTTCGGTGAACGATCAGGTACACCTCACCGTAGTTCACTCAGTTGAACTCTGTCATTTAAAATAATGGACCGTGATGCTCTCGACGATGGACGGAACGTGTCGGACCTCGACCTGCTGACCCAGTCCCTGGCCCGCAACGTCAAGCACTGGCGCGCGGTGCGCGGCTTCACCCTCGACGTGCTCGCGGCCCGGGCCGGGGTCAGCCGCGGCATGCTCATCCAGATCGAGCAGGCCCGCACCAACCCGAGCATCGGCACGGTCGTCAAGATCGGCGACGCGCTCGGCATCAGCATCACCACGCTGCTCGACTACGAACAGGGCCCCAAGGTCCAGATCGTCCCCGTCGACAAGGCCGTACGGCTGTGGCACACCGACGCCGGCAGCTACAACCGCCTCCTCGCCGGCACCGAGGCGCCCGGCCCGCTGGAGATGTGGGACTGGCGTCTGATGCCGGGCGAGAGCAGCCCGTCGGAACCCCATCCCACCGGCACCGTGGAGATCGTCCATGTCACCGCCGGTGAACTGACCCTCACCGTCGACGGCGCCGAGTACCGCGTGCCGACGGGCGCCAGTGCCTCCTTCGAGGCCAACACGGCCCATGTGTACGGCAACACCGGGGACGTGCCGATGGAAATGGTCATGACCGTCTCGGTCCCGCCCGTGCCCTGAGCCCGGCGGGCCGGGCTGTTAGCGTGCGGACATGCGCGCACCCATCGGAAACTTCGACACCGCCGTCCCCGCCCCCGACTGCCTCGACGAGCTGACCGCGCCGGTCGCCGAAGCCGTACGGCAATGGAGCGGTGCCGTCCCCGCCGAGCAGATCATCTACGTCGAGACTGACCCGCAGTGGGCGGACACCGCCGTCTTCGTCGAGCACTACGGGCGCGACCTGCTGGAGCGGTCGGCCAACTGTGTGGTGGTGGCGGGCAAGCGCGGCGGTGAGACGACGCTGGCCGCCTGTCTGGCCCTGTCCACCACCAAGGTCGACGTCAACGGTGTCGTACGCCGCCAACTCGGCGCCCGCAAGGCCTCGTTCGCCTCAATGGACACCGCGACGGGCGAGACCGGCATGGAGTACGGCGGCATCACCCCGATCGGACTCCCGCGCGACTGGCCCCTGCTGGTGGACTCGGCCGTCGTCGACCTGCCCTATGTCCTGGTCGGCAGCGGCCGCCGGCGCGGCAAACTCCTGGTCCCCGGCAAGGCGTTCGCCGAGCTGCCCGGCGCGGTCGTGCTGGAGGGCCTGGGCGCCTAGAGCGTCGCGTGGTGGGCCAGCGCCAGGTGCGGGTCCTGCTCGCCGGGCGCGGGCGCCGGATCGGCGTGCACCAGGGCCGCCGTCAGCCGGGGTACGGCGTGCAGCAGCGCGTGTTCCGCCGCCACCGCGACCGCGTGCGCCTGCCGTACGGTCGCCTCGCCGTCGACCTCGACCGCGACCTCGGCCCGCAGCCGGTGCCCGATCCACCGCAGCCGCAGCTCACCCACCGCCCGCACCCCCGGCACCTCGCACAGCGCCCGCTCGGCCCGGTCCACCAGTTCCGGGTCCACGGCGTCCATCACCCGCCGGAACACCTCCCGGGCCGCGTCCCGCAGCACCAGCGCGATCGCCGCGGTGATCGCCAACCCCACCAGCGGGTCGGCGAGTTGCCAGCCCAGCGCCGCGCCGCCGGCCCCCAACAGCACGGCCAGCGAGGTGAATCCGTCGGTACGGGCGTGCAGCCCGTCGGCCACCAGGGCCGCCGAGCCGATCTCCCGGCCCACCCGGATCCGGTACCGGGCCACCCACTCGTTCCCGGCGAAGCCGACCAGCGCGGCCACCGCGACCGCCGGGAGATGCGTGACCGGCCGGGGATCCAGCAGCCGTTCGACCGCGGTCCAGGCGGCGAACGCGGCCGACGCGGTGATCGTCAGCACGATCGCGATCCCCGCCAGATCCTCGGCCCGCCCGTAGCCGTAGGTGAAGCGGCGGTTCGCCGCGCGGCGCCCCAGTACGAAGGCGATGCCGAGCGGTACGGCGGTCAGCGCGTCGGCGGCGTTGTGCACGGTGTCGCCGAGCAGGGCGACGGAGCCGGACAGGACCACGACGACCGCCTGCACGAGCGCCGTCGCCCCGAGCACGGCCAGTGACCCCCAGAGCGCCCGCATCCCGCGCGCCGAGGTCTCCAGGGCGGAGTCGAGCTTGTCGGCCGTCTCGTGGGAGTGGGTGGTGAGGAGATGGCCGAGACGGTGACCGAGGCGATGGCGGAGGTCACCGGGAGAGGGGTGGGCGTGACCGTGGTCGTGGCGGTGAGCGTGCTCACCGTGCCGGTCGCGGACGCGAGCGTGCTCGTGGTGGTGCCGGTCGTCCCCGGGTGCGTGCTCGTGGTGGTGCCGGTCGTGCGCGGGCGGGTGCTCGTGGTGGTGTCCGTCGAGCGCGGGCGGGTGCTCGTGGCGGTGTCCGTCGTCCGCGGATGCCTGCTCGTGGTGGTGCCGGTCGCTCATGCGGCTCCCCTCTCCGGTGCGCGGGACGTGGACATGCGATGCCCTCGAGGCCATTATGTGCGTATGAGCGCACGCATGCACCTATCACCTGCGCACCATGCGCACCCGCGCAGCCCGGGCGAGGAGCAGTTCGCGCTCGCCGCCGAACTCCTCGCCCTGCTCGGTGACCGCACCCGGCTGACCCTGCTGCACGCCCTGACGGCGGGGGAGGCCGACGTCACCACGCTCACCGAGGTCTGCGGTGCCGCGCGGCCCGCCGTCAGCCAGCACCTGTCCCGGCTCCGGCTCGCGGGTCTGGTGGGCACGCGCAAGGAGGGGCGCCGGGTGGTGTACTCGCTGCGCCACGGTCATCTGCGCCGACTGGTCGACGAGGCGCTGAAGGTGGCGGACCACCGGCTCACCGAGACCGCTACCGCAACAGACGGCTGAGCTTGGTCAGAAGGGCGAGTGCCTCGTCCGGATCGCTGGTCGCCGCAGCCAGTGCCGGGCCCAGCGGGACCTCCCGCACCGCTGTCATGCGGTCGGACGGCTCGGCGGCCGGGCTCAGCAGCGTACGGCGGCCGGGCGCTGTTCACGACCCGCGCGGGAGACCCGGCGGCCGTCCCTGCGTAGTGCTCCCGCGTAAAGCTCAGAAGGCGGCGGCCGAACCGAGGTACTGCTCGGCGAAGGCCGTCGCCGCCGCGCGCGAGGTGAAGAGCCTGCGCAGCCGGGCCAGAGTGGTGCCCGCGAGGAACGGATCGCCGGACGCGGTTCCGTGGTAGATATCGGACAGGAACCCGGAGAACTCCTGGTAGTCCCAGACCCGGCGCAGACAGGCATGGGAGTAGCCGTCCAGGCCGGAGTCGTCGCCCTTGGTGACGTGCGCGGCGAGCGCGTCGCCCAGCAGGAAGGCGTCGTGCAGGGCGAGGTTCATGCCTTTCGCGGCGATCGGCGCGGTCAGGTGCCCGGCGTCGCCGGCCAGGAAGAGGCGGCCGAACACCAGGGGTTCGACCACGTAGTTGTGCATGTCCAGCACGCGCTTCTCGACCAGCAGCCCCTCGTTGAGCGGCGGCGCCCCTTCCGCGCCGAGCCGTTCGCGCAGTTCGGCCCAGACCCGCTCGTGGGACCAGCTCTCCGGGTCGTCGCCCGGCGGGCACTGCAGGTAGTAGCGGGTGACCTCGGGGCTGCGTGCCATGTGCCCGGCGAAACCGTTCGGATGGACGCCGAACAGCACGCAGTCCGAGGACGGGGGTGCCTCGGCGAGCAGCGCCAGCCACCCGATGCCGTAGTCCTGCCGGGAGATCCGCACCCGCCCGTCGGGTATCGCGTCCCGGGTCACCCCGCGCGCCCCGTCGCAGCCCGCGACGAACTCACAGCGCAGGACATGCCGTTGACCGGTCCCGGGGTCGACGTACGACACCGCCGGCCGGTCCGACTCCAGGTCGTGCAGCCTGACGTCCTGCACTCCGAACCTGATGTCGCCGCCGCGCACGTCCGCGTACTCCCGCACCAGGTCCGTCACCAGCAACGGCTGTGGACAGACGTAGTGATGGTGGTCCGTCAGCCCGCCGTAGTCGAACCGGAAGCGCTCGCCGCCGAAGCGGAACTCGCACTCGCTGTGCACCTGCGCCCGGGCCAGCAGGGCGTCGGCCAGACCGCGTTGCCGGAGGCCGCGGACCGCCCATTCCTCGATGACCCCGGCCCTGGGCCGGGTCTCGATGAACCGCCTGCTCTCGGTCTCCAGGACCACACAGTCGACGTCGGCGGCCCGCAGGATGTTCCCGACGGCCAGCCCGGCGGGCCCGGCGCCGACGATGACGACCGTACGGCGTTCTTCGGAGGGGGAGTTGGTGTGGGGGGAGGGGTGAGTCACCCCCGCATTATGACGGTGTCCCGTCAGCCACGGCAGGGCCGCAGTGGCTGACGGGACACCGGAGTCGGGGCGGGTCAGTGCGCCGGGGCGTCCGTGACCACGACCTCGTCGATGCTGCGCTCGATCTCCTCGGCCGGGGACGAGGTTGCCTTGGCCCAGTAGTAGATGACGATCGAGAAGGCGGCGATGACCACGATGTCCCACCACAGCGGGATGTTCCCCTGGCCGCCGAAGCCGCCCTGCCAGGAGATCAGGCCCATGCCGATCAGATAGACGGGCAGCCACTGCGCGGCCCGGAAGTCCAGCCGGGGCGCGTCCGGCAGGTTCTTGCTGTGGGCGTACCAGGCGTAGCCGCCGAGCAGCAGATAACCGAGCACGATCGCAAGGCCGAGCCGCCACAGGGTGCCCCAGCCGGCCCAGTAGATGATCAGGTTGGCGACTACGAACGCCACCGGCGAGATCACCTTGCCGCCGGGCAGCCGGTACGGGCGCTCATGGCCCGGCAGCTTGTCCGCGAAGACGCCGTACGCCAGCGGAGCGCCCGCGTACATCAGCACGCTCGCGGAGGTGATGAAGCCGACCAGCTGGTGCCAGCTCGGGAACGGCAGGAAGCAGATCACGCCGGTCACGAAGGACATGACGAGCCCGAACCACGGCACACCGCGCGCATCCGTCTTGGTGAAGATCTTCGGAGCGTAGCCGTTCTTCGCCAGGCCGTAGGAGACCCGTGAGGTGGCGGTGGTGTAGATCAGACCGGTGCCGCCGGGGGAGATGATCGCGTCCAGGTAGAGGACCCAGGCCAGCCAGCCGAGGCCCACCATGGTGGCGACGCCTGCCCACGGACCGCTGTCGCCCTGGTACGCGAGGTGGGCCCAGCCGTGCGCGAAGGAGCTGTGCGACAGCGCGCCGATGAACACGACCTGGAGCAGGACATAGATGACGGCACCGATCGCGACCGAGCCGAGCGTGGCCCGCGGCAGGTCCTTCTTCGGGTTGCGGCTCTCGCCCGCCAGCTGGATCGCCTGCTCGAAGCCGAGCAGCGCGAAGATGATGCCGCTGGTGCTGATGGCGGCGAGCACGCCCTTGGCGCCGAAGGGGGCGAAGCCCTCCGAGTGGAAGTTGGCGGGGTGGAAGTTGCCGATCGCGATGATGAAGATAGCGGCCAGCGGAACGGCGATCTTCCACCAGGTCGCGGCGCTGTTGGTGTGCGCCAACACGCGCACGCCGAAGAAGTTCACGCCGACGAAGAGCGCCATCAGCACGATCGCCACCAGCAGACCGCTGGCCGTCAGGGTCTTGTCGGCGTGCTGGAAGTGCTGGGCCCACGACCAGTGACCGGCGTAGCCGATCATGGCCTCGACCTCGATCGGCGCCACCGTCGCGGCCTGGAGCCAGGAGAACCAGCCGAAGGACATGCCGGCCAGGCCGCCGAACGCGTAGTGCGGGTAGCGGGCCGTACCGCCCGCCACCGGGAACATGCCGCCGAGCTCGGCGTGCACCAGTGCCAGGAGCACGATCGCGACCGCGCCGATCACCCACGAGATGATCGCCGAGGGACCGGCCTGTATGACCGCGTCGTGCGCGCCGTACAGCCAGCCGGAGCCGATGATCGAGCCCACGGAGGCCCACATCAGGCCGATCAGCCCGACGTCCCTCCTCAGACCGCCCGAAGGTGTGGTGTCCTCCGTCGCGGCTTTCTCGACACTCACCATGTCAAGTGGCCTCTCAGTTTCTGAACGCAGATTTAACGAGCAAGAGGCCACAAGCTAAGGGTGCACGCCGCTCTGGCTGAAGAGTGTTTCCAAAAATTTGACCCTCGATCTTTCCTGTCTTGGTCAAAGCTTTTGCACAGGTCAGCAAGGGTCACGGAATGTCCGTATTCAGCTGCGATAAGTGAGAAGAGGGTAAGACAGGAAAGCTCAGATCTTCCTCAAATAAAGCTCAGGTCCGGTCCAGCCGGGGAATTTCGATAGCCGGGCAGTGGTCCATGACCATGTCGAGGCCGGCATCGCGGGTGCGCTGGTAAGCCGCCTCGTCGATCACCCCGAGCTGGAACCACACCGCCTTCGCGCCCCTCGCCACCGCCTCGTCCGCGACCGCGCCGGCCAGCTCGCTGTTGACGAAGACGTCCACCACGTCCACGTCGAAGGGGATGTCCGCGAGTGAGGCGTAGCCCTGCTCCCCGTGCACCGTTTCCGCCTTGGGATGGACCGGTACGACCCGCTTGCCGAACCGCTGCAGCACCTGTGCCACTCCGTATGCCGCGCGTCCCCGGTTGGACGACAGGCCGACCACCGCCCAGGTGTCACCCGTCTCGGTCAGGATCCTGCGGATCGTCGCTTCGTCGCCGTACATCGTCGGCCTCCTCGGCTCGGGGGAACATCTGTCGTGGCCAACAGTGCCCGCCCGGACCCTGATTCCCTGGCCCGGGCCGGACCCGCGCAGTACCGCTGGGACACTCTTCGCGGCCGCAGTGGCGGCAGACGCAGTGGCAGAAACAGTGGCAGAAGGTGTCCCATGTCCCGCATGTCCCGCCACGGTGACCGGAATCGGAGCAAGGTGCCTGCATACGGCCGTCCAGCCGCCTACGCTCAGCCCGTGCTCCGCATCCTCGACGCCACGACCGGTGAGACCGTCCCCGCCGCCCCCGCCCGCCGCGCCCTGACCCGGGTCGAGGCCCATGCCTCCGGGTACGACCTGACGGCGCTGCGGGTGCTGCTCACCACCGACCTGCTCCTGCGCGCCCTGGAGATCGGCGGCACCCCGGTCCTGCCCCTGCTCACCGCCGACCACCACCAGGCCGAGCTGCACGCCGCCGCCACCACCCTCGGTATCCGCCCCTTCGAGGACGGCCGCGACCTCGCGTCGGGACTGGGCGAGGCCCAGGTCGTCCATGTGACGGCGGAGGGCGTGACCGTGCCCGGCGCCGGGGTGACCGTCACTGTCGCTCCCGCAGGTGGCCCCGACGCCGGTGTTCTCCACGGGCTCGCCGACCCCGCCGCGCTCCGGCTCGCCCTGCTCGACGTCCCGCGCGGCACGGCCGTCCACCTCGGCGCCGGCGCTCTCGACGCGGCCGGCCGCAGGCTCGGACGACTCCGGCAGGCCGTGGCCCAGTGGGCGCGCAGCCCCTCGCGGCCGGTGCCCGAGAAGGTGCGGGGGCGGCTGCGGGACGCCTGGGAGGGCGACCTCGACGTACCCGGGGTGCTCGGCGTCCTGCGCTGGATGGAGAACCAGCCCGAGATCCCCGACGGCGCCCGCTTCGAGACCTGCGCCTACGCCGACCGGCTGCTCGCCCTCGACCTCACCCGTGACCTCGGGAGCACGGCATGATCGCCCGCGCGGGCGCGGGACCGCTGCGCCGCCTGGTCGTCCTGCGGCACGCCAAGTCGGCCTGGCCCGAGGGCGTCCCCGACCAGCTGCGTCCGCTCGCGCCCCGCGGGCGCCGTGACGCCCCCGCCGCCGGCCGCGCCCTCGCCGAGTCCGACTGCCTGCCCGACCTCGCGGTCTGCTCCACCGCGCTGCGCGCCCGGCAGACCTGGGAGCTGGCCTCCGGCCAGTGGGGCACGCCCGCGCCGGTTCGCCACGACCGGCGGGTGTACGCGGCGGGTGTACCCGAGCTCCTGGAGGTGGTGCGCGAGGTCCCGCCCGAGGTGGAGACGCTGTTGCTGGTCGGGCACAACCCGGGACTGGAGGAACTGGTCCTGGAACTGGCCGGGGACGGCCTGGACGACACCGTGGAGCAGGTGCGGAAGAAGTTCCCGACGTCGGCGATCGCCGTCCTGGCCTGGCACGGGACGGCATGGGCGGCGCTGGGCCCGGGGACGGCGCTGCTGACGGACGTGACGGTGGCGCGGGGCGGCCACGGGTAGGCCCCACCCCGCCACGCGGCCGGGACGGGGCAGCTCCGCCTCGGGCCGGGTGCGCCCGCGAGTCCGCATAGGCTGGGCGGATGCAGGACGAGTACCGCACAGTCGCCCGCACGGGCACCCACGAGACCGAGGTCAACCGCTCCCGTTTCCTGTGCGCCCTCGCCCCGGCGGCCACCGAGCAGGAGGCCCAGGACTTCGTCGCGCGCGTCCGCAAGGAGCACGCCGACGCCAGCCACAACTGCTGGGCCTACGTCATCGGCGCCGACGCCTCCACCCAGAGGGCCAGTGACGACGGCGAACCGGGCGGCACCGCCGGCGTCCCCATGCTCCAGATGCTGCTGCGCCGCGACATGCGGTACGTCGTCGCCGTCGTCACCCGCTACTACGGCGGGGTCAAGCTCGGCGCCGGCGGACTCATCCGCGCGTACGGCGGAGCCGTCGGCGAGGCCCTGGACAGCCTCGGCGCGATCACCCGCCGCCGCTTCCGGCTGGCCACGGTGACCGTCGACCACCAGCGGGCCGGCAAGATCCAGAACGACCTGCGCGCCACCGGCCGCGAGGTCCGTGACGTCCGCTACGGCGAGGCGGTCACCATCGAGATCGGGTTGCCGGACACCGACGTGGCAACGTTCCGCGCCTGGCTCGCCGACGCGACCGCGGGCACGGCGAGCCTCGAACTGGGCGGGGAGGCCTACGGAGACGCGGGACAGTGAGCACCAACTGGACATAACGGCTCTAATTCATTCGGCTCATGACGGGCTGATACGGGAGTAACCGCCCGTGATGTCAGACCCGGCCGTTAACCTCGGGGATCATGAGACTCCTGCACACTTCCGACTGGCACCTCGGCCGGGCGTTCCACCGGGTGAACATGCTCGGCGCCCAGGCCGAGTTCATCGGTCACCTCGTGGCGACCGTGCGTGAGCATGCGGTCGACGCCGTGGTCGTGTCGGGAGACGTGTACGACCGCGCGGTCCCGCCGCTGGCCGCGGTCGAGCTGTTCGACGACGCCCTGCACCGGCTGGCCGACCTGGGCGTGCCCACGGTGATGATCTCCGGCAACCACGACTCGGCCCGCCGCCTGGGCGTCGGCGCCGGTCTCATCGACCGCGCGGGCATCCATCTGCGCACCGAGCCGTCGGCCTGCGGCACACCCGTCGTGCTCGCCGACGACTTCGGCGACGTCGCCTTCTACGGCCTGCCGTATCTCGAACCGGCCCTGGTGAAGGACGAGTTCGCCGTCGAGAAGGCCGGGCACGAGCCGGTGCTGGCCGCCGCCATGGACCGGGTCCGCGCCGACCTCGCCGCCCGCCCGCCGGGCACGCGTTCCGTCGTCCTCGCGCACGCCTTCGTCACCGGCGGCGAGGCCAGCGACAGCGAGCGGGACATCACCGTCGGCGGGGTGGCCGCCGTCCCGGCCGGAGTCTTCGACGGCGTCGACTACGTCGCGCTGGGCCACCTGCACGGCTGCCAGACCATCACCGAGCGCGTCCGCTACTCCGGGTCCCCGCTGGCGTACTCCTTCTCCGAGGCCGACCACCGCAAGAGCATGTGGCTCGTCGAGCTGGCCGCCGACGGCGCCGTCACCGCCGAGCGCCTGGACTGCCCGGTCCCGCGCCACCTGGCGCGCATCCGCGGCACGCTCGACGACCTGCTCGCCGACCCCGCCCTGACCCGGCACGAGTCCGCCTGGATCGAGGCCACCCTCACCGACCCGGTCCGCCCCGCCGACCCGATGGCCCGGCTCGCCGACCGCTTCCCGCACGCCCTCAGCCTGGTCTTCGCCCCCGACCGTGCCCCGGACGACCCCGACGTGACCTACGCCCGCCGCCTGGCCGGCCGCACCGACCGCCAGATCGCCGAGGACTTCGTCGCCCATGTCCGCGGCGCGGGCCCCGACCAGCGGGAACTGACCGTGCTGGGCGACGCCTTCGACGCCGTGCACGCTGACCTCGCGGTGCGGGAGGTGGCGCGGTGAGGACGCACGCGCGACGGATCACGGAGGCCGCCCAGTGAGGCTGCACCGGCTCGACATCACCGCCTTCGGCCCCTTCGGCGCCGCCCAGAGCGTCGACTTCGACGCGCTCTCCGCCGCCGGGCTCTTCCTGCTGCACGGCCCGACCGGCGCCGGAAAGACCTCCGTCCTGGACGCCGTCTGCTACGCGCTCTACGGCACCGTCCCGGGCGCCCGCCAGAGCGGCCAGGGCACATCCCTGCGCAGCGACCACGCCGACCCGGCCACCCGCACCGAGATCCGCCTCGAACTCACCGTCGGCGGACGCCGGTTGGAGATCACCCGGCAGCCGCCCTGGGAGCGCCCCAAGAAACGCGGCTCCGGCACCACCCTGGACAAGGCCCAGACCTGGCTGCGCGAGTACGACGCCACGGGCGGCGCCTGGAAGGATCTCAGCCGCTCCCACCAGGAGATCGGCGAGGAGATCAGCCAGCTGCTCGGCATGAGCCGCGAGCAGTTCTGCCAGGTCGTCCTGCTGCCCCAGGGCGACTTCGCCCGATTCCTGCGCGCCGACGCCGGGGCCCGCGGCCAGCTGCTCGGCCGCCTCTTCGACACCCAGCGCTTCGCCGACGTCGAGAAGCGCCTCGCAGAGCGCCGGAAGGCGGCCGAGGCCCGGGTACGGGACGGCGACTCCGCGCTGCTGGCCGACGCACACCGTATGCAGCAGGAAGCCGGCGACGCGATGGAGCTGCCGGAGCTGTCCCCGGGCGAGCCCGGCCTCGCCGAGGCCGTCCTCACCGCCGCCGCCGTCGCCCGCAGCACCGCCCGCGAGCACCTCACCCTCGCCCACTGCCGCCTCACCGCGGCCGAGTCCGCCCAGTTCGCCGCCGACCGCGCACTGGCCGGCGTCCGCGAACTGGCACGGTTGCAGGGCCGGTTCGCCGAGGCCCGGGAGCGGGCCGTACGGCTGGAGGAGCGGGCCGGGGACCGCCGTGCGGCGCAGGCGCGGATGGAGCGGGGGCGGCAGGCGGCGGCGGTGGCGCCGGCACTGGAGCTGCGGGACGCCGCCGAGGCCGGGCACCGGGAGGCGGCAGCAGCCGAGGCACGCACGCGTGCGCTGCTGCCGGAGACCTTCATGGGAGCCGGTGCGACGGGGCTCGCCACCGCTGCCCGCCGGGCCGCCGAGGAGCTGGGCGGGCTGGAATCCGCGCGCCGGGCCGAGCGACGGCTCGCCGAGGTCGTGGACGAGCGCGGGCGCCTGGACCGGCAGGAGCGGGACGACGAGGACGCCCTGCGCGAGGCCGCGGGCTGGCTCGCCGACTGGGACACCGTACGCGCGGGACTGGGGACCCGGATCGACTCCGCCCAGGAGGCCGCGACCCGCGCCGAGCAGCTCGCCGTCCAGCGCGATCCCGCCCGCCGGCGGCTGGCGGCGGCGCGGCTGCGGGACGAGCTGGGCCGGGACACGGACGAGGCCCAGCGCAGGGCCCTGGCCTCCGCGCGGCAGGCCGTCGACGCACGGGCCCACTGGCTGGACCTCAAGGAACAGCGCCTGAACGGCATCGCCGCCGAGCTGGCCGCCGATCTCACCGACGGCGCACCGTGTGCGGTCTGCGGGTCCACCGAACATCCGGCGCCCGCGCGGAAGTTCGCGGGGCATGTCGACCGGCAGGCGGAGGAGCGGGCGCTCGCCGCCTACCAGCGCGCCGACGAACAGCGCGCCGAGGACGAGCGGCGCCTCGGCACCGTCCGCGAGGCACTGGCCGCCGCCACCGCCGAGGCGACCGACACCCCCACCAGTCAACTCGCCGCCGATGCCGATGAGCTGGAGCAGGAGTACGCGCTGGCCCGGCGCGCGGCCTCCGACCTGCACGCGGCGCAGGAGGAGCTGCGGCTCGCCGAGCAGGAGCGCGAGCGCCGGCTGGCCGGCCGGCAGCAGGCCGAGGTCCGGGCCGCCGCCCGGCTGACCCGGCGGGACGGTCTCGACACGGAACTGGCCACTCTGGAAGAGGAGTTGGTCACGGCCCGGGGCGGTGCGGCAAGTGTCGCCGCCCGGGCCGCACAGCTGGAGCGGCAGGTGACGCTGCTCACCGACGCCGCCGACGCCGCCCGCGCCGCCGACGACTCCGCCCGGCATCTGAAGGACGCCGACGCCCGGCTCGCCGACGCCGCCTTCCGGGCCGGCTTCGACACCCCGCGGGACGCGGCCGCCGCCCTCCTCGACGACACCGCCCACCGCCAACTCCAACGGCGCCTGGACGACTGGCAGTCCGAGGAGACGGCGGTGCGCGCGGTGCTGGCGGAGGCCGACACCGCGGCGGCCGCCCAGCAGCCGCCCGCCGACCTCGACGCGGCGGAGCGTGCCGCCGCCACGGCGGCCCGGTCGCTGCGCGACGCCGCCTCCGCCCGGGACCGGGCCGACCGCTGCCGCGCCGAACTCGACCGGCTGTCCGCCCGCGCGACCGAGGGCGTGCGCCGGCTCGGGCCGCTGCGCGAGGAGTACGAGCGGGTCGCCCGGCTCGCCGCCCTCACCGCCGGCACTTCCGCCGACAACGAGCGCCGGATGCGGCTGGAGTCGTACGTCCTGGCGGCCCGCCTGGAACAGGTCGCCGCCGCCGCGACCGTGCGCCTGCACCGCATGTCCTCCGGCCGCTACACCCTCGTCCACTCCGACGACCGCACCGGACGCGGCCGCAGCGGCCTCGGGCTGCACGTCGTCGACGCCTGGACCGGACGCGAGCGGGACACCGCCACCCTGTCCGGCGGCGAGACCTTCTTCGCCTCCCTCGCGCTCGCCCTCGGCCTCGCCGACGTCGTCACCGACGAGGCCGGCGGGGTCCGGCTCGACACCCTCTTCATCGACGAGGGCTTCGGCAGCCTCGACGACCAGACCCTGGACGAGGTCCTCGACGTCCTCGACTCGCTGCGCGAACGCGACCGCAGCGTGGGCATCGTCAGTCATGTCCCGGACCTGCGCCGCCGTATCCACGCCCAACTGGAGGTGGCGAAGGGCAGATCGGGCTCGACGCTGCACCGGCGCGGGGTCTAGGTACCGATGGCGCGGCGGGGGAGGGGCGATGAGTAGACGACGCTCGTCGTCACCGAGCCCAGGGTGCCGATCCTGCCGGAGATCTCCTCCAGGTGGCGCATCGAGCGGGCGGTGACCTTGATGACGAAGCAGTCGTCCCCCGTGACGTGGTGCGCCTCCAGGATCTCGGGGGTGGCGGCGACCAGGTCGTGGAACGGCCGGTAGTTGCCGTTCGGGTAGCGCAGCCGGACGAAGGCCAGGATCGGCAGGCCCAGCCGCTCCGGGTCGACCACGGCCGCGTACCCCTGGATCACGCCCGCTTCCTCGAGGCGGCGCACCCGCTCGGTCACGGCGCTCGGGGACATCGCGACGGCACGCGCCAGTTCGGCGAAGCTGGCCCGGCCCTCGCGCTGGAGGACGTCGAGGATGCGCCAGTCGGTGGCGTCCGGGGAAAACACGGTCATGGCGGATGGATAACAGGGAATCCCCGGCCGGACAAGGCCAGGGCCGGGGATCGTACCTTCAGGGCGATCGGTCACCGGCCGTAGATTTCCGGTCATGGAGATCCGCCGCACCGGCGGCCAGTGAAAGGCCCCAGATGACCGCCACCACCGTGAACCCCGTCCTGCGCGTCGCCCCCGCCGCGCCCGCCGAGGCCGCCGCCCACTTCCGGGCGAGCCTCGTCTTCCACGCCGATGTCTCCGACGTGGCCGCCGCCCTCGCCGCCGACGGCGACCCCGGCTTCGTCGTCCTGGACTCCCGCTCCACCGAGTCCTGGGACCAGGGCCACATCCCGGGCGCCGTCCACCTGCCCACCGCGCTGATCCCCGAGCAGGCGGCCCGGCTCCTCGACAGGGACGTGCCCGTGGTCACGTACTGCTGGGGTCCCGGCTGCAACGGTGCGACCCGTGCCGCCCTCGCGCTGGCCGAACTCGGCTACCGGGTAAAGGAGTTGCTCGGGGGGTTCGAGTACTGGGTGCGTGAGGGCTTCGAGTTCGAGACCTGGCAGGGCCGTACGCGCCGGGCTCCGGACCCGCTGACCGCGCCCGTCGAGGGCGACTGCGGTTGCTGATTCCCTGAGGCGAACTTGTGCTGTCGCTGTACGTGTAGGTTCACCCCATGACTCGTTATGCGGATCCAGGCGCGGTGGAGTGGGTGGAGTCGGGCGGCGGCCCGCTCGTGGCGGTCCCGGAGACGGTCCTGCCGTTCTGGGCCGGAGCCGACAGCGAGGAACTGGCCACCGACTACGACCGGGCCTGCGAGGTCGACGGCTACGTCGGACTGCTCCCGGTCGGGGACAGCGCGGCCCTGGTCCTCGGCGACGAACCCGCCTCGACGTCCTTCCTGCCGGACCACGGCACGTTCATACGCTGGTCCGCCGCCAACTCCGAGGACGAGCTGCTGGCCCAGGTCCCCGCCGCGCTCGACAGCGCGGTGTGGGAGAACGAGATCCGCTGGCAGGTGCCGGGCCCCGTCGTCCTGTTCGACTCCGCCTGGCCGGGCGGCGACGCGGAGGGCGGGGACCATCTGCGGGTCCCGCTGGAGCCCGGCACCTACGAGGTGCACGCCGCCTACACCAGGCCCGGCCCGGAAACCTGGCTGGGCCTGGTGCGGTTGCGCCGGATCGAGGCCTGACGACCCCTCAGCTCACCCGTCACCTCACCCCGTCGATCGCGATCTTGAGGTGGCGCGGACCGCGCAGCACCGCGTTCGGACGGTAGGGCGGCGGGTCCTCGACGAGTCGCGGGTTGTCGAGCCGGCGGGCCAACTGGGCCAGCGCGAGCTGGGCTTCGATACGAGCCAGCGGAGCGCCGAAACAACTGTGGATGCCGCTGCCGAAGCCGAGGTGCTGGATGTCCTGGCGGTCCGGGTCGAACCGGTCGGGGTCCGGGAACCGCTCCGGGTCCCGGTTGCCGGCGCCCAGGACGAGCCAGATGCGCGAACCCTTGGGGATGGTCACCCCGCGCACCTCGATGTCGGCGATACAGGTGCGCTGCGGCACCAGCTGCACCGGTGGCTCGTAACGCAGCAGTTCCTCCACGATCCGCACCGACAGTCCCGGGTCGTTGCGCAGCCGCTCCAGCACCTCCGGATGCCGCAGCAGCGTGAGCATGCCGTTGGTGATCAGGTTGACGGTCGTCTCATGGCCGGCGATGAGCAGCAGCACCGCGGTGCTCAGTACCTCCATGGTCGTCATGGCGCCGTCCGGACCGCTGCTGTGCACCAGGTCGGACAGCATGTCGTCACGGGGTTCCTTGGCACGCTGCTCCACCAGCCCGTTCAGGTACATGCCCAGCTGCAGCCGGGCCTCCTGCGCGGTGCGCTGGGAGTCGGCGGCCGTACGGCTGTCGGGATCCAGGCCGGCGACGATCGGGTCGACCCAGGCACGGAAACGGGGCTCGTCCTCGCGCGGCACACCGAGCAGCCGGCAGATCGCGGTGACCGGGAAGGGGTATGCGACCTGGTCGACGAGGTCGATCTCCCGGGCGTCCCCGAGGCCGTCGATGAGACCGGTGATGATCTCGTCCAGCTGGCCCCGCATGTCGTCGATCCGGCGCGGCCGGTGCGGTGGCCCGAAGGAGCTGTTGGCGATCCTGCGCAGCCGGTCGTGCTCCGGCGGGTCGAGCCGGATGAAGCTCGGCGGCAGTCCCGTGGCCTCCGGACCGGACAGGTCGTCGTGGCCGCCGGCGGTCACGTTGGACTCGTCGGAGCTGATCCGCGGATCGTGGAGCAGGGCCTCGATGTCGTGGTAGGAGCTGATGAGGTAGGGGCCGTCGTCCTCCTCATGCAGCACCGGCGTCTTGCGGAGTTCCTCGTACACCGGGTACGGGTTGGCGCGGTTCGCGAAGTCGGTGATCTGGCGCAACATCGAGGTCTGCGTCGTCATGACAGGTCCTTGGGACGTCGGGGCCGGGGCACGGTCAGTGGCGGGCGGGGTGGAAGACCAGCTGCTGGTCGGTCGGCGAGTAGCCGCTGAGGGTCACCATGGGACCGTGCGTAGGCAGCGCGGGGTCCGGGAAGTCGGCGTCGACCGGCAGCCGGCCCTCGGGACGGCGGTCCACCGTCGGGAACTCCACCGGGAACGGCGCGCCCTTCTCGATCTGCCGCTGGTAGAACTCCAGCCACCGTGTGTTGTCGAAGCTCACCGCGGCGATCGTCCGGCCCTTGTGGCCGTACACCCCGATGAACCGGCGTTCGGCCAGCGAACCCTGCGTGATCATGATCTGCTCGCCCATCGGCGGCACCCCGACGGACTTGATGTTCACGCCGAACTGGGACGACCAGAACGCCGGTACCCACAGATGCGGCCTGCGCTCGGCGCTCGGGCTGATCATGTTGTGCGCGGCGATCTCGGCCTGCGCGACCGCGTTGCCCCAGTGCTCAAGGGAGAGGAACTGATAGCCGAACAGGGCGTGCGGGGACCGGGCGACATCGCCGGCGACGAAGATGTCGTCGGTGACGATGCCCCGGAAGTCGAAGGCACGGCAGCCAGCGTCGCAGGCGATGCCCCGGGGGCCCGCGCCGAGACCGGATCCGGTGAGCCAGCCGGTGTTGCGGGTCGCACCGAGCGACACGATCACGACGTCCGCCTCGACGATGCTCTCGTCGGACAGATGGACGGCGCGCACCCGGCCGGCCGGGTCGCCCTCCAGCGCGGTGACCATGACCCCGGTGCGCAGGTCCACCCCGTGCTCGCGGTGCATGTCGGCCGCGACCGCGCCGATCACCCCGCCCAGGGCGCCCACCAGCGGCGCACCGGCGCGTTCCGCCACGGTGACCTCGATCCCGTGCTCCCGGCAGGCCGAGGCGATCTCCGAACCGGTGAACCCGGCGCCGATCACGAACACCCGGCGCGGGCCGGCCTTCAGCCGCCGCAGCAGCGCGGCGGCTTCGTCCCGGGTGCGCAGGGTGAACACGCCGTCCAGCCGGGCCTCGTCCTCCTTGGGCCAGGGCCGGGCGCTCACTCCGGTCGCGATCAGCAGACGGTCGTACTCGACCTCGTCGCCGTCGGCCAGCCGTACCCGCCTGGCCTCGATGTCGAGACCGGTCGCCGCGACCCCCAGCCGCCACTTCGCGTCGATCTCCCGGCGGCGGGGCAGTTCGGTGTGGTTCGGGGACGCCTTGCCGAGCAGCACCGCCTTGGACAGCGGCGGCCGGTCGTACGGCTCGTACGGCTCGTCGCCGATCATGGTGAGTTCGCCGGCGAAGCCCTCGGCGCGCAGCGTCTCGGCGCCGCGCAGCCCGGCCAGCGAGGCACCCACGATCACGATCCGGCCCTCCCGCCGGAGCCAGTCGAGATAGTCAGCGGGCGCCATCGGACGTCCCTCCCACGGCCCCGTCCAGGCCGTCGGCGGTGATTGCCTGCACCGGGCAGGCGGCGACGGCACGGGCCAGCCGCTCCCGCTGCTCCTCCTCGGCGTGTGGGCTGTAGACGAGCGATTCCTCGCCGTGCATGGTGAAGACGTCCGGGGCGAGGAACGCGCACTGCGCGTATCCCTGACATCTGTTGAGATCGACGACAAGGCGCATCATGGCTCCGCCCTTCCGGTGGCCAGGTGTCGGGCGTACCGCCGCCCGTGGCTTCGGTCTCGGACCGCGGAGAACTCCCCGCACGTCAGCATGGGCGCTCGTGAGTGCCACCGCGCGCCGGGGGCTTCCGATCGGGTGAGTGCTCAGGACGCCGGGGCCGCGGCGGAACGCCGGAAACCCGCCACGACGATGTACGAGCTGAGCAGCAGTGACCAGGCCGGGAACACCAGCTCGGCCCACGGCACGATCGACGACACGAACAGCAGGACCAGGGTGCTGAGGAAACCCAGCACCGTGAGCCAGCGCGGCAGGATGCCCAGTCGGTGCCCGATCACCGAGGTGGAGCAGACGAAGACGGCCGCCATCCGCATCGCGTAGCCGGTCATCAGCGTGTACGCGAAGTGCTGGCCGAAGTCCCAGGTGGGCCGGGAGGGTGAGGTACCCGCCGGGTGCGCGGTGTCCAGCAGGGCCGCGGCCGCCGCGGCGGCGCCGAACATCGTGGCCGTGAAGACCAGCCCGCTGCCGAGGAACACGGTGGCGACGAACCGGTCCTCGCTGTCTCCGACGTGGGTGCGCACCGCGCCGACGAACCAGAGGAAGAAGATGCCGGCGAACGGCACCAGCATGAGGGCCGCGTGGACGGCGCTGCGCTGGGCGGGGTCCGCTGCCTGGGCGTTGACCGCGTCGGCGCCCTCCGGGACCCCCAGCCGGATCAGCACGATCGCGGCGGCCAGCAGGAGCGCGAAGACGATGCCGGCCACACCGGCGGCACGCGGGGCCTCCAGCGACTGCCGCCGGGGCGTGGAGGTCTGCATGCGCGGCTCGCTTCCTGTGCGATGGCCCCCCGCACCAGCAAGCCGCCTGCGCCTGTCCGCCGCCACCGGAGCACCCCCGAACGGCAGACGGCGCCACCTCGGTCGCCGTCCGCCGCGCGCTGCCGGGCGCGGGCCCGGCGAGGTCGACGCGGCCGTGGCCGCACGGTTCCCGGCCGGACAGCGGGGCCGGCCCCGACGACCCGGCGCGGCTCGTCGCACGAGGCACGCCGGATCACCGGGCAGGTCGTCGGCTCCGAGGCGGCTACCGCCGCTGACGTGCCGTCAGAGCTGCGACAGTTCGTCCACCAGGTCGTCCAGGCCCAGTGACCCCTGGGACAGGGCCGCCATGTGCCAGGCCTTGAGGTCGAAAGCGTCGCCGCGCCGCTCGCGGGCCTGCTCCCGGCCCAGCAGCCAGGCCCGCTCGCCCAGCTTGTAGCCGATGGCCTGCCCCGGCATGGACAGATAGCGGGTCAGCTCACTCTCCACGAAGTCCGCCGGGCGACTGCTGTGCGAGCCGAAGAACTCCTGCGCCAGCTCCGGCGTCCAGCGCTCCCCGGGGTGGAAGGGGGAGTCGTCCGGGATCGTCAGCTCCAGGTGCATGCCGATGTCGATGATGACCCGCGCGGCGCGCATCATCTGCGCGTCCAGGTAACCGAGCCGGCGCTCCGGGTCGGTGAGGAAGCCCAGCTCGTCCATCAGCCGCTCCGCGTACAGCGCCCAGCCCTCGGCGTTGGCGCTGACCATGCCCACGCTGGCCTGGTAGCGGGAGAGGTTGTCGGCGATGTGCTTCCACTGCGCCAGCTGGAGGTGGTGGCCGGGTACGCCCTCGTGGTACCAGGTCGAGACCAGGTCGTAGACCGGGAACCGGGTCTGGCCCATGGTCGGCAGCCAGGTGCAGCCCGGGCGCGAGAAGTCGTCCGACGGCGGCGTGTAGTACGGCGCCGCCGCGCTGCCGGGGGGAGCGATCCTGGACTCGACGCGGCGGACCCGCTCGGCCAGGTCGAAGTGGGTGCCGTCCAGCTTTTCGATGGCCTCGTCCATCACGGACTGCAGCCAGCGCTGGACCTCGTCGACGCCCTCGATGTGGCTGCCGTGCTCGTCCAGGTGCGCCAGCGCCACCCACGGCGTGGCCGCGCCGGGCAGGATCTTCTCGGCCTCGGTCTTCATCTCGCCGAGCAGCCGGTGGTACTCGGCCCAGCCGTACGCGTACGCCTCGTCCAGGTCGAGGTCGGTGCCGTTGTACTGGCGGACCCAGCGGGCGTACCGCTCGCGGCCCACCACGTCCGGGGCGCCCTCGATCGCCGGCGCGTACACGTCCCGCATCCACTCGCGCAGCGCCGCGACGCCCTGGGTGGCGGCGCGGGCCGCCTCGTCCAGCTCGGCGCGCAGCGCCTCGGGCCCGGCCGCGGCGAACTGCTCGAACCAGCCCCGGCCGTCGCCCGTGTCGGTCCATTCGCCGAGCTGTCCGACGAAGGTGGCGGTGGCGCGCGGACCCGCGTGCAGCTTCCGCTCCAGACCGAGTTCCAGGGACTGCCGGTAGCCCTCCAGCGCGGCCGGCACGGCGCGCAGCCGCTCGGCGACCGCCGCCCAGTCCTCCTCGGTGGCCGTGGGCGTCACGGTGAACACCTGGCGTACCGCGTGCGCGGCCGAGCTCAGGTTGCTGACGGAACGCAGGCTCTCGTCCGCCTCGTGCACGGCCAGGGAGGCGGTGAGCCGCTCGCGCAGCAGACGCGCGCAGCGACGCTCGATGTCACTGTCCGCGCCGGGCTGCCGTTCGGCCTCGTCGAGCTTGGCGAGCGTGTCACGCTGGAGCTGGGCGAGCGCCTCGGCGCCGGCCGGTGAGGTGTCCGGCAGACGGCTCGAACTCTCTTTGACACCGAGGAACGTACCGGTGATCGGATCGAGGGCGATGAGCTCGTCGACGAAGGTGTCGGCGACCTGGCGGGGCAGCGGGCTGTTGGTCTGTGACATGCCCTCCATCCTCGTACGGCGGGCCGCCGCACGTCACTGGGATTGAGCTGACGGCGTAGGCGGGAGCAGCGGTCCGCACTCCCACTGCTGGAAGATCAACCGGGTCTCCACCCGGGCCACTTCGCGCTGGGACGTGAACTCGTCCAGGACCAGCCGCTGCAGGTCCGTCATGTCGGCCACCGCCACATGCACGAGGTAGTCGTCGGGACCGGTCAGATGGAACACCGTCCGCGACTCCGGCAGCGCCCTGATCCGCTCCACGAACGGCCCCACCAACTCCCGCCGGTGCGGCCGCACCTGCACCGACAGCAACGCCTCGAGACCGCGCCCGAGCTTGGCCGGATCGAGCTCCAGCCGATGCCCGAGGATCACTCCGGAGCGCCGCAGCCGGGTCACCCGGTCCAGACAGGTGGACGGCGCCACGCCCACCCGGGCGGCGAGATCGCGGTAGGTGGTCCGGGCGTCGTTCTGCAGCAGCCGAAGCAGATGCAGATCGACCGGATCCAGTACGACAGATTCGGCCATACGGCGAACGTAACACGGTGTTCGCTTCCCGTACCCCGCTCGATGTTCACCCTTCGGGCATGCACTCGACGAGCACCTACGACGACTCAGTGAGCGCCTACGACGACTCGGTGAACCTCCGTGCCGGCGTGACGCGACTGTCCGGCGCCCCGCGCGCCCTGGCCACCGAGGCCGTGCACGCCGGCCGCGACGACCTCGCCCGCCAGGGCCTGCACGCCCCGCCGATCGACCTGTCCACCACCTACCCGTCCTACGACAGCCGCGCCGAGGCCGCCCGCATCGACGCCTTCGCCACCGACGGCGCCAACCCGACCGGACCGCCGGTCTACGGGCGGCTCGGAAATCCGACGGTCGCCCGCTTCGAGACCGCCCTGGCCCGCCTGGAGGGCACCGAGTCGGCCGTCGCCTTCGCCAGCGGCATGGCCGCCCTGAGCGCTGTGCTGCTCGCCCGCGCGGCGAACGGCCTGCGCCATGTCGTCGCCGTACGGCCCCTGTACGGGTGCAGCGACCACCTGCTCACCGCCGGTCTCCTCGGCACCGAGGTCACCTGGACCGACCCGGCGGGCATCACCGACGCGCTGCGCCCCGACACCGGCCTGGTGCTGGTCGAGTCCCCGGCCAACCCGACCCTCGCCGAACTCGACCTGCGGGCCGTCGCCCACGCCTGCGGCACGGTCCCGTTGCTCGCCGACAACACCTTCGCCACCCCCGTCCTCCAGCGCCCCGCCGAACACGGCGCCCGGCTGGTGCTGCACAGCGCCACCAAGTACCTCGGCGGCCACGGCGACGTGCTGGCCGGGGTGGTCGCCTGCGACGAGGAGTTCGCCGGGCAGCTCAGGAAGATACGTTTCGCCACCGGGGGCGTGCTGCACCCGCTGGCCGGCTACCTGCTGCTGCGCGGCCTGTCCACCCTCCCGGTACGGGTCCGGGCCGCCTCCGCCACCGCCGCCGAACTCGCCCGCCGTCTCACCGCCGACCCGCGGGTCGCCCGTACCCACTACCCGCGCCTGGGCGGCGCGATGATCGCCTTCGAGGTGTACGGCGATCCGCACGAGGTCGTCTCCCGGGTACGGCTGATCACCCCGGCCGTCAGCCTCGGCAGCGTCGACACCCTCATCCAGCACCCGGCCTCCATCAGCCACCGCGTCGTCGACGCCGAGGACCGCCGGGGCGCCGGGGTGAGCGACCGACTGCTGCGGCTGTCGGTGGGACTGGAGGACGTGGACGATCTGTGGGCGGACCTGGACCGGGCACTGGGGGCGCCCCGATAGGGGCGCGGGGCCGTATCGATGTGCGGCTCCGCCGCGCGGGCGCGACCAGCCCCCGCGCACCCGCAGTCGCGGGACGGCCCTGAGCCCTACGGCGCTTCGGCCTTCCCAGCCTCACCCGCACCGGAAAGCCACCCCATGGCAGTCACGGCATCCCCCGGCTCCGCCGGAACCGCCGCCAGCCGGGCCGTGATCACCAACGTCCCCTCCTCGATCTGATAGTCCAGCGGCAACTCCAGCCCCCGCATCGCCGCCACCATCCCGGTGTTGGACGCCTGCGTCACTGCGTAGACGCTCTCGCAGCCCGCCTCGACGGCCATGCCCACCAGCCGGCCCAGCAACTCGCTGCCGATTCCGCGCCGCTGCCAGTCGTCCTCGACGAGCAGCGCGACCTCCGTCTCGTCCCCGTCCCACAGCAGGTGCCCGAGGGCGACGATCCGGCCCGACGCGGTCTGCACGGCCAGCGTCCGGCCGAAGCGGGGGCTGAGCAGGTGGTTCAGATAGCGGTCCGCGTCCCCGACCGGGCCGTGGTAGCGCAGCCCGAGGGTCCGTGCCGAGCAGCGCTCGTGCATGGCCTTCGCGGCCTCCACGTCACCGGTGTCGGCCCGGCGTACGGTGATCTCCCTGCCTTCGGGCAGGGTGAGCACGTCCTGACTGTGCGGGATGCGCGGCCCGAGCCGGGCGTCCAGTTCCACCAGCGCGCGCGCCCGCGCGAACTCGGTCGGCGTGAACGGCAGATACGGCCGCTCCACGGTGATCACTCCACCCTCCGGTGCGCGCAGCCGCATCACGGTGTCCTCCAGTACCCCTTCGACGGGAACCGTCTCGGGGCTCCGGGCCCCGCCGACCGGATGGGCGGGGAGCGAGCGGATCGTGCACCTTCCCAACAACTGCCGGAGGGCCAGCGGAAGTTCCGCCGCGTCCAGCGCGGTTCGGGTCGCCAGACTCAGTACCCGGGTCGGGGCGTCCACCAGATCGTGCGCGTCGGCCCGCTCGATCCAGGTGTCCGTGCCCCCGGCCAGCGCGACCGCCCGGGTGATCTCACCGGCCGTCAGCAGGCCCGGGGCCCGCAGCAGGAACTCGTCGACCGTGCCGTCGGCCAGCGGATGCGTCTGCAGGTTCAGGATGTCGACCGCGTACCGGGCGAGCGCGGTGCACAGCGCGGCCAGCGAACCGGGCTCGTCCCGTACGGTCGTGCGCAGCCGCCACAGTGTGCTGTGCGCGCCTTCGGCCGTCGGGGCCCCCGGACCGGGCCCGGCCTGCCGCGTCTCGGTGGCGGCCGGCCGGGCGCCGGTATCGGTATCGGTCACCGGAGGTGCGTGACCTGGGCGCCTGGCCCACCACACGTGGAAGCCGGCCGTCGCCGCCAACACCAGGGCCGCGATCACCAGCAGCGCCGGGCCGTCGGGCCCGTGCCCGATCAGGTTCGCCACCGCGTCCGCCACCGCGACGGCCGTGAACAGGGCGGCGAGTTCGACGACGTCCCGTCGCCAGTGGTGCACGGGGCGTCCGTCCCGCGTGCGCCTCACGTCAGACATGTCTCGATTCATGCATCCACTGTGAAGGAAGGGTGTTGCGTGATCACGAACGCGCTGTGACCGACGGGTAAAGCGTGCTTATGTAGTCTTTGCGATGTTTTTTACCATTGCCGAGGTCCCGGAATTGACTGGTTCCGGCCCCCGGTCAAGCGGCCACCTCCGCACCCAGTGCGTCCCGCAACCGACGGGCCTGGACCACCAGACGGGACGAGCCGCGCCGGGCCGCCGTCTGTGACAGGTGCGGCAGCGCACCACGGGCCCCGGACCGCTCGGCGCACTCGGCCGCGACCGAGAGCAGCTCCCCGAGCCCACGGGCCGAACCCGGTGTGCCCGCGCCCGCCGTCGCGAGGTCGGCGAGCAGCACGGGAAGAGTGTGCCGGAGCATCTCCCATATCGTCGTGTTGGCCCCGGTGGCCGCCGCCGTCCGCGCCGACTCGGCCAGCCGCAACGGCTTCACCGCGCCACGCCGGACCAGCTGGCCCAGGTCGGCACCCAGCCGCTCCGCGTCGAGCTGCCCACGCGCGGCGAGCACCAGCAGCGCGTCCACCGCGGCGAGCCGGTCCTCCGGATGCCGGGCGCCCAGCCCGTAGGCGACACACAGATGGGTGCTCTCGCCGGCGCTGCCCCCGGACTCGGCGAGCAGCGGAAGAGCCGCGGCCATGCCCCGCTGGTCGTCCACGGCGGCCTGGGACAGATCGTGCAGCAGCCGCACGGCGACCAGCTCGCGCTGTTCCGGGAGCGTGGCCAGCCAGTGCCGGTGGTTCTCCCGGCCCCAGTGGTGGCAGTACCGCCGCTCCTCGCCGGCCGTGACCGGTCGGCCCAGCCTCCGGAACGCCTCCTGGAAGTCCGCCTGGAGTTCCAGGACCTCACCCGACTCGACCAGGATCCGCGCCCCCGAGGCCCGGCGGTGGGACGTGGGCAGGGCGGGTCCCCCGGTGGAGAGCCGGTGTGCCAGCCGCCGGCCCTCCGGTGTGCCGAGCGCCGCCGCTCGCTCCGCCGCCGCCAGGGCCGCCGCCCGGTCCTCGCGGCGCACCCGCAGCAGCGCCTGCGCGAAGTCGGCGGCACCGACCCGGGCACCCAGCCGACCGTAGACCGCGAGCCGGTCGACCAGTTCGCCCGGTTCCAGGAGCCCGGTGCTCCACGACGGTGTGGCCAGCAGCAGCGGCTGCGGGTCCGTCCGTATCCGGTACGCCAGTTCGCGCAGCCGGACGTCGAACACCCGGGAGAACCCGCTGTGCGCGCACTCGTGATCGGCCGGGCCGCGCTGCTGGGCGGCGAACAGGGTGTCCGTGCCGACGGCCCCGAACAGCGTGGCCAGCAGCAGCTCCAGGCCGTCCTGGGCGCCCAGGAGGCCGTAGCGGGTGTTGCCGAAGTACTCGTCGGTGTGCCACCAGCGGCGGGCGTCCGGCTGCTTCCACCAGCGGGTGGCGGCCACCGGTTCGAGCGCCGCCCGCAGCGCGTCCCGGTCGCGGTGTGCGTGGCGGGCCAGCCCGTCCAGCACCCGCTCGAACGCCGCCACGTCCCCGTCGGACGCCAGCAGGGCACCGACCTCCTCGGCGAGCTCCACGGCGGACTCCGGCGCCGGCGCCGGCCGGAACGGCTCCGGAGCCGGCGGCAGCATCTCCGCGTACCCCTCGGCCGCCGGTACGGCAGGGATCCCCAGAGCATCGCCCGCCCGGTTCCGCAGGACGGGACTCAGCTGCTCGGCCGCCCCGGCGATGCCGGACCGGGCCGCCGGGTCGTCGAGCTTCTTCGCGTGCCGCTCCACCAGCTTCAGCGCGCGCTCCTGCACCTGGGTGTCCTCGTGCCCGAACGCCTGGGCCACGGCCGGCAGCAGCTCCGCCGCCGAGGCCGGCTCACCGGCGAGCACCTTGCCGAGCAGCACCAGCTGGGCGCGCACCAGCTTCTTCTCGGTGCGGAACAGCAGTCCTTCGGAGGCCTCCGCCAGCTGCCGTGCGGTGAGTTCGCCGTCGAGCGCCAGGGCGGCGAGGACCGCCTGGGCGTGGGCGGCGACGGGGGAGACGGCGTCCCGGGCCAGGGCCGTCCAGTCGGCGACGCGGGCGCGCTCCTCCTCCCGGGTGAGGGCGAGCCGGACCAGCAGCGGCAGGAAGATCCGGTGGTCGGTCGGGCCGCCGCCACGCAGCAGACGGGCGACACAGGCGTCGGCCACGGCCCTGCGGTCCAGTTCGCCCGTCCGGGTCAGCTCCGCGATCGCGCTCTGCCAGGAAGCGGGACCGTCACCGAACAGCCAGCGGACCTCGCTCACATCGGAGAACTCGAACAGGCCGTTCACCAGCGGCGCCAGGTCCGGCTCGGCCCGCAGCCGGTCGATCAGGGGGACGCGCCCCCAGCCGTGGCCGATGTGCCGGACCCAGCCGACCACATAGGCGTCCGTCACCGGGACCTCGCATCCCGAGCGGCGCACCAGCCCGGCCATCAGCAGGAAGGGCACGTCCGCGGAGACCGGCCGGCCGGCGAGGCGCCGGGCCACATCGGCCTGCCAGCCGGTGTCCCGGTCGGCCAGCGCCCGCAACAGCGTCTCCGCCGGCGCCTGCCGCCAGCGCATGTCCGCTCCGGCGACCCAGGTCGCGGCCGCCGCGGCCCCCGAGTGGCACATCGCCCCGGCCACCTGCAGCGCCGGATACATGCGCTCAAGCCGGTCCCGCTGCTCCCACGGCAGAGCCCGCACCTCCTTGCGCAGCCTCTTCAACTCCGGCAACAGCGCCCGCCGTTCGGTATCCGGCATGCTCCTCAGCAGGAGCTCGGTCTCGCCCACGCGCCCCATCCGCACCGCTTCCAGCACCGCACTCATCGCGTACCCCCGTCGATCTCCGCCATGTCCTGCTCCCTCGCTCCACCACGCCGCACCATCCGCACCGCCAGCGCGTGCTTGCACGGCCCGCGCCCGCCCCGGTACTTCGCCCACCACAGACAACTGCAGCTCAGCACCCCCGCCGCATCCCGCACCCGGTGCACATGACCGTCCTCGGCCGTCACCGTGCCGACGGCGCCGTCCACGGTCACCGCGCCCGCGGCCACCAGCGCCCGCGCCGAGCGCAGCCGGGGGTTGTGCCGCTCGACGCGGCCCGCGTCGTACGGCAGCTCGCGATGGAAGTAGGCGGCCTCCGCCGTGTCGTAACCGACGCGTCCCGAGGTGCCGAGGCGGATCAGGGCCGCGCGGACCCGGTCCGGGGTGAGCCCGGCGGAGGCGGCCAGGTCGGCGACGTCGACCCGGGGCTCCCAGGCCAGCAGCACCGCGATCAGCTCCGCGTCCTCGGCGGCCGCGTCGGTGGCGAGCGCGTCCAGCACGCCGCCCTCGCCGGAGAACCCGCGGGCCGCGTCGGGCGACAGGGTCAGCGTCAGCCGCATGCCCGGCAGCACGACCTCCCAGGCGGCGGCCGTACCGGAGAGCGCGAGGGCACCCTGCGGACCGTAGACACGCAGCGCCGTCGCATGGCGCAGCACCCGCTGGAGCGCGGTCAGCCGCTCCGGTCCCGGCAGGCACACCGCGCCCGGCACCGGGCGGGTCGGCCGCAGCCCCCGCCCCGCCGGCACCACCCAGCGGGGCCCGGCCGAGCCCCGGCGGGCCGTGCCGCCGCGGGGGAGCGAGCGCAGGAACCGCACCGCCTCGTCGGCCGGCAGCTCGGCCCGCAGGTCGAACCCGGCCGCTATGACCTGCGCCTCCGCGAAGCCGCGCAGCCAGCGGTCCGGCAGCGGGACCTTCTTCTCCACCACGGGGCCGTCGAGCGTGGTCACCGCCAACTCCTCGGGGCCGACGCGCAGATGCAGCGGATCGTCGGTGCCGAGCCGGGAAAGGGCCTCCCGCAGCGGGTTGTTGACGTCGACGTTCGTCGTACCGTGGCCCACCTCGCCGCCGTCCAGGCCCGGGCCGAGTACGTCCAGCCGGGCGTACACCCCGCCGCAGCCGGAGAAGGACTCGAAGCGCAGCCGGTCGCCGTTGCCCGTCACCACCGGGTCCAGCGAGGCGCGCAGCAGCGGCTGGTAGTACCGCGCGGCCGCCACGTCGGCCACCGCGAGCAGCCCGGCGGCGGCCACCTGAGGCGAGGTCAGGAAGCCCGCGAAGAACCGCGGATGGTCCTCGATCCCGGTGGGCGTCGCACCCCGGGAGGTCTCCAGTCCGAGCTGGCGTCCGTCGGCGGCGGAGCGCAGCACGGAGGGTTGCCGATAGGCCACGGCCTGTGAAGATCGCGTCATGGAAAAACCGTAGAGGCGACCACTGACAATCGGCCCTGACCTGCGAAAACACCCTGCGGGCGGGGAAGTTCGGGGTGCGATGGGGCCCGCGCAGGGAGATGCGGCGGGACCGTGCCGGAGCGCGCGGCGGAACCCGTGCCGGGGCGTGCGACAGGGCCGCGCACCGGGGGATGACGCCGGTGCGCGGCCCTGGGAAAAGGGTACGGGAGTTACTGGCCGACCCGGCCCGGCTGCAGGGTCTGGGTGAACAGCACGGTGCCGTCGTACTCGCGCAGGCGGACCGTCAGCTCACCGCTGTCGCCGTCGATGTCGACCTCGCCGAAGAACTGGTAGCCCTCGGCGGGCGACACGTTCGAGGCGGTCGGCGCCTTGACGAACACCCGGTCGGGGCCGAACGTGCCGTCCAGCGCGCTGGCCGGGAAGGCGCCTGCGTTGAGCGGTCCCGAGACGAACTCCCAGAACGGCGCGAAGTCCTTGAACGCGGCCCGCGACGGGTCGTAGTGCTGGGCGGAGGTGTGGTGGACGTCGGCCGTCAGCCACACGGTGCCGGTGATCCTGCGGTGCTTGATGTGGCGCAGCAGCTCCGCGATCTGCAGCTCACGGCCGAGCGGCGCGCCCGGGTCGCCCTGGGCGACGGCCTCGAAGTTCGCCAGGCCCTCGACCGGGTCGGGCACCACCAGACCGAGCGGCATGTCCGCGGCGATGACCTTCCACACCGCACGCGACCGGGACAGTTCGCGCTTGAGCCACTCCAGCTGCTCGGCGCCGAGGATGCCCTGCGGGTCGGTGGTCTGGTCGTCGGGTGAGTTCGCGTTGCGGTAGGTCCGCATGTCCAGGACGAAGACGTCGAGGAGCGGGCCGTGATGGTGGACGCGGTAGATCCGGCCGTCCGGGCGGCCGCTGATCGTGGAGATGGGGAAGTATTCGGAGAACGCCCGCCGGGAGCGCACCGCCATGTCGTCGAGCCGGGTGCCGGCCGGGTACGGGGTGCCGGTGCCGATGACCTCGCCCGGGTACCAGTTGTTGCGGACCTCGTGGTCGTCCCACTGGATGACGTTCGGCACCTGGGCGTTGAACCGGCGCAGCGCCTCGTCCAGCAGGTTGTAGCGGAAGTTGCCGCGGAAGTCGTCCAGAGTGACCGCGACGTGCGACTTCGCCTCGCTGGTGACGTTGCGGTACAGGCTGCCGTCGGGCAGCGCCTGCGTCGCCGAGATCACGCCGTCGGCGTAGATGTTGTCACCGCTGCACAGGAAGAAGTCCGGGTCCAGTTTCGCCATCGCGTCGAAGATGCGGTAGCCGCCGATGGACTCGTTGATACCCCAGCCCTGCCCGGCCAGGTCACCGGACCACAGGAACTTCACTCCGGGGCGCCGGCGGGTGGACGCGGTACGGAAGGTGCCGGTGACCGGCTCGCCGGTGCGGCGCGGGTCCTCCGGGTCGGCGAGCAGCACGCGGTAGTGGACCTGCTCGCCGGACGGCAGGCCGGGCAGCCGCGTGGTGCCGGTGAAGTCGCTGTCCGCGCCGAGCAGCGGGCCCCGCCACCTGCGCGGGTTGCGGAACGACTCGGTGGCCGAGGTCTCCACGATCATCCGGGCCGGACGATCCGAACGGACCCACACCAGGCCGGAGTCGGCGGTCACGTCGCCCGCCTGCACACCCCAGTCCGCCCGGGGCCGTCCGGAGCGCGCGAACGCCGGGGCCGCACCGAGCGCCGTGGGCAGGGTCAGGGCCGCCGACGCGGCGAGGGATCCGCGCAGCACGCTGCGGCGGGCAGGGAACGAAAGGGACATGAAGGGCCTCCAGAACGGGATCCGGCCAGTTGTGCACAGCCACAACTACTGGTGCGCCGCAGCGCTCACGGAAACCACAAGTGAACAACTGACCGGCCCCGCGAGGTCACCCGTCGAGCGCCTCCGCCATCACCCGCACCCCCTCCCGGATCCGCGCCGGCGGCAACTGCGCGTACCCCAGCACCAGCCGTACGACAGAGTCGTCGGCCGGTGCGTGCGCGCACGCACCCAGCGGACGCACCGCGACCCCGGCCGCCGTCACCCGTGCCACGAAACGGCTCTCCGGCCCGCAGGACCGAGGCAGTTCGGCGATCGCGTGCAGCCCCGCCGCGATCCCCGACACGCGCGCGTGCGGGAAGTGTTCGGCCAGCGAGTCCACCAGGACGTCCCGGCGTTCCCGGTAGGCGCGCTGGCAGCGGCGCAGCTGCCGGTCGTAGTCGCCGCGCTCCAGGAACCGGGCGAACACCGCCTGGTCGAGGGAGGGATGTCCCAGGTCCATGGTCCGCTTGCGCTCGACGACGTCGTACGCCAAATACTCCGGCACCAGCAGCCAGCCCAGCCGCAGCCCGGGGGCGAGGGACTTGCTGACCGATCCCATGTACGCCACCCGTTCCGGGTCGAGCCCCTGGAGCGCGCCGACCGGGGCGCGGTCGTAGCGGAAGTCGCCGTCGTAGTCGTCCTCCAGCAGCAGGCCGTCCACCGCACGGGCCCAGTCCAGCAGCCGGGTCCGGCGTTCCGCGGAGTAGGCGATCCCGGTCGGGTACTGGTGGGCGGGCGTCGTCACCACCGCGCGTACCCCCGAGTCGCGGAGCGGGCCCAGGGCCAGGCCCTCGGCGTCCAGGGGCAGCGGCACGGTGCGCAGCCCGGCCGCCGCGTACAGGCCGTCGTGCTGGGGGCTTCCGGGGTCCTCCACACCGATCTCGCGCATCCCGCCCGCGTGCAGCACGGATCCGAGCAGTGTCGTCGCCTGTGCCACCCCGGAGACGACCACGATCCGCTCCGGGTCGGCGACCACGCCCCGGCGCCGGGCCAGCAGTTCGGCGAGGGCCGAGCGCAGCCGGGGCAGCCCGCGCGGGTCCGGATAGCCGAGGTCGCGGTGCGGGAGCTCCGCCAGCACCTCGCGCTGTGCGGCGGCCCAGGCGGCGCGCGGGAACAGCGCCAGATCCGGTGACCCAGGCACGAAGTCCACCCGTACCCCCGGCGAGCGCGGTGCCAGATCACGCGCGCGTGCCGACGCCGCCCGTACCGCACCGCCCACCCAGGTCCCCGCACCGCGGCCGCTGCGCAGATAGCCCTCCGCCGTCAGCTGTTCGTACGCCTCGGTGACCAGCCCGCGTGACACACCGAGGTCCTTGGCCAGCTCCCGGCTCGACGGCAGCCGGGTGCCGGGCGCGAGCCGTCCCGTACGGATCGCCTCGCGCAGGGCCGCCTGGAGGAAACGGCCACGCGCGCGTGCCGGTGCCGACGCGGCCGGCAGCAACAGCTCCCAGGCGGCGGATCCCGGCAGGCCGACCGGATTGGTCCCCGATGACGTCATGGAAGTGGACCTTAATCCGGGTCGCCCAGGTTCCTAGCGTGGTCGTCATGAACGCGACCACCACACGCGGCGCCCTCCTGACGGCGTTCGCCTATGCGCTCGTCGGGGCCTCCTTCACCGCCAACAGCGTGCTGGGCCACTACCCCTACGCGGGCGGCCAGTTCCTGCGCTACGGGGTGGCCTGTCTGCTGCTCGTGCCCTTCGTCGGCCCGCGCGCGGTGGAGCGGCTGCGCGGGCTCGGGGCGCGCGCGTGGCTGCGGCTGGCCCTGCTCGCCGCCGTCGGGATGGTCGGCTTCAATCTGGCGATCCTCGCCGCCGAACGCACCTCGGAACCGGCGGTTCCCGGTGTCTTCGTGGGCTGCGCTCCGGTGGTGGTCGCGGTCCTGGTCCCGCTCCTCGACGGGCGCGGGCCCCAACACCGCGTCCTCCAAGGGGCGTTGCTGGTCGCCGTCGGCGCCTTCGCCGTCCAGGGCTGGGGACGTACCGACGCGAGCGGGATCGCCTTCTCGGTGTGCGCGCTGGCCGGTGAGGTCGGGTTCGCGGTGCTCGCGGGGCCGGTGCTGCGGGCGCTCGGGCCACGGCTGCTGACCGCCACGGTGTGCGCCGTCGCCGCGGCCGAGGCGGCGGTGGCCGGGGTCGTGCTCGACGGCGGGGGATGGCTGCGCCGGCCCGACGCCACGGAGACGGCCGCGCTGCTGTGGCAGGCGGCGGTCGTCACCGTCGTCGGTTTCGTGTGCTGGTACATGGGCGTGCAGCGGATCGGCACGGAGCGCGCGACGCTCCTCACGGGCCTGGTCCCCCTCACCGCCGTCGTCACCGCCCCACTCGCCGGAACGGGCTCCTACGGCCCCGCCCAGGCCGTCGGCGGCGTCCTGGTGGGCGCGGGGGTCGCCCTGGGCTCCGGAGCCCTGCCACACATCGGCCGACGGGCGGCGGCCGCCGCAGCCAGGTCCGGTGCGAGCCGGCGGCCGGGAACCGTCGACGCCGCACCCCGCGCCCGGCGAGACTCAGCGGCTGCCGTCCAGGATGACCCGTGCGACCAGGGCCGGGTCGTCGTTCATCGGGCAGTGGCCGCAGCCGGGCAGCCGGACCAGGCGGGCCTTGGGGATGATCTGCTTGGCCCGCACCCCCTGACGGCGCACCAGCAGCATGTCCCGGGTGCCCCAGCCCACGGTGACCGGGATGCCGGGGACGTCGTCCGTGAACTGGACGGCGGAGCCCGCCCGCAGGGTCTCGGCGAACCCGGTGGCCCGCGCGAGCGCGAGCGTCTCGGCGACCACGGCCTCGGGTGAACGGCGCGCCGGGCGGGCGTAGATGGTGCTGGTCAGGGCCGTCCGGCCGGCGGCCGTGCGGGACAGCCGCTCGACCAGCGGGAGCGGCAGCCGTTCCGCGATCCGCCGCATGGCGATGAGCACACCGAAGGCGTAGCGCCGTTCGGCCTGCGTCCAGAACCCGGCGGGGGAGAGGGCGGTGACGGTCCGTACGAGCTTCTCGCGGCCCAGCTCCAGGGCCAGCAGCCCGCCGAGCGAGTTGCCGGCCACATGCGGCCGGTCCAGCTCCAGCGCCTCGAACAGGGCGGCGAGCACGGTGTTGGTCGTGGGCAGGTCGTAGGTGAGGCCCGCCGGAAGGCCGGGGGAGGCGCCGAAGCCGGGCAGGTCCACGGCGATCACGTCCCGTTCGGTCGCGAGGATGTCCACCACCGGGTCCCAGGCCTGCCGGTGATGCCCTATGCCGTGGATCAGGACCAGCGGCTCGCCTCGGCCCACGCGCGCGTAGGAGACGGTCACGTCCTGCTGGCCCTGCGCGGCCGGGACTTTGACGGAGACGGTGGCGGACATGGGGGCTCCTCGTCTGTGACATCGGCTGACGCCGTAGACAGCTTGTCAGCAATTGCTACTGGCGGGTAGTCCCCGGGGCGGTGTGTCGTGCCGCGGCGGACGGTCTTGCGCAACACGCCCTGGGCGACTCCAGGTTGAAGACGGGGTGCAGGGGTCGCCGCGAGAGTGTCGGCCGCAGCTCCACGGCCCGCAGGGCGGCCGGTCACCGGCGGTCCGGGATCATTCTGGGCCGGGCGTGCCCGGGACGTGGTGATTCCGCCGGGACGCGCAGGAGCGTGTCGGGCGGGGAGGGTCCGGTCGGCGTAGGTCCGGTCGGCGTAGGTCCGGTCGGCGTTCCCATGGTCCCGTCCGCACCAGCCATATCATCCGTAATACCGGCAAACAGAGGTCCCTCTTCGCCCTCTGACCCCACTCGCCCCACGTCTTCCGTCGTGCGACGGGAGCTTTGCCGTCATGTCACGAAAACACCCCCGTGCGAACGCCTCATGAACGCTGCGTGGCACCGCTTTCTATGTGCTGCCCATGGGATCGAGGATTGGTCTTGACCAAGGGTGTGCGCCGCCCTATGGTCGCAGATAAGTACAACAACCTTTAATAAACAAGGGCGCTAAAAACGCCGCCGGACCACGGCGATTGCGGAGGACAGGGTGGGGACCACGCAGCTGGAATCGGTGCCGGAACCGAAGTACTGGCATCTCAAGACCGTGCTCAGTGAGGCACTCGACTCGGAGTTCTCGGTCGGCGAGATCCTGCCCAACGAGCGCGACCTCGCCGCCCGCTTCGGCGTGGCCCGCGCCACCCTCCGTCAGGCCCTCGAACAACTCGAACTGGAGGGTCGCCTCCAGCGCCGCCGCGGGGTCGGTACGACGGTGGCGCCCCCGCGCGTTGGCGTGGCCGTGGGCACCGACGAGGACGCCTGGCCGGGCGCCCCCGGCGACGCCTGGCAGCCGGTCGAGTGCACCCTCGCGGTGCCGCCCGCCGCCGTCGCGACCGCCCTGGAGACCGGCGCGGAGGAGCCGGTGCACATGGTGCGCCGCTCCCGCGTCTCCCACGGCCAGCCCGTCGCCGCCGAGCTGCTCTACATCCCGGCCTCCTCCGTCCCGGACCTGACGGCGATCGACGCGCCGTCCGGCTCGGCACGCGCGCGTGCGGTACTGCGCGAGCTGCAGCGCCTGGAGCTGGAGGGGCAGGACCGCGCCGTGGAGCTGGGCTCGGCCCGCGCCGACGACGCCAAGGAGCTGGACCGCCTCCCGGGTGCCCCGGTCCTCGTCGTCACCACCCGCTTCCTCGCCGCCGGCCGCACCGCCGCGCTCTCCGTCGCGACGTACCGCGCGGACACCTGCCGGCTTACCTTCGGCGACTCCGGCGGCGTGGAGATCCACCACGGACCCGAGCGGCAGGCCTCGTAACCACCGGGCCGAAGCAGCCGCCGAGCCGAACAGGACGCGCCCCGGAACTCCTCCGGGGCGCGTCGCGTTGTCCCTACAGCTGAGCAGCTGCTCAGCGGCGTGCGGTGACCGTACCCTCCACCGCGAACAGCTGCTCCTCCACATGGTCGAGGGCGAGCCGCAGCGCGCCGGTCGCCACCGCCGCCTCGCCGAGGAGGGAGAGGGTCACCCTCGGCGGGCGCAGACAGTAGCGGGCGAGTTCGCGGCGCAGCGGCTCCAGGACGCCGTCGAGCCCCGCCGCCCAGCCGCCGATCACCACCAGCTCGGGGTCGAGGGCCAGCGCCAGCGCGGCCACGTCGTGGACCAGCCGCTGGATGAACCGGTCGACCGCGGCCCGCGCCCGCGTGTCCCCCTTCCGGGCCAGCGCGAACACCTCCGCGACCGCCTGCTCGTCCAGCGGGTGCAGCGGTTCGTCGGTGGTGGACAGCAGCGTCTCCGGGGTCACCTCGCGGCCCAGCAGATGCAGCGCGCCGATCTCCCCGGCCGCCCCGCCGTAACCCCGGTGCAGCCGTCCGCCGATCAGCGAACCGGCGCCCGGACTGAGCCCGGCCATCACCATCACCACGTCGTCGGACTCGGTGGCGGCGCCCTTCCAGTGCTCGGCGACGGCCGCCGCGTTGGCGTCGTTCTCCACCAGTACCGGGCACTTGAAGGAGCGGCTGAGCCGCTCGCCCAGCCGCAGTCCCGTCCACTGGGGCAGCGCGGTGCCCAGCCGCACCCGGCCGTCCGCCTCGACGATGCCCGGCGTGCCGACCCCGACGGCCCGCAGCGAACTGCGCGACACCCCGGCCCGGCGCAGCAGCTCGGCGACCGCGGTACGCAGCCGCTCCAGCCGCTCGTCCGCGTCGGCCGTCTCGTCCACGTCCTTGGCCTGCGCCCCCAGCACCCGGCCGTCCAGATCGGCCAGCAGCGCGGCGACGCGGTGCGGCCCGATCTCCAGGCCCAGCAGATGCCCGGCCTCGGCCCGGAACCGGAACCGCCGCGCGGGCCGCCCCTGCCGCCGGGTGGCGCCCTCCTCGGCCGCCGTCTCGACGACCAGACCGGCCTCGATGAGCCCCTCGACGACCCCCTCGACGGTCGGCCGGGACAGTCCGGTCACCCGGGTGATCTCGGTCAGGGTCGCGCAGTCCGTGGCACGCAACGCGTGCAGCACCACCGCGGAGTTGATCCTCCGCAGCAGCGACGGATCACCGCCGGTCAGCCCCGCCAACGTCCGTCCTCCCAGCTAGCCCTGCGTGTTGGCCGGATCGTACTTCGGCACCGGCGGCTCCGGCGAGTGTCCGGCGCCTCCGACCTGCCGAGGATCCGCGATCAGCGGGGCACGACGAACCCGGACTCGTACGCCGCGATCACCGCCTGCGTACGGTCCCGCGCCCCGAGTTTGGCCAGGACGGCACCCACATGGGACTTCACGGTCTCGGTACCGACGACCAGTTGCCGGCGATCTCGGCGTTGGACAGTCCCTGCGTCATGAGCCGCAGCACCTCGGCCTCCCGGTCGGTCAACCGAGCCCACCGGAGCATGTCCCGGCCGTCGGCCTCGCCGTACCGGGCGGCGAGCCGCCGTACCGAGGCCGGGAAGAGCGGCGACTCGCCTTCGGCGACCAGCCGCACCGCGTGCACGATCTCGGCCGGCCGGGCCCGCTTCAGCAGAAACCCGTCGGCACCCGCGCGCAGTGCTTCGTACACGTACTCGTCGTCCTCGAACGTCGTCACCACCAGGATCTTCGGTGGTTCCGCGACCGTGCGCAGCACCGCGCGGGTGGCCTCGATCCCGTCCAGCAGCGGCATCCGTACGTCCATCGCCCCCACGTCCGGCCGCAACCGCCGCACCAGCGGGATGACCGCCGCCCCGTCGGTGGCCTCGCCGACCACCTCGATGTCGGGCTGCGCATCCAGCACGGCGCGCAGCCCCGCCCGTACGAGGGGTTCGCTGCCCCCGAGCAGGGCCGCGCGCTCGCGTATCCCGCGCAGCCCGCTGCCCCGCCCGGGCCCGGGTATCGCCGCGGTGAGCGGATTGCGCACCTCCAGCCCGAGCGTCCCGTCGGCCACGGTCACCCGGACCCGCACGGGCACGGCCCCCGCATGCCGGAGCACGTTGGTGAGTGCCTCCTGGAGGATGCGATAGCCCTCCCGGGAGACCGGAGCCGGCACCGTCAGCCACAGCACCGTGCGCCACCGGTCCCGCCAGGTCGCCGACGGCGCCTGCGAGATCCCCGAAGTCTCCTCACCGGGCGTGAGCAGCAGCCTGACGGGTCCGCAACGGCCCTGCCGGCGGGACGCCTGACGGCAGGGCCGCCCCGTCGAGGGGACGCCTGACGGCCCACCCCCTGCCGGCGGTGACCGGCTAGCCCTCCGCCGCCTCCCGCAGCCGCCCGAACTCCTCCGCCATGGTCGCCGCCGTCCAGTGCGCGTTCAGTCCGCTCGGGTTCGGCAGCACCCACACCCGGGTGTCCCCGATCAGCCGCTCCTGCGGCCCTACCTGGGCCGTGCGGTCGCCGAAGGCGGCCCGGTAGGCCGTGACGCCCACCACCGCCAGCCATCTCGGCCGCGTCCGGGTCACCTTCGCCGTCAGCAGCCGCCCGCCCTCGGTGTACTCCGCGGCCGTCAGCTCGTCGGCGCGCGCGGTCGCCCGCGCCACCACATTCGTGATGCCGAGCCCGTAGGACAGCAACTGGCCTTGTTCCGCGGGCTTCAGCAGCCTCGGGGTGAACCCGGACAGATACAGCACCGGCCAGAAGCGGTTGCCCGGACGGGCGAAGTGATGGCCCGTGGCCGCCGTCATCAGACCGGGGTTGATGCCGCAGAACAGGACGTGCAGGCCGTCCGCGATCACGTCCGGGACGAGCCGGTCGCGGGCGGCCTCCAGTTCCGCCTGGGTGAAGCGGGGTGACGGGGGCGAGCCGGCAGGGCGGCTCAGAGGATCGCTCCGGGGGCGTAGGCGGCGGCCTCGGGGTGCTGCTTGAGGATCTCCTCGACCCGGCCGACGACGGCCGCGACCTGGTCGGCGGCCGCGCCCGTGAAGGACAGCTTGTCGGCCATCAGGGCCGTCAGCTGCTCACGGTCGAGCGGCAGCCGCTCGTCGGCGGCGAGCTTGTCGAGCAGGTCGTTGCGCTCGGCGCCCTGCTCACGCATCGCGAGCGCGGTGGCGACGGCGTTCTCCTTGATCGCCTCGTGCGCGACCTCACGGCCGACACCCGCGCGCACCGCGCCCATCAGCACCTTGGTGGTGGCGAGGAACGGCAGGTAGCGGTCCAGCTCGCGGGCGATGACGGCGGGGAAGGCGCCGAACTCGTCGAGCACGGTCAGGAAGGTCTCCAGCAGACCGTCCAGCGCGAAGAACGCGTCGGGCAGGGCCACCCGGCGCACCACCGAGCAGGACACGTCGCCCTCGTTCCACTGGTCGCCCGCCAGCTCGCCGGTCATCGAGGCGTAGCCGCGCAGGATCACCATCAGGCCGTTGACGCGCTCGCAGGACCGCGTGTTCATCTTGTGCGGCATCGCCGAGGAGCCCACCTGGCCCGGCTTGAAGCCCTCGGTGACCAGCTCGTGCCCGGCCATCAGCCGGATCGTCTTGGCCAGCGACGACGGCGCGGCCGCCAGCTGCACCAGCGCGGTCACGACCTCGTAGTCCAGCGACCGCGGGTACACCTGGCCGACCGACGTGAACGCCTGCGAGAAGCCCAGGTGCCGCGCGATCCGGTTCTCCAGCTCGGTCAGCTTCGCCGCGTCCCCGCCCAGCAGGTCCAGCATGTCCTGGGCCGTACCGACCGGGCCCTTGATGCCACGCAGCGGGTAGCGGCCGAGCAGCTCCTCGACCCGGCCGTACGCCACCAGCAGCTCGTCGGCGGCGGTCGCGAAGCGCTTGCCGAGGGTGGTGGCCTGTGCGGCCACGTTGTGCGAGCGGCCGGCCATGACCAGCTCCGCGTACTCGCCGGCCAGCTTGCCCAGCCGCGCCAGGACGGCCACCGTACGGTCGCGCACCAGTTCCAGCGAGAGCCGGATCTGCAGCTGCTCGACGTTCTCCGTCAGGTCACGGGAGGTCATGCCCTTGTGCACGTGCTCATGCCCGGCGAGGTCGTTGAACTCCTCGATCCGCGCCTTCACGTCGTGCCGCGTGACCTTCTCGCGCTCGGCGATGGAGGCCAGGTCGACGGTGTCGAGGACCCGCTCGTAGTCGGCGATCGCCGCGTCCGGCACCTCGATACCGAGGTCCTTCTGGGCCCGCAGCACGGCGAGCCAGAGCTGCCGCTCCAGCTTCACCTTCTGCTCGGGCGACCAGAGCGTGGCGAGCTCGGCGGAGGCGTAACGTCCGGCGAGGACGTTCGGGATGCGGGGCTTGGCGGGAGCGGCAGAAGTCACGTGTACGGATTCTACTGGCGGTTTCTGCAGTCCAGCGCCGCAGGTCCGCTCGTGCGAAGCTACGAGAGACGTGCGATGGGGGGGGCGAATCGGCCCGGTCAGGCGCACGAGCGTCAGGAGGCCTCGGCCAGCTCCGCCAGGACGTCCGCGTGGCACGGCTCGGGCACGCACCAGCACGCCAGTGTCTTCCCCCGCAGCTCGGCCACCAGCTCCAGCAGCTCGGGGTGTTCCAGCAGATACGCCCGGTACATCGCCATCACCTCGGCCCGGGTGCCGTCTCGCTTCTTCCTCGGGGTGTTGTAGGCGAAGGGGTTGCGGAGCGGGTGGCGGGGCAGGTCCCAGCCGCCCATGGTCCAGCGGCGACCGACGTAGACGACGTCCTCGGGAGCGTGTTCCAGCCGGGGGCCGAACTCGTGGATCCGGCCCCTCACATTGATCACCCGCGTGGACACGGCATCCAGGCTATGCCCCCGCTACGCCTCGTACGGCAGCAGCTCCGGCCGCTTCGGCGCGCGGCCGTCGCCGGACTGCAGCGCGACCAAGCGGCGCTTCGAGGCGCACTCGCACATCGCTGTCGTAGTGCTTGAGGTGGACGTCGTGCGCCTCGGTTGGCCGCGCTGTCGGTACGGATCAGGTGGTACGTGCGGTGGCGCCGTTGATCAGGCCCCACCCGTAGTCACCGCCGATGAAACCGCCCCCGATCTCGTTGATCTCGGTCTTTCCGTCGTCGGTGACGCCGATGAGGAGCACGTCGGTGCCGCACCGCTGCGCGGCGACGTTGCGGATGCCGCTGCCGTAGGTGAGGGCGTGCCACCCGCCGGTGTTGTAGCCGCCCCACGACACCTCGGTGTTCTGGTACGCCGCGTCACCGAAGACACCGAAGAACGCGAACTCCTGGTAATAGGTGGGGGCTACGGAGATGTCCGTGAGCACCCCCTGATTCGTGAACATCTGGGCCCAGGCCGACCAGCCGGACCCGGGGCTGGTGGCGTTGACGGTGGTCTGCCGGCGGTGGAACGGGGTGCCGTTGAAGTTGAAGCCGTCGACCTCGATCGTCCCGTCCGCGTGGGTTCCTGCGACGATCTTGTTCAGGAGGCCGTCCATCTGCTGCCAGCCGTTCCAGTTGTCGACCGAGGGCTGCAGTTGGGAGCGGGTGAAGATCGAGCCGGCAGAGTTGGTGCCGAAGATCTGGAGGGTTCCGTTCTGGTTGCGCGCCACGGAGATCGAATTGAGGATGCCGTCGATGTTCCTCCATGCCGACCACCCGCTCGATCCGGGACTCGTCTGCGCGCGCGAGTAGATCAGCCCGTTCCGGTCAAGGGCGAACAGTTCGATCCGCCCGTCGGCGTTGGTCGCCGCCGCCACGGACGTCAGTGGTGCGGGGGTGTCGTAGTCGGCGGTCCAGTCCGGGGCCGGCTGCCCCGGGACGATGTGGGTGGTGTGCAGCCCGCCTTGCGCGTCGACGGCGAACGCCTGGACCCCCTTCGCGGAGTCCGTCTCGTCCTGGGAGGCCATGGCGACCGAGGAGCCGGGGACGGGGGCGACCGTGGGAAGGCCGTTGCTGGGACGCACCGTGTCGTCGGTCTGACGGTGGGTGTAGTAGACCTTGCCGGTGTTCACCGAGGTCGCGTCGCACAGGCCGTCGCCGTTGACATCGCGGAACCGGAGGTCGGCGATGCGCTCGTTCGACTGGTTGAGGTAGACCCAGTGCTGGTCGCCGGCGCTGGTGGCGTACCACCAGGTCAGGCCCGTGGTCATGAAGGGGTCGGCGATGCCGTCGCCGTCGAAGTCGCACGTGCGCTGGTTGTCCCGGTTCGCCCCCAGGATGTTCCCGCCGTTGTCGTGCAGACCGGTCTCGGTCTGGTCCAGCGCACCGTTGGTGAACGTGGTCGACCACCGGACCGTGTGGGCGAAGACGTTGTTCTCGACGTTGAAGCCGTCCGTGGGCGTGCCGCGCAGCTTGATCTCGGTCGAGTTGGTGGAGGGGAAGGAGTTGTAGGCGATGTCGGCGTACTCGCCGGCCGGCCCGCACTGGTAGTTGGAGCAGTCCCCGCGGCCGTGCATGTCGATGAGGTGCTCGTAGTGGTCCCAGCCCAGCAGTGAGAAGCCGAGCCCGGGTGACTCCATGAGGTTGCGGTACACCAGGTACCCGGTGCCCGGCCGGCCGTCACCGGTGACCGAGTGGCGGTTGGCCTGGAACTCGTTCTTCTCGATCAGCGCGTAGGCGCCGTTGTTCAGGGCCACCCCGTAGCCGGCGCCGTGGTGGCTGCCGAACGCGTCCTCGATGCCGTCCATGGTGGGGTGCTGGTTGTCATGGATGTAGTTGTCGTGCACCCACACCGTGTCGGCGTTGGCTCGGTTGATCCGGTTGCCCGGATCCTGCACGTTGATCGCCGCGCCGCGCCAGCGGGCGAACTCGTCGTGGTCGATCTCCACGTTCTGGCTGGACCAGACGTCGATCCCGTCCGCGTCGGTGGTGCCCACCGACGCGGCGGGGTCCATCGGCTCCCCGCCGTCGAACCTGATCCCGCTGATCCGCACGTTGTCCGCGGTCCCGCCGTTGCTGTCCCCGATCGTCAGCAGCGTGCGCGGGAACGTCGTCGTGAAGATCCGCGGCCCCTTCGCGACGACCGTGCGATCGCCGATGACCCGAACCCCGGGAGCTACCGGTATGGCTGACAGGCCGCTCAGGTCCAGATTCACGGTCCCCGCGATCATCACCGTCGCGTTGGGGGTGCTGACGGCCTGGACGAACTGGTTCTGCTGGTCGTCGGAGGTGATGCTGAAGTTCTGCGAGTCCGCCGCGCGGTCGGCGGCCCCTGCGGGCACGGTGGCCGACGCGGTGCCGCCGGACACGGCCAGCGAGGTCACCAGTGCCCCGATCGCTGCGAACAGCCGGCACTTTCTCGAAATGTTCATCCCTGTCCCGGTTCTCGTCCCATGTGCTGATTCGGTGGAGCCGACCGGTTCGAGGCCGCGCACCCTCTCAAGGGCGCGGCCTGTGCAGCCCGGCGTGACCACCTGAGGGTTGGGCGTTCCGTGCCGTTCCACGCCGTTCCACGCGGCCGGCAGGCCCTCGCGATCCGCGGCGGATGCCGTACGTGCCGAATATCGCGTCCACGCCGGTGACAGACCTGATTCGACGTCATCGGACGGCGCCTGACGGGGCAGCCTCCCGCGTGGAAGAGGCTCTTGGAGCATGCGCGGGCCGGTCGCGAGGATGGTCGACTGTGCTGGTGCGACTGCCGTACCTCGCCTTGTCCACCGCCTTCAGCCCTGTACGGCTGTTGCCGATGAGTGAGGCTTTTGCGTGGCGCCGACGTGGGAGGTCACGGTGCCAACGGAGCACGGTGTCGGGAGAGATGATCAGGGGGAGCTGGCGGAGCTGCAACCGCGGGAGACGGTGAAGCAGCTGCGTCAGGCAGCGCTCGATCGGGCCAGGTCGAGTGTGGCTTGTCCACCTGCCTGTGCAGTGGGCGAGTCGGTGGCGCAGGGTCAGGATCTCCAGATCCTTTGCCCCGCCCCGAACGCCCAGGCCGTCCCCGCGCCGTCGGCTCCGTCCGGGCCCTCGTCCTGCGCCTCGTACCGGAGAATCCCGGGTGGGGGCTGATGGTGCGTGCACGGCGAACTCGCCGCGCAGGGCAGCCGGGCGGGGCTCCGGCTCAGGGTTCCACCCGTCGCCAGTCCGTCACCGGGCCGGGGTTTGTGTGGTCCGCAGGGGAGACCCAGAAGGCTTTGCCCAGCTCAGCGCTGAAATGGGCGCCTGCCCTGCCGTCCCCGGACGGTGTGGCACCCATGGCCGTCAGGCCTCTCGTAGACCTCTGCCTGCGCAAGAGCAAGAACGTGAAAAATGGCTCCACCGTCGAGGTGCGACTTCTGAGGCGCCACTGCGCCCCTGGGCCTGTCACATGAGAGGCGAGAGCGCAGTACTGGGGTGCCTGAAGCATGTCTACTCAGGCGAAAACGACCGCTCAAACACCCAAAACGTCCTTTCCTGCGGGTCGTGAGGCGTGGATGTACTGGTCGGCCCAGGCGCTGATGATGCGGGCGGCTCGCTGCGCGTGCCCTCGTGCGGTCAGGAGATGGTCTGCTCCTTCGAGCGAGACGAAGCTTCGCGAGTGCCGCGCCTTGCGGAAGATCTCCCCGGCGTTGGCGATATCGACGGTGTCGTCGGTGGGCGAGTGCATCACGAGCAGCGGCTGGTCCAACTCACGCACCCGCTCGTCCAGACGGGCACGGCGGACGTCCTCGACGAAGGCACGCTTGAGGACCAGGGTCCGCCCGCCGACGAACCACTCGTGCTGCCCGTTACTGAGCACGCGGTCCACGACCGCGTCGTACTGGTGCTCCACGTGGCTGGGGTCGGCGGGCGCCCCGATCGTGGCGACCGCGCGGACGCCGGTTGCCTCGGCCGCCGCGGCGATGGCGGCGGCGCCTCCCCACGAGTGCCCCACCAGCAGATCCGCCGGAGTCCCCCGCTCTGCCATCAGGTTTGCCGCGCGGACGGTGTCCTGGACCTTGACGGTGAAGGAACCGTCACCCCAGTCGCCGTCGGAGTCGCCGATCCCGAGGTTGTCGTAGCGCAGAATGCCGATCCCCTCGCGTGCCAACTGCTTGCTGACCCGCGAGGCGGCCGGCGAGTTCCTGCCGAGCGTGAATCCGTGGACAAAGATCCCCCAGCCCCGGACCTCGCCCTCCGGCAGGTCGATCGACCCGGCCAGCTCGGGGCCGACGACGCTCTTGAATCTCACTTCTTCGGACACGTTGCGATCACTCCGGCCGGATGTTCGTGGAGGTCGGCGTGGAGACGAGCAGCTCGGTGATCTCCTTGGCAAGGTGCGGGCCGAGCTCGCCCCAGCCGTCCTTGTAGCCGTAGACGTCGGCCAGGGTGCGGGCCTCGTAGTCGCCGTTCATGATCTCGATGTCGTCGGCGGTGATGAGTCCCGGGTGGGCGACGCCGACAGCCGACGAGACCTTCATCAGCTCTCTGCGCAGGGTGCGCAGGTAGACGGCGGTCCGGGTGGCCTTCGAGGTCGGGTCCAGGCCGCGGGCCAGCCACTGGTTCTGGGTGGCGATGCCGGTGGGGCACTTGTCGGTGTGGCACTTCTGCGACTGGATGCAGCCGATCGACAGCATCGCCTCACGGGCCACGTTGATCATGTCGGCGCCCAGGGCGAAGGCGACCGCGGCGTTCTCGGGCAGGCCGAGCTTGCCGGAGCCGATGAAGGTCAGCTCGTCGGTGAGCCCGAGCTCGGCGAAAGTGCCGTAGACCCGGGAGAAGCCCATCCGGAACGGCAACGACACCGAGTCGGCGAAGATCCGCGGCGCCGCTCCGGTGCCGCCCTCGCTGCCGTCGACGGTCACGAAGTCGACGCCACGGTCACCACGCGCCATCAGCGCGGCCAGCTCCTGCCAGAAGTCCAGCTCGCCCACCGCGCTCTTGACCCCGACCGGCAGACCGGTCTCGGTGGCGAGCAGCTCGACGAAGTCGAGCATCGAGTCGACGTCGCTGAACGCGGTGTGCCGCGACGGGGAGGCGCAGTCCTTGCCGACGGGGATGCCGCGGATTTCGGCGATCTCCGGGGTCACCTTGGCGCCCGGCAGCATCCCGCCCAGCCCCGGCTTGGCACCCTGGGAGAGCTTGATCTCGATCGCCTTGACGGGGGCGCTCGCGACCACGTCCTTGAGCTTGCCGAGGTTGAAGCTGCCGTCCTCGTTGCGGCAGCCGAAGTACGAGGTGCCGATCTGCAGCACCAAGTCGCCGCCGTTGCGGTGGTACGGCGACAGGCCGCCCTCGCCGCTGTTGTGCATCGTGCCCGCCAGCGCCGCTCCCTTGTTGAGCGCCGTGATGGCCGCGCCGGAGAGCGAGCCGAAGCTCATCGCCGAGATGTTCACGACGCTCGCCGGCCGGAAGGCCTTGGCGCGCCCGCGCGGACCGCCCAGCACCTTGGCCGAGGGCAGCGGGGCCTGCGGGTCGTGCGCGTCGGGCAGAGCGCCGGCGAAGGTGCGCTGCTTCAGGTAGGCGTGCCCCTGGACGTGCTCGACGTCGACCTCGGTGCCGAACCCGAAGTAGTTGTTCTCCTCCTTCGCCGACGCGTAGATCCAGGTGCGCTGGTCACGGCTGAAGGGGCGCTCCTCCTCGTTGGACGTCACGATGTACTGCCGCAGCTCCGGCCCGATCGTCTCCAGCAGGTACCGAGCGTGCCCGATCACCGGGAAGTTCCGCAGCAGCGCGTGCCGCTTCTGGACAAGGTCGCGGGCTGCCACCAGCGCCACTGCTGTTGCGGCGACCGCGCCGATCCTCCTGGCCAGCATGAACGTTCCTCCTCGAGGCACGGCTCTATCGCCACACGATGGAGGCCGCTTGTGTCACATCGGGCGCCAGACGGCGCACACAGTCAAGGGCGCGCCAGCGCCATCGAAGAAAGCGAGACGACTCTAAAAGGTCAGACGAATATGCACAGCGACGACGATCACACCACCCAAACGACCGGGCCCAGGCCTCGCCCGCGCCCCGCGTGTAATCGGTGCATCGCAGCCGGCGGGGCTCCGGGCTAGGGCCCCACCCGTCGCCAGTCCGTCACAGGGCCGGGGTTTGTGTGGTCCGCGGGGGTGACCCAGAAGGCTTTGCCCAGCTCAGCGCTGAAGTGGGCGCCTGTCCGGCCGTCCCCCGAGGAGCGTCCGGTCAGACGACGGCCTATCCACGGCAGCAGGTACTGCCTGGTGAAGCGGGCGTCCGCGACCCGGCGCGCGGCCCAGCCGGGCGGCGGTGTGGCCGGCATCGGCGTGTGCCACTCGCTGTCCTCGGCCTCGTACCCGAGGGTCTGCCAGACCGCCTCGGCGACCCTGCGGTGCCCCTCGGCCGTCAGGTGCAGCCGGTCCACGTCCCACATCCGGGGGTCGGAGAGCGAAGGGGCGCCGTACAGGTCGACCACGGCGGCGCCGTGCTGTCCGGCGAGCTTCTCGACGCAGTCGAACAGCTCCTCCATGCGCGGCCGGAACCGCTCCAGGACCGGGCCCTGGCGGCCGGGGCTGCGCATCAGCACCAGCTGCTCGCAGGCCGGCGCCAGCCGCTCCACAGCCTCGGTCAGCAGGTCCCGGACCCGGACCATGTCGCACTTGGGGCGCAGGGTGTCGTTGAGGCCGCCGACCAGGGTGATCACGTCGGGCCGCATCGCGACCGCCACGTCCACCTGCTCCTCGACGATCTGCCCGATCAGCTTGCCGCGCACCGCGAGGTTGGCGTAGCGGAAGCCGGGGGTGCGGGCGGCCATCCGGGCGGCGAGGACATCGGCCCAGCCCCGGTACGAGCCGTCGGGTTGCAGGTCCGACATGCCCTCGGTGAAGGAGTCGCCGACCGCGACCAGGCTGGAGTGGGCGGGAAGCGCGGGGTGCACAGGGTTCTTCTGCATGGCGACAGAGATGGTATCCCGAGGCGCATACCCGTCGGTCGGTCCCTCCTCGGAGGTGGGCTACGCGTGCTGCCCGAACAGCTCCCGCAGCACGTCCTCCATCGTCACCAGCCCCGCCAGCCGCCCGTCGTCACCGAGCACGCCCGCCAGATGGGTGCGGCTGCCGCGCATCGCGGTGAGCACGTCGTCCAGCGGGGTGCTCTCCCGCACCCGCGCGATGGGCCGCATGTCCCGCAGCCGGAACGCCTCGTCCCGTGGCGAGGCGTCCAGCGCGTCCTTGACGTGCAGGTAGCCGACGATCCGCCGCCCCTCGTCGACCACCGGGAACCGGGAGAAACCCGACTCCGCCGACAGCCGTTCCAGCTCTTCCGGGGTGACGCCCACGCGCGCGTAGACGACCCGTTCCAGCGGGACCACCACGTCCCGCACCGGCCGCCGGCCCAGCTCCAGGGCGTCGTGCAGGCGTTCCTGCGCCCGGTCGTCGATCAGACCCGCCTCGCTGGCGTCCTTGACGATCTCGGCCAGCTCGGTGTCCGTGAAGGTCGCCGCGACCTCGTCCTTGGTCTCCACCCGCAACAGCTTGAGCAGGCCGTTCGCGAAGGCGTTCACTGTGAAGATCACCGGACGCAGCGCCCGGGACAGCGCCACCAGGGGCGGCCCGAGCAGCAGCGCGCTGCGCACGGGCTCGGCGAGCGCCACGTTCTTCGGCACCATCTCGCCGAGCAGCATGTGCAGGTAGGTCGCCAGAGCCAGCGCGATCACGAAGGACACGGCATGGCCGGCGCTCTCGGGCACGCCGACCGCGTGGAACACCGGCTCCAGCAGATGCGCGATGGCCGGCTCGGCGACCACACCCAGCACCAGCGTGCACAGGGTGATGCCGAGCTGGGCGGCGGCCAGGAGCGCCGATACGTGCTCCAACCCCCACAGCACGCTCTTGGCCCGCCGGTCGCCCGCCTCGGCGTGCGGCTCGATCTGGGAGCGGCGCACGGAGATCAGCGCGAACTCGGCGCCCACGAAGAAGGCGTTGACGACCAGCGTCGCGAAACCGATCAGCAGCTGTACGACGGTCACCGGCGCCCCTCCCGCTTCTGCTCCTGCTCGTCGGCGAGCGGCGCGTGCAGCAGCACCCGGGCCGCCCGCCGTCCCGACGCGTCCACCACGTCGAGCCGCCACCCGGCGACCTCGACGCTGTCCCCGGTCTCGGGTATCCGCCCCAGCTCGGCCGCGACCAGCCCGGCCAGCGTCTCGTACGGCCCCTCGGGCGCCCTCAGGCCGACGCGCGCGAGCTGGTCCATACGGGCCGCGCCGTCCGCCGAGTAGAGCGTGCGGCCCTGCTCGTCGGCGCCCGCGGGGGCGAGATCGGGCGTCTCGTGCGGATCGTGCTCGTCGCGGACCTCGCCGACGACCTCCTCGACGATGTCCTCCAGGGTGGCGACCCCGGCCGTACCGCCGTACTCGTCGATGACGACGGCCATGGTGCGCCGGCCGCCGAGCCGGTCCAGGAGGCGGTCGACGGTGAGGGACTCGGGGACCAGCAGCGGCTCGCGCATCACCTGGGCCACCCGGACGCGCGCCCGCTCCGCCACGGGCAGGGCCACGATGTCCTTGATGTGGGCGGTGCCGACGACCGAGTCCAGGCTTTCGCGGTAGACCGGGAAGCGGGACAGCCCGGTCGCCCGGGTCGCGTTCGCCACGTCCTCGCAGGTCGCCCGGACCTCCAGGGCGACAACCTGGACGCGCGGGGTCATCACGTTCTCCGCGGTGAGATCGGCGAGGTTCAGCGTGCGCACGAACAGTTCCGCGGTGTCCGCCTCCAGCGCGCCCTCCTTGGCGGAGTGCCGGGCCAGCGCGGCCAGCTCCTGGGGCCCGCGGGCGGAGGCCAGCTCCTCGGCGGGCTCCACGCCGAACCGTCGTACCAGCCGGTTCGCGGTGTTGTTCAGGTGCGTGATGAACGGCCGGAAGGCCGCGCTGAACCAACGCTGGGCGTTGCCCACCCGCTTGGCCACGGCCAGCGGCGAGGAGATCGCCCAGTTCTTGGGCACCAGCTCGCCGACGACCATCAGGAACACCGTGGACAGCGCGGTGCCGATCACCAGGGCGAGCGAGCTCGCCGCCGACCGCGCGATGCCCATCGCCTCCAGCGGACCGGCCAGCAGCTTGGCGATCGACGGCTCGGCGAGCATGCCGACCACCAGATTGGTGACCGTGATGCCGAGCTGCGCCCCCGAGAGCTGGAAGGTCAGGTGCCGTACGGCCTTGAGGGCGCCCGCCGCCCCGCGCTCGCCGCGCTCCACGGCGCGCTCCAAGTCGCCGCGACCCACCGTGGTCAGTGAGAACTCGGCCGCGACGAAGGCACCGCAGGCGAGCGAGAGCAGGATCGCCACCAGCAGGAGGAGCACTTCGGTCATGGGGTCACCTCCGTCCCATGATCGGACAGGGCGGACGGGACCGCGCGGTATTGCCGGGACCGAGGACCGGGAGGCTCGCCCATGGGCGGACGCTCACACACCTTTCATCGAGGAACGGGACGATCCCCCAATGGTAAAGGATCGGCAAAGTAGCGTACGCGGCGCCCCCCGCAACCGCTCCCTGGCAGCCGCCGGCGGCGTCGGCCGCCGAGGCCTGTTTGCTCGCCGACGTCGCCTCGCTGACGTCGGCTACAGCGGTTTGACCCAGCGTCGCCAGTGGTCCTCGCGGTGGTAGCCGGCGGCGGCCCATGTGTGGTGGGCCTGCTCGTTGGCTTCCAGGACCATCGCGTCGACGCGTCGTCCACCCAGGGCGGCGAAGCGTCGTTCCGCGGCCTGCAGCAGGGCGGTGGCGATGCCTTGCCGGCGGTGGTCGGGGTGTACGGCGAGCCGGTAGGCGGAGCATCGCCATCCGTCGAAGCCGGCTATGAGGGTTCCGGTGAGGAGGTCGTCCCGCGTCGCGAGGAGCAGCGCTTCGGGGTCTCGTGCGATGAGTCGGGCCACGCCGTCGTGGTCGTCGCTGATGCTCGTTCCTTCCGCGGCGTCGCGCCAGAACCGCAGCACGGTGTCGATGTCCGAGAAGGTGGCGCAGCGGATACGAAGATCGCTCATGAGCTGAGCCAAGCAGGGCGCTCGCCTGTCTGGCGAACGAGTTTTCCGTACCGGGGAATCGAGCGGAGGCAGGTTGGAACCGCGTGACCCGTCGGGGTGACCGCCCGGTGTGGACAGGCACCCCGTCCCCCGGCCGTCGCCTCCGCGTACCACCACACCGCACAGCCGGTCGGGGCGTGCTGTGCCGTCCTACGCCCAGCAGCCGTTGACCGTGGCGGCGAGGCCGTCGAGGGCGTCCTTGGTGGCGGCCGGGTCGGCGCTGGAGTTGTTCTCGATGAAGGAGAAGATCTTCCAGCGTCCGTCTCCGGCCTTCGTCAGACCGCTCAGCGCGATCGCGCCGGTCAGCGTGCCCGTCTTGGCGCTGACCTTTCCGACGGCGCACTGGGAGTCCGCGGTGTCGAACCTGCCCCACTCCGGGCCCAGCGTCGAGCCCGCCTCACCCGCGACCGGCAGACCGTCCACGATGTACTTCAGGGTCTGGCTGTGGGCGGCGGCGTCGGCCAGGTCGAGGATGTCGGCGATGGTCTGCGCCGGGATGCGGTTGGCGCGGGACAGACCGCTGCCGTCGTGGATCTCGAAGTTGTCCAGGGACACGCCGTATTGGCCGAGGACCTGGCGTACGACCGCCGTGCCGTCCTCGAAGGTGGCCGGGCGGCCGGCGGCGAGCGCGGTCGTCCGTAGCAGCGTCTCGGCGATGTCGTTGTCGCTCACCTTGAGCATGTGTTCCACGATGGCCGACAGTGCGCCGGACCGGTGCTGTGCCACGGGGACGGTTCCGGTGCCGGCGACGCCGTGGGCGACGGTTCCGGTGACGGTGACACCTCGCTTGGCGAGGAGCTTCGCGAAGGTCTGACCGGCGTCCAGGGACGTGTCCGTGACGTGGTGGCCGTCGACCACCAACGCCCGTACCGGGGCGACGGAGTCGGGGTAGTAGCCGTCGTTCCAGCCGGTGGCGAGTGTGGGCTCGGGGAAGAGGCTGTCGTCGACCTGCACCTTCACCGAGGTCAGACCCGCGTTCTTCAGGCCCGCAACGACGGTCTCGGCCATCGCGTCGAGGTCGGCGGAGGTGAGGGTGCGGTCCCCGCCGCCGACCAGAGTGAGGGTGCCGTCGCCGTAGACGACCTTCGTGGTGAAGCGGTGGTCGGGGCCGAGGACCGTCAGCGCGGCGGTCGACGTGGCCAGTTTGGTGTTGGACGCGGGCATCAACGCGGTGGTCGCGTCATGACCCCATACGGCCTTCCTGGACTCGGCGTCGATGACCACACCGCTCAGCGTGCTGCCCAGACGGGTGTCCTGGACACGGGTGTTGAGGTTGTCCGCGATCTTCTGCTCGGCGGGGTCGAGCGTGGCGGCGGCGGTCTTGGAGACGGTCTTCTCGGCGGCGAAGGCGGACGTGCCGAACAGGATCGTCCCGGCGACCGGGGCGGTCACCGCGATGACGGCGGCACGCCGGAGCGTCGGACTGGCCGTTCTGCTCTTGCGGTGGCGTCCGCCCGTGCGGTCGGCTGAGGAGGGGTTCAGCATGGGGGCCTCGGTGCAGGTGGGGGAGTGGGGGAGTGGGGGAGGTGCGGGAGATCCAGGGATCTTGAAAGGGAAAGTAACAGCTGCAACTGGGGTTACCCGTGGGTACGTTGTGAAGAGGGAGGGCCTGGCTGGTTCGCGACGGTGCCGGACTTGTGGGGTGGCTCCTTCGGCGTCCCACCAGTTGCTGTCCCGTGGCCGGCGAGTCTTGATCGCTTCGGAGTCCGCTGGCTAGGTTGGCCGGCATGACCGATTCCCGAGCCCTCGCCTGGCCGCCTGCCCCGATCAAGACCGAGCGCCTCGTACTCCGCGAGTCCGAGACACGGGACCGTCCGGTGGTCATCGAGCTGAACGCCTCGCCAGAGGTGAGCACTTACCTCGGTGGCCCTCGACCGCGAGCCGAGCTCGAACGCACGGTGCCCGAGGTGCCCGGGCAGCACCCTGGCTGGTTCGTGATCGAGCTCGACGGAGCGATGATCGGCACGATCCAGCTCAAACCGCATGCCCCCGAGCTGCCGGGCAGCAGTCACCGCCGGGAGGCCGGGGCGACCGAACTCGGCTACTTGTTCCTGCCGGAGGCGTGGGGACACGGGTATGCCACCGAGGCGTGCGCGGCGGCACTCGACTGGTTCGCCGGCGCGCTGCCCGGCGAGCCGGTGGTGCTCTACACCCAGACAGCCAACGTCCGTTCGATGCGTCTCGCGGCCAAGCTGGGGTTCACCGAGGCGGAGCGGTTCGAGGCGTACGGCGCCGAGCAGTGGTTCGGCGTGTGGTCATCGGCCGCGCCGCTCGCTTGAGCTCGTGCTCGGCAACTCGGATCCACGGGGCCGTCGAGCGGTGGTCGGCTTCGGTGTGGACAACCCCCGATGCCGGATCCGGCGCCGGTCACGACGGCGCGCTCTTGCCGACCAGGTCGGCTCCGTCGATCACCTCGCCGGCAGTCGAATGGCGATCGAAGCGACTGTGAGACAGATCGGACATGGAAGTCTCCTCCAGCGGGTCCGCGTCGTAGGGGGCGCGGGCCAGGGACGAGCGGTGTGATGGCGACCGCGCGGCCTTCGGTGGGGTGCCGACCGGACCGCTCCACGGGAACTTGATCGTCGCTGTGCGGCTGCGAAGAGAGAGCGGCCAGGCCCCCTGGAGACCGGGACTGGCAGGGCCACCCGGACGGCGTGCATGCGACCTAACCTGGCGGTATGGCAAATTCCGGCGATTCGGGCGCTCTGGCCGCCTACCTGCGCGCCCGCAGAGAGCTCGTTACTCCCCAGGACGCGGGCATTCCCGATGCGGGAAACCGTCGGGTGGCTGGGCTGCGCCGGGAAGAGGTCGCCTTCCTCGCCGGCGTCAGCTCCGACTACTACGTCCGCCTGGAGCAGGGACGTGATCGACGCCCCTCCCAGCAGGTGCTGCTCAGCATCGCCCGCGCCCTCCAGCTGGACGAGGAGTCCACCGCCTACATGCTTCAGCTGGCCGCCACACCTCAGCGCCCCCGCCGCGCCCGCGCATCCCGCCCCGAGAAGGTCAGCGACACCATCCGCACGCTCATCGACACCTGGCCGCTCACCCCCGCCTACGTGCACGGCCGGTACATGGACGTACTCGCCGCCAACCGCCTGGCGACCGCGCTGTCGCCCGCCAACACGCCGGGCCACAACGGCATCCTCGACGCCTTCCTCGATCCGGAGCTGCGCGAACTGCACCAGGACTGGGAAGCCATGACCGCCAGGGTCGTCCCCTATCTGCGCTCGGTGGCCGGTGCCGACATCCAGGAACCACGCTTGACGGAGATCATCGGCGAGCTGTCCCTGCGCAGCGAGCGATTCCGTCGGCTCTGGGCCCGCCAGGACGTCAGGCACAAGTCGACCGGCACCAGCCTGATGCGCCATCCCCAGGTCGGCCCTCTCGAACTGCACTACGAGAAACTCCTGGTCCCGAGTGCTCCAGGCCAGACCATCGTCACCTACCATGCCCGCCCTGGCAGCGACACCGAGGACCGGCTTCGCCTACTTGCGGCCCTGGACGCCGACGAAGGCCGTCACGACACCCCACAGCCCTCCGCCGGCGAGACGAGGAGCTTCCCGGCAGAGTGACTTCGCCGAACGGCTGCAGGGCCCGGTTGCGACGGGCATCGAAGGCGGAGCCCATGCCGTACTCCGAGAGCGCGTTGCCGCTCAGGACCGGCGGAGCGGCAGGTGGTCCGGATCGGCGCCGGCGTGCTCGCGCTGGGCCCGGGGGCGCGGTCCCCGTATTCCGCTATGCGGACAGCTCCGCCAGCACCGGCGCGAAGACCTCCATGTACGGCTCCAGGACGGTCAGATACGAGAACCCGTACCGCTCGCGCAGCCCCCGCACCCGGCCGACGACCTCCTCCAGGGTGCCGACCAGGACCGTGGGCAGGGCGAGGGCCTGGGCCAGGATCAGCTCGGGCCGTCGCTCCAGGAGCGGGCCGAGTGCGGACTGTGGGTCGTCGGTGATCGCGACGATCTGGATGAGCAGGTTCCGTTCAGCGGGTTCCCCGCGGCCCGTCGCCAATTCCGCGTAGCGGGCGACCCGTTCGTCGAGCTCCTCCGCCGGGACCGGATCCAGGCGGCCCTCCGTGCTGCCCGGCGCCAGACGGGCCCCGGCGAAGGCCGCGATGTCGGCGTGCTCGGCGGTCAGCCGCAGCATCCGGTCGCCGTTGCCGCCGATCAGCAACGGCACCCGGCAGTCGTCCGACTTCAGCAACTCCTCGACCGTGCGCCGTAGATGGTCCACCCGCTCGCGCGGCGAGCCGAACGGCAGCCCGGCCCGCTCGTGCTCCGCCTGGACATAGCCGGTGCCGAGACCGAGTTCGAGACGGCCGCCGGTCAGCGTGGCGGTCGTCGCCACCTCGCGGGCCAGCAACACCGGGTTCCAGAAACCCGCGTTGAGGACGAAGGTGCCCAGGCGCGGCCGTTCGGTCGCCCCGGCCGCCGCGACCAGCGCAGGGAAGGGTGCCGGCATCCCCAGGTGATCGGGGACGAGGAGCACGTCGTACCCGAGCTCCTCGGCTCGCCGGCACTTCGCGCGCCACTCGTCGGCCGATGCGGGCGTGAGCAGGTTGACCCCGAAGCGGAACGGGCGCGACATGAACTCTCCTCAACCGTGGGGGGACTTGCGCGTCACGATGCCATCACTCGTGCGCGATGGCCGCCAGCACGTTCATGCGCGACGCACGCAACGCCGGCAGCAGCGCGGCCACGATGCCCACGACCGCCGAACCGATCACCACCGCGACGATCGTGCCCCAGGGGATCGCCAGCGCCTTCATGCCCTGGAGGGCCAGCACCTGCTGGGTGGACACGCCCCACACGAGGCCGAGCGCGAGCCCCAGCACCGCGCCGAACACCGCGATCACCACCGACTCCAGCCGGATCATCCGGCGCAGCTGCCGCCGGCCCAGCCCGATCGCGCGCAGCAGCCCGATCTCGCGGGTGCGCTCCACGACCGACAGGGCAAGGGTGTTGACGACGCCGAGCACGGCGATCACGATCGCCAGGCCCAACAGCGCGTACACCAGGTAGAGCAGCACGGCGATCTGGTCGTGGACCAGCTTCTTGTAGTCGGCCTGGTCGCGGACCTGCACCTGCGGATAGGGGGCCAGGGTCCGCTCCAGGTTCGCGCGGAGCCGGTCCACGCTCGTGCCCGAGGCGTGGTTGACGTACAACGACGAGTCCTGGCCGCCGGGCACGTACTTCGCCACGGTGGCGATGCCGAAGAACAGCCCGCCCTGGGTGCCGAAGCCACTGCCGCTGTCCTGGTCGGTGAGGGCGCCCACCTTCATCTCGGCGCTCTTCCCGCCCTGGAACTCGACCGGGAGCACGCTGCCGAGGCGCACCTTGTGGTCCGCGGCGAAGGTGGCGTCCATGCCGATGCCGCCGTCGGCCAGCGCGGCCGCGGTGTTCCCGCCCTTGTAGGCGACATGGGCGACCTCGTCGACCTGCGGGTCGTACCCGGCGGCGGTCGTGGTGACCCGCTTGCCGTCCGGCAGTCGTACCGCCACCGGCGCGAACCGCTGCCGTACGACGAGACCGACTCCATCGGTGCCGCGCACCTTGTCGGTGACCTCCTGGGTGAACGGCAGGAAGTTGCCGTTCTGGATGACGAAGTCGGCGCCCAGCGTCTTGTCGATCTGCTGGTCGAAGGACTTGGACATCGAGGCGCTCGCCACCGACATCCCGCCGACCAGGGCGAGCCCCACCATGAGCGCGGCGGCGGTGGCGCCGGTGCGGCGCGGGTTGCGCAGGGCGTTGCGCTGGCTCATCCGGCCGACCGAGCCGAAGAGCGCGGGGAAGGCCCCGCCGAGGACGCGGATCACCGGGCGCACCAGCAGCGGGCCCGCGATGACGGTCGCGAGCAGGGTCAGCACCACTCCGAGGCCCAGCAGCGAGGCGGCCGAGGCGGTCTTCGTGGCCGTCGCACAGCCCGCGAGGGCCGCCGCCCCGAGCGCCCCGACGACGGCGCCGACGATCGCCCGCGTCCTCAGCGGCTTGCCCACCCCGGCGATCTCGGCGTCAGCGAGCGCCGCCATCGGCGACACCGTGGCGGCGCGCCGGGCGGGCAGGTAGGCGGCGACGAAGGTGACGCCGACGCCCACGACGTAGGCGGCGACGGGGGTGCCCCAGCCGATGACCATCTCGGTGGTCTTGAGGTTCATCCCGAACGCGGTCATCAGCTTGATCAGCCCGAGCGCCAGCCCGACGCCGGCGCCCAGTCCCAGCGTCGAACCGACCAGCCCGAGCAGCACCGCCTCGGTGAGCACCGACCGCCTTACCTGACGCCGGTCGGCGCCCAGCGCGCGCAACAGGCCCAGCTCACGGGTGCGTTGGGCGATCAGCATGGAGAAGGTGTTGACGATCAGGAAGACACCCACGAGCGTGGCGATGCCGGCGAACCCGAGCATCACGTACTTGATGACGTCGAGGAATCCGCCCAGGTCCGCGGCGGAGGACTTCGCCTGCTCGTCGGCGGTCTTCAGGTCGTACGTCCCGGTGCCGATCGCCGCGCCGACCCGGCGCTTCAGCACGGCGTCCGGGACGCCCTGCGCCGCGTCCACCGAGATGCTGGTCGCCCGGCCGGCCGAGCCCAGCAGTTCCTTCGCGGCCACCGAAGGGTCGAGGAAGACCAGTGCCGCGCCGGGGTTGGTGGTGGTGAAGGTGGCGATGCCGACGATCTCCACCTCGAAGGTGCCGGGCTGGGCCTGCACGGTCAGGGTGTCGCCGATGCGCACGTGCTTCTTGTCGGCGGTGTCGGCGTCGAGCAGCGCCTGGCCGGCGCCCTGCGGGGCGTGCCCCGAGGTGAGCTTCACGGGGCTGCGGTGGGTGAGGTACCAGTCGGTGGCGATGGTCGGGGCGCCGGTGGTCGGGCCGACCGACTTGTTGTGGCTGTCGACCACCACGATGTTCTGCACGGACACGTCCGCGTGGCTGTCCGCGACCCCGTCGACCTTGGCGACCCGTTCCTTCAGCGCGGCCGGCACGGTCTGTACGGCGCCGGTCGGCACCGACGACTTGAGGTCCTCCTTCGGTTCCACCGTCACGTCGGCGGAGGTGGAGGCGAACAGCCGGTCGAAGGTACGGGTGACGGTGTCGGAGAAGATCAGGCTGCCCGCGACGAATGCCACGGACAGGACGATGGCCAGCGCGGACAGCAGCAGCCGTCCCTTGTGGGCCAGGAAGCTCCGCAGGGTTGCCTTGAGCACCGGGTCAGTCCTCCTCGGGCCGCGCGGACCCGCGTCCCACGCCGGATCCGGGGGGCTCGGGCCGCGGGGCGGAGCCGCTCGTGTCACGGCCCCCGGGGAAAAGGCGCATGCGTTCCAGCACGGCGTCCGCCGTCGGCCCTTCCATCCGGTCCACCACCCGGCCGTCCGCGAGGAACAGGACCAGGTCGGAGTGGGCGGCGGCGCCCGGGTCGTGGGTCACCATGACGACCGTCTGACCGAGCTGGTCGACCGCGTCCCGCAGAAAGCCCAGCACCTCCAGACCGGCCCGCGAGTCCAGGTTGCCGGTCGGCTCGTCGGCGAAGATCAGCTCCGGCCGGGACGCCAGCGCCCGCGCGCAGGCCACCCGCTGCTGCTGCCCGCCGGACAGCTGCGCCGGCCGGTGCCTGAGCCGGTCCCGCAGCCCCAGCGTGTCGATGACCTGGTCCAGCCACACCCCGTCGGGCTTCTTGCCCGCGATGTCCATGGGCAGGGTGATGTTCTCGACCGCGTTGAGCGTCGGGATCAGGTTGAACGACTGGAACATGAACCCGATCCGGTCCCGGCGCAGCCGCGTCAGCTCGCGCTCCCGCAGCCCCGTTATCTCGGTGCCGCCGAGCCAGACCTGGCCGGCCGACACGGTGTCCAGTCCCGCCAGACAGTGCATCAGCGTGGACTTGCCGGAGCCCGACGGGCCCATGACCGCGGTGAAGCGGCCGCGTGCGATGTCCACGTCCACCGAGTCGAGTGCGAGCACGGCCGTCTCACCCGCGCCGTACGCCTTGGTCAGCCCCCGTGCCCGGGCTGCTGTCCCCTCGGCGGCGGGCGCCTCCGCAGCAGGTGTGGCCAAGACTGCCTCCTAGCTCGCGCGGCCTCTTTGTCCGGGTCGAGCGTAGTGTGACGCGTCCCACAGGCGGTATCACTTTTCGGTTCCGATGCGCGCTTGCCGCTGCTAGCACTGTCGCGCTAGCGTCTAGGTATGGCGAAGACCCAGCTGAACGTGCGCGTCGACGAGGGCACCGCCAAGGCGGCCCGTGAGCGCGCCCTCGCGCGCGGCATGAGCGTCAACCGCTACATAGAGGAACTGGTCATGCAGGACACAGGTGAAGCGGGCCGTACGTTCGTCGAGGCCGCCGCCGACTTCATGAAGCAGTACGAGTCCGTCTTCGCGGAGGAATTCGGCGAAGCGCAGGGTCCCGATACGTCTGACAAGACCGAAGGCCGTCACTGATCCCTTGAACGACCTGACCATCGATCTCGCCTGGCTCCTCATGCTCGCCGAACAGAAGACCCCGGGTGACCCCCAGGTCACCGACTGGGGCGCGCTGATCGCCGCCGTCGCCAGGCACCAGGCCGAGATATTCGACGTCCCCGTCTACGACACCCCGCAGGCCCGCGCCGCCGCCCTGCTCCAACTCCTCATCCACGTCCCGGCACTTGAGCGCTCGAACGCCCTCTTCGCGTCCTCGGTCGCCTACGCCTACCTGGTCGCCAGCGGCCTCAAGGTCGCCACCTCGCCCGAACAGGTCCGCGATCTGGCCCGGTTGGTGAAGACCGGAGAGGCGAGCGTGTCCGACATCGCGGAGGAACTGCGCCGCTGGAGCCTGTGAACCGGGTGCCGCTCAGGATTCCTGGGGCTTGCGCGCGATGCCCAGCACACAGTACGAGGTCGGCAGCCTCGGGCCGTTCTCCGGCAGGAACACCCGCCGGTACGGACCGAGTTCGAACCCGGCCGCACGCAACTCGGCGATCGGATCCCGGGACAGCCGGCAGCCGCCGTTCAGCAGCGGCCACACCGTCCGGTCCAGCGCCCGCTGGGTGAACCGCATCGCCGGGCCGCCGCCCCGCCCGTGCTCGAAGAACCGCAGCTCACCGCCCGGCCGCAGCACCCGCCGTGCCTCCGCGAGCGCCCGCGGCACATCCCGCACACTGCACAGCACCAGGGAGAGCACCGCCGCGTCGTACGCCTCGCTCTTCACCGGCAGCGCCTCCGCCGCGCCTGGCACCACGTCCACCGGGACCTCGGCGCGGACCGCGGCCTCGGCCGCCAACTGCCGCAGGGTACGCTCCGGTTCGAGCGCGACGACCTCCGCCACCGCCCCGGGGTACCGCGCGAAATTGAGACCGTTGCCCGCGCCGATCTCGATCACGCGCCCCGACAGTCCGGAGAGCAGTCGCTCCCGGACGGCGGCCATCCCGAGCCTGGACTCGGCGGTCACACTGATGCGGGCGTAGTAGCGGGCGAACAGCGGGTGGTGGACGGGATCGCGTACCGGGTTCCCGGCACCGGTGGACATCAGCCGCATGACGATACCTCCCGACGGGAGCAGGTCTACGGTGATTGTCCCCCGCGAAGGCCCGTCGCACCCCCCGCCGCCGGATCAGGCGATGAAGTCCCGCACCTGCTGGTAGACGCCGTAGTCGTCGTTCATGTCGGTGTGCGAGATGCAGCCGACGCCGACGTCGGTCGCCCCGCTCAGCAGCGCCGAGGAGTCCGGGTCGATCGCCGCGTCGCAGTTCGACCAGTACGCCGCGTACGAGACGCTGCCGGGCGTCTCGTCACCGGAGTTCAGGGCGGTCAGGAAGGAGCTGCCGGTCGTCATCTCCTTGCAGGACGTGTACAGCCACCCGCACAGCGAGGCGACGCTCGTCCCGTGGTTCACCCCGGCGACCGACACGAAGTCGTCCACGTACGAGGTCCCGCCGAGGTTCTTGAGGTAGTAGCGGCTGTTCAGCGCGCCCATGGAGTGGACCACCAGGTCCACCTTCGAGGCGCCGGTCTGCGAGAGCACGGTCTGGATGTAGGTCGACAGCTGCGACGCGGTGGTGACGTTCGACTTCGTCCAGTCGTACGACCAGGCCCACAGCTCCGACGAGGTGTACCCGTCGGCCTTGAAGTCCGCGATCCAGCTGTCCCAGCTGCTGGAGTCGCTGCTGAGGCCGTGCACGAAGACGACCGGGTCGTGGCTCGCCGCCTGCGCGGGAGTGGTGGCCAGGGGGAGCGACAGAAGGAGCGAACCGGCTATCGCCGTCAGAGCGGTTGCGATGCGACGCTTGGCGCGTTGCATGATGCCTCCTGAAACGGGTGGGGTTGTTCAGGAGTGTCGGGACGGGTCTACGCGCGCCGCATCGGTGAAGTCGCCAGTCTTTACGAGTCAACTAACTCGCCAGTAACGTCTTTCGTGTGGTGATACCGGTGAATCCCCCACCTCTTGACCGCACTTCGCCACCGCAGACGTCCGACGCGGGGCCATGCCCGGCTTCGGCGCTCCCCGAGGGCGTACGCGCCCGGGTGCGACGCGTCGTATACGAAGATCAGCGCGCCGTGGCCGAACTCGTGCCGCGCCTCACCGCACGGCAGACGGCGGGACTCGACCCGCTGCCGGCCGAACCGGCCGAACTCGCCCCGCGGCTGCTCCATGCCCTGCGCCGGGAGATCCGTGCCCTGCCCGACGACACCCGTCGGCTGCTGCTCCTGGCCGCGGCCGACCAGTATCCGGTCGCCACCCACGCCTTCCTGCGCGCGGTCACGGCCGGCCGGCTCGACACCCGTCCGCTGGACGCCGCCGAGACCGCCGGGGTCGCCCACGCCGGTGCCGGCGGGGTGTTCTTCCGGGACGCCTGGACCCGGATCGCCGCCTATGGCACCGCCTCACCGGCCGACCGGCGCGAAGCCCACCAACTGCTCGCCCGGGTGCTGGGCGGCAAGGACGAGACGACCCGCCGCTCCTGGCACCGCGGCGCCGCCGCGCTCGGCCCCAGCGCCCGGCTGGCGGCCGAACTCCGGGTCGCCGCCGACCGCGCCCGCGCGGAGGGCAGACCCGCGCTCGCCCGCGCCCTCGCCGAACGCGCCGCCGACCTCTGCCCGGACCCGGTCGCGGAGGCCCGGCTGCTCGCCCTGGCCGCCGCCGACGCCTGGCGCTCCGGAGAGCCCGACCGGGCGAGGCGGCTCGCCGCCCGTACGGACGACTCCGCCCTCGACGGCGTCCTCGCCCTCAGAGCCGGCAACGCCTCGGAGGCCTTCGACGCGCTGGTCACCGCCGCCGTCCGGCAGGAACGTTCCGTCGACTCCGCCGAACTCCTCGCCCTCGCCACCGAGGCCGCCGTCTACACCGGCGACCTCGGACGCTGCCGCGAGGCCCATGACATCGCCCAGTGGCTGGGCGTCTTCCCGCCCGGCATCCTCGCCGGACTCGCCGCCGCCGTCGAGGGCCGCTACGACGACGCCCGGATCCTCCTCAAGGGCACCGCCGGCCGCTGCGGGCCCGGCGGCGACCCCGGTCTGCTGATCCACTCCGGCATGGCGGCGCTGATGCTCGGCGACCACACCCGTGCCGCCACCGCCACCCTCCGGGCCGCCGCCTCGGCCCGCGCCCTCGGCACCCCGGCGACGGCCGTTCAGGCCATGGAGTTCCGCGCCTATGCCGACTTCTGGACCGGCCGCACCCGGGCCGCCGAGGCCGCCGTCCAGGAGGCCCTGGACCAGGCCCACGCCACCGGGCAGGACAACGGGGCCTGCCACCTCCAGGCCGCGCTCGCCATGTTCGCGGCGGTCCGGGGCGACGAGGAGGCCTGTCGGGAGCGCACCGCCGCCGTCCGCGCGCACGCCCTGGCGCACGGGCTCGGCCTGCCCGCCGCCCTTGCCCAGTGGGCGCTCGCCTTTCTCGACCTGGCGGGCGGCCGCTTCCCCGCTGCCGCCGCCCGGCTGCGCGCCCTCGCCGGGTTCGGCCCGGGACACGGCCACCGGGCCATCCGGCACCTGGCCACCCCGCACTATGTCGAGGCCGCCGTCCGCACCGGAGAGACCCGGGTCGCCCGCGCCGCGCACGCCGACTACCACCGCTGGGCCACCGCCGTCCGCAGCACCGACGACCTCGCGCTCAGCGCCCGCTGCCGGGCCCTGCTCGCCCCCGGCGCCGAGGCCGTCCAGCACTACCGTGCCGCCCTCGACCTGCACGCCCGGGGCACCCGGGACCTCGAACGCGCCCGTACCGAGCTGCTGTTCGCCGGGGCCCTGCGCCGACTGCGGCAGCGCCCCGAGGCACGCGACCGGCTGCACAGCGCGCTGGCCGCCTTCGAGTCCTTCGGCGCCCCGCACTGCGCCGCCCAGGCCCGTGCCGAACTCCGCGCACTGGGCACGGCGTTGACACCTGCCACCACCGGTGCGCCCGACCCGGCCGCCGTCCTCACCGCCCAGCAGCTCATGGTCGCCCGGATGGCCGCCGAGGGCGCCACCAACCGCGAGATAGCCGACCGCCTCAACCTGAGCCCACGCACCATCGACCACCATCTGCGGGGGGTCTTCAGCCGGTTGGGGATCCGATCCCGGATCGAACTGGTACGGCTGCTCGGCGAGTCGCCCTAGGTCCGTCGGTCGGGTGCGGCGCCATCGTGGCTGGTCGCGCAGTTCCCCGCGCCCCTAAAGGGGCGTTCCACACGCGCCCCGAAGGGG
>NZ_JBSHAF010000015.1:229492-250483 GCF_053611365.1 Streptomyces sp. NPDC054813 | reverse complement strand
TCCACGGCCTTGACCAGGCCGAGGGCGGCGACCTGGCGCAGGTCCTCGACGGACTCGCCGCGGTCGCGGAAGCGGCCGGCGATGCGGTGGGCCATGGGCAGCCAGGCGGCCACCAGTTCCTCGCGCAGGGCGTCCCGCTCGGGGCCGTCGCCCAGGGCGGCGAGCCGGGCGAAGAGGGACGCGGTGTCAGGGGCGTCGTCGTGCGAACGCCGGGACGGGGCGTGCGCAGGCTGGCCGGGCGTACGGGGGCGGCTGTTCGACAAGTCGGTCGGCATGCGGAATCGCTCCTGGACGCATTTACAGAAAGTCCGGAATTTGACTTCCAGGCATTTCCTGAGGTCTTTTCAGGGGGCGCCACAGCGGAAAGGCGTTCTGGCACCGGAGGGCGCCGAAAGCCGGGATGATTTCCCGCTGGGCATGCGCCTCCGGTCCGAAGCACAAGACCTCGTTTGCCCCTGATCATGGGGCGTAAACCCGGTGTGATGGGCAGAGCAGCCGTCGGCCACCTCGGCAATAGGGCTCGTGGTGGTGCCGGAGCCGGCGTGGGCCTCACCGGACGGTGGTGATCAGGTCTTGCGGGTCGACGAAAGCGCGGTTGACCGTGGTGGTGCGCCGCGAGACGGACCTTCTCTGCGGTAAGTCAAGCGAAGCGCGACCGTGTTCGTCAGTGGCCGACCCGGCGGATGGCTGACAGTTCGCGGCGGCGTACCCGTCCGCGTCCTGGTGGCGTCTGTGGACGCTCGGGCGTGGGGCGCCGGTGACCAGACGCTCCTCCTCCGTCGCGGCGAAGGGGAACGCGGAGCCGCTGAACTCGTGCGGCGCGCCGTGGCCCTGGCCGGGAGCGCGGGTGTTCCAGCCGATGCAGGTGGCGAGCGGGAGGTCACTAGCGTGCCGCCGGCGACCGCCGGCCCCGCGCTCGGCGGCGGTTCGACTCCCTCGCTCACCCAGGCTCGGCGGCGGGGGAGGGGGCACGCCCGCCCGGGATCGCCGCCAGCAACTCGCGGGTGTACGCGTGGCGGGGCTCGGAGAACAGGTCCTCCGGCGGGCCCGTCTCGACGACCCGTCCGGCCCGCATGACGGCGACCTGGTGCGCGATCTGCCGTACGACGGCCAGGTCGTGCGAGATGAACAGGTACGCCACGCCGGTGTCCGCCTGCAACTCGGCCAGCAGGTGCAGGACTTGAGCCTGTACGGATACGTCGAGCGCGGAGACGGGTTCGTCGCACACCACCAGGTCGGGGGAGAGCGCGAGGGCACGCGCGATGGCCACCCGCTGGCGCTGTCCGCCCGACAGCTCCGCCGGGCGGCGCTCCAGCGTCGAGGCCGGCAGCGCTACCCGGTCGAGGAGTTCGCGGGCGCGGTCGAGCCGGGCGGCGCGGTCGCCGACCTTGAACGCCCGCAGCGGCTCGGTGATCACCTCGCCGATGGAGAAGCGCGGGTCCAGCGAGGCGTAGGGGTTCTGGTAGACGAGCTGGGCACGCCGGCGCAGCTGCCTGACCTCGGCGCCCTTGGCGGCGGTGACGTCGGTGCCGTCGAACAGCACCTGCCCGGAGGTCGCCTCGGCCAGGCGCAGCACCAGCCGGGCCGTGGTGGACTTGCCCGAGCCCGACTCCCCGACCAGGGCGAGGGTCTGGCCGCGCCGCAGGGTGAGGCTGACGTCGTCGACCGCGCGCAGGGTCTGGGCCTCGCCCCCGGCGCGCGGCAGCCTGAACTCCTTGACCAGGTTGCGTGCCTCGACCAGGGGAACCGCCGTGTCGGCCGGGGCGGCGGAGACCGGGGTACGGGGGCGGGCCGTGGTCAGGCTCGGGGCGGCGGCCAGCAGCCGTCGCGTGTACTCGTGCTGCGGGTCGGCGAGAACGGCACGGGTCTCGCCCGCCTCGACCACCCTGCCCTGGGACATGACCACGAGACGCTGAGCCCGGTCGGCGGCCACCCCGAGGTCGTGGGTGACCAGCAGGATCGCGGTGCCCGACTCCTCGGTGAGGTGCTGGAGATGGTCGAGGATGACCCGCTGCACCGTGACGTCGAGCGCGCTGGTCGGCTCGTCGGCGATGATCAGCCTGGGCTTCGCGGCGATGGCGACGGCGATCAGGGCCCGCTGCCGCATGCCGCCGGACAGCTCGTGCGGGTACTGCCGGGCCCGGACGGCCGCGTCGGGCAGCCCGGCCCGGTCAAGGACGGCGACCGCTTCACCCGCCGCCGCCCGGCGGGTCGCCAGGCCGTGGATGCGCAGCACCTCGGCGACCTGGTCGCCGATCCGCTCGACCGGGTTGAGCGAGACCGTCGGATCCTGCGGGACCAGCCCGATCTGCGCGCCCCGCACGGTACGCAGCTCCGCCTCCGACAGCGTGGCCAGGTCGTGCCGGCCGAAGCGGACCGTGCCCGCGTCGATGGTGCCGTTCGCCGCCAGCAGCCGGGTGACGGCGTGTGCGGTGGTGCTCTTGCCGGAGCCGGACTCGCCGACCACGGCCGTCACCTGCCCGGGCCATACGTCCAGGTCCACGCCCCGTACGGCCGAGACCGTGCCGCCCCGGGTGCGGTACGACACGGACAGGCCGCGGATCTCCAGGAGTGGTGTGGTCACGTTCTCACCGTTCTCGCGTGCGTCACCGTTCTCATGTGCGTTGTCGGTCATCGCTGCCGCGCCCATTCGCCGTCCAGCGCCCTGGCGATGCGGTTGGTGGCCAGCACGGTCGCGGCGATCGCCAGCCCGGGCAGCGCGGTCAGCCACCAGGCGTTGGCCAGGTAGTTGCGGCCGTCGGAGATCAACGTCCCCCATTCCGGGGCGGGCGGCGGCGCGCCGTACCCGAGGAAGCTCAGCGCCGACACGGCCAGGATCGAGGAGCCGAAGTCCAGGGTGGCCAGCACGATCACCGGCCCCGCGGCGTTGGGCAGGACGTGCCGGCCGAGGACCGAGTACCAGCGGGTCCCGCAGGACCGGGACGCCTCGACGAACACCGCCTGCCGCACCCGCAGCACCTCGGCCCGCGCCACCCGGGCGAAGGAGGCGACGCTGGCGATGCCGACCGCGACCGCCACCTTCACCGTCCCGTACCCGAGCGCGGTGACCAGGGCCAGCGACAGGAACAGCGCGGGGATGGCGAGGAGGACGTCGACGAAGCGCATCAGCACGTCGTCCACCCAGCGGCCCACGAACCCGGCGACCACGCCGAGCAGACCGCCGACCACGAACGCGACCAGGACCGCGATCAGCGTGGCCTTCAGGGAGAGCTGGGCGCCGTGCACCACACGGGAGAAGACGTCGCGGCCCAGTTCGTCCGTGCCGAACCAGTGACTGCCGCTCGGGCCGCGGAAGTTCTGGGACGGCACCCCCTTCAGCGGGTCCTGCGAGGTGAACAGATCCGGCCAGAAGGCGGCCAGCACCACCAGCACGAGGACGACGACGGACAGCAGCAGACCGGGACGGCGCAGCAGGAAGCGGAGCACCCGGCGGATGTCGGCGGGCCGTCCGGGCTCCGCGGGAGGTCCCGTCCCGACCGGCCGGGCGAGGCCGAGGGCGGCCTCGGCCTGGTCGTCGACAAGGCTCTGGCTCATGCGAAGCTCGCCTTTCTGTCCGAGGCCACCACGATCCGCGGGTCCAGCAGTGGATAGACGAGGTCGACGAGCAGGTTCGTCGCCACGAAGATCAGCGCCCCGAACACCACCACCCCCTGGACCAGCGGGATGTCCTGGGTGGTGACCGCCGCCGCGGTCACCCGGCCCAGACCGTCGCGCGAGAACACCGTCTCGACCACCACCGAACCGGCGATCAGCTGCCCGACCAGCAGGCCCACGACCGTCAGCGCCGGCAGCGAGGCGTTGCGCAGCGCGTGCCGCAGATGCACCCGCCACCGGCCGGCGCCCTTGGCCCGCGCGGTCTCCACGTAGGCCTGGTCCAGCGCGGTCAGCAGGCTCTTGGACAGCACCTGGGCGACCTGCGCGCCGGTCGGTATCGCCAGCGTCAGGGCCGGCAGCACCAGGCCGCGCAGCCCGTCGTTGCCGAACGCCGGGAACCAGTGCAGCCGGAACGAGAACGCCTCGACCAGCAGCAGCCCCACCCAGAACGTCGGGACCGACACTCCCAGCGGGGGCAGCGACAGCAGCAGCTGCCGAAGCCACCGCTGCGAGGTGTACGTCGCCACCACCGCCAGGCCGCCGCCGAGCACCACCGCCAGCAGCAGCGCGGCACTGGTCAGCTGGAGCGTCTGCGGCAGCGCGTCGGAGAGCGTGGCGGTCACCGGGCGGCCGGTGGAGACCGCGTCGCCGAAGTCCCCACGCACCGCCCGGCCCAGATACTCCGCGTACTGCACCAGCACCGGCTTGTCGAAGCCGTACTCGTGCCGCAGCTTGGCGAGTTGGCCCGGATCCGTCTGACCCGAGTCCATCCCGGCCCCGGCCATCGCGGAGACCGGGTCACCGGGCAGGAAGTCGAGCACCAGGAACGACACCGTGTAGGCCGCCCACAGCACCCCGACCGCCTGCGCCAGCCGTTTGATCACATAGCGCCGCATCAGCTACCCGATCCAGGTGTCGTGCAGCTGGACGCGGCTGCCGGAGTCGAACTCCAGATCGTGCACCTTGTTGGAGACGCCCAGCTGGGTCTGGAGCTCCACCACCGGTACGTCGTACGCGTTCCGCACGATCAGCTGCTGCGCCTCGGCGACCAGCTGCCTGCGCTTCGCGGTGTCCGTGGTCGCGGCCTGTGCGGACAGCGCCGTGTCCAGCGAACTGGCGGGCAGGTGGTAGAAGTTGGCCAGCTGGGTGGAGAAGGAACTGCGCAGGATGTCCGGGTCGGCGCGGGTCGTGTTCCCCCACACCACATCGAAGTCACCCGACTGGAGCGTGGTGGCGAACTGGGTGACCGGCAGCTGCTTGAGCACCACGTCGATCCCGACGGCCTTGAGCTGCTGCTGGACCAGCTCCAGCGCGGGCTGGTTGGTGGCCGCGTTGGGGAACCAGCTGATGGTCAGGCTCAGCTTCTTGCCGTCCTTGGTGCGGACTCCGTCGCCGTCGGCCTTCCAACCAGCCTCTTCCAGAAGGGACTTGGCCTTGGCCGCGTCGAAGGCGAGCTCAGTGGAGAGGTCGGTGTAGTCGGGCGTCGTGTGCGCCAGGATGCTGGTCGCCGGCTGGGTGCCGGTCGGGTAGACGGTGTCGGCGATCTGCTTCCGGTCGACGGCGGCCGTGATCGCCTGACGGACCTTCGTGTCCTTCAGCAGAGGCCGCGAGTTGTTGAGCCCCAGGCCGAACACCACACCGGGGTTGGCCCGGCTCTGGAGGGTGACCTGGCCGCCCTTGAGCGCCGCCTCGTTGGCCTTGCCGACGCTGCTGATCGCGTCCACCTGCCCGGACTGGAGACTGCCGGCCCGCACCCCCGCCTCGGGTACGACCTTGAACACCAGCTTGTCCAGGTAGGCCTCGCCCTTCTTCGACCACAGCGAGGAACCCCAGTCGTACCCGGTCCGCCTGGCCAGGGTGACCGACTGGTTCTGCACGTACTGCTTCAGCACGAACGGCCCGGAGCCGACCACGCCGTCACTGCACTTCTGCTGCGGGGACTTCGTCACGCTCGCCGACGACTCGATACCCAGCGAGTGGGTCGAAGTCGCCTGCAGGAACTGGGCGTTGGGCTGCTTGAAGGACACCTTGACGGTGAGCGGGTCGACCACGGTGGTGCTCTTGACGCCGCTCAGATAGCCCTCGGCGAGGGTGCCCAGGGCGCCGAGGTCCGGCACCGCGTCGAAGTTGTCCTTGACCACCTGGGCGGTCAGCTTCGAGCCGTCGCTGAAGGTGACCCCCGACCGCAGGTGGAACGTGAACGTCGTCGCGTCGGTGCTGATGTCCCAGCTCTTGGCGAGCCACGGCACGATCTTGCCGGTCTTCGGGTCCTGGTCGGTCAGGGAGTCCACGATCTGGCGCACCGAGTAGATGGTGTCGTTGCTGCCGACCTGCTGCGGATCCACGCAACCGGCGTCGGATCCCACCGCGAAGGTCAGGGCGCCGCCGGACTTCGCCTGGCCGCTTCCGCCGCCGGAGCCGTCGTCGCCCGAACCGCACGCGGTCAGCAGGACGCTGGTGGTCAGGAGCGCGGCCAGGGGCGCCCATCGGGAGGGTCTGAAATCCGGGAGTGCAGTCACGGAGGCTTTCTCCTACTCGTGGCACCCGGCACGGGGTGCCGGGTGTCGGGGCGCGAGGCACGGCCGTGCAGGGGCGTGCGGCCCCGGCCGGATCGGCGCCGGCCGGGGGAAGCGCTGTGCAGACGGAGGGCAGGTGGACGACACCGGGGACACGGTGGCGAGGGGAAGGGCGGCACGATGAAGCCATGGCCGGTGACGGAGGTCAGCCGGCGGCAGGCGGGCCGGTCAGACCCGACAGAGGCAGCTGGTCGAGCGCTTCAGATCGATGTGGCGCCGACGCGAGAGCCGGGAGTACGCCGTGGCGTCGACGGGGGAGGCAGCCGGGTCATCGCTGTGTCGCATGCCGGTCCCTCCTCGTCTCCGGCCCCGGTCACGGGGCCACGCGCTTGCGGGAGTCATCGGTGATCCCGCCGGGCTTTCACCTGGAGCACCCCACCGCGTGGGAGGGTTGCCGGTCAGCGAGCCAGGGCTTGACGCTGACACTCAATGCCGTTGGCGATCGTACGGATCGGTTTTGTCGTACGTCAATGCCGCAACCGGACGCCCTGTTCGAGAAGATGGGACCGTCTCACGTGCCGGGACGGGTGGTGGACGACGGCTTCCGCCGCATCCTCGGCCTCCCCCGTGACGAGAAGGAACAGCTGGCCGGCCCCACCGGGCACCCCAACCGCCGCTGGCGGCAGTGGCCCGACGACTTCGGCCGCCTCGAACTCGAACGCTTCGACATCGGCCAGTACGACGACGAGAAGCTCTTCCTGGAACCGACCAACTGGACGGAGGGCGGGCTGCGCCCCGGACGGCACCGGCGGCTCGGTGACGCGCCGCTCCTCCGCGGTGTTCGTCCACCCGAGTCGGGACAGGGTCGTGGCACCGTTGCCGGCCTTCGCCGACCTGGACGGCTCCGACTTCGAACCCGTCTCGGTGTGGGAGCGTGCCGGTGGCAACGTCGAGGAGTACCTGTGGGTCCTCGGCCGCTCCGAGCAGCTCGCCGCCTGGCGGGAGAACCGCCCCTACGTCGCCGAAGTCACCGCGTGAGCAAGCCGAAGGAGAGCCGGTCATGACCACATTCCCCACCGCGCAGGCCGTGCGGACCACCCCCGAGGGGCTCCTGTGGGAGCCGAGCGAGCGCTGGGTGCGCGGTCGCCAGGGTGAGGTCACGGTTGTCGACAGCCACCACCCCGTCCTCGTCTGGGAGCCGGGAGTTCCCGTACCGCTGTACGCGTTCCCGCGTACGGAGATCCGCGCGGACCTGCTCCGACCCGCGAAGAACCCCCCGACGGGCACGCACACCGGCTCGCGGATCTTCTACGACCTCGATGTCGACGGCGAGTTGCTGGAGAACGCCGCCTGGACCTTCCCGGCGGCCGACCTGGCCGACCACATCGCCTTCGAGTGGTTCCGGCGTGTCGGGCGGGGCCTGGACCACTGGTACGAGGAGGAGGAAGAGATCTTCATCCACCCCCGTGACCCGCACAAGCGGGTGGACGCCATCCCCAGCAGCCGTCACCTGGTGGTGGAGATCGCCGGCACGGTCGTCGCGGACACCCGCCGGCCGGTCCTGCTCTTCGAGACCGGCCTGCCCACCCGCTACTACGTCCCGCGCGAGGACGTCCGCCTCGACCTTCTCGAAGCCACCGACCACCACACCGGCTGCCCCTACAAGGGCACCGCCGAGTACTGGTCGTGGCGCGGCGAGGCCGACGTCCCGCCCAACGTCGTCTGGAGCTATCCGGACCCGCTGCCCGCGGTCGGCGCCGTCCAGGGGCTCCTCGCCTTCTACAACGAGGCCGTCGACATCACCCTCGACGGCGAGCGGGTGGACCGGCCCGTCACCCACTTCACCAAGGCGCTCACGGAGCAACAGCGCACCTGACGAGAGACGACCGCGGGATCGAGGCGATCCGGGCGGGGGACGCCGAGACGGCCCGGCCGCTCATGCCGGAGCACCACGAACACGACCGGGACACGCGTATCCGGCAGAAGGCACGCCGGGACACTGACGGCGGGCCCGCGACGGGCTGAGGGCGGCCCGGGACCTTCCGAGCCGCCGGTCGCGGGCTGCCGCGTGCCCAGGTGTCTGGAAAGTGCGCTCTTGTCATGACAGGGCGGGACGGCGGACTCTGGCAGCAGGCACAGCGGCGCGTACCGGACGTCGGATCCCCGACGGCCCTGAGGCGGCTCAGGAGGCTCCTGGATGTCGGTTTCACCGGAGTGCGGCGTTGATGGTCCTGCTGTCTCCGAGCACGAGGCGGAGGCGCTGGTCGAGGGGATCTGCTTCAAGACGGGTCCGCCGCGCAGCGTCGGGGTCGAAGTGGAATGGCTTGTCCACCGAGAGCGTGCGCCGCACGCCCCCGTGGGCCGTGAGGACCTGGAAGCGGCCCACGCCGACTTGCGAACCCTGCCGCTGACGTCGGGGCTGAGCGTCGAGCCCGGCGGTCAGGTGGAGCTGAGCTCCCGGCCGGCCCCGTCGCTGGCCCAGTGCGTCTCGGAGGTCTCCGCGGATCTGGCGGCCGTGCGCACCGCGCTGCGCGAGCACGGCCTGACCCTGGCCGGCATGGGCGTCGATCCCTGGCAGCCGCCTCGCCGGTTCCTGCGGGAGCGGCGCTACGACGCCATGGAGGCCTGCCTCGACCGTACGGGTCCGGCGGGGCGAACCCTGATGTGCACGTCGGCCTCCGTCCAGGTGTGCCTCGACGCCGGACGGGAGGAACCCGGCGTCATGGGATTCGCGCGCCGCTGGTGGCTGGCACACCACCTGGGCGCGGTCCTGGTCGCGGCGTTCGCGAACTCGCCCATGGCCGAGGGCCGCGCCACGGGCTGGCTGTCCACGCGGCAGCTGATGTGGGCGGAACTCGATCCGGGACGGGCCGGCGGGCCCTCCCTGGTCCCCGACCCGCGCCGTGCCTGGGTCCGGCGGGTCCTCGACGCACCGGTGATGTGCGTACGACGGGACGGTCCCTGGGAGGTTCCGGACGCGGTGAGCTTCCGCGAGTGGACCCGCTCGCGCACCATGCGCCCGCCGACCCATGCGGACCTCGACTATCACATCAGCACCCTGTTTCCGCCTGTCAGGCCGCGCGGATACCTGGAACTGCGCATGATCGACGCACAGCCCGGCGACGACGGGTGGACCGTGCCGTTCGCCGTGGCCACGGCCCTGTTCGACGACCCTGGTGCCGCCGTTGTCGCGAACCGGGCGGTGGAGTCCCTGGCGGAGCGGGGCGCCGGGGCCCCGGCGCCGCACAATCCGCTGTGGACGAGCGCGGCACGCCACGGGCTTGCCGACCCGGAACTGAAGCGCGCCGCCGTGACCTGCTTCACCGCGGCACTGGACGCCCTGCCCCGGCTGGGCGCGAGCACCAGGGTCATGGACGCCGTCGCGGCCTACGCCGACCGCTACGTCCGCCGCGGCCGCTGCCCGGCCGACGACGTGCTCGACCGGCAGCGCGACCGTGACGCGTCCGTACGGCACCGGACCCGGCAGTGACCCGGACGACCCTGCCGCCCGAGCGGAATGGCGAGGCACGTCGTGCTTCCGCCGCAGGGGAGTTTCGGGCCCGTCAGGACACCTGCGGAGTCCGCGAGCTGATGGGCCTACGGCACTCCGCGGGGGTGGCCCCGGTCCTGCGCGTCGATCGAGTGGACCAGGACGCCACCTGCGTGCACACGGATTCAGGTCGAACGGCGGACCGGACGTCCTGGAGGAGATCCAGGTGCCGACCCCCGCTGCCGGTCCGGTGCGGCGGGGGCGACGAGTTCAGCCGGCCTGCCGTCGCTCGGGAGCGGAGCGGTGGGTGAGCGGTGCCCGCAGGCCGAGGTGTTCGCGCAGCGTGCTGCCGGTGTACCCGGTGCGGTAGACCCCGCGTTCCTGCAGTTCCGGGACGAGCAGCTCGACGATGTCGTCGAGGCCGTCGGGGATGAGGTACGGCGTGACGTTGAAGCCGTCGACCGCGCCGTGCCGCACGAACCGGGCGAACCTGTCGGCCAGGCCGGACGGGGTGCCGACGTGCCCGCGCTGCGGGCCGAGCGCGATGACGGTCTCGCGCAGCGACCAGCCGTGCTCCTCCGCCTTCGCCCGCCACTCGGCCACCACCGTGCGCGGGTCGGCGATGCGCCGGGCCCCGAAGGAGCCGTCGTTCTCGGCGACGACCGGGTCCTCGACGGGCAGCGGACCGTCGGCGTCGCGGTCGGACAGGTCGATGCCCCACAGCAGCCCGGCGACTCCGAGGGCCGTGGCGGGGGTGACCTGCTGGAGCCGGATCCAGCGCTTCTTCTCCTGGGCCTCCTCCTCGGTGGCGCCGATGATGATCTCGGTGCCGGGCAGGATCCGCAGGTCGTCGTCGGGCCGCCCGACCGCCCGCAGCCGGCGCCGGATGTCCTCGGCGAAGGCCAGCGCGTCGTCGAAGTCGTTGCCGTGGGCGGAGAAGATGACGTCGGCGTTGCGGGCGGCGAAGTCGCGCCCCTCGCCCGAGTCACCGGCCTGGAAGATCACCGGGTGGCCCTGGGCGCTGCGCGGCAGGGTGGGGGCGAGGTCGACGTCGAACTGTGGTCCTCGGTGGCGTACTTGGCGTACGGCACCGGGCACCGACCAGGCGGGAGCGTTCACGGAGGCGACGACTGCTGCGTCGTCCCAGCCGTCCCACAGGGCGCGGGCCACGGTGAGGAACTCCTCGGCGCGCCGGTAGCGGTCGGCGTGGTCGAGATAGCCGCCGCGGCGGAAGTTGGCGCCGGTCCAGGCGTTGTCCGTGGTCACCACGTTCCAGCCGGCGCGGCCCGCGGAGAGGAGGTCGAGGCCGGAGAGGCGGCGAGCGAGGTCGGCGGGCTCGTTGTAGGTGGAGTTGTAGGTGGAGACCAGGCCGATCCGGCGGGTGACCGCGGCCAGCGCCGCGAGTTGGGTGACGGCGTCCGGCCGTCCGGCCACGTCGAGGTCGTGGATCCGGCCGTCGACCTCGCGCAGCCGGAGCCCCTCACCGAGGAAGAACGCGTCGAACAGGCCCCGTTCGGCGGTCTGGGCGACCTTCCGGAAGGAGGCGGGGTCGATCTGCGAACCGCTGTCGGGGGCGGACCAGATGGTCCAGTGGTTGACGCCCTGGAAGAAGACCCCGAAGTGCAGCTGGGCGCGGGGCCGGGGGACGTCGAGGGGGTCGGTGCGGGTCATCGGGTCTCCTCCTGGACGGCCGTGGCCGCGAAACGGTTGGCGGGGCGCTCCAGACCCAGGGCCGAGCGCAGGGACGTACCGGGCAGCGGGCGGGCGACCAGACGCCGCGCGGACAGGGCCGGCTGGACCAGGCGGGACAGGACGGGCAGATCCTCGTCCAGTACGAGGGGATGCAGCCGTACCCCGTGGACGTGACGGCTCAACTCATCGAGAACAGCGACCAGTCCGTCCGCCGAGCCGACGTGCCGCAGCCGTCCGCGGTCGTCCCACGGCGCGTGGCGTTCCAGGTCGGCGACGCGCTCGGCGCCGGTCGCGTGCGGTGTGTCCAGCGCCAGCTCGACCTCGGCGAAGACACGGGGCGTACCGGCGCCGGCGGCGGCTGTGGCGACCGCCGCCGGGTCGCGGCCCTCGACCAGGGCGACGTCGAGCTGCGCGGCGGCCACCTGGTCCGGGCGGCCCAGGACGACGAGCTGCCCCTGCGGCGGGCGCGGCACGATCGCCGGGCCCTTGACGGCGTAGGTCTCCCCGGTGAAGTCGATGTAGTGCAGTCGGTCGCGGTCGAGGTAGCGGCTCGTGGCCACGGACCGGATGACCGCGTCGTCCTCCCACGAGTCCCACAGGGCGCGGGCCACCTCCACCCCGTCCCGGGACTCCCGGGCCCGCCCGGCCGCGTCGGCGACCAGGGGACGCCCCCACACCCGGGCCGCCTCGGCACGGTCCTCCTCCGTCACCACCCACCCGGCGCGGCCGGCGGAGATGTGGTCCAGGGACGCCAACTGGCTGGAGACATGGAAGGGTTCGGCATACGTGAGCGGGACGACGGGCGCGATCCCGATGGTGCTGGTGGACGCCGCGACGAAGGCCGCCCGCTCCAACGCGCCTATACGGCCGACGGGATCCGGCGCGGCACCGGGCGGCAGCACCCCGTCGTCCAGGGTGATCAGAGTGAACCCGGCGTTCTCGGCGACGGCGGCGAGCCCGGCCACTCGACGCGGGGTCAGCAACCGGTCGGGTGCGTGGGCGGCACGGCGCCAGGCCGCAGGGTGGGCGCCGTCGCCGTCGATCTCGACGGCGAGGTGCAGGGCGGGGCCGGACAATGGACGTTCCTTCCGGGAAACACGGGAAATCGCGGCCTCGGGGCCACGACGGTGGAACCGGGCGAGGCCACGGCGAGAGAGCCGGGCGGGGCCACGGCAAGCGGTCCGGCGGACGGGCCGGCAGAGGAACCGGCCGGCCGGGCCGGCAGCGATCAGAGGCGGGCGGAAGGACAGACGGCGGAGCAGGTGCGGCAGTAGTCGACATGCCGGCGGACGATCAGCCGCACGCCGGAGCACACACCCTGCGGTGCCGCGCCGGATACGTGCATCAAGGGCCTCCACCCGTCAGAAACCGATCGGTTCAACGTACGTCGACCGCCCCCGCGGGTGTCAAGGACGTGCGGCGCGGTCCACACCCGCGGAGGCGCCGGCCGGTGTGGACCGATCGGTCAGCGCAGGACCGTCACCGGGTGATCTCGCCGCGTTCCGGCGGACCTGGTTGCGGGATCGGGGCGATGTGGCAGGATGGGTGAACCATCACCTGTTCAAGCGGTGACGAGCGGCGAGGGTGAACCGTGGATCGAGGAGGGCTTCTCGTGATCAACAGGCGCACCTTCGGAACGGCTCTGGGGACCGGCGCGGCGGCTGCGTCGCTCGGAGGCCTGCAGGGGGCTCCGTCCGCCTCCGCGGCTGCCCGGGACGGGGCGTCGCCGTCCGGGAGGGCCGGCTCGGGCGGGGGCTCCTTCTCTCAGCCGAAGCAGATCAGGGCCGGGCTGCTCGACGTCGGCTACGCGGAGGCCGGCCCGGCGCACGGTCCCGTGGTCATCTGCCTGCACGGCTGGCCGTACGACATCCACAGCTACGTCGAGGTCGCCTCCCTGCTGGCCGCGCAGGGGTACCGAGTGATCGTGCCCTACCTGCGCGGTCACGGCACCACGCGCTTCCTGTCCGACCGCACGGTCCGCAACGCCCAGCAGTCGGCCGTCGCGCTCGACACCATCGCCCTGATGGACGCCCTCAAGATCGAGAAGGCCGTGCTGGCGGGCTTCGACTGGGGGTCGCGCACCGCCGACATCATCGCCGCGCTCTGGCCGGAGCGGTGCCGGGCGCTGGTGTCGGTGAGCGGGTACCTCGTCACCAACCTCAAGGCCAACCTGGAGCCCCTGCCGGCGAAGGCCGAGTACACCTGGTGGTACCAGTTCTACTTCGCCACCGAGCGCGGCCGGAAGGCCATGGAGGACCGGGACAGGCGCCGTGACCTGACCCGGCTCGTCTGGACACAGGTCTCCCCGACCTGGGACTTCGACGACGCCACCTTCGACCGCACCGCGGCGGCCTTCGACAACCCCGACTACGCGGCCATCGTCATCCACAACTACCGCTGGCGGCTCAGCCTCGCCCCCGGTGAGCGCCGCTACGACGACCTCGAGAAGCGGCTCGCCGCCAGGCCGTTCATCGCCGTGCCCACCATCACCCTCGACCCCGGCCGCGACCCGTTCACCGCGCCCGGCGACGGCAGCAGCTACCGGGACAGGTTCACCGGCGCGTACGAGCACCGCACGCTCGCGGACATCGGCCACAACCTCCCCCAGGAGGCACCCGGGGCCTTCGCGCAGGCGGTCGTGGACGCGGACCACCTTCCGGCTCCGTCACCGTCCTGAGGGGTGCAACTCCGGCGCCCGGGGAGGGCGGTTCGCCGGACGGATCCGGCGTACCGCGGGCTGATGGTCCGTCAATCGGCCGGCGTGAACAGAACGATCGGTGCGCGGATCACGTGCGGTCCTTTCCGGTCCGGGAGGCCGGGGGGCGCCCGGCGGATCATGCCGGTGTCCCTGACGGGCAGGCCGTCAGTCTCGGCGGGCCCGTGCCGCTTTGTCTTGGACGAATGTTCCGTACGCTGGCGCCATGCGGACCGCACGGCCGGCTCGGGACGCCGCGCAGATCTGGGACATCGCCGTCCCGGCGCGGCCCGGTCGGCTGCCGGGAGTCAGCATGGCGGGATTCCGCGCGCGGACCACCGACCCCGTCGACCTGGGTGTGATCCCGTACCCGGCGGTCACGGTGGTCGTCGACCTTGGCCTCACCCCCAAGCGCGCGGCCCAGCTGATCCGCTTCGACCACGCGGCCCACCGGCTCGCCGCGGGCACAGCGCCGCACAGGTGGCGGCGGAGATCGGGTACGCCGACCAGTCCCACCTCCACCGAGACGTCCGCGCCTTCACCGGCGTGACGCCCTCGGCGGTCTCCGCCGCGCCGTGGCTCGCGGTCGACGACGTCGCCTGGGCCGCCCCCGCATACCTGTCCGGCACACCGCTCCGAGCCACCGTGCGCTGACAAGACGACTGTGCTGCCCCGGACCTGGGGCGCGCCACCGGTCCGTCGTCATGGTCGGTGGGCGCGTGGTGAGTGGTTGGTTCGGCGTTGCCGTGGTCGCCGGACCCGTGGTCAGCGGTTGGTTCGTTGTCGTCGGGGTCGGTGGGCGCGTGGTGAGCGGCTGGGCCGTCGTCGCCGGGGTCAGCCGGTGGACCTCTTCCGCAGCCGGCCGTGGTGTGCCGCCCCCCGGGCCTTCGCCGCGTCCGCGAGGCCGGGCTGGAGACGGCGGGCGGCGTCGACGTGGTCGTCGGTCCAGATGATCCGGACCGCGACGGGGGTGGCCCGGCCCTGCCCGTCGCTGAGTTCGGTACGGACGGACCGCACCAGCCGCGCGGCACCCTCGGGGTGCAGGGGGACGACGTCGGGGACGGGGCCGTGGTCGCCGAGGCTGGCCGCGAGCCCGTGGTACCAGCCGGTGACGAGGGCCGCCGACCCGAGGACGGCACTGTGCGCGTCGGCCCGTACGGCCTCCACGCGCGCCAGGTCCTCGCCCTGCCACAGGGAGACGACGGCGTCGGCGGCCAGGCGCAGCCCGACGACTCCCGAGACGAGGGTGGTCGTACAGGCCAGCGACAGTGGCTTGGCGCCGCGTTCGGCCAGGAAGCTGCGGAACGCGTCGTCCAGGCGGCGGGCGGAGGCCGCCGCCTCACGGCTCTGCGGATCCGGGTCCGCGGGGTGGCGGTGGCCGAGGGCGTAGTCGACGGCGCCGCCGAGGTAACGGGCGCTGTCCTCGTACGCCTGGGCGAGTGCCTTGTGGACGGCCGCCTGGGCGCCGCGCGGCCAGAAGAACACGGCGACGAGGATGCTCACCAGGCACCCCAGCGCGATGTCCTGGATACGCAGCAGGGCGACATGCCAGTTGGGGTCGTGGCCGATGTTGAACAGCACCACGAGCGTGACGGTGAACGCGGCCTGCCCGGCGGCGAAGGAGATGGCGGCGGGCGCGATTCCGGCGAACAGGACGGCCACCGGTAGCACGAACCACAGCGCGGTGCCGTGGTGGCCGATCAGATGCAGCAGCCCGGCGCCGATGACGGAGCCGGCGACCGTGCCGAGGACGGCGCGGACGGCGTTCTGCCCGGTGCTGAGCGCATTGGAGCGCAGCACGGACAGGGTGCCCAGCAGGACCCAGAAGGAGTGCCCCACGCCGGTCGCGTTGGCCAGGAACACGGCGATGCCGAGGCCGACACCACCGCGGAGACTGTTGTGCATCCACACCGAGTCGGCCCTGAGATGGGCGGCGGCCCGCTCCCGTGCGGCGGCCAGCGGTGCGGCCAGCGCGCCCGGCTCACGGCCGAGCAGCCGCTCGTGCCAGCAGCGCTGCCAGGCGGTGGCCGCCATGTCCACGTTGTCGGCGATCTGCAGCACGGCGAAGCCAAGTTCCTGGGCGCGGAAGGACACGTCGAGCGCGGCGATGAACCCGTAGATCTCCGCCGTACTGTTCCCACCCGGGTGTTCGGCGGGCACCCGGACGGTGGAGCTGTGCTCCATCCCGGTCAGCTCCGCCCGCAGCTCCTCGGCGCGGGCCCGCAGCGGGCCGGTGTCGCCGGTCAGGTCGGTGAGCAGATCGCAGGCCGCCTCCAGGACATGGGCGGCGGTGCGGCGCACGCCGTGCGCGGCCGGATCGCAGCCGGGGGGCTCGTCGGTGTAGTCCGACCGGTCCACGAGGATGGCGCACAGCCAGGTGAGTTCGTCGACCAGCCGGACCAGGGCACGGGAGGTCGCGGACAGGCCGGTGGGGCGGTAGGGGGTGGCGTCGAAGGCTGCCCGCAGGTCCGCGCCGGTCTGGGCGGTGATCTGGGCCGCCGCTCTGCAGTGATCCGCGAAGGGCACCGATCCGTCCGGGGCCGGCGCGGAGGCGCGGGCGCGCAGATATCCGGCGGCGGCACGGCAGACGGCGGCCGCCGGGGCGCTGAGCGGATCGGCGACGGGGCGCGGCCACATCAGGGCGATGGCCGGCAGCGCCACCACCGCCGCCAGGCCCGCGCCCGCGAGACGGTCGGGCAGCTGTGACAGCGGTACCGGTGCGCTCACCGGCAGCACGAACGCCAGCAGGAGCGCCGTCGAGCTGCCGGCCAGGACCGAGCTGACCACGCCGGCGAAAAGGATCACGAACCCGACCACGACCGTGGCCGCCACGGCGAGCCGGATGTCGGCCGCCGCCAGCGTGCCGACGCAGTTCAACGCCAGCCACGCCACCGCGAGGGCCGCCTGCGCCTGCAGCCGCTCCACCATCGGACCGGAGTAGTCGACCAGCAGCAGCATCGAGAACGTTCCGAACGCGGCGAAGCTCGCCATCGTCGGGTTGTGGAACACCTCGCCGCACAGCGCGAACAGGGCGGGCATCACCAGCGCGGTGCGCCCGGCCCGCCGGGTCGCCGCGAGGTCCGGGTCCCGGTCGCGCAACCACGTCACCCAGCGCGGTGCCCGCCCCGACATGTACACCTCCCGCTGGCCCAGGGCAGTCGGCCCCGCCGCCGCACCGCGCACACCACCCATATGCGGCCACCCTCGGGTGGTCCGCAACATTTACCGGGACGGTACGACGCCCTGAGCGGATCGGCACTCCTGTTGAGCGGATCATTGCCGATCGGGGGCTCGGCGCACCACGTCCGACGCGGTCCGGCTCACCGCACCGGGAAGCCGAACGCGTACCCCTGTTCCTTCAGCCAGGGCAGTACCTCGCGCAGGGCGGCAACGGTCTCGGAGCGGTCGCCGCCGGCGTCGTGGAAGAGGATGGTCGGCCCGTTCGGCATCTCGTCCTTGACGGTGCCGACGATCGCGGCGGTACCGGGGCGTTCGAAGTCCTTCGAGTCGACGTTCCAGCCGAGCGGCCGCATGCCGTGCGAAGCGGCGAGCTTCCTGCTGTACGGGGTGAAGGCACCGCCCGGGGCGCGGTAGTAGAGCGGCCGGACACCCCCAGACGCCTGGGTGATCATGCGTTCCGCGTCGAGGATCTGCCGGGACTGGTAGGACTCGGACTTGGTGTCCATGGTGACGTCGTGCGACACCGTGTGGTCGCACAGCCGGTGCCCGGCCGCCACCACCGCCCTGACCAGGTCCGGATGCGCCTGCGCCTGCGGGCCGATCATGCAGAACGTGGCCTTCACGCCGTACTCCTTGAGCACCTGGAGCACCTGCGGCGTCCAGACCGGGTCCGGCCCGTCGTCGATGGTGATGTTCACGCCCCGGGCACCCCGGTCCGAGGCGTGCGCGATCTCCACCGACACCGCGGCCGCCTTCCGGTCGGCGCCGGGCACCCCGGGGCGTGCCGAAGTCCCGGCTCCCGCACTCCCGTCGCCGGGACCGGACGGCGAGGTCCACAGCGAGGCGGCCACGGCCACCGCCGTGACCCCCATCGCCGCCGCGGCCACCTGGCCGTACCACCCTCGTCCGCCGCGCCGCGCCATCGTCCGCCCCGATCTTTGTCGTTCCGTTGTTCTCGTGCACCCGTCCAGACGGAAGGCGGCGGGCACCGGATCCATCCGTTACCGATCACGGACAATTCCGCGAGAGATCTGCGACAGGCTCCCTGCGTGTCCTTTAACGGCGGGCGGGACGATCGGTGTTGGCGGTTCGGACCGCAAACGTGGGAGGGGGCACGGTCGCGCCATTAATGCAACTGGGTTGCGCTAAGATTCCGCTCGTGAGTTCGACTCGCTCTCAGCGCGCCCGCAGTGCGGCGGCCAAGCAGCAGCGTGAGCGGGAGATCCTCGACGCCGCCCGATCGCTCGGCACCGAGCGCAGCGTGCGCGAGGTCACGCTGACCGACATCGCCGCCGCCGTCGGCATGCACAAATCCGCGATGCTGCGGTACTTCGAGACACGTGAGCAGATCTTCCTGACGCTCACCGGCGAAGGCTGGCAGGAGTGGTCGGCGGCGCTGCGCGCACGCTTGGGCGAGCTCACCGGCGCCGGTCATGACGAGATCGCGGTGGCCGTCGCCCGGTCGCTGGTGGCGCGGCCGTTCTTCTGCGACCTGCTCGCCCAGGCGCCGCTGAACCTGGAGCGCAATGTGTCGCTCGACTCCGCCTACGAGTTCAAGACGATCGCGCTCGCCGAGGTCGCGTCGGTCGCCACCGTGCTGCGCGGCCTGCTCGGCATCGGAGAGGGCGCGGCCGTGGACGTGATCGCCACGGCCACGGGCATGGCCGGGGCGCTGTGGCAGATGGCCGCGCCCGGCACGGGTCTTCGCGAACTCTACGAAAGCCACCGCGAGTTGGCGCACGCGGTGGTCGACGTCGAACCCCGGCTGACCCGCATCCTGACCGCCCTACTGAACGGCGTACGCACGACGGTCCCGGAGGCCTGAGGCAGCCGACGCCCCCTGTCGCCGGACCGTTTCCTCAGATGCCCGTCGGGTCAGAGGGACTGTTTCATGATCCAGTCACGGATTCCGGGGATGGAGTAGGCGATCTGCCAGGTGCCCATGTGCGCACTCGTGGCGCCGGTGGTGCCGGTGACCGTGCCGGTCAGGAAGGTGGCGTAGTTCACCGGTGTCCGCTGCTTCTCCAGATTGCGTACGTCCGCCGCGAACTGCGCGGCGCTTGACCCCGCGTCCCACACCGCCGTGCCGACCCTGGTCCCTTCCGCCTGGATGACCGAGGTGATGGCGTTCTCGCCGGGGAAGGCCTTGTCGTCGTCCTGTGAGACGACGATCCACAGCTTCTTCCCCGCCAGCGGCGCGGCCTGGCTGTCCGGCCACTGCCCGGCGACGATGTAGGCGGCCGCGAACAGGTCCGGGTACCGGATGTTCAGCCCGAGCGACAGCATCGCGCCCATCGACTGACCGGTGGTGTACCGCCGCTTCGTGTCGATGCTGTACTGCTCCGACACCGCCTCGACGAGATGCACGGTGGTCTCGAAGAGCGAGGTCGGCTGGTAGGTGTCGTCGATGACGACCTCGCCGTACTCGGGCGCGAGCACGAACGACTCGTGCCGGGCCTGGTCCTCGGGGCTCGCCCAGCACACCGCGCCGAGTCCCTGGACCAGGGGGCCGACGGTGTCGACGTTGACGACACCGGCGTCGTGCATGAACAGCACCAACGGGTACTTCCTGCGCGGGTCGTAGCCCTTCGGCGTGAAGAGGTTGTACTTCAGCGACCTTCCGGTCTCCGGGTCGTCGAAGGTGAACTGCTCGAAGTCGTCGACGATCGGGTTCACCACCGCACTCGTGGCCACCGCGGTGCCGCTCGGCGCGTAGGTCCTGCCGTGGGTGGTGGTGACCGTGCCGGTCTGGGTGACGGTGGCCTTCGCCGGGACGATGGGGCCGCCGGGGGTGGTGTCGCCGGCCGTCGGACCGCCGGCGCCGGGGCCGCCCGATCCGCTGGGCGCCGGGGCCGGGCTGCTCGACGCGCCGACGGCGTCCTTGCCCCACAGCAGGGCCGCCCTGTCGTCGGGGGAGAGCTCCACGATGACGTGGCGGCCGTCCCTGCCCCGCTCGGCGAGTGCGGCGGAGGTGTTGGCGTAGACCCTCGTGACCGTGCGGTTGGTGACCGCGAACGCCGAGACCGAGAGGGAGGAGCCGGCGATGGGACGGTCGTACTCGACGGCCACCGCGACGAGCTTCTGGCCGACGCCGTAGACCTTGGTGATCGCGGTGGCGCCGACGATGTGTCCGGCCCCGGACACCGGATCCGTCGGGCCGGGGGAGGCGGCCGCGACGGCGGTGCCGCCGAGTGCGGCCACGGTGCCGATGCCGGCGGAGCCGGCGATGAGCGTGCGCCTGGTTACCAAGACGAACTCCTTCATCGGTGGGGGTACGACGGTGGGGATACGGCGGCGGGGTCAGCCGCGCAGCGAGCGGGGCAGGTCGGCGATCTTGACCGCGACGGTCTCTGCCGTGCCCTGGGCGTCGGCCGTGTACTTGCTGATCGAGGTCAGGTCCAGCACCACGAGGGTGATCCGCCGTTCTTCTGTCCGGTTTTCACGGGTCGGCGTCAAATCTCTCTCCTCCGGCTGGAATCAATTGACCGCACGAATTCGACCCGCTGTATATGGCGGGAAATTGCGGGTCGAGTGGGCGGTCTCGCAGGGCGGGAAATAAGAACTCATTGCTGGTGCGGGTGCGCCGTGAGCGTTGCATCGGGGTGAGAGACCGTCAATGGAGGCGGCGCGAGATCTAAGATTGCACGCGGCGAGATCGTCTCATCGGCCCAGCTCGGCGGCGGAGCGCGAATTTCCTGTCGTTTTCCTTAGAATCCCGGAATGCGCGCGGAATATCGGTCGAGGCGTTCGGGGAATGCGCTCAGAACCCGGGACGCAACAGTCGGAGGCCCTCGGTGTGAGGG
>NZ_JBSHAF010000015.1:224586-229482 GCF_053611365.1 Streptomyces sp. NPDC054813 | reverse complement strand
ACCTCTACCCGCCCGTGCGCGGGCTCGCCCACCGCGGCCGCACCGGCACCGCCGCCCCCGCCCGCGCGGGACCGCGGGTAGAGATACGCGACGGCCCGGCCGCGGGGGCCCCCCCCCCCCGACTGTGGGGCGAGGGTGGGTCAACTGCCGTGCAGGGCGTCCTTGCCGGCGGCGACGGTGAAGTTCTGCTCGATCGGGGTGGGGTAGCGGGCCTCGGGCGCCCGACAGCGGCCCGTCAACCGGACAGCGGCCGGTACGCCGACGGGCCCCGGGCCGGCGGCGCAGGGCCCCGTCGGCTCAGGGGGCCCCGCCGACCTCGTGGACCAGCTCGATCGCCCTGCCGAGGGTGGTGAGCCGGTCCTCCAGGGTCTCCCCGGCCGGATAGAGGCGGACCGTGTCCACGCCGGCGTCACGCCAGACGGCCAGCCGCTCGCGCACCATGGCCTCCGTGCCGATCAGCGTCGTACCGAGCACCATCTCGTCGGTCACCAGGGCGGCCGCGCCGTCCCGGTCGCCCGCCTGCCAGCGCTCGTGCACCTCGGCGGCGACCTCGGCCCAGCCCTGGCGGCTGTAGGCGCCGTTGTAGAAGTTGGTGGACGCCGACCCCATGCCGCCGAGGCTGAAGGCGAGTTCCTTCTTGCGGCCGGCGACCATCGCGCCGAGCGCCTCCTCGTCGGGCGCGAAGGCGACCTCGGCGCCCTGGCAGACGTCCAGGTCCGCGCGGGTACGGCCACTGCGGGCCAGGCCCTCGTCGAGGTGGGCGAAATACGCGTCGGCCGCACCCTCGGGCACGAAGCTGGTGCCCAGCCAGCCGTCGGCGACCTCACCGGTCAGCCGCAGCATGGCTGGGGACAGAGCGGCGAGATAGATCGGGATCTCGTGCTCGGCGCGCATCGACAGCCGCATCGGTACGGCCTCGCCGCCGGGCAGCGGAACGCTGAACTCGGAGCCGGAGTAGGCGAGTCGGCCGCCGTCGAGCACCCGCCGTACGATCTCCACCGTCTCGCGCATGCGCCGCAGCGGCCGGGCGAAGGGCACGCCGTGCAGTCCCTCGATCACCTGCGGGCCGGAGGCGCCGAGGCCGAGCAGGAACCGCCCGCCGGACAGGTTGGAGAGGGTGATGGCCGTCTGGGCCACGGCTGTCGGGGTCCGGGTGCCCAACTGCATGACACCGGAACCCAGCAGCATGCGCTCGGTGAGCGCCGCGTAGTAGCCGAGCGCGGAGGGCGCGTCGGAGCCCCAGGCCTCGGCGACCCAGCAGATGTCCAGGCCCAGTTTCTCCGCCTCGACGACGAAGTCGCTCAGCTGGGACCAGTGTTCGCCGCCCGAGGCCTCGATCGTGGTGGCCGTCCGCATCACGCCTCCGCCCGCTGCTTGATCTGCGTGAGGGTGGCGGTGATGCTGCGTTCGAACTCCCGCAACCGTACGAACACGATCTTCTGCTCCTTGTCGGGCATCCGGTCGATCGCCACGGACAGCCCCGAACGACCCGGTCCCAGCTGCATCCACTGCGACAGCTCGGTCCCCCCGTTCTCGGAGCGCAGCCGGAACCGCCAGACCGCGGAGGGCTCTGCGGGGTCCTGCACGGCCCAGGCGAGCACCGACTCCGGTTCGCACTCGATCACCTGCGACGTGGTCTCCCACTTGCCGAGCGCCTCGTGCTCGCTGCGGCCGACGAACCTGGCACCCACCGCCGGCCCGGCCGCACCGTCCAGCCAGGCGACGGACCGGAGTTCCTCGCTCATGTCCGGCATCAGTTCGATGTCGCTGACCAGGGCCCACACCTTCTCCGGTGGGGCGTCGATCCAGGTCCGCACCTCGACCGTGGGTTTGTCCGCGTAGCGTGCGCCCGTCCACTCCAAGGTCGTCGGCCTCCTCGCCGTCAAGGGTCTGACCTTCAGAGTTGCTTTATAAGACTCTGCCTGTCAAGAGGGAGCACCGTGCTCAGTCGGTGCCGAACCGCCGTCGTACATCCGGCCGCTGCTTGAGCCGCTCGGGATAGCCGGGCCCCATCCGCATGGAGGTCTCCTCGGCCCGAAGCGGGACCCGGCACTGGGCGCAGACCACCTCGGCCGTGGTGTCGTGGTCGCACGCGTCGTGATGGAACACCACAGGGACCCCTCGCTCCCCGGCCAGCCAGCGGTCGCCCCACGCGGACATCGCGGCGAGCACGGCGAACAGGTCCCGTCCCTTCTCCGTGAGGACGTAGTCGTAGCGCGGCGGCTCGGCCTCGTACAGCCGCTTCTCCAGGATCCGCTCGTCGACCAGATGACGCAGCCGGTCGGTCAACGTGTTGCGGGCGATGCCCAGTTCCTGCTGGAACTCGTCGAAGCGACGGATCCCGTAGAACGCTTCCCGCACCACCAGCGGCGTCCAGTGGTCACCCAGCAGGTCGACGGTCCGTGCGATGGAGCACGGCCACTTGGCGAACGACGTCCGTTTCATGTCCTTACGATAGCGAGTCTCATGAAAAAACTCAGCTGAGGATGATGTCGATGATGCGGGGGATCGGCTTGCCGACCACCGGCCGCGTTCGGGCCGCGTGGACAGCGATGCCCCGTGCGCTTTGACTGGTCATGACGGGTTTCCTGCCGCGGAACGAGGTGTCCGACCATGAAGATCGAGGGATCGGTCGCGTTGGTGACCGGAGCGAACCGGGGGATCGGGCTGGCGTTCTCGCGTGCACTGCTGGCCCGGGGTGCGTCCAAGGTGTACGCGGGCGTCCGCCGGCCGGAGGACTTCACCGAGCCGGGACTGGAACCGCTGCGCCTCGACGTCACCGACGACGACCAGGTCCAGGCCGCCGCACGGACGGCGTCCGACGCCACCATCGTGATCAACAACGCGGGCATCCAGGGTGGGCCGCCCCTGCTGGAGAACGGCTCCCTGGACGGGGCGCGGCGGGAACTGGAGGTGAACTATCTCGGCACCTGGGCCGTCTCCAGGGCCTTCGCGCCGGTCCTCGCGGCCAACGGCGGCGGAGCCCTGGTGAACATGCTGTCCGTGGCCTCCTGGCGGGCGAACAGCCGGTTCCCCAGCTACGCGGCGTCGAAGTCAGCTCAGTGGTCGCTGACCAACGCGCTGCGCCTGGCCCTGCGGGACCAGGGGACCCTGGTCGTCGGTGTGCACGTCGGCTATGTGGATACCGATGCCACCACGGAGATCGCCGGCCCGAAGATCGACCCGGCCGAAGTGGCGGCGCAGACCATGGACGCCATCGCCCGTGACGAGCCCGAAGTGCTGGTCGACGAGACGACCCGGAAGGTTCGCGCCGCCCTGTCCGGGCCGCTCGATCTCATCTACGGCACCGCCTGATCGTGCGACGGTGGAGTCAGCAGACCGACTCAACCCAATGGTGAGGTGGAGCCATGCAAACCGACTTCGATGTCGTCGTCCTGGGAGCCGGGCCGGGCGGCTACGTGGCCGCGATCCGTGCCGCCCAGCTGGGCCTGCGCACCGCCATCGTGGAGGGCCGGTTCTGGGGCGGTGTCTGCCTGAACATCGGCTGCATCCCGGCGAAGGCGCTGCTGCGTAACGCCGAGGTGGCCCAGCTGATCCTGCACGACGCGGAGAAGTTCGGCGTGAAGATCAGCGGCGAGGTGGGCCTGGACTACCGCGCCGCCTACGAACGCAGCCGGGTGGTGGCCGACGGACGTGTCAAGGGCGTCGGCTTTCTCATGCGCAAGAACAAGATCGAGCAGTTCGAGGGGCAGGGGACCTTCCTGGACCCCCACACTCTGCAGGTGCGCATGCGGGACGGCGAGACGACACTCGCCTTCCGCTCCTGCATCATCGCGACCGGCTCGACCGTGAAACTGCTGCCGGGGACGAGCCTGGGCCGGCGTGTCGTCACCTACGAGGAGCAGATCCTCTCCGACAGCCTGCCCGCCAGCATGGTCATCGCGGGTGCCGGCGCCATCGGCATCGAGTTCGCCTATCTGCTGCGGTCCTACGGCGTCGAAGTCACGCTGGTGGAGTTCCTGGACCGGATCGCACCGCTGGAGGACGAGGAGGTCTCCGCCGAACTCACCCGGCGCTTCAAACGGCAGGGCATCCGTGTGATGACCTCGACGGCCGTGCAGGCCATCGAGGAGACCGAGGAGAACGTCCGGGTCACCGTCCGGCAGGGCGACACGGAACAGGTCCTGGAGGCCGAGAAGGTCCTGCAGGCCACCGGCTTCCAGCCGCGTACGGCCGGCTACGGACTGGCCGCCACCGGGGTACGGCTCACCGAGCGCGGGGCCATCGACGTCGACGGGTACTGCCGGACCAGCCAGCCGCACATCTACGCCATCGGTGACGTCACGGCGAAGCTGATGCTGGCGCACACCGCCGAGGCGATGGGCATCGTCGCCGCCGAGAGCATCGCCGGTGCGGAGACCATGGAGCTGGACTACCGCATGATCCCGCGGGCCACGTTCTGCCAGCCGCAGATCGCCAGCTTCGGCTGGACCGAGGCGGAGGCTCGCGCCGAGGGCTTCGACGTGCGCGTGGCGAAGTTCCCCTTCATGGCCAACGCCAAGGCCCACGGCCTCGGTGACACGGTCGGGTTCGTGAAACTCGTGAGCGACGCCCGCTACGGCGAACTCCTCGGCGGCCACCTGATCGGCCCGGACGTGACCGAGTTGCTGCCCGAGCTGACGCTGGCTCAGAAGTGGGACCTCACGGTGACCGAACTCGCCCGCAACGTCCACGCCCACCCCACCCTGAGCGAGGCGGTCCAGGACGCCCTGCACGGACTCGCCGGACACATGATCAACCTCTGACGGCGGGCCCCGGGGCCTGAGTTCGCGGGTGTGGCGGCGCGCGGCCCCAAACGACCCGGGCCGCCCCCCCCCCCCAGGCGACGGGTGGGGGCCGGGGGGGCCCGGGGGTGATATACACCTTGAGTGCCGG
>NZ_JBSHAF010000015.1:216672-224576 GCF_053611365.1 Streptomyces sp. NPDC054813 | reverse complement strand
CTCTGGGGGGCTCCTGTTATAACACGGTCGCGGGCGCCCCCGGTGTCGCGTTCCGGGTGTGTGGTGCCTTTGTAGGAGATGTACGACGGCACGGACACCCCGCACAGGTCTGCTAGGGGCGGACGTACGGCCGGGTCATGATCTCCATGTTGTGGCCGTCCGGGTCCTCGAAGTAGGCGCCCCGGCCGCCGAACAGGCCGTTTATGCCCCCGGGTCGGGTGTGGTGGGGGTCGGCGTAGTAGGTGACGCCGTCCGCCTCCAGCCGGGCGATCATGCCGTCGAACCGCTCCTCGGGCACGAGGAAGGCGTAGTGCTGGGACTGGATCGGCTCGTCCCGCTTCTCGTAGTAGTCGAGCGTCACGCCGTTGCCGAGGTCGACGGGCAGGAACGGCCCCAGCGGGGCGCCGACCCGCAGGCCCAGGACGGTGGCGAGGAACTCGGCGGACCGGCGGCGGTCGGTGGCGTAGACGGCGGTGTGGTTCAGCTGGACGGCGCCCGCCGACGGCTCGGATGCGTGAGGGTGCGTCTGGTCATGCGGGCGCTGCTGCTCAAAGGTCAAGGAAGTCTCCGGTCTTGGGATCTGCTCGGGCTGGGCGCCGCACACGGGCGTACGGGCGCCGGTAGCGAAGACGCGGAGAAAACGGGCGGGCCCCTGGCCCGCCTCGGGCTCACGCCGAGGCCGGGAACCTCACTCGTGCATGGCCCATGGCCGACCCGGCAGTCACCCGGCCGACCCTAACGACCGTCAGGGGCCGGGGCAACGGAGTTGCACGGTTCCGGACGGCTCCGGCCGCGCGGTCAGGCCGTATCCGCTCGGCGGCCGTCGCCGCGCGCGCCGCGCCGCCGGTCCAGTTCCGCACGGCGCTCCCGCATCGCCCCGCCGGCGGCCGTACCCGCGGTGAACACATACGCCTCGCTGTCGTCGAGGCCCCTGCCGGTGCGCGCGTCGACCGGGACCGGTTCGGCCCTCTCCGTCGACGTGCTGCACCGTGGCCGACAGCGGACACTCGCGGTCCGCCGGCCCGATCCGGCTCGGCGTCACGCCCTCCCCGCTTACTGCTAAATTAGAAGTAACTCGCTTCTGTACCAGCAAAGCGCCTTTTGGAGGAAGCATGCCCACCGCGGACGAGCTGATCAGTCCCGACAGCATCCGTCGTCTGGCCGTCATCCTCCAGGAGGCCGCCCCCGGTACGTCACGCTGGCAAGCCGTCGCGGACAGCCCGGCGCTGCTCGGCACGCTCGGCCTCAGTGAGCGGGCCCGGACAGTGGGCGACGCGCTCCTGGCCGACTGCGGGCGTGACTACGAGGAGCTGGCCCGGGCGGTACGACGGACCCTCACCCGGGCCGATCTGACGGGCTGGATGATCTGGCCGGTCTCCGAAGCCGTCGCCGCCGCGGCCACCACCTCCGGCACCGGCCGCCACTTCGACGACGGCCTGGACCTGCTGGCGCGGCTCACGCCCCGCCTGACCAGCGAGTTCGCGCTCCGCACCTTCCTCAACGCGGACCTGGACCGTACTCTCGCCACGGCCCTGACGTGGACCGACTCCCCGGACCCGGCGGTGCGCCGGCTGGCGAGCGAGGGCAGCCGCCCCAAACTCCCCTGGGCCCGGCAGGTGCCCGCTCTCAACCGCGACCCCGGAGTCACGGTGCCCCTGCTGGACAGGCTGTACGCCGACGCCTCGCAGGACGTGCGCCGTTCGGTGGCGAACCACCTCAACGACATCTCCCGACTCGACGCCGGACTGGCCGTCGAGGCCGCCGCCCGCTGGCTGCGGAAGCCGGAGCCCACCACCTCCGCCCTGGTCCGGCACGCGATGCGCACCCTCGTCAAGAAGGGCGAGCCGGCCGCCCTGGAGCTGGTCGGGTTCCACGGCGGCGGCGAGGACCTGAAGGTGGTGGGTCCGCTGCTGGACGAGACCGATGTCCCCATGGGCGGAAACCTCGTCTTCACCGCGCGCATCACCAACGTCTCGGGCAAGCCGGTGTCCCTCGCCGTCGACTATGTCGTCCACCACCTGAAGGCGAACGGGAAGCCGGCGCCGAAGGTGTTCAAGCTCGCCAAGCGCGAACTGGCCCCCGGGGAGTCGGCTGACGTGACGCGAAGCCACTCGTTCCGCCCCATCACCACGCGCGTCTACTATCCGGGCGCCCACGCGGTGCAGCTCCAGGTCAACGGGCACCGCTTCGACCTGGCGGAATTCCGGCTCCTGAAGGCCGACGGGCCGGTGTCACAGGGCTCTGAGGAATGATCTCGGGCCCGCCGGTGGTTTCGATGACGGTCGTACTATGACGTGACCGTCCCGAAGCCACCCCGAGGAGCCACCGTGGCCCGCCCCCGTACCGCCGCACGCACAGTGGAGCACCCCGAGCTGTCGGACGTCTCGCTCCAGCAGGTGCTGGAGGCGCTGGTGGATCCGGTACGGCGCCTGGTGGTGGCGCAGCTCGCCCGCGCCGGCGAGGACCTGAGCTGCGGGACGTTCGAGGCGCCGGTGTCGCTCTCGACGCTGACCCACCACTTCAACGTGCTGCGGGAGGCCGGCGTGATCCGGCAGTACTACGTCGGGACGGCCAAGATGAACACGCTCCGCGCCGACGAGATGGAGCGGCGCTTTCCCGGCCTGCTGACGGCCGTGCTGGCCGCCGCTGCCGCGGAGGACGGGGCGAGCGCGGCCTGAGGTGGGCGCTGGGCACATATTTCGATGGCTCTCGAAATTAAATGACCATTGAACTTGGCGCTCACGGCGGCGATGGAGGTTGGAACATCCGTCGCGCCAGCTGGGGATCAAAGGTGCCGGACATGCGACTCCATGGCCTCCACCAGCCGGTGCAGCGCCTTGATCACCTGTTCGCGGTCCTCACCCAGGCCTGCCAACAGGCCTGTCTCGATGGCGAGTTGTCGGGGAAAGAGGTCGTCGACGGCCTCGGCGCCGGCCTCGGTGATGGTGACCAGAGCGGCACGCCGGTCGGCGGGATTGGGGGTGCGGGCGATGAAGCCGCGCTTCTCCAGTTTGCCGAGGGTCTTGCTGACGCCCGCCCGGGACAGCCCCAGCCGCTCGGCCAGGCTGCGGGCGATGAACGGCGCGGTCGCGTGCCGGAGGGGGATCAGCATGTCGACCTCGGGCGCGGTGAGGGCGGCGCCCGCGTAGAGGGGTTCCACGGCGCGGTTGAGCACCCCGCCGGCGTGTTTGAGCAGGCCGACCAGCTCCATGGGGGAGGTGTCCAGGTCGGGGTTGTGGGCGGACCACTGGGCACCGACGTCGGCGGCGGAAGGGTTGGGCGAGGGAGCGGTCGAGGGGGAGGTGGGATCGGGCATGCGGCTCGTCTTCTCACTCTGGATATTTGTTAGCTGGTGAACTATCGGTTACCTTTTTTCCATGATAGCTCCGTCATCCTCGCGCAACGGCTCCGACGCCGTCACCGACACCACCGGACCTGCGCCTTCGGGTCGTACGACCACCGCCCTGATCGCCGTACTGGGCGCGCTGACCGCCGTCGCCCCGCTCGCGACCGACATGTACGTCCCCGGCTTTCCCGCGCTGGGGGAGGCGCTCGGAGCGAGCAGCTCTGCCGTGCAGCTCACGATGACGGCGTTCCTCGCCGGACTCGTCGTCGGCCAGTTGGTCATCGGCCCGCTCAGTGACGGGCTCGGCCGGCGCCGGCTGCTGACGGCCGGGACGGCCGGGTTCGTCCTGTTCTCCGTCGCCTGTGCCGTCGCCCCGAACATCGCCCTCCTGACCGGCGCCCGTTTTCTGCAGGGCGTGGCCGGTGCGGCGGGCATGGTGCTGGCCAGGGCCGTCCTCACCGACCGCTTCCACGGACCCGAACTGCCGCGCTACTTCGCGGTGTTGTCGCAGGTGATCGGCGTGGCACCGGTCGCCGCGCCGGTACTCGGCGGGGCCGTCCTGGCCGTCTCCACCTGGCGGACCGTCTTCGCCGTGCTGGCCGTGCTCGGGGTGCTGCTCCTGCTCGCCGTGGTGCGGGCGCTGCCCGAGTCGCTGCCGCCCGAACGGCGCTACAACGGCGGACTCGCCGGCACCTTCCGGGCCATGGGCGCGTTGCTCGCCGGCCGGACGTTCATGGGCTACGTCCTGGTCGTCGCCCTCGTCTCGGCAGCGTTGTTCGCCTATATCAGCGGCTCAAGCTTCGTCTTCGAGAACCTGCACGGGGTCTCCTCGACGACGTACTCCCTCATCTTCGCCACCAACGCTGTCGCCATGCTGGCCGGCGGGGCGGTCTTCGCGCGCCTGGCCGGGCGTGGCATACGCCTGAACACCATGCTTTCGGCGGGCGTCGGCATCGCCCTGCTGGGCGCACTCGCCCAGGTCCTGCTCCTGGTGACCGCGGGCGAGACCCTCGCGGGCACCTGGATCACCCTCTTCGTGACCGCGGGCGGCATCGGCCTGGTCTTCCCGAGCGGCATGAGCATCGGCCAGGCGGTCGGCCGTACGGCACCTGGTGCCGCATCCGCACTCCTCGGCGGCCTCCAGTTCCTCTTCGGCGCCCTGGCCGCACCGCTGGTGGGGATCTTCGGGGAGGACAGTTCCCGACCGATGGCCCTCATCATGCTGACCTCACTGACGGCGGCAACGCTGGCACTGCTGGGCCTGGCCAGGCCGTGGGAGGGGCGGGGGGAGCCGGTACGGGTGGATCAGAACCGACGGCGACGTGAGCTGTCCAGGAACTGATCAGAAAGCGGGAAACCGCCCCTGACTTGCGACGACCGGGCCTGCTGGAGGTCCTCTTGATCGTCGCGTGGTCACGCTCCGATGAAGTTCACTGTTTCTGTCATGTCCGCCCGCCCGGTGCGCAGTTGTGGTGCGCCTTCCTCCTCGAAGCCCACCGAGACACCGCAGAACAGTACGAGTCCGTCATCGGCCCCGACTGCCTGGGCGACGGTCCTGCGATACATCGTCCACATCACCTGAGGGCAGCTGTGCAGCCCTTCCGCCCTCAGCAGGAGCATGACCGTCTGCAGGTACATCCCCGCGTCCCCCCACTGGCCGGGCCCCATCGTCCGGTCGAGGTAGCAGAACAGGACGACCGGAGCTCCGAACGCCTCCGAGTTCAGGGCGGCGATCTTCATGGGCCTGCCGGGGTCGCCGCGCTCGATTCCCAGTGCCTCGTACCGCTGGGCGGCCGCGGCGGAGAAACGGTCCAGATACGGCGAGACCAGTTCGGCCGGGTACATCGGGTACTCGCGCTCGTCCCCGGCGTCTCCCGCCAGCGCCCTGGACGTCGTACGTCTCTTCAGTTCGGCCAACGGGGCGCCGGTCACGACGTATACGTGCCACGGCTGCAGGTTCCCGCTCGACGGAGCCCGGGTCGCCGTGGTCAGAACCCGTTCGAGTACCTCTTTGGGTACCGGCTCAGAGCTGAACGCCCGCACGGCCCGGCGGCTGTTCACGGCCTCGTACACGTCCACGTCTTCTCGTCCTCTCGTCCAACGACAGCCACTTCCTATCGCATTGCCCCGTACCGGAATCACCGTGTCCTGCGATGAGCAGGCGGTAGCCGTGGACGACGGGTTCCCAGGTCGCCGAGAAGGCTCGGGTCGTGGGCGTTGACGAGCATGGCGGTAGAACGCGTCACCGGCGTGGAGCGCCCAGTAGTACGGTCGCCCAGGGTGAAGTCGGCGCGGAGGACGGAACCCGGTTCCAGCAGCCGCCGTTGGACCTGTGGCTCTCTGCTGTGGGACGAGGCCACGATGGTGAGGTGGCCCTCGGGCAGCCCTGCCACGGCATACGTGCCCTGGTCGTTCGTCGCGGTGCGCACCAACTGCCGGCCTCTGCCGTCCATGACGGTCACCGCCGCGTGCGGGAGCGGTTGCCGCGCGCTGTCGCCGACGGTACCCATCAGCGTCGGTAGCGGCTCGCCGAAGTGGTGGTGGGCCGGCATCGCCGTGGGGATCAAGGTCTCCACAGACGGGTCGTCCACCGGCGGCTCCGCGTCCTTGTCCCGTCGGCCCCTGCCGCTGTGCCGGGCGGCCGTGCCGCGGTGGCGCCAGGCGTCGAAGCCCATGAGCCCGACACCGGCGGCGATCCAGGCGCACAGGACCAGGACGGGCTTGAGCACCCCTGCGCCGTGGAAGTACAGGACTCCTCTGAGCGCGTCCACCGCGTTGCCGAGCGGCATCACGGCATGCACGTGCTGGAAGAACGCCGGCAGCATCGGCACCGGGGCCACCCCGCTGGTGGGGGTGCTCAGCACGATGAACAGACCCATCCCCACCCCGGGGAAGAACTGCTTCGTGAACGGTGCCATGCCGGTGCAGAACGTGGCCACCGCCGTGGTGAGGAGGAACGCCGTCCCGAGGGCAGCCGGATCGTTCGGCAGGTAGCCGAGGTCGACGCCCACGAGGTCACCGACCACGGCGAAGACAGTGGCGACACCGAAGATCGTCAGCAGCTTCCTGCGGCGGTTGAAGGTCACCGCACGCAGCAGGGTCGTGGCGAGCAGGTAGCCGGGGATGTTCCAGGCGGTGCCGAAGTAGACCAGGGTGGTTCCCGTCAGGTCCCTGGCGGCGGTGGGCGCCACGTCCTTCACGGTGAGTGGCCTGCTCTTCGCGGCGGTGAGCCCTGCGAAGTCCTTGCTCAGCGCCTGGAGGAGGGACATCCCGTTGGCCTTGGCCACGTAGAGCACCGGACGACCGCCGGCGACGTATCCCGCCACGGCACTTCGGTCCAGCACCGCCTGGCGGGCGGTCCGGTCGTCCGTCACGGAGGTGACGTCGAACGCTCCAGGGAAACGACGGTGCAGCGCGGCCTCGACCTTCGCCTCCGGTGCGTGGCCGGCGACCACCACGTCGGCATGGTGCGGTTGAGGGGCGTGCAGGGCGGGGGCGAAGCAGAACAGGAAACCCAGGAACAGTGTGACCGGGAACCACAGTGTCTCGGCGAGGACTCTCGCCGACGACATGCCCTGTTCCCCGTTACGGGCCCTCACCGGCTCGACCCGCGTATGGCACCGCCGGCCGTGGTGGCCGGTTTCGCCACGGCCTGCCGTGCCGCGGACGGCTTTGCCGCGGACCCGACCTCGCCGCCCCCTGCCTGCGGGCCCTGCTTCTCAGCGGTCCGCTGTGCTGTCTCCGCCTTCATGGCGCCCTTTCCGTCTCTCGCGCCCGCCATCGCCGTGGCCGGGACCTGTACTACCGATCGGAGATTCGCCTGGTGCCGGGCCCTCATCCCGCTCTCACCGCGATCACCGGCCGCACGGCTCTCGCCGGGCCTCCCCGTCCCCGCCGAGTGGCAGCTCGGGAGCGGTGAGAAGGGCGATCGGCAGCTTGAATGCGAGCGGGCCGCGGATCTCCCCTCTCCGTCACTGCTGGTCGTGCGCCGCTGTCCACTCGGACTCGCGGCCAGGCTCAGGGAGCAGACGGCCACCCTCCACGGCCGAGCGGGCGGGGCTGTCCTGGATGACCACCAGCACGGACTCCGGATCCACCCGGGCTATCCGTGCGACGGCGGCCGCGAGTTCCAGGGCGAGCCGGCTGGTGCTCTCCTGCGGGTGGCCGCGTCGCGCCCAGCCATTGAGCAGGAGTGGCGTCGCAGGGGTCCCGCCGACGAACACGTTCTCCCGCGGAAGCTCCGGGAACACGATGTTGACGTAGGCCGGCGGCACATGGTTGATCGCCGCGTGGATCCGGGTGATCTCCGTGGCCAGCGCGGCCTTGGTCTCCGTGGTCAGCGTGCCTTGCGCGGTGGTGCAGGTGTAGAGGGGCATGTCGTCTCCGGTGGGGGGTGGGTCGGGGGTGAGTCGGAGATGGGGGAACCGGCTCGGAGCGCCGTCTTCTCGGGACCTGAGCCAGACGCATTCGTGGGGTGGGGGCGGGGCGGCCGGGGGGGCGCGGCCGCGACACCACGCGCCGCGGGCCGGCGCGGCCGCGCCCCCCCCCCCGGGGGCGG
>NZ_JBSHAF010000015.1:206385-216662 GCF_053611365.1 Streptomyces sp. NPDC054813 | reverse complement strand
GGGTGGGGGGGGGGGTGGGGGGGGGTTTGCCTGTATGGGGCCCCCGGGGTGCGCCCCCTCTTTTCCGGCCCCCCTCCCCCTCCCTTTTGGGGGGGGTCCGGGCGCGGCCGGGGACGGGCCGGCACGGAACCTCGGACCGGTGCGCGGCTGCGCCGGGCCGCCCCCGTGCTGGTCGCAGCGGGCGGTCAGTTGTCGTAGTCGGTGAGGGTCCTGAGGTCGTTGACGGAATAGGCGAGGTGGAAGCGGAAGCCCTTGCCGGTCCGCCGGACGGGGAGGTCGGCGAGTTCTTCCCCGCGGGCCGGGAGGAAGTCCAGTTCGCCGGTGCCGATCCAGGCCTCGGTGACGCTCACGTCGTCGAGGAGCGCGAGGACCAGCTCGTGAACGGCAGGCTTGTCGTGCTGTCCGGCGGCGAGGCGGGGGAAGTGCCGGAGGTTGACCACGGGGCGGTTCATGAGGGCGGCGGGATCGCCGAGGGGCTGTTCGAGGGTGACGCGGGCTTCGGCGATGCGCTGGCCGGCGGTGGAGGCGGTTGCGCCGAACTGGCCGCCCTTTCCGACCGGCGGGGTGGCGGGGCTGCCGACGGGGTAGGCGCGGGTCTGGTGGACGACGCCGAGCTTCTTGGGGAAGCCCTGGACCCAGCCGCGGGCCATGGCCGCGTCGTTGTCGACGTAGATGTAGGGGCACCAGGCGACGGGCATGTCGTCGAAGCGCGCGTCGAGGGTGGTGAGGAACTCCCGGTACTGGGAGCGGGCGGGGTCCAGGTACTCCTGGCCCGTGGAGGAGTACTGCCAGTCGATGAACATGGCCACGCCACGTCCGGGGGTGTCCGGGTCGAGCACGAGGCCCTCGGGGAGAGCCGCCTCGGCCGCGGCGGGGTCGGTGAAGAACTCGACGCCGACGACGGTTCCGGCGTAGTGCCACGGCGGGGTCGGCGCCAGGTTGGCGGTGCCGCGGGGGGACAGAGGCAGGGTGTAACCCTTCATGGCAGATTTCCCTTCCAGGATCGATACGATACGTACCGTTTCAATCGGACATCTCGACGCTAACACGCCTTGACCCGAAAACGAAACGGTACGTATCGTTGCGACCATGGGACTCGCATTCACCTCGGATCCGGCGGCCACCCCGCGCTCGGCCCCCAAGATCCTCGACGCCACCAGGGCGCTGCTGGCCGAGCAGGGCTACTCCACCCTCACCATCGAGGGGGTCGCGGCGGCCGCCGGCGTCGGCAAGTCGACGATCTACCGGTGGTGGCCCAACAAGGAAGCACTCGTCGCCGACGCGCTCGCGGAGGTGTTCCGGGCGGAGGAGATTCCAGACCAGGGCGACACCCGCGCGGAAGTGCGCCAGGCCGTCGACATGACGATCCGCAACTACGCCAACGAGGACCTGGCCGCGTCCCTGCCCGCGCTCGCCGCCGGCCTGCTGCCCCATCCTGAGCTCATGGCCCGCTTCAGGGAGACCTTCCTGCGCCGCAAGCGGCAGAACATCGACGGCGTGCTGCGCCGGGGGATGGAGCGGGGGGACCTTCCGTCCGACCTCGACACCGAACTGGTGCAGGACCTGTGGGCCGGCGCCATCCTCTACCGCCGACTCATGATCGGGTCGTCACTCGACGACAACCTCGCCGAACGCCTGGTCGAACTGGTGACACACGACCCGACAACGGCCCTGTCCCGCCGTCCGGCCACCTCGTCCGACTGAGGAACTCGCCGAGCGGAGTCCTTGAGCGGGCCCACGAGCATGGGAAGGAGACCGAGCGGTTGCGGGCCGAGCCGGGGGAGGGGGACATCGCCCTCGGCGGCGCGGCTCTGGCCGCCGAGGCGGCCGCGGCGTATCTGATCGACGAGTGCCGGGCCAGGGTCTACCCGGTGCTGGTCGGCGGCGGCGTTCCGATCTTTCCCCAGCGCGAGCGCCGGGTGGATCTCGAACTCGTGGAGACCCGCACCTTCGGTTCGGGAGTCGTCCACCTCCGCCACCGCGTGGCCCGCCAGCCGATTCGTGCATGACGGCTGCGTACGCCGCCCGGCCCCCGCGGTCTGGACCAGCGTTTCCGGCCGTGTCGGGTGGGGACTCGGCCGGAGTGAAGACCTCGGGGGGAGACGACGGAGAGTGGCTACGCCCCGGTCCGGAACGGGCCGGGGCAGGGAGAAGATGAGAAGCCGTGACCATGGAAGTCATCAAGACGAGCGGCGTCCGCGGATCCGAGACGGGTTGGGCGAAGGCGCGTCGCCTGCGCGGGAAGGGCATACGCACCTGGGTGCGTGCCACGGTCGAGGGCGACGCGGGTCGGCCGCGACGCGGGGACGACTGGAACGTCGTACGGGGTGAGGACTGAGCCGCCGTCACTTCCGGGCTGCTTCCCCTGGCGGCGCTCGTTGCGGCAGTGCCTGCGGACGGTCGGACAGGGGAATCGCGTGGGTCATCCGTATGCAGGGCGTCATCGGACGCGGGCTGGCCCGCCGAGACCGCTCGGGCCCTGGTCGCGCGCGAGACGACGCCGGACGTCGGCGTCGAGGCACTGCCTCGCGGGTGAGCGTGTCCGGACGGTCCGGTGCCCGGTGCTGGAAGGGATGCGCGCGGATTCGATCCGTCGCATCCTGTCACCTGCCCCGCGCGGCCCTGTCATCCGGACGGGCTGCCCTCCTCGGCGCGGAGCGCGCTCACCGCGGCGGCCAGGTGGGTCCGCAGGCCGTGGGGCAGTGAGTCGCCCTGCAGGGCTGCCAGGACCTCCTCGGCGATGTGGTGCAGCTTGGTGTTCGTGTTCTGGGAGACCGCGACCAGCACGGCCCACGCGTCCTCTGCGTTGAGGGAGAACGTCGCCATCAGAACGCCCGTGGCCTGGTCGATGGCCGGGCGCGTACGCATGGCCCGTCGTAGCTGAGCGACCTCGGCCAGAAGGTCGTCCCCACCCAGGGCGTCCTTGATCTCGTCGTCGCTCAGGGTGTCCTCCGTCTCCCCGCTCCGGGCGTCCTTCGCCGCCCAGGTACCCGTCAACAACGGCCACGTTCCTGTCTTGATCAAGAGATTCGTCACAACCGGGCCGACCACCCCCACGCTGAGAGTCTTGCCGTGCCCGGCGGCGTGCCGCCGCGCGGCCAGCAGCACGTTCAGCCCGGAGCAGTCACAGAACTCGACTCCGCCCAGGTCCAGTTCCACGTGGTCGCGGCACCGGCTCACGGCGTCCTCCAGCGCACACTTCAGCACCTGCTCGCCGGCGACATCCAGCTCGCCGCGGATCACGACGGTCACGGTGCCGTCGTGCGACCACGTGCGTACCTCGGGTTCGTACGGCATGGCGACCGGCAGGGTTCCGGCTGCCTTCACACCCACGGGGCCGGCAGGGTGCGGGATTCGCCGCTGCTGCATGGCTGCCTCCACACGACGGCACAAGTTCTCCACAAGAGTTGCCCACCGGCCGATTACACGTCAAGAGATACCGGAAAAGAGTTTCAGTCTTTTGAATGCGTGAACAACACGTCTAGTCTGGGAGGCATGGGGCAAGTAGCTGAGGCACCAGAGCCACACACCGGTTGGACGTTTCTCACCAATCACGCCCGCGTGCTGGTCGCGATCGCGGAGGACCATTCCACCCGCATCCGCGACATCGCGGCGCGCTGCCGGCTCACCGAGCGGGCGGTCCAGAAGATCATCACCGATCTGGAGTCCGAGGGGTACCTGACCCACACCCGCGACGGCCGGAGCAACAGCTATCGCATCCAGCCGGACACCAGTCTCCGTCACCCCGCGGAAGGCGGCCTCCCCGTCGCGGAACTGCTCGCCTTCCTCCTCCAGCACGACCACGAGCGCGGCGAGCGCCGAGCATGAACCCACCCGGCCGCGCCGCTTCGAGCAGGCGTCCAAGACGCGGGGTTCGGCACCGCGCAGGTCGGCCGGATCGGCAAGGGCCAGCAGAACCTTCAGACAACGTCACGCACGTCGTCAGATCACCGGCCGGCATCCGCTCGGCAGGATGTCGCACGACCATGATCTCCTTGGCTCCCCGGGCAGGGAACGGGCCGGCCACCGGGTGCCCCAGCGCGCGCAAAGGAGCGGGATCCCCGAAATGAGATCCCGCTCCGCGTCGGTCCTGTCAGTGCTTGAAGATGTCCTTCGTCTTCTCCTTGGCCTGACGCGCCGCACCCTTCGATTTCTTGGCCTGCCCTTCGGCCGTCATCCGCTCGTTGCCCACGGCCTGGCCGACCGTCTCCTTGGCCTTTCCGGTGGCCTCTTCCATCTTGCCCTTGGCCTTTTGCTCTCCGGACATCGTCGTTCACCGTCCTAGTCCCCATAGGAAACCGTGCAACGTCCCGAGTACCCCCTGTCGGGCGATGAAACGGAATGACATCCACCAGGGGCAGCCGTCAGTCCGCACGGGCAGGTGTGAGAAGCGGTCGACACGGTCCGGGTCAGGGACGGCAGCCGGGCGGTCGGCCACGGTGGGTCACCGCGGTCGAGTGTGCTCGCGTCGTGCCGCCGTGTCGCTGCCGTCCCACTGGTAGTGATCCGTGCCGGGCAGATCCAGGAACTCCAGGACGCGTTCGACGAACTCGTCCCGAAGCTGCGTGAGGGTCTGCGGCAGGTTGTAGTACGTGGGGATCATGGGGTACACGGTGGCGCCCGCCTCCGTGACGGCGACCATGTTGCGCAGATGGATGAGGTTCAGCGGCGCCTCACGGAGGCAGAGGACGAGTTTGCGCCGCTGCTTCAACATCACGTCCGCGGCTCGCTCGATGAGGCTCTGCGTCTGGCCGTGAGCGATGCGTCCCAGTACGCCGGCCGCGCACGGCAGGATGATCATCGCGTCGCTGGGGTAGCTTCCGCTCGTCACCGGCCCTGACATGTCCGCCGGATCGAGGAAACGTACCTTCGGCGATGTCGCCTCCAGAGCCTGGACCACCGAATCCGGATCTTCGCCGGTCCGGAATTCGAAGGCCACCAGTTTGCGTCCGTTGGCCGACACCAGGAGATTGACACGGCCGACCCGGTCGTCCCCTTGAAGTGCGGCGAGCAAGGCCTTGGCCACACCGGTGCCGCCCGCTCCCGTGACAGCGACCGTCACATTGCGCTGGTCCACGATTTTCCCGTCCCTAACGCATCGGTTCGGCCCGACGCACACGGATCCGTACCTCAGCGGGTGACAGCCAAATCCCACTGATCACTCGCCTGGCGGCGCCTTCCTGCCCCTCGTCACCCCGGCGGCGCACACCGTTCGGCGAGGTATCGAAAGAGACCCGAACCGACTGGGATCTCGAACCCGGCGGCGTCGAGCGGCAGTTGCCCTCGACCGGTCCCTGACGAAAGCGAGCGAATTCCCGCTGCGGCACCGACGGCATCGGGAGCAAGGCCCGGGCGGCGGCGGTGGTGGGTCTGGTGCTGCCGGCAGTGTGGCGTGCGGGAGCTCCGGTGTGGCTCCATGCTGGAGACGAGGGGCGGGCACGAGGGGGGTGCGGCAACGGAGGGAGTGGTGGGATGCAGACCGTTGTGGACCTCACACGCTGCCAGGGCTATGCACAGTGCGTCTTCCTCGCACCGCGGGTGTTCGAGCTGCACGGGGACGAGGGGCTGCTGTATGCCACGGCCGTCCCGGACGACCAGGTGGAACGGGTGCGCCAGGCCGCGGCCGCTTGCCCGGTGCAGGCGATCCTCCTCGGGGAAGAGGTGAGCGGCGGTGCCCGGTGACCTCAAGGACGGCCGTGTCGTCATCGTCGGAGCGTCGCTGGCGGGGCTGAGGGCCGCGGAGGGGCTGCGTGACGAGGGCTTCACCGGCTCGGTGACCGTGGTCGGGGACGAACCCCACCCGCCCTACGACCGGCCGCCGCTGTCCAAACAGGTACTGCTCGGGCAGGCGACGGCGGACACCACCGGCCTGCCGATGCGCCGCGATCCGGACGCCGACTGGCGGCTCGGGGTACGCGCGTCCGGCGTGGACCTGCTCACGAAACAGGTGCTGCTGGAGGACGGCGAGTCGCTCCCGTACGACCGGCTGCTGATCGCCACCGGCACCCGCGCACGGCCGTGGCCCAACGCCGAGGAAGGCGCCCTGGACGGGGTGTTCACCCTGCGCACCCGCGAGGACGGCGAGGGACTGGCCGAGCGGCTGGCCGCCGGGCCGGAACGGGTGCTGGTCATCGGCGGGGGCTTCACCGGCTCGGAGATCGCCTCCGCCTGCCGGGAACGCGGACTGGAGGTCACCGTCGCCGAACGCGGCCCCGCGCCACTGGTGGGCGCCCTCGGCGGCACCCTGGCGAAGCTGGCGGCCGCCATGCAGCGCAACCACGGCGTCGACCTGCGCACCGGGGTGACGGTCACCGCCCTGCACGGGGACGGGAACGGCGTCTTCACCGGCGCGCAGTTGTCCGACGGCAGCCGCGTCGACGCCGACGTCTGCGTCGTGGCGCTGGGCGCGGTCCGCAACGTCGAGTGGCTGGCCGAGTCCGGACTGGCGGCGGGCCCGCGCGGGATCGCCTGCGACGCCGGCTGCCGCGCCTTCACCATGTACGGCATCGTCACCGACGACGTCTTCGTGGCCGGTGACGTCTCCCGCTTCCCCCATCCGCTGTTCGGCTACCAGATGCTCTCCCTGGAACACTGGGGCAACGCGGTCGAACAGGCCGCGGTGGCGGCCCACAACATGGTCAACCCGGGGCCGCTGCAACGCCCCCACCTGGCCATCCCGACGTTCTGGTCGACCCAGTTCGGGCTCAACATCAAGTCGGTGGGCGTGCCGACCTACTCCGACCACGTGGTCATCGCCCAGGGTTCGCTGGAGGCGCGCCGCCTGGCCATGGTCTACGGCTACAAGGGGCGGGTCACCGCCGCGGTCACCGTCGACATGGCCAAGTCGCTCGACTACTACCGGCACATGATCGAGACGGCCGCTCCGTTCCCGCCCCCGCCCGGCGCGGCGGACCGGGCGCTCGCGGCCGACGTCCCGGTCCCGTCCGACGTGCCGGATCCCTCCGTGCTCTCCCACGGCCCCACCGTGGCGCTCACCGGATACCTGCCCGACCGCCGACTGGCCGTGGTACAGCCGACGCGCTGACCCGCGTCCGTCCACGACTCCCACCACGAGGAGCCACCATGGACTCCGAGACCCTGCTGACGCGGATCACCGACTACGCCAGCCGTCCCGACCCCTACCCGCTGTACGCGGAACTCCGGGAGGCCGGACCCGTGGTGCGGCAGGCGGACGGCAGCTTCCTGGTCGGTGGCTACCACGACATCGCCGCCCTGCTCCACGACCCGCGGATGAGCGCCGATCCCCGCATCCGCGGCCAGGTGACGCACAAGCCGCCGTTCCTGCGGCTCGACGACCCGGAACACCACAGGCTCCGCACGCTGGCCATGCGGCCCTTCGGACCGCCCCACAGCCCGGGCCGCGTCGATGCCATGCGCGACGAGATCGACCGGATCACCAGGGAACTGCTGGAACCCTTCGAGGCGGGCCGGCAGATCGACCTCGTCGACGACTTCGCCTACCCGCTGCCCGTCACGGTGATCTGCCGCCTGCTCGGCGTGCCACGCGAGGACGAGCCGCTCTTCCGGGCCTGGTCCGACGCGCTGGTCGCGGCGGCCGACCTCAAGCCCGAGGAGGAGGGCACCGCCGGGAAGCACGAGGCGGGCGACCAGGCACGGATCGAGTTGGGCGGGTATCTCGTGAACCTCGCCGAACAGCGCCGCGGCACCCCGGGCGACGACCTGCTGTCCGCCTTCGTCAACGAGCCGGACCCGGCCTTGCGGCTGACCCAGGAGGAACTCGCGGAAACCGCCGTGCTGTTGCTCATCGCGGGACACGAGACGACGGTCAACCTCATCACCAACGGGGTGCTCACGTTCCTGCGCCGGCCCGAGCACCTGGACCACCTTCGCCGCGACCCCGGCCTGCTGCCGCGAGCGGTCGAGGAACTCCTGCGCTACGAACCCCCGGTCCACATGCGCGAGCGCGTCCCGCTCACCGACATCGCCGTCGGCGACACCACGCTCGCCCGGGGCTCCTCCGTCATCCTGGCCCTGGCCTCGGGCAACCGCGACCCCCGGCGGTTCGACGATCCCGACCGGTTCGACCCCACCCGCCCGGACAACGAGCACCTCGGCTTCGGCAACGGCATCCACCTCTGCTACGGCGCACCACTCGCCCGCATCGAAGCCCAGACCGCGCTCGGCGCACTGCTCCCCCTGCTCGGCACGGCAGGCCTGGTCCAGGACCCACCTCCCTACCGCCAGAACGCCATGCTGCGCGGCCCCCGCCACCTGCCGATCCAACTGTGACTACCCGCTTGCGGTCCGCCGGTCCGCCTCCTGGCCGCCGCCGGTCGTGGCGAAGCGGCTGCGGTAGTGGGTCGGGGTTGTGCCCAGATGGCGGGCGAAGGCGCGGCGGAGGGTCTCGTCGGTGCCCAGGCCGCTGTGGAGCGCGGCCGAGGTGACGCTGTGGCCTTCCAGGAGCAGTTGCTGGGCACGGTCCAGACGGACCCGTTCGACCCAGCGGGCGGGTGTGGTGCCCAGTTCGGCGCGGAACAGCCGGGTGAGATGGCGGGCGCTGACGGCGGCCGACGCGGCCAGGGCGGGCAGGCTGTGGTCGGCGGTCGGGTCGGCGAGTACGGACGCGACCAGGGTGCGGAGGAGGTCGCCGCGGGCCGGTGGAGTGGTGATGGCGGTGGAGAACTGGGACTGCCCGCCCGGGCGTTGCATGAAGACGACCAGTTCGCGGGCGATGTCCCGGGCCACGCCGGCGCCGTGGTCGTCCTCCACCAGGGCGAGAGCGAGGTCGATGCCCGCGCTGATGCCCGCCGAGGTGACGTACCGTCCGTCGCGGATGTGGATGGCGTCCGGCTCGACCCGCACCCGCGGGTATCGGCGGGCGAACGTGGCCGCGTGCCGCCAATGGGTCGTCGCACGGCGGCCGTCGAGCAGGCCCAGCTCGCCCAGGACGAACGCGCCGGTGCACACCGAGGCGACCCGGCGTGCCCGCCCGATGAGTTCGCGGGCCGTGGCCAGCAGTTCCTCCTCGATCGGCCGCTCGGCCAACCGGTCGCCCCCCGCGACCAGGAGCGTGTCGAGGGGGCCGGCGTCGGCCGCCGGGACCGTGCCGGTGAGTGCCAGGCCGGCGGAGGTGGTGACCGTCCCGCCCTCCGGTGAGACCAGCACCAGCTCATAGGGGTCGGCGAGGCGGCCAGCCTGGTGCAGCACCTCCGACGGGCCGCTGACGTCGAGCATGGTCACCCCGTCGAAGACCACAAAGCCCACCCGATGCGTCATGTCCGAATCCGTGGCTTTCCTGGCAGCAGAGACATGGCCCAGCGTACGTCGCCCGGAGAACCCTGGAGGTACACCACCCATCCGACCTGGAGGCTGAGAACGATGAGCGAAGAGATCGCAGGCGTACGGATCCCGGACACCGCCCTGGTGCGGGAGGCCACCGAGATGGTGCGCGACGTCGCCACACCGCTGGTGTTCGACCACTCCCGGCGGGTCTTCCTGTGGGGCTCGCTGCGCGGCCGGGCCCTGGGGCTGGCCTTCGACCCCGAGCTGCTGTACGTGGGGGCGATGTTCCACGACCTCGGGCTGACCAAGAGCCTGCGCCGCACCGACCAGCGGTTCGAGATCGACGGCGCAGACGAGGCCCGCAGCTTCCTGCACGCCCACGGCATCACCGGCGAGCCCGCCGCCCGGGTCTGGACGAGCATCGCCCTGCACACCACGCCGGAGATCCCGCTGCACATGGCACCCGAGATCGCCCTGGTCACCCGCGGGGTCGAGCTGGACGTCCTGGGCATCGGCTATCACGAGGTCAGCGACGAGCAGCGGGCGGCGGTCGTCGCGGCGCACCCGCGCCCGGACTTCAAGAACCAGATCCTCGCGGCCTTCACCGAGGGCATCCAGGACCGCCCCGACACCACCTTCGGCAACGTCAAGGCCGACGTACTGGCCCACTACGTCCCGGGCTTCCGGCGCGGCGACTTCGTCGAGGTCATCAAGGTCTCCGCCTGGCCCGAGTGACCGGGCCGCGGCGGGAGGTCAGTTCGGCGGGTTCCCGAGCAGGGCTTCCACGATGTCACGGAGCGGGTCCACGAGGTCGTCGGGTGTCGCTTCGGCCAGCGGCCGCAGCCCGACGGCCGAGCGTACGACGGCGACACCGACCCCCAGCGCGACCAGCAGCTCCGCCCGCAGCAGGGCGGCGGGGGGCCAGTGCGCCCCCCCCGCCTAGAGACCCAACCCGCCGATCAACACCAACGCCCCACGGGGCCGCGACGGCCCCCGCTCGTCCCCCGAGTCCC
>NZ_JBSHAF010000015.1:179531-206375 GCF_053611365.1 Streptomyces sp. NPDC054813 | reverse complement strand
CGGGCGTGGCTTCCGCGGCCCCCACCCCCCCCCCGCGCCCCCCGCCGCCCCCCCCGCGGGGGGGGGGGGGGGGCGGCGCCCCCCCCCCACGCTTCGAGCACCTGCCGGCCGAACTCCTCCAGCGCCCGTCGGCGCAGCTCGGCCACCTGCTCGTCGCCGGAGTCCCGCAACAGCATCAGCACCGGATGTTCGCCGAACTCCGCCCACGCCCCGGCCGCCAGCTGACGGCTGAGCGCCTCGGCCAGGGCGGCCCGGCCGTGCGGGAACTCCTCCTGGCCGCCCAGGAACCGGGGTGTCGACGCCAGCGCCGCCTTGAACAGGCCCTCCTTGGAGCCGAAGTACCGCTTGACGAGCGCCAGGTTGACCCCGGCGTCCGCGGCGACATCCCGCAGCGTCGTACGGTCGTACCCGAGCCGGGTGAACCGGGCGCGGGCGGCCAGGAGGAGCGCCCGGCGCGTCGCCGCTGCGTCCCGGCGCCGCCGTCCGTCGGCCGGATCGGCGCGATCGGCCGGATCGGGCTGCGACGGTGCCTCGTCCGCTGACATGTCGGCTCCTCTCATGGACATTCCGTGGCCAGGAGGGGCCCGCCAGTAAGTAATCGTGCGTTGACTTGGCCCTGGGGTGGGGTTACGTTACCAAGTAATCGCTTGATGACTAACGGGGCCGTGGGAAAGGAACATCGACGGTGCCTAAGCAAGCTCTGCTCGTCATGGACGTCCAGCAGGTCGTCACCGACCGCTTCGAGGCCGACGACTACCTGCCGCGTCTCGCCACGGCGATCGACGCCGCACGCGCGGGCGGGGTCCCGGTGATCTACGTGGTCGTCGGCTTCCGCCCCGGGTACCCGGAGATCAGCTCGCGCAACAAGATCTTCGGCGCCATGCCGAGCCGCGCGGCCGGTCTGGCCGGCGACGCCCCGGCCACGCAGGTGCACCCCGACGTGGCGCCCGCACCCGGCGAGACCGTCGTGACCAAGCGACGCGTCAGCGCCTTCGCCGGCAGCGACCTCGACCTGGTGCTGCGGGCCGGCGAGATCGATCACCTCGTCCTCACCGGCATCGCCACCAGCGGTGTCGTGCTGTCCACCCTGCGCCAGGCCGCCGACCTCGACTTCGAACTCACCGTCCTGTCCGACGGCTGCCTCGACTCCGACCCGGAGGTGCACCGGGTGCTCACCGAGAAGGTGTTCCCCAAGCAGGCGGAGGTCACGACCGTGGACGGGTGGGCGGCGACGCTCTGACGCCTGCCGTGTCCGGCGCCGGTGCCGTCAGCGTGCGGCCGGGTGGGGCAGGTCGTGGGCTTCCAGGCTGATCAGCTCCTCCGAGGTCGGAGCGGTCAGCTCGGCCACCCGCTGGGCCTGGCGTTCGGTCATCTCCTGGAAGATCTGCCGGGCCGAGCGGCCGTTGCCGAAGCCCTCGCCCCGGGGCATGGCCTCGAAGAGGGCGAGGAGTTCGGTGCGGGCCGTGGGCGTCAGCTCGTAGCGGTGCTGTCCGGCATGGAACTCGACGATCGAGACCAGTTCGGCCGATTCGTAGTCCTCGAACAACAGGGTGCGGCCGAAACGGGAGGCGAGGCCCGGGTTGGAGCCGATGAAGCGGTGCATGTCACCGGGGTAGCCGGCGGCGATGACCACGACGTCGTCGCGGTGGTCCTCCATCAGCTTCACCAGGGTCGCCACGGCCTCGGTGCCGAAGTCGTTGCCGGCCAGCGCCGGAGCCAGCGAGTAGGCCTCGTCTATGAAGAGCACACCGCCCAGCGCCCGGTTGAAGGCGGCGGTGGTCTTCGGGCCGGTGTGGCCGACGTACTCGCCCACCAGCGCCGTGCGGTCGACCTCGATCAGATGGCCCCGGCGCAGCAGCCCGAGCGCCTTGAGGAGACGGCCGTAGAGGCGGGCGACGGTGGTCTTGCCGGTGCCGGGGTTGCCGGCGAACACCAGGTGGCGGCTGAGCGGCGGGGCCGGCAGCCCGGCCTCCTCGCGGCGGCGGACCGTCTGCATGAGCTTGACCAGGGAGCCGACGTCCTGCTTGACGCGGTCCAGGCCGACCAGTTCGTGGAGTTCGCCGAGCAGGTCCTCCAGGTTCTCCTCCTCCGGCTCCTCCGTGTCGTCGGCGGCGGACTTCGCGGTCCTGGGGGAAGGCGCCGTCCCGGGCGTGCCGTTCGCCGGGGTCGCGGCCGGGGTGCCGAAGGTCAGCGGGGTGCCGTCGGCCGTGCAGTCCTCCAGGACCGGCTTGGCGCCCTCGTCGGTGCCCAGCGCCTCGGCGCAGTCACGGATCCGGCAGTGCCGGAACACCGGGTCGGCCCCCGCGGCGACATGCAGCGCGGGGAAGCCGGCGCGGGTGACGTCGAGCCCGGTGAACGTGCCGCCCGCGCCCTCCGCCAGGAACACCCCGTTCTTGCCCGGCCGGTCGATGTGCAGCCCGGTCATCTCCGGCCTGGCGCCGGTCCAGATGACGGCACCGGAGCCCGCGCAGTTCTCGACCCAGCCCCCGTGCACCGTCGCCTCGGCGCCCTCGTCGACCACCAGCCCGGCCGCCCCGGCGCCGCTGATCCGGATCCCGGCGAGGGAGGCGGCGGCGCCCTTGGCGACCTGCACGCCGATCTCCTTCGTGCCGGTCACCGTGCAGTCGGCGACCGTGCTGCCGGTGGGCGAGCCGATGCCGATGCCGGCGGCGGACCCGGCGACCCGGCAGCCGGTGAGCGTGGCCACCGCCCGCTCCAGGACGCTCACCCCGGTCATCGCGACGTCGATGATCCCGCAGTCGGTCAGCTCGATCCGGGCCTCGCCGGTGGCGTGCACACCGTGCTCGGAGCCGCCACGCACCCGGCAGTCGGCGAGCCGCCCCACGGCCGTACCGGCCAGGTGGACCGCGCTGAAGGCACTGCGGTCGATCCGGCAGTCCGCCAGGTCCGCCTCGCCCGCTCCCGTCACCAGCAGCCCGTTGGCGCCCGCGTCGGCCACCGAGCAGCCGGACGCGCTGAGCCGCGCGGTCTCCTGTACCACCAGCCCGCTGGCGGCCGCGCCGCGGATCTTGCAGTCGGTCAGCTCGGCACGCGCCGACCCGGTCAGATGCACCCCCGCCGCCCCGGGCGTCTCGATGCGCGACTCCCCGGCGGTGGCCTCGGTGGCGTCCTCAAGGAGCAGCCCGGCCCTGCCACTTCCCGCCAGGACCGAGTCGGTCAGCCGCAGCCGGGACCGGCCGCGCAGCCGCACCCCGGACCCGGTCGTGCGCTCCAGGCGCAGCCTTACGGCGTCCAGGCTCGCGGTGCCGGACAGCACCACGCCGGTGCCGTCGACGCCGGTGACCGCCGTGTCCTCCACCCGTGCCCGGACACCCCCGGCCAGATGCAGGCCGGCCAGCCGGGCGCCCTCCAGACGGCAGCGGCGCAGCACGACCGCCGTCGTACCGCCCTCCTCGTCGTCCGGGCCCTTCGCCTGCACCCGGCCGCCCTCCACCGAGCACTCCTCCAGGACCAGCCCGGCCCCGGGCGACACGCTCACGGCGGGCCGGCCCGCGTCCGAGCCCCACACGGTGATGTTGTGCAGGGCGCAGTCCGGGCCGTCCACGGTCACCGTGGGCGCATCCCCGGGCGGCGCCGCGATCACGACGCTGCCCCGGCCGTGCTCCGCCGTGAGCACCACCGCGCGGTCCAGGACCAGGTTCTCGGTCCAGGTGCCGGGGGCGATCACCACCAGGTCGCCGGGCGAGGCGGCGCGTATCGCCTCGCCGATGGTCCGGTACGCGCCCCGGCCGCCCTGACCCTTGGGCGCCACGGTGTGACGGGTGGTCATCTACGTTCCTCAAGTCTCGGTGATCGCCGCTGTCCCGATCATGGCGCCTGGTAGTAGGTGGGATTGATGCTCGCACGATAGGCACTGGTCAGGTACAGCGACTGGATCGACTTCTCGAAGATCTTGAAGGGTAGCTGGATCCAGAAGTCGGCGAAGCCCTGGCGGTGGAAGAGCCGGCTGCCCGCGCTCATCACGAACACGTTCTTAACCAGTCCGGTGGTGGCGGCCGTGGTGACCGAGGCGGCGGCGTTGATCCCGCCCTCCCAGACCGCGTCCCCGCCGTGCAGCTTCACCGTCTGCCCGTCGGCGTCGGTGACGCCCCACACGGCCGCGTTCATACTGCCGTTGACCCAGCCGGACAGCGCGCTGCTGAGAACGCCGAACGAGAAGTCGTAGGCACCGCCCCGCCAGCGGGTCGGCGTCTCGTTGCCCGCCCACTCGTTGACCCAGGTCTTGTCGTGGTTCAGCGGGCGCCGGGTCCACGGCTTGCCGCCGTCCACGTTGGCGATGCCGGCCTTGAACTTGCCGAGATGCTCGAACCCGAGGGCCCGGTTCTCGTGCACCGCGGTGCTCAGACCGGTCTTGATGGTCGCGCCGACCGCCGCGTTGGCGAACGACTTGAGCGCGTCCTTGCCGGTGAACGGCTTGTTCTGGACGGCGGCCACGATCCCGTTGACGGCGAGGTTCGCACCGAACTCCAGGATGAACTCCTGGCCGAACTCCAGCGCCGCCTTCTTGGCCACGGACTGCCAGTACGGCTCGTAACGCGCTTCGCGCAGCGCCGCGTTGCCGTCCGGCAGGACGGTGCCGGACCACGGCATGCGCTGCGCCTCACGGGTCGTCCGTCCCCAGCCGCGGATCTCGGTGAGCGCGCCGCGGAAGTCGTACTCGTTGCCGACCAGCCGCCAGGTGTTGAACGTGTCCCGCTCGAACACCAGGCCGCTGTCGGTGCGCTGGGCGATCAGATCGCCGTTCCTGTTGTAACGGTTCCACTGGCCGCGCCAGGCGTCGGTCTCCAGGAACCCGCCGCCGTCGGCCTTGCGCTCCCGGACCACGCCGCCGTGGTCGAACTCCTTCCAGACCGAACCGGCCGGGGTGTTCTGGGTGACGGTGGTGCTGTACGTCCGCACCCGCAGCGGACCGCCGTTGTGCAGCGGGGTCTCGCGCAGGACGGTGGGTGCGCCTTGACCGGTGCCGGGCAGCGAGTCACGGAAGTGGCGGGCGCCGGGCGCCCACTGCTCCTGCCAGGTGCCGTCGTGCCACCAGCGGCGGACCTGGTTGGCCAGGGCCGGGTCGAGGGCCGTGCCGTCGCGCTTGAAGACGTTCGCGGTCCACCAGCCGTTGGTGTCGCGCCAGGCGTCCACGTGGTTGCCCGAGTCGAGCATCCGGCGCTCGCGGACCAGCTGTCCGTGGGCGTCGAAGTCCCGGTAGGAGTCGTCCCAGGGCAGCCGGGAGTCGGTGGAGCCGCGGAAGAACTCCCGCTCGCCGGTGCCGACCTGGGCGCCGTTCGCGTCCAGCTCGCGCCAGGTCCAGCGGCCGGAGTCGGCGCGGCCGGAGCCCTGGATCACATGGTCCGGCTGGTTCGGCTTGGCGTGACTCTGGCCGACGAGGTTGCCATGCGGGTCCCGCTCGACCCAGAGGCGGTTCTCCGGCAGGCCGGTGTACTCCCGGACGACCCCGCCGGGCAGCCCCTCGTGGGCGATCCGGGTGGTGCCGCCGGCGTCCTGGTACACGTCCTGCCAGAGCCTGCCCGCCGGGTCGTTCGCGAGCGGTTCGCGGTAGCCCCTGACGTTGCCGGCCTGCCAGGGCTGGTCGGTGGGGTTGGCCGGGGCGTGGCCGGGACGCCCGGCGTGGTCACCGACCTTCAGGGAGGTACCGTCGTGCAACTTGCCGCTGAAGCGGGCGAAACTGCCGTCGGCCGCCAGGTCCAGGGCACTGCCGTCCATGCCGACGTACCGCACACCGGAGGCGGCGACGGTGCCGTCGCCCGCCTCCTTGCTCCAGGTGAACATCTGGTAGGTGTTGTCGCCCCGGACATGTGCGTAGGGCGGCCGGGTGTGCTCGGCGCCGGTCAGCCAGCGGGTGCGGACCCAGGTCGGCGGGCGCTGCTCGCGCCAGCGGTCGGTGGTCAGGAAGCCGTCGCCGAACGCCTCGTGCTTGCCGACCTCCTTGCCGTGCGGGGAGTGCCGCTCCCAGGTGGCGCGGAGAGTCCCATCGGCCGGGTTCATCGCGTGTTCCTGGTACTGGCCGGCCCGCTCGGGCCATTCGGCCATGCCCCACTGCCGCTGCGCGATGTCACCGCCTGCGGTGCGGTCGGTCCAGCCGCCGCCGAGGTGCTCACGGGTCCGCGGGCCGGAGGCGATCTCCTTGCCCGCGCCGTCGTAGCGGTGCCAGGTCCAGCCGCCGTTGCCGTTGTCGAGGCCCAGGGTGTGCCCGGGCCGCCCGTCGAACTTCTGCAGCCCGTCCCGGTACTCGCGCACCGTGCGGCCCCAGCCGTCGGTGTCGCGCCAGCCGGTGCCCGCCGTGTCGTAGTGGCGGCTGCCGGTACCGGCCGGGGTGCCGGTCTCGTCCCAGCGCACCCAGTGGGTACGGGGGTTGGTGCGGGCGAAGGAGATCGTGTCGGTACGGCGGAAGGCGTCCACCACGTCGCCGCCGGCACCGGGCAGCACCCGCCGCTCGAAGACCGGCACCCGGGCCTTGGTCGAGCTGAGCAGCCGGATGTGGCCGCTCGCCGCGCCGGAGAGGTCGGCGGTGCCGTGATGGAAGGAGCCCGCCGCGATCGGGGCCCCGCTCCGGGTGGTCCGCTCCCAGGTGCCGTCGGTGTGGTCCACGACGTACCGGAAGTCCGTGCGCCGCCCGTTGTCGAGCACGTTGAGGCCCTGCCGGACCGGAGTCCCGTCGGCGGCCAGATGCAGGAACTCGCCGTGGCGCGGACTGGTCCGGTCGTCGAACCCGATCCGGGTGGTGCCGTCGGGGCGCCGGACGGCGTCCCAGTGCGCGAGCCTGCCGCCCGCCCCGTCCTCCAGCCAGGCCCCGGGGTGGGCGGCGGTCGGCGGCTCCACGACGAGGAAACGTCCGCCGTGGCCCGCGGGCAGCGGGGTGCCCGTGGCCGTGACGGCGCCCTGACCGTCGTACCGGGTGAACGACGTGTCGGCCAGGGTGGTCTGGTGGCCGCCGCCGGGCAGCGGGACGGTCTCCTGGACGAACCGGCCGGTGGCCTGGTCGAAGACCTGGCGGCCGCCGCCCGGAAGAGCGATCTCGATCCGGCCGGCCGGATCGAGGGTGACCGCGCGCGCCGGGTCCGGGGCGAAGGCGTCGTCCAGCCAGTGCGGAGCCGCGCCGAGCGGCCGGTCGAGATGCCCGGCCGGTACGCCGTCCCGTCCGGTCAGCCGCAGCCCGTCGCCCGCGAAGTCGCCGTTGACGCCGAAGGTGCGGTGCCCGGTGTCGTGGACGGTTCGGAAACCGCCGTTGTCCGGGAGCGCGGTGACGGTGTCGGGCAGCCGGTTGCCGTCGGCGTCGGTGAGACGGTGACCGCCGGCCCCGTCGGGCTCGGCGAACCGGCCGCCGCGCGGCCCGCCGGCCGGGTCGGCCAGCGCGGTCGAGGTGTTCACCGGGTGGCCCTGGGCGTCGTACAGCACGGACTCGCCGGTGATGTCGTCGATCGTGCGCGGCCGGTTGCCGCCGACCGCGACCACACGCTGGGGCAGCGGCTGTCCCACCGTGTCGGTGAGACGGTGACCGCCCGCGCCGTCCGGTACGGCGATCCGGCCGCCGCGCGCGTTCGCCGCGGGGTCGAACAGGGCGAGGCCGGTGTCCTGGTAGCGGCCGTCAGCCGTGAACCTGCTGGTCGCGCCGCTCGTCTCGTCGGTCACCCGGAAGCCGGTGGAGCCGGGAAGTGTGGTGACCGTCTGGGTCTGCCGGGTACCGGACGTGTCGGTCAGGGTGAAGCGGCCCGTGCCGTCGTCGGCCAGGAACCGCTGCCCGCGCGCGCCCTGCGGGTCGGTCAGCGCGACACCGGTCTCCTGGAGGCGGCCCTGGCCGTCGTGGCGTACGGACACCCCGGTCGTCCCGTCGGTGGCCCTGATGCCGTTCCCGTCACCCAGGTCCTGCACCCGCAGGTCCAGACGGTTGCCCGCGAGATCGGTGACATGGACGTCGGCGCCGTCGGTGACCCACACCCGGTCGGTCCCGGCGGGGACGCCGTCCCGGCCGGTGAGCTGGACGCCCTCGTCGAGCCGGAGACCCAGGGCGTCCACGCGATGGGTGACGCCGGTGTCGAGATGGGTGATCCGCGCCGCGTCGCCGGGCAGCGGGAAGGCGGTCAGCCGGTCCGCGCCGGGGCCGCCCACCGTCAAGGCCTGGCGCACACCGTGGGCGTTGAGATCCGTGTGCAGGCGCAGCCCCGTCGGCCGCCCGTCGGCCCCGTACAGCGGCATGTCGTCGGCGATCCGGTCGCCGTTCGCGGTGTACGTGGTGACGGTTTCCGACGGAGTGTGCCGGACGTCGAAACCGCCGTCCGGCCGGGCGACGACCGTGCGCAGCGGGTCCGGGTGCAGCTGCTGGTCGACCACCCGCAGCGTCACCGTGTTGTCCTGGGCCACGCTCCGCTCGATCGTCAGCCCGTTCGGCCCGCTCACGCCCGAGTTGTTCAGAGCGACGTGGTTGACCGCGGGCGGGACGGTGTCGGGCAGCGTGTCGAGCTTGCCCGCGCCGAGCGTCGCGCCGCGGTGGGTGGCCGCCACCTGGATCTCGTGGACCCGGGACTCGATCTCGGTCGGATGGATGCCGAGGTCCTCCAGGTTCTGGTAGGCGGTGCGGAACCGGTCCTGAGCGGCGACCAGTTCGTGGTTGAGCTGGACGTCGAATTCGCTGACACCCTGTGATGTGCTGGCTCCGCCCGGCCCGCCGCGCAGATCCTCGACCCGGTTCAGTTCGATCCGGGCGGACGACAGCTCGACCCAGGCCTCGCGGAACGGCCGGCCGTCGCCGCCCATGAGCTCGTCGAACCGCGCCGAATCCTCCGCCCACGGCGTCTCCCCGGGCTGCCGGGAGGGCGTGGCCGGAGCCTTGCCTCGGTTCGGCCGGGAGGGTGCGGCGGGGGTGGTGTCGCTGTCGAGGTGGGCGGCTGCGGGGGTGGTGTCACCGTCGAGTCGGGCGGGTGCCGCCGGGGTCGTGTCGCCGTCCAGGCGGGCCGGTGCGGTGAGGGTGGTGTCGCCGGTGTTCCGGAGCGGCGGGGTGCCGTCCAGCAGGCTCAGCGCGTCGTTCTGCCGCTGGGCCTGCGCGGACCTGTCCATGCCGTCGAGCATCGTCTGGAGTCTGGTCTGCGTGTGCGGGGTCGTGCCGCCGGCGGCGAGGGCGGTGCGGGTGCGGCCGGCCAGCCCGTCCGCGCCGTCGCCGAGCCGCCGGAAGTCGTCGAGCAGCCGGTAGGCGTTCGCCTCGGCCCGGACCTGGTTCAGGAGCTGTTCCACTCCTGCCCGGCGGACCGAGTCCGGGCGGTCCCGCAGGAAGCGCCCGGCGGCGTCGGCCAGGTTGTCGAGGGCCTCGGCCCGTCGCGCCAACTGGTCGGCGGGGACGTGGTGGAAGGCGTCCAGGGCACGGTCGACGTACCGGATCTGCGAGCGGGCGCGGATGCCGTTCTCCCGGTACGTGTTACGGCGGAAGACGGCACGGTCGAGGAGGTCGGGCGCGGCCGGGTGGGCGGTACCGGGCGCGGCCGTTCCGGTGGTGTCGCCGGTCCGCCGGGGCGGCCTGAGCATGTCGTCCAGGACGGCGTCACCGAGCGGCTGCGCGGACCGGCCGTCCCCGAGCCGTGTGTCGTCCTTCGGGGGCATCGAGGTGAAGTCGCCGTTGTCACCACGGTGGGGAGTGGCCGAGTGGATGTCGTCGAGGCGTGTCGCGGCCGTGTCGGATTCGGTGAGACGGGGCGGGGTGGCGTCGGTCTCGGTGGGGTGGGTCGGGATGGTGTCGGTGTCCGCGAGGTGGGGTGTGCGCGTCTCTGTGTCGGCGAGGTGCGGTGTGGTCGTGTCGGTCTCGGTGAGACGGGACGGAGGCGTGCCGGTGTCGAGCGGGTGCGGCCGGAGGCTCTCCGTCTCGGTCTCGGTGAGACGGTGCGGTGCGGTGGTGTCGGAGAGATGCTGCGGCGCGGTCTCCGCGTCGAGGGGGTGCGTGGCGGCACCGTGGTTCGGGGAGTGCGAGACGGTGGTGTCGCTCTCCTTGATCAGCGGCGGGGCCGTCTCGGAGTCGATGCGACGCGGCGCCGGCGACTGCGTGTCGGTGCCGTGCGGTGCCGGGGACTTGGTGTCGAGGTCGTGCGGTGCCGGGGGCGTGGTGTCCGAGTCGGCGTGGTGGGGTGCCGGGGGCGTGGTGTCGAGGTTGTGTGGCGCTGGGGGCGTGGTGTCCGTGTCGGCGTGGTGGGGTGCCGGTGAGTTGGTGTCCAGGCTGCGGGACGGGAGGCCGTCGCCGGTGAGCGCGGGGGCCTTGGTGTCGGGGCCCAACTGGGTGTGCGGGAGCTGGGGTTGGGCGTGGGCCGGGGTCGTGTGGACGTCGGTCGCGGCGGACACGGAAGGCGTCGCTGTCTTGGCGTCGGCGCCCGGCGGCAGGAACAGCCGGCGGCCCTCGTCCGTGAAGTGGAGGCCGGCGGAGTCACCGCGGACCAGTCCCGCCCTGAACAGGTGCTTGAACGCCTTGTCGAAGGCGGTCCTGCCCAGGTCGACGGCGGCCGTGGTCTGCGTGCCGACCTTGGAGTCCGGCAGGGACCGGAAGCCGTCCGAGTTGGCGAGTGCCCGGACCATCTTCTTCATCTGGTCGGTGATGCCGGCTACACCCTGGAGCGCGTTCTCGGCCAGTTGCGGAAGTTCGCTCAGGTTGGGGCCGTTCGCCCCCGCGGCCGACGAGGAGGTCCCCGCGTCCTGGTTCTTGCCCGGCCGGGGCTGCGGATTCGCGCCCTCGGGCTTGGCCTGTGGCTTCAGTGCGTCGAGGCGGGTGTTGATGTCCTTGAGGAGCTGCTCGCGCTGGTCGAGCAGGGTCTTCGCCATCTCCTTGCGTTCGCCGACGGCGGCCGCGTGGAACTCCTGGGTCAGCTTGACCGACTGCTCGGCGTGCGGCTGCGCCTTGTTGAGGTTGTAGCGCAACGCCTTGGTGTTGCCGCTCTTGACGGCGTTGTCCGCCTGCCGCACCCGGTCGGACGCGTCGTCGAAGGCCTTTCCGGCCGCCCGTGCGGCCGGATCGACCGTGCCGTCGGCGAGGTAGCGTCCGTCGCCGTCCGCGTCATGAACCGCGAGCGGCGACGGCCACTCGCTCGTGGCATGGCTCCCCAGCGGGTTGATGGGCAGTCCCGAGCCGAACTTCGCCTCGGGCCGGTACAGCTTGGAGATGACCGAGCCCAGCTCCTCCGGATGGGCGGTGTCGGCGAGCAGCCTGAAGACGTCGTCCTTGAAGGCACCCCCGATGAAGTGGACCTCGCGCACCACCGACAGGGCGAGCGCCTCCTGCACGTGCGCGCCGTGGAAGACCTCCTGCTCGAAGGAGACCTGCCGAGGCTCGTGGGCGGGGTACTCGTACGTCCAGCGGCCCCGCTTGCCCACCTCGTCGAAGCCCTCGTCGTACTTCGCGCTGCGGACGACGTCGTCGCCGAACTTCAGCTGGTTCATCGTGTCGCGGTCCAGCGGGTGCAGCTGGTCGTGGAGCGAGACCCAGCCGCCCTTCTCCTCCAGGACCTTGGCGTCGAAGACGAGCGTGGTCGGCCCGTACCGGGTCGCCATCGGCGCGTCGCCGACCTCCATACGGAAGAACACGAAGTCGTCGTTGCCCAGGTTGGAGGTGTTCTTCGCGGAACTCTTGCCGGACGCGAGGAACCTGACGCCCCGGCGGGCCAGGTCGCCCTGTGAGGACATCACACCGCTGTTGGCGATGGCGTGGTAGGCCGGAGTGGCGTGCTTGATCCGGTACGGCAGACCCTGGAGCTTGTCCCGCAGCTCCTGGAACTTCAGACGGTCCGCCTCCGGCAGGTCCTTCAGCAGGTTGTCGACGTCGGCACGCAGGTCCGCGATGTTCTTCTCGGACAGGCTGCGCACGAAGTCGTGCTGCTGGGACCGGGAGAGCTTGTCGAAGCCGTCGAAGTCCTCGAACATCTTCCGCCACTGGGCCTCGGTCCCGGGCAGTACGGCATTCCACTGCGAGCCGCTGGGCACCTCGCCGAACGCCTGGTTCTCGCGATAGCGCCGCAGGAGGTCCGGGATGCCGCGCTGAATCCGTTCCACGGACGCGTCGGTGCCGAGGAAACCCTTGAGCACGAGGTCGTCGCCCGGCTTCGCCGCCTTGACGGCGTCGTCGACCAGCTCCGCGAGGTGGTGGGCCACGGCGGCGACGGGCGTGTGCTCGTTGCGCAGCGTGTACGTGCCGCCGAAGCGGGCGGCGTCCGTGACATGGCCCTGGAGGGCCGCGTCCAGATCCTTGGCGGCCTGCTCCAGCCCCTCGGCCAGGCCCTTCAGTTCACTGTGGGGAGTCGTGCCCGCCTGTACCAGGGACTCGAGTTCGTTGGCGAGCCGCCGGACGGTGACCGACTGCGATTCGATCTCCTCGCCGGTCCGGATGAACTGGTCCGAGCGGACCGGGCCGTGGCCCGCGCCGCGGGATCCGGCGTCCAGCTGCCGCGCGTGGGTCTGGAGTTTCAGGGCCCGGTCGATGTCGCCGGCGCCCGCGAACTGGTCGACGAGCATGTTCAGTTCACGCTGAGAGAGCAGGCGGTTGTCGAGTTCGTGCTGGAGCGCCTCGTCGAGTTCGCGGGTGGCGTCCTTGAACTTCGTGTCCGCCTCGGCCAGGTCCGCGTTGGCCTTCGCGATCTTGGCGTCGCCCTTGACCAGCTGTGTCTGCGTGATCTCCGCCTGTTGCAGGTCCTTGTGGGCCTTGGTCTGGTCGGCCAGGATCTCGTTCAGCCGCCTGGGCGGTGTCACGGAGGCGACGCCCGTCTCGCCGTGGGTGGCGACGGCCGGCGGGGGAGTCGCGTCGTCCGCCGTGGTGATCATGCCGCCGAGCAGCCGGGGCCGTTCCTTCAGGCTGAGTTGGCGCAGGGCGGCCAGGTCGGCCTCCATCCGCACCGGGTCGACGCCGAGTTCGGTCAGGCGGTGGTGGGTGGCGTCGTACCGCTGCCGGGCGATGTCGACGTTCTCGCGGGCGCGGATCTCGTCGGGCGTGGGGCCGCGGGAGCTGCCCGCGTGCCCGTTGTGCGGCAGCAGATCCTCGGACCGGCCCAGGTCGTACCGGGCCTGCACGTGGTCCCGCCAGGCCTCGCGGCGCGCCCCGCGCAGCGGGTCGTCGAGGTGGCCGAAGAGCGCGTCGACCCGTTCGCCGTCCCGGAACCACGCCTGCTCGATCTCGGCCGGGGTGAGCCGGGCTCCCCGACCCGGCAACTCCTGGCCGCCACCGGCGCGCGGGGTGTCCGGCCGCGGGGCGGGCGTCGTGTCGGGAGTCGCGTGCACCGTGCCCGGTACGGCGGTCTCCGTGTCCGGGGTGCCTCGGGTCGGGCTCGGGACGGTCATGTCGGTGTGGAGGGGGGAGTGGGTGGTCCCCGGTACGGCCGTTTCCGTGTCGTGCGCGGTGTGGGTGGTGGCCGGGACGCTCGTGTCCGTGTCCGGCGTGGCCCGGGTGGGGCTCGGGACGGTGGTGTCCGTGGGGGACGCGGTGTGGACCGGGCTCGGCCGTTCCCTGCTCCACGACGTGGGCGTGGGCAGGGAGCTGAGCAGTTCGTTGTTGTGCAGGACGTGGCCGCGCAGGTCCGCGGCGAGGTCGTTGAAGCCGGTGCCGCTCCACTCCTTGGTGAAGGTGCGCTCGCCGCCGGCGATCGTGACGGAGACGGCGTTGTCGTCCACCTTGTGGGTGACGGTGACGGTCATCTCGTCGGTGAACCCGGGCCGGCTCACCGTGAACGTCTTCACGTTCGGGCCGTCACCGCCCTCCCGTACGACCGCGTCGCCGAGCCCCTCCCAGCGGCGCATCGCGTCCTGCCCGAAGGCGCGCCCGAAGTCCTCGAACGCCTCGCCGGACCGGAGCCCGGACCACTTCTCGTTGATGAGCCCGTCGAGCCGGCCCTCCGGGATCTGCTCCGCGCGCACCGGGACGACCGTGATGCCGTCCTCGACCCGGGCCGGCCCGGTCCGCACCAGCCGGGTCGGCGAGAGGGTGATCTCCCACTGGTCCTGGTTGAGCGCGAGTGCGTCGTCGGCGGCCTTGTGGTAGCCGGGCGGGTAGGCCATGGCGAGTTTGCCGTGGTCGGCGGGTACGTCGATCTCGAAGACGACGCGGTTGCTATTGACGCCGTTCTTCGCCCACTCCGCCTGGAAGGCGAGGTTGTTGGAGGTCGAGGCGGGCAGCCGTTCCACGAACACGTCGGCCTGGGCAGCCCGTGGGTCCATGGACACGCCCCGCCACACGGTCATGCGCTGGTTCGGGCCCTCGAACATCAGGTCACCGGCGACCTTGTTGAACTGCTTGACCTTGCCGACCAGGCCCGGATTGGCCTCCAGGGCGCTGGGGTTGACGAAGCCGCCGTACCCCTTCTTCGAGGTGAAGGCGCCGCCGATGACGCCTTGCATGAACAGCTTGGTCTCGTTGTCGGTGGCGGCCTTGCCCATGTGGCCGCGGGCCGCGTGGGCGGCGGCGTCCCAGCTGTCCGCGGAGGCGCCGGTGAGCTCGGCCGGGCGCGGGGGCAGGGTGACGTCCGGGGTGGACGACCGCAGCAGTGCGCCGGTGGACCGGCTGTAGACGTGGCTGCCGGAGGTGGAGGCGACGACGATCTCGTGCTCGCCGCTCAGCTTCGCCGGCCAGGTGCCGGTGGCGTCGGTCAGGGAGTCCACGGACTTGCCCGCGACCTTGATGCTCACCCCGCTGAACGGACCGTCGCCGAACCGCACGGTCTCCTCGGCGAGCCGGATGCCGCCCAGCCGCTTGAAGGTCCAGCTGTGCACCACGGTGCCGCCGACGGCGTCCAGCTGCCGTACGACGAAGCCCGTACCCTGCTTCTCCACCGTGTACAGGCCCGACTCGAGGGCGCCGCCGTGGAGTTCGGGCGTGCCGCCGCGCGGTGCCTTGACCGCGAGCTGGTGGTTGCCCGGGACCTTGACGACGTTGGGGTCCTTGAGGAGATCGTCGAAGGCGCCGGTGGTGTCGGCGGTGTGGGCGGTCGGCGCGGGGGAGGAGTGCCCCGGCAGCGGGGTGTGGGTCCCGGGCGGGGTGGGGCTGGCGTGGGTCGGCAGGTCCTCGGGGACGCGCACGGAGGTGCCGTTGGCCGAGCCGGCCAGGCCCTTGTCTGCGTCCGTGTGCGTGGGCGCGCCGGCGAAGGCGGGGCTGTCGGTGGTGCGGGCGCTGCGGCCGGTGTCGACGAGGTCGAGGGCGGCGCTGTTGCTGTGCGCGCCCGGGTGCCCGGAGCCGCCGGGGGGGACGGGCGCCGGGTCGTGCGGGGCGCCGTTGCCGGTGAACCTGTCGGGGGTGCCGGCGTTCCCGGGGTTCGCCGTGAGCCGGTCCGGGGTCGTGACGGACGCCGGGTTCGTGGTGAGCCGTTCGGGGCTGACCGGAGGCGTCGTGGGTGAGTTGGCCAGCAGCTGCTGCGGTGTGCCGGGGTGCGGGGAGCCGGGGCTCTGGACCAGTTCGTCCAGGTGCAGCCGGGTCTGGTTGGCCGACAGGGCGCTGGTGGTGCGGTCGGCCAGGGCGTTGCCGGTGCCGGGGGCCACGGGGGTGTTCGGCGTGCTGTGACGGGTGCCCGCCAGCAGGTCGAAGGCCGAGGTCCCGGCGTCGACGCTGCCCGGCCCGCCGTGCCCGATGCCGGTCGGGGACGGGTGGGTCACCGTGGTGGGGCCGGTGAGCAGGCTGTGGGGCGCGGTCACGTCGTGCGGGGCGCCGGGCGTCGGAGTCGAGGCGAGCGCGGTGTGCGCCACGTTCGTGCCGGAGGTGCCGGTCAGGGTCGTGTGGACGGTGCCGAGGCCGGGCGTGCCGGGCGCGTGTACGGCGCCGACTCCCGGGTTGCCGGTGAGCGCGGAGTGCAGGGTGCCCGCGGCCGGGTTGCCGGTGGAGATGTCGCCGAGCGTGCCGGCGACCGGCGGCGGGGTGGCGTGGGTGCCGGTGAGGACGGTCGTACCCGGCACGTGCGTGCCGTTGTGGGCTCCGCCCGGGAGCAGCACGTCGGCGGTGGACGTCAGGTTCGTCGGCGTCGGGTGCAGCCCGGTGAGCGTGGTGTGGGCACCGCCGGTGACGCCGGTGACCGGCGTGTTGGTGAGGCCGTGCGTGGCGCCCGGGACACCGGCCGACGCGGGCAGGTGGAGCCCGGAGGCGGTGGTGACGGTCGGCGTGGCGCCCACGCTCACCCCGACGTCCGAACGCCCGCCCAGCGCACCGAAGTTCTCCACGTGGACGTTGCCGAGCTGCACATGGGGCATGTCGACCAGCGCGTCCACGGTGCGCGCCGCGTGCACGCCGAAGTTGCCGCGGTGGGCGATCGCGCCGACGTCACCCAGGTTCAGGGACGGCGGGCGCAGGGTCGAGGTGACGTCCAGATGCGTACTGGGCAGGTGGAGGTCGAGGTTGCGGATGCTGCTCTGACCCGAACCCGCCCCGAACCGGACCTCGTTCAGCTGGATGCGCGGCATGTCGACCAGGGCGTCCACGGTACGCGGGTCGACCGGGACCGAGCTGATCGTGCGGCCGATGCTGCTGGTGATCGGGGCGCCGAAGACGTGCTGCCCGAGCACACCGCGGTCGAAGAGGCTGATCCGCAGGGCGCGCGCGAAGCCGTACTCGCCGATCTCCGCCGCGTCCACCGGCAGGAAGATCCGCAGCCACTTGGTGCCGCCGAACTCCTGGCCCATCCAGGTCTTGGTCGCCTGCCAGCCCCTGGAGAACGTCTCGGGCAGCCCACGTACGAACCCGGGGAGCGCCTTGATGCCCTGCACGATCGTCAGGCCGGCCGAGTTGACCCCGCGGCCGATGATGCCGGGCAGGTTGTGGATGCCGTCCAGCACCCACAGGCCGCCCTTGTAGACCCAGGTGCTGCCCAGCCTGACCAGGTCCTTCAGGCCGAGCAGCAGGGTGGTGGGACGGAAGCCGTTGGTGAACAGGTTGCGCAGGGCCTGGAACGTGCCCCGGGCGATGTTGGCGAAGCCCTTGGCGAAGGCCGTCGTGGTGACGCCCTTGATGATCTGGAAGATCGGCAGCGCCTTGGTGGTGGGCGCCAGGATGCCCAGCCCGGCGAGGAAGAGGTCCAGGAAGCTGGCGTCGCCGTTGGCGAAGTCGACGATCGTCTTGATGAACAGGGTGAGGTTGACGCCGAGGGCGAGCAGCGCGATCGGCCCGCCGAAGATCAGCGCGGGCACGATCAGGATGATCGCCAGCCACTGGAACGCCTCCCAGAACAGCTGGCACTTGGAGATCGGCAGCTGGATGTTGGAGACACCCGAGATGCTGCCCGCCGCCGTTGCGGCGCCTTCGCCGTGCTCGGTGCCGGCCTGCCGGGCCGTCGAGGCGTAGGTCTCCCGGTTCGAGTCGTCCTCGGAGAGCCCGCGCCCCGAGTTGAGCGCGCCGTCGGCACGGGACTGCAACTCGACGAGCTTGTCCGCCCAGGTGCTCAGCGCGGTCGCCGCGGTCTCGAAGGACTGCGCCACGTCCTCGACGTGCCCGCGCAGCCGGTCGTTGACCTTGTCGCGCAGGGCGTTGGCGGCCTCGCCGACGAACACACTGTCCCCGGCGGTGTTCATGACCGCGTCGATGGCCGTGCTGATGCGCCGGGCCTCGGCGCCCAGGTTGTTCAGCTCGGTGGACAGCGTCCGGATCTGGTCGGGGTCGCCGGGTGTGGGGTCGCTGTCGAGCCCGATCGCGTTCCAGTCGGTCGGGCGTGGCATACGGGTTCCTCCCGGAAGCTGCGGGGCTCGGGGCGGTCACTCCCCAATGGACCACGCCACAGCGCCCGCTGCGGTTCACGTGATGTGGGTTACACCCGCCGCTCGCGGTGAACCGGCGGGAGGCGTGCGGCGTGGTCCAACTGACCGGAGTCTCGACTGGGAGGCCCACACATGGCCGACAGCCTGAAAATCGAATACAACGTCCTGAACGACGCCAAACGGGACCTGGAGAACCTGGCCGGCGACATCGGTCCGCTCCTCGACAACAGCACGTTCTCCCGGCTGGGCCAGACGGACTACGACGGATACACCTCCAGCGAAGCCCTGACGGTCCTCGGTGACCAGACCCTGGCCGACGCGCTCTCGGGTTTCTACTCCAACGCGAGCAGCACCATGTCCCACGCGGACAAGGGCCTCAAGGAGCTGGCCGGCGCCTTCGGTTCGGTGGGCGAGGCGTTCCTGTCCTTCGACTCGGAACTGGCCCAGGGCATGGGCATCACGGGCAGCAACCTGGGCCTGCAGAACTACTTCCGGGACAAGGACCTGTGGGACTACAAGCAGGCCCACCTCGACCAGTGCGTGGCCGGCCCGGACGGCACGATGCCGGACTTCTGCTCCGCCACCGACCCGGGCGACCCGCCGCTGGACCAGACGATCAACACCGAGCGGGGCAGCGTCCACACGCACCTCACGCTGGACGACCAGCACCACGTGATCAAGGAGGAGTCCACCGTCACCTACGACGGCAAGACGTACACCTCGGTCACCAACTACTCCAGCGACGGCAACCACTACACCACGGACACCTCCTACCCGGACGGCAGCACCGTCCACTCGGAGACCAACCTCAACTCCGACGGCAGCGGCACGATGGTCACCACCGGCAGTGACGGTGACCGCACCGAGTACACCCGCGGCCCCAAGGACGCCAACGGCAACCAGCCGGACTGGCAGCAGACGGGCGGCAACACCGAGGACGACGGCGGCGGGGGCAACGACTACAACAGCACCCCCGCTGCCTGGTGACGACCCGACCACCGCAACGACACCGACAGGAACGGACAGGAACCCATGGCCAGCTACAACGGCATCAACCTCGACTACCACAAGATCGAGGAGGTCGTGAGCCTGCTGCACGACGCCCACGAGAACCTGCTGCCGGTGCTCAGCAACCTGCGCAACCGGGTCAACACCCTCGTTGACGACGGCATGGTGTTCCAGCAGTCCAGTGAGGTCATCCGCACGACCTACAACAACTTCGACACCAGCCTGCTGGCCGCCGTGAAGGGCATCAACGACTTCTCGGAGATGTTCAACGGCATCAAGGAGAACGCGATCCAGTTCGACCAGGGCATCAGCAGCAGCCTGCAGAACAACTCGTAACTCCCGCAGTACGACGAGGCGTGGTACGACGAGGGCCTCCCCGGAGTTTCCGGGGAGGCCCTCTCGCTGTCCGCTGTGCCGGTCAGGCGCGCAGCGGTGTGAGCGGCACCTGGACGGCGAGCAGGGTGCCGCCGGGACCGGCCGTCCAGGCCCGGCCCGGATGCGTTGCCGCCCGCACGACACTGGGCAGCAGGCGCAGGCCGACCAGGTCGCCCTCGGACAGGTTCTTCGGCGCGAGCAGCAGACCGCTCCGGGCCCGCCGGGCGGCGAGGGTCCAGCCGCTCATACCGCTCTGGAAGCCCTCCGCGGAGGCCGCGTAGACCAGGCCGAGACCCTGGTCGCGACCGGATACGGCGAGCTCCTTGAGGAGTTTGTCCGCCGCCGAGTTGGTGAGCAGATCGGCGTCGTCGATCATCACCACCCGCGGTCCGGGCAGCGCGTCCAGGGCCGCCCGCACGGTGTCGGCCGAGGGGTCGCTCTCGGTGAGCACGGTGGCGGTGGCATGCCGGTCCAGGGCGCGCAGCGGCGACTCACGCGGGGTGAGTACCACCAGCGAGGTGCCGCCGGCCAGCAGCGACACGGCGATCGAGGCGAGGGTGTTGCTGCGCCCCGACCCGGCCGGGCCGAACACCCCGAACGCCGAGGCGGTGCCGGCCAGGTCCGTGCCGACGGGGCCGCCGTCGTCGCCACCGACGCCGAGCAGACCCCACAACGGCCGTCGCTGGGCCGTCTGGACCTTCTCGTAGGCCTCGGCGAACTCCACCGAGCGCGGCAGCACGGCCACCTGGAACGGCCGTCGGGCCTCCGGCACCTGGGTGTCCCGCTTGCGGGCGCTCTCGCCGATCGAGCGCAGCGCCTCCGCCTGCTCGGTTCCGCCGCCGGTGGCGAGCAGCGCCACCTGGGTCTCGGTGCCGCTGAGCACGTGCCAGCCACGGCCGGGCGGGATGTCGGCCGGGATCTTGTTCGGCATCATGCCGACGGCCTGGTAGTCGCTGCGGTCGCCCTGGCGGAGCAGCAGCTTGTGGTCGTTGTGCGCGGCCATCCGCCCGCCCAGCAGCGAGCGTTCGGAGGTGGCGACGACATGGATGCCGGCGGCGGCACCCTCGCGCATCAGCCGGATGACCTCCTGGAGCAGCTGGCCGTGGTCGTGTTCGTCGAGGATGACCTGCAACGAGTCCCAGCCGTCGATCAGCAGCATGATGTGCGCCGGCCGTTCGGCCTTCGGCAGCAGCCGGCGCAGCTCCGTGATGCCGCTCGCGCTGTGCGTCTGGGCCAGGTCCTGCCGTTCGGTCAGTTCCCGGTTCAGCCGCCGCAGCATCCGCCCGAGCCGCTCCAGGTCGTGCCGGGAGACCACACCGCCGCAGTGCGGAAGCGCACCGACGGCGGTGAGGCCGCCGCCGCCCGCGTCGATGCCGTACAGGTGCACGTCGGCGGCGCTCGCCACCCGGGCCGCCGAACCGGCGATGGTCCGCAGCACCTGGGTACGCCCGGAGCGCGGCGCGCCGATGATGTACAGGTGCCCGAAGGTGGTGAGGTCGGCGACAGCGACCCGGCGCTGCTGGAGCTGCGGGACGTCCTCCAGGGCATAGGGGATGACCAGGCGGCCGTCGCGGGTGGCGCCGAGCTCGTCCAGGTCGTCAAGGACCAGTTGGCGCTGGAGCGGCAGCAGCCAGGGGCTGGGCTGCTGGGTGAAGTCGTCCAGCAGGTCGGCGGCGGAGCGGATCTCCTCGACGAGGACCTGGAGGTCGGTCGGCGCCGGACCCTGCGGGGCCGAGGCCGACACCGTCCGGGTCTCCGCGGGGAGCTCGGCGGGGCGGCCGAGGGCGTCCCAGCCCACGTCCACCGAACGCACGGGCTTGCGGGGACCGGCCTCCGGCTCGGTCGCCGACGCCGGGTTCTCCCGAGGGCGTTCGGCACCCACCCAGGCGGTCTGGAACGGATCCGCCTGCCGCGGTCCGCGCCGCACCAGGGCCCGGCCGGGCGTGGCCGAGGAGATGTCGACGGCGTCCTTGACGTCGATGATGTCCTGGCTCTCGGTCTGGTCGGTGACCCGCAGTGCGATCCGCAGGTTGGTGTTGGCGCGGATGTCACCGGTGACCACACCGGCCGGCCGCTGCGTGGCCAGGATCAGGTGGATGCCGAGCGAGCGGCCCCGCTGGGCGATGCTGATCAGCCCGGGGACGAAGTCGGGGACCTCGCGGACCAGGGTGGCGAACTCGTCGATGACCAGCAGCAGCCGGGGCAGCGGCGCCAGCGAGGGATCGGCGGCCCGCTTGGCCCGGTACTCCGGATGGTCCTTGGCGTCGGCGGCGGCCAGCACCTGCTCCCGGCGCCGGAGTTCGGCGGCCAGCGACTCCAGGGCCCGTTCCACGAGGTGGGCGTCGAGGTCGGTGACCATGCCGAGGGTGTGCGGCAGGTGGGCGCACTCCTTGAAGGCGCTGCCGCCCTTGTAGTCGACCAGCACGAAGGTGAGTTCGTCGGGCCGGTTGGCGGCGGCCAGCGAGGCCACGAACGTCTGCAGCAGCTCCGACTTGCCGGAGCCCGTGGTACCGGCGACCAGGCCGTGCGGGCCGTCCTGCACCAGGTCCAGGGAGAGTGGCCCGTCGAAGCCGGTGCCGATGAGGAAGGAGGTGCTGGCGGGATCGCGCTGCCAGCGCTCCAACAGGCCCTGCGCGTTCGGCGGTTCCTGCTCCAGCAGGTCCAGGAGGCGGACCCGCTGGGGGAGTCCGGCGTCGTGCTCGGGGCTGACGTCCCGGATCGGGGCCAGTGAGCGGGCCAACTGCTCGCACCACTCGGGGGAGACCCGGTCGGCACGGACGGCGGGCAGGTCGGGCGCGCCCGGGCGTCGCACGGTCAGCCGGCCGTCGGCCGCGAGGACCACACCGGTGCTCTCCTCGGGCAGCAGCCGCTCCTGCTCGTCCAGACAGACGCTGAAGATCCGCACCCGCGGGCCCTCGGTGAGCACCTGGACCATGCCGGGCACGTCACGCAGCCGCCGGGCGCCGTCCGCGATCACCAGCACGTCGGGTTCGGTGAAGACCACGTCCCGGTCGTTGCCGGCCTGCCGGCGGCGCGCCTGCACCTGGGAGACCAGTTCGCTCATCCGGGCGGCGGTGGACTCGGGGTCGTTGCCGATCAGCACCATCGGTCCGCCGGCCGTGCCGGGCTTGAGATGCGGCAGCCAGCGCGTCCACGCCCAGTCCGTCACCCGGTCCGGCTCGGTCAGGATGACGACCCTGAGGTCGCGCGGGCTGTGCAGCACGCCGGCCTGCGCAACCAGCCAGCGTGCCAGCGGCTGCACCTCGGCGGCCGGACCGGCGATGCCGACGACACCGTGCCCGGTGATGTCGACGCCGATCGGCGTGTCGGGGATGTTCCAGCGGATCGAGCGGTGGTTCTCGTCCCGCGCCGGGTCCTCCAGCTCCCGTACCGACGGCTGGTCCACCGTGCCAAGGCGCAGCACCAGGTGATCCGGGTCCCGTCGGCGCCGCTCCCACAGCCGGCCGCCGGGACCGGTCGCGATCAGGGCGACGGCCGCCGGGTCCGGGCCGGTCTTGTCGCGGACCCGCCGCTCGCCGACGACCGCGTCCCGGACCTGCTTCTCAAGGACGTCACGGCGCTGTTCGTAGGCCCGCTCGGACTCCAGGAACTGCTTGCGGGCCGCACGCCGGCCGGTCGCCCAGTTCGACAGCATCATCATCGGGCTGAGGAACAGGAACACCAGGAAGTAGTACGACTTGAAGATGCTGACCATGAACAGGCCGAGGACGATCGGGGAGATCATCATCACGGTCGGGAACGGCCGCTTCTGCGGCGGCGACGGCGGCTGCGGCAGTCGCACCCGCTCGGCGTCCAGGTGCGGGGCGATCCGCGGCGGCCGGTTGTAGTCCACGCCGTAACCGTCGGCGGACGGGGTCACGGCCGCGTCCGCCTCGACCGGCGCGCTCATCCGCAGCAGCACCGGACCCACGGTCAGGTCCTCACCGGCCGGCCAGGGCACCGGGCCCGGTCCGGTGGAGCGTTCCCGCGGCGGCTGGGGCCGCGGCCTGCGCAGCTGGGTGATGGCGTCGTCGGGCGGCGGCGAGGCGAGCCGGGCCCGGACGGTGGCCTCGGGCTCGTCGTCGGTGCGGTGCCAGGCCGCGGAGCCGTCCGCGCCGACCGTCACCCACAGCCCGGACTCGGGCACCCCGGCGCCTGCGTCGAGCCGCAGGGCGCACAGCGGGTCGGTGCCGATCTCGTGGCTGCCCGGGCCGAGCCGCCAGGTCCGCCCGGCGCCGGGCCCGGAGACGATGTGCACCTCGGCGAGGACACCGTCCTGGTCGCTGTCGTCATGGACCCGGACCAGGTCGGCCGGGCGGGCCGGGCCGCCTAGCCCGAGCAGCCCGCCGTCGCGGATGCCGCTGCCGGAGACCGGGGTCGCGGGGTCGAGCCGGTGGCCGGCGGCGTAGAGGTTACGCGCCTGCGGGGCGCCGGCCGTGGCCCAGTCGGCGCCGCCGGCGGCGGCCTCGTCCTGGGTCAGGGCGGCGGCGAGATCGCCGACGGTCGCGTTCGAGGGCAGCCGGACCTGGTGGTCGCGGCGCTGTCCGTCCGTGGCGTCCACGGTGGTGATGGTGAGGTTCACGGCTCCCAGCCGGGCGGTCGTTCGTGCGGAATCAGGGGACGGGTACGGCGGTTACGGCGCCGGCGGCGAGCTCGCGGAGACACCGGCCGCACCGGAGGTGCTCGGTTCCGCGAAGTCGTCGTCGCTCTCGGCCGCCGGGGCCGGAGCGGGCACCGGCGCGGCGGCCGGCTCGGGTTCGGGGACCGGCCGGGTGGCCGAGACACCGGTCGGCTCGGCGACCGGCGCCGCGCCGGCGTCGAGGTCGGGCTCGTCAGGCAGCAGGTCGGGGTCGGCGGCGGACGTGACGTCCTGCGGACGCGCGACCTCGTCGTCCGGGCGGTCGGGGCACGGCGGCAGGGCGGACAGGGTCCGGGCCACCGCCCGCGACAGCGGCAGGACGTCGACCCGGGTGGCGGCGGGTGCACCGTGCGCCGTGAGCGTCGAGTCCGGCGCGATCTCCAGCAGCCGGGTGCGGCCCCGGGCCACCCCGAGACTCAGCAGCCGCACACCTGACGGCAACGGCCTCTCCAGCGGGTCGGCGCACACGGCGACCTCGATGCCGGGCTGCCCGACGGTGGCGGTGGCCGTCACCCCCGGATGCCGGGGGTGCACCCCGCCGGCGATGGCGACCCGGCCCTCGGGCAGCCGGGCGTCCACCTGGGCCGCGAGCGCCTGGAGCACGGCGCGGGCCGTACGGGCGGCGCGCGGCGGGCCGTACACGGACAGCGCGGGCGGCCCGGAGCGCACGTCGAGCAGCACGGCGTGCCCCATGTCGTGCCCCACGCACACCAGCAGCGGGACGGCCGGGTCCTCGGTGCCGTCCGTGAGATCCCCGCGGTCGATCCACCACAGCCGCGGATCGGTCTCGTCGGCCGCCCAGGGCTCCGGCGGCTCGCGCAGCGCGTCGCCGTCCGCCGCGACCAGCACGGCCATCCACTCGGGGCCGGCCAGCACGCCGTAGGGACGGACCCCGGGGCGGACGGACGCGGCCAGGGCCGTGGCCCGCTCGGCGTCTGCCCACACGGCCGGGTCGCGCAGCAGCCGGACCAGCAGCCGCAGTCCGCGCCGGTAGCGCAGTTCGGTGCGGACCGGACCGGTGAACGCCCGCACGGTGAGGGTGATCTCACGCCCGAGCCGGCGCCACAGGGCCTTCCAGCCGCCGCCGCGCCGCACCAGCCAGTGCGTGACGGCGAGGACGAGAACCAGCACGCCGACCAGGCCGAGCAGGGTGGTGATGGTGTCGGAGGTCATCGCATCTCTCCCCGGAGTTTCTCTGCTCCGGCCGGGCGGCAGCCGTGGGATTCGAGGGTCGCGCGCAGCGCGCGGATGCCGTGATGGGTACGGGACTTGACCGTGCCCGGGGGCAGCCCGAGCTGGCGGGCCACGTCGTCGCCGGCCTGTCCCAGCAGATGGACGCGGGCGACGGCTTCGCGGTGGGCGGGGGCCAGGGTGCGCAGCGCGGAGACCAGCACCCGGCGGTCACCGACCTGTTCGGCGTGGTCGGGCACGGGTGCCGGCCCGGCACCGCCGAAGTCCGCCGCGGTGATCCCCACCGGGATGGTCCGGTCCCGGCGCCGGCTGTCGACCACGAGGTTGCGGGCGACCCGGAACAGCCACATACGGATGGGCCGGTCCCGCCAGTCCAGCCGGCCGGCCGACTGCCAGGCCCGCAACAGGGTTTCCTGGACGACGTCCTCCGCGCCGTGGGGGTCACGCCCCATCATGCCGGTCACGAAGCGGCGCAGGCTGTCGCGCTCCGCGAGCAGGAGGCCGAGCGTCCGGTCCGCGCCGTCGGCGCGGTCATGGTCGATGAGGCTCAATGCCTCCGCCTTCCGGTGTCGGGTTTTGCTGTTGTGCTGTCTTGCGGTGTTGCTCTGTGTCACTGAGGAACGCTTCAGGCACGAACGCTAGCGCGAAAAACGGAAGTTCCCGAAGTCACCATTGCTGCGGACTTCAACAAGTTCGTCACAGGCAACTCCGCATAGATGGACGGAAGGTGACGTTCGGCGGGATCTTCGTGGGCAGGCGTGCGGAGCTGGGCCTTCCCTTGGTTACTGTTCCTGTGTCCCGCTCGTTCCGGGCGTTCCGAGAACTTCACGAGACCTTCAGGAGACGACGTGCCGCCCCTTCGTAAACCCCGGCCCTCGGCGGAACGGCCCGGCAGTCCGGCGGGACGTTTCAGTGACACCTTCGCCAACCGCCCCGCCACGCCCCGCCGCGGGCTGGTGCCGGGTGTACGGGTGTGGGGGACCGTGGCCGCGGCGGCCGGACTGACCGTCGTCGTCGCCCTGGCCGTACCGGTGCTGAGCCACGTCGACCTCTTCCCGGACCCGGACACCACACCGGCCGCGGCGGTGGCGCCGGGGGAGCCGACAACGCTGTCCAGCACGTCGGAGTCGCTGTCCCCGTCCTCGTCACCGACGCCGTCCCACACCCCCTCCCACAAGCCCGCCAAGACCGATTCCGGCGGCTCCGGGTCCGGCGGCGGCACGGGCGCCGGCTCGACCGGGCAGCAGTCCGGCGGCGGATCCGTCGGCTCCGGCTCGAACTCGAGCTCCGGCACGAACTCGGGCTCCACCTCGTCCGGTTCGAAGTCGAGCGGCACCAAGTCGTCGTCCTCGGGCGGGAAGTCCTCCTCCGGGGGCTCCTCGTCGAGCGGGGGCACGAAGACCACCACCGTCCCCGGAGTGGCGCTGATCGGGAACCCGTCCGGCCGCTGCGTGGACGTCACCAACGCGGGCGGGGACGGCACCCGGCTGGAGATCCTGGACTGCTCGGGCGCGGCCAAGCAGAAGTGGGTCTTCCAGTCGGACGGCACCATCCGCTCACTCGGCCTGTGCATGGACCTGGCCTGGGGCAACACCGCCAACGGCACCGCGATCCAGGTCGCCAAGTGCAGCGGCAACCGCGCCCAGCTGTTCTACCTCAGCTCGGCCGGCGACCTGGTCAGCTCCCTGGCCGACAAGTGTGTGGACGTCACCGGCAACGGCACCGGCAACGGCACCAAGCTCCAGCTGTGGACCTGCGCCGGCACCCCCAACCAGAAGTGGCACAAGGGCTGACCTGCCTGGGGCCCCTCTTCGTGGGGGGGGGGGGTCCACGGGGCGGGCGCCGAGCCCGACGAGCGCCGCGCAGCCCCACCCACCCCACCACACAACACCCCCCCCCCCCACCACACACACCACCCA
>NZ_JBSHAF010000015.1:166009-179521 GCF_053611365.1 Streptomyces sp. NPDC054813 | reverse complement strand
CCGCCCCGCCGGGCCGCGGCGCGGGCCCGGCGCGCGCCCCCCCGACGGGCCGCGGCCCCCGGCGGGCGGGCCCCCCCCCCCCCACGGCGTTCAAGCCGGTCACTGCCGCCCTCCAAGATGACCGGCGCGCGCATTCGGTTGCGCCAGAACAGGTCAATTCATCGGAGGAGTCAAGAACCTGAGCCAGGGTTGTCGATGTGAACGCAAAGCTCACCGCCCAGAACTGGGAAAGAGCTTGACCTGTTGAGGTAGTTGACAGGCCCACGCTGGCTGCTAGGTTCCCCGATACACCCGATGTATCGAGGATCCGTCAGGTCTGGAGGACGACGATGACCTCGCAGCCGGAGCAACGTTCACCCGTGCCCCGCCGAGCCGTGCTCGGCACCGCCCTCGGTGGCGCGGCGGCCGCGGCCCTGCCCGGAACCGCCCATGCCGAACAGCAGCCCTCAGCGGCGGCGGTCGGCCACGGACACCCCTGGAAACTCCGCGACACCATGACCACCGACGGCGCCTGGGACCGGTTCCTGCGCGGCCAGGACCTGGTGTGGAGCAGACTGCCCACCCTCTGGTACGAGGCGCCGTTCCTCGGCGACGGGCTGCTCGGCAGCATGATCTACCAGGAGCCGGGCGCCAACCAGATCCGCTTCACCGTCCAGCACGGCCGGGTCCAGGACCACCGGCCCGAGTTCGGCAGCGGCTGGGGCACCGCCCGTCTCCCGGTCGGGCACCTCACGCTCGAACCGGCCGGCACCGTCACCGCCGTCGACTGGCGGCTGAGCCTGTGGAACGCCGAACTCACCGGCACCGTCACCACCACCGCCGGCACCCTCACCCTCGCCGCTCTCATCCACGACGAGGTCCTCGCCGTCCGCGCCACGGCCCACGGCGGCGAACAGGTCACCTGGACCTTCCACCCCGAGGAGGCCGTCAGCCCCCGGAGGATCCAGGAGTCACCGCCCGCCGGGTACACCGCCAACCCGCCCTGGACCGAACGGACGTCGGCCGACGGCACCGAACAGGTCCTCCAACCTCTCACCGGCGGCGGCCAGACGGCCACCTCCTACCGCCGTACCGGCGACGAGCTCCTGCTGAGCGTCGGCCACAGCTTCCCCTCGGACACCGCAGCCGAGGCCGACTCCCGCCGCAACCTGCGCCGCGCGGTGTCCTACGGCACCCTCAGACGACGGCACACCCGCTGGTGGCACGCCTTCTACCGGAAGAGCTTCGTGTCGTTCCCCGACCAGCGGCTGCAGAGCTTCCACTGGATCCAGCTCTACAAGGTGGCCTGCGCCAGCCGCGCGGACGGACCGGTCATGGCCACCCCGGGCCCCTGGCTGGAGCCCACTCCCTGGCCGGCGGTCTGGTGGAACCTCAACGTCCAGCTCGAATACTGGCTGATCCACGCCTTCAACCACCCGGAACTGGACGCCCTCGCCACCACCCTGCGCCAGAGCCAGGAACAGCTCACCGCCAACGTGCCCGCCGCCTACCGCTCGGACAGTTCCGGCATCGGCCGCAGCTCCGACATGTTCGCCGTCCGCGAGGTGGGACAGCCCGGCACCGGCGCCGAGACCGGCGACCTCACCTGGGCCCTGCACAACGTCTGGCTGTCCTACCGGCACTCCATGGACAAGTCCCTGCTCCGGGACACCATCTACCCGGTGCTGCGCCGCGCCATCAACTACTACTGGCACTTCCTCACCCCGGGCAGCGACGGCAGGCTGCACCTGCCCAGCACGCTCTCACCCGAGTACCCGATCGTCCCGCCGCAGGACACCAACTACGACCTGGCGCTGATCCGCTGGGGCTGTCAGACCCTCCTCGACTCCGCCGAACTGCTCGGCATCGAGGACGGGTTGAAGCCCCGCTGGCAGGAGGTGCTGGCCCGGCTGACCCCGTACCCGGTCGACGACAACGGCTTCATGATCGGCGCCGGTACCCCGTACGCCCAGTCCCACCGGCACTACTCGCACCTGCTGATGGTGTACCCGCTGTACCTGGTCAACTGGGACCAGCCGGAGAACCGCGACCTGATCACGAAGTCCGTGGTCCGCTGGCACGCGCTGACCGGCGCCCACCGGGGCTACAGCTACACCGGGGCCGCCTCCATGTACGCGATGACCGGCGACGGCGACACCGCCATCGGCTACCTGCGGAAGTTCTTCGACCCCACGACCCGCTACCCCTGCCGGGCCAACACCCACTACACCGAGGCCGGTCCGGTCATCGAGACCCCGCTGTCCGCCTCGCAGTCCCTGCACGACATGTTCTGCCAGAGCTGGGGCGGGATCGTCCGCGTCTTCCCCGCCGTACCGACCGCCTGGGCCGACCTCACCCTGCACAACTTCCGCACCCAGGGCGCCTTCCTGGTCAGCGCCGTCCGCAAGGCGGGACAGACCCGCTTCATCCGGATCCGCAGCCTGGCGGGCGAGCCCCTCAGACTCCGGCACGGCCTGACCGGCCCGCTCACCGTCCTGCTCGACGACGGCACCCCGGCCCGCACCCACGACCTCGGCGACGGCACCCTCGCCATCGACCTGCCCCGCGGCCGCGAGGTGCTCGTGCACTCCGGCTCCCGCCCGGACCTCGTCATCGCACCGGTCGCCGTCAGCGAACCGGGCGCGGCGTGGGGACTGCCGTAACCACCGACCGGAAGACAGGGTTCCCATGGCTGTTCCGCTCCCCAGAACCGTGGTCGCCGCGCTCTGCGCCGGACTGGCGGCCACTCTCCTGACCACCGCGCCCGCCCGGGCCGAGCAGCGGTCGCACACCTGGACCGTCTCCGAGACGGCCCACGCCCCCCGGGCCCGCATCGCCCTCGACACCACCACCGGCACCCTCAGCCTCGCCGTCTCCCGTGCCGGCCGTACGGTGATCGAACCGTCGCCCGTCGGCATCGTCACCCAACAGGCCGACCTCTCAGAGGGGTTGCTCTTCCTGCATCGCAAGGACCGGACGGTCGAGGAGCACTACCGGGCGAAGTCCGGGAAACGGCTGGACCGCAGGGTGCGCATGAACGAGACCCGACTGTCCTTCGCCACCGCCGCCGGCGCCCGCCTCGACCTGGTCGTCCGCGCCTCCGCCGACGGCATCGCCTACCGGTACGTCCTGCCCGCCGGATCCGGCGACGTGCTCGGCGAGACCTCCGCGTTCGACCTGCCGGCGGACGCGGGCGCCTGGCTCAGCACCTACCGGGTCGACAACGAGGGCCAGTTCAACCAGTACACCGCCGCGAGCGCCCCCAGCGGCGAGTACTCGGACCAGGCCCTCTTCGCCACCGCCGGCGGCTACACCCTGCTCGCCGAGTCCGACCTCACCGGCACCTACTCCGGTGCCCGGCTCGCCCACACCCAGGGCACCGGCACCTACCGCATCAAGCTCGCCGACACCCAGGTCCACACCGACGGGCCGCTCGCCACCCCCTGGCGGGCCATGATCACCGGCGACCTCGCCACCGTCACCCGGTCCACCTTCACCGACGACCTCGCTCCCGCGTCCAAGGTCGCCGACCCGTCATGGATCCATCCGGGCACCGTGCTGTGGACCTGGCTCGCCGGCGGCCGCACGGCAGGCCAGAGCCTCGCCGCGCAGAAGGCGTACGTCGACTACGCGGCCGCCCGGCACTGGCCCTACGAGGCCGTCGACGCCGGCTGGTACTTCAAGACCGACGAGTGGGACACCACCGACCCGAACTGGCAGGCCGACAGCTGGATGCCGGAACTCGTCGACTACGCGCGCGCCAAGGGCGTCGGGATCGTCGTCTGGATCCACCAGCGCGACCTCGACACCGCCGAGGAACGCGCCCAGTGGCTGCCCACCCTGGAACGCTGGGGCGTCAAGGGCGTCAAGATCGACTTCATGAACTCCGAGGCCCAGTCCATGCTCCGGTGGTACGACGCCATCCTCCCGGCGACCGCCGCCCACCACCTTCTGGTCGACTTCCACGGCGCCACCCTCCCCAAGGGCATCCAGCGCACCTGGCCCCAGGTGATGAGCATGGAGGCCGTCGGCGGCGAGGAGAAGCGCACCAACACCGCCGCCCACCTCACCACCCTCCCCTTCACCCGCAACGTCATCGGCTCCATGGACTTCACCCCCGGCGGCTTCCAGCGCGTCGGCCAGCGTCCGAATTCCGACGCCGCGGAGACCGGACTCACCGTCGCCTACGAGTCCGGCCTCCAGATGTTCGCGGGCACCCCCGAGTCGTACGACGCCCGGCCGCTCGCCCGGGACTTCCTCGACCAGCTGCCCGCGGCCTGGGACGACACCCGTCTGCTGGCCGGCAGCCCCGGCCGGGAAGCCGTCCTCGCGCGCCGTAGCGGGAACCGCTGGTTCCTGGGCGGGGTGTACGCCGGCGCCGCCCACACCGCCACGGTCCCCCTGACCATCGGCCGTGGACGGTGGCTGGTGCAGACGATCCGGGACGGCGCCGAAGGCCTGGTCCAGGAGAGTCAGGTCCTGCGCGGTGGTGACGACCTGAGCGTCGGCGTCGTCGCCGACGGCGGCTTCGCCGGGATCGCCTGCCCCTGGCACCCGGGCGTCACCAGCTGCTACCGCTGAGCACGCACCGCCCGGCGGCGGGCACCGAGCACCAGCTTGAGGGTGCCCACCGTGGACGGTGACGCCGAGCCGCGCAATACGTCCGTGCCGGGCGCGAGCACGGCCTCGGCGGTGAGCAGTTCGATCTCGATCAGTGTGCCCACCAGTGGGCGGTGGGCGGCCGGGATCAGTTCGAGCAGTTCCCGGGCCGACCGCAGGTCGGCCCGGGCGGTCTCGACCTCGTGTGCCACGAGCGAGCGCACACCGGGCGAGGCCTGGCCCGCCGCGAGGTCCTCCGCCGTGACCGAGAAACGCTTCAGGGTCTCCGCGGGGATGCCTGGCCGGCCCTCCCGCAGGTCCTCGGCGAGGTCGTTGACGAAGTCCAGCCGCTGGCTGCCGTCGATGAGCCTGCGGCAGCCGGCCAGGAACCGTCCGCCGGGATCGGTCTCGGGGCCCAGCAGCGCGCCTATCAGCAGGAAGGCCGGCATCGAGTAGGCGTCGAGGTAGTCCTGGTAGTCGGCCTCGGTCGCGAAACCGGTGAACTCCAACTCGGCGGTGGCGGTGGCCAGATAGGCCTCCACGACCTCCCGGTGCCGGGGGTGCGCGGCGACCGTGTGCAGGAGGGTGCGGACCAGGGGATCGTCACTGGTCCCCGTCTCCAGCCCCGCACGCACCCGCCGCTCCCAGTCGGCCCACGCCCGCGCACGCTGCGCCTCGGGACCGCTGTCCAGCAGGTCGTCCCCGTGGTGCATCACGGCCGTCGCGGCCACCACATGGGGCTGCACCGCGGGTGGCAGCAGCATCCGGCAGGCCAGGTAGGCGCTCCGGCGATACCGCCGGACCGTACGCCGTTGGGTGCTGTAGTCCCGCCGCAGCTCCGCATCCCGGATCCCGGCCGCGGTCAGGCTCTGATTCCACGCGCTCACGAGAAGATCGTAGAGGCAGGCGCGGACCGCGGAGCCCGACCGCGGCAGAGCGCTCAGGAAAGGGACTTGAGGAACTCGACCAGTGCCTCGTTCACCTCGTCCGGGCGCTCCTGCTGGGTCCAGTGGCCGCAGCCGGCCAGCTTGAGGGGCTTGCGCACCAGGTTGGGCATCAGGACGGGAAGCCGCTCGATGAGTTCGGGCGTACCGGGGAACGCCGGGACGACGTCCCGGTCGCCGTAGACGTACAGTGCGGGCGTGGTGACGCGGGCACCCTGCCAGGGAGCGGTCAGTTCCCAGTTGCGATCGAGGTTGCGGTACCAGTTGAGCGCACCGGTGAAGCCCTGCGAGAAGCTCTCGGTGAGGGCGTCCAGGTCCTCCTCGGTGAACCACTCCGGCAGCCGCTCGGGATCCGGCATGTCGGCGAGCCAGCCGCGCTCGGGGTCCACCAGGGGCTGCCCGACCGAACCGCTGTCACCGGAGGCCGAGAAGAAGAACTTCCGTAGCGTGGTACGAGTGTCGCGGGCGAACTCCGCGTCGGCGACACCGGGCCGGTCGAAGTAGTTCCAGTAGAAACGGCCACCGAACATCTCGTCCATGGCCTGCAGCGGCGGCCTCGTCCCCCGGAACGGCGGCGGCACGCTCAGCCCGGCCACCCCGCGCACCAGGTCCGGACGGAACAGCGCGGTGTGCCAGGCCACCGGCGCACCCCAGTCGTGCCCGACGACGAACGCCTCCTCCTCGCCCAACTCCCGGATCAGTCCGACGACATCGCCGACCAGGTGGAAGATGCTGTACGCGTCGACGTCCCCGGGGTGGTCGCTGCTGCCGTAGCCCCGCTGGTCGGGGGCGACCACATGGAAGCCGGCCGCGGCCAGCGGGCCGAACTGGTGCTGCCACGAGTGCCATGATTCGGGGAAGCCGTGCAGCAGCACGACCAGCGGGCCGGAACCCTCCTCGGCGATGTGCAGCCGGATTCCGTTCACGTCGATCAATCGATGCTGAACCATGTGCACGAGCGTACGCGCAACGATCTTCGGCCACCGTGTCCGGTACTGCCGTCGGCGCGCGTTCAGGTCGCTGTGTCTCGCACGGTGGCAGTGGTGTCGAAGGCGTGCGTGGCCTCCGGCTCGGTGCCGGGCAGCAGCGGGGCCCGGGAGGTCGCCTCGAACGAACGCCGACGACCTCGCCATGGCGCGCGGGAGCCGTGCCGTGGATGTGCCGTGCGGGCGCCCCGAGGCATCGGCTTGGCGCATGAATTGACCTCGATCGATCGGTGCGAGAGATTGATGTCCATGGAACTGCGTCATCTGAGGTACTTCCTGGCGGTCGCCGAGACCCACAACTTCACCCAGGCCGCCGCGCGTTGTTATGTGGCGCAGTCGGCGCTGAGCCAGCAGATCGCCCGGCTGGAGAAGGACGTCGGTGCCCCGCTGTTCAGCCGCACGAGCCGCTCGGTGCGGCTGACCGCCGCCGGTGAACTGCTGGAGCCGCGGGCCCGGCGCATCCTCGCCGACGTCGACCACGCCCAGGCCGCCCTCGACGCGCTGGCGGGTCTGCGCCGGGGCCGGCTCCGGCTGGGCCTGGTACAGACGATGGCCGTGCCCTTCGACATGGTGGAGGTGCTGGCCGACTACCGCGCCCGCTATCCCGGCGTCGACCTGCGCGTCTCCAACGATCCCAGCTCCCGGATGGCCGCCGCGGTCCTCGCCGGCACCCTCGATGTCGGGGTGGTCGGACTCGCCGCCCGGCAGGTGCCGGAGGGGCTGGACCACCGGACGCTGGGCAGCGCCCCGCTGGTCGCCGTCGTACCGCGCGAGCACGCACTCGCGGACCGGGAGGCCATCGACCTGGCCGAGCTGCCGGACAGCCACCCGCTGATCCAGTTCACGCGGGGCAGCGGCCTGCGCCGTCAGGTCGAGGCGGCCTTCGCCCGCGCGGGAGCGGAGGCGGGGCAGCACTTCGAAGTGGGCCAGATCCACGACATGATCCGGCTGGCCGCACGCGGGGTGGGCGTCACCGTCGTACCCCGGTCCACCGTCGTCGGCCCCGGCTCCGTACTGGGCCTCGACGCCGCCGACGAGCTGCCCCGGGGTGCGCGGATGCTGCGTCTGACGGACGACGAGGCCGTGCACCACATCTGCGTGGCGTACGACGGTACCCGGCTGGCTCCGGCCGCCGAGGCGTTTCTCGAAGTCCTCGAACAGCACGGCGGCGATCGATCGGCATGACCGATCGCTGCGCCCGGATCCATATGTTGGACAGTGGGACCGGGGTGGCCGGAGGCTGGAGAGGACGCACCGCGCGAGGTGCGGTTCAGCTCCAGTCCCGAAGGGACCGCCATGTCGATCAAGGATGCCGTCCAGCCCGTACTCCGTGAGGCACGGGCGACCGTACTGCCCGACCCGGCGGACCGCCATGGCCCCCTGCCTCCGGTGATGCTCGCCCTCACCGTGGTGACCGGCCTCGTGGACGCCTTCAGCTACCTGGTGCTCGGCCATGTCTTCGTCGCCAACATGACCGGCAACGTGGTCTTCTCCGGCTTCGCGATCGCGGGCGCCGCAGGGTTCTCCCTGGCCGCCTCGCTGGCCGCGCTGGCCGCCTTCGGCGCGGGCGCCCTGGTGGGCGGCCGGATCGCGCACCGGGCCCGCGCGCACCGCGGCCGCGTCCTGCGCCTGGCGCTCGTCGTGGAGACGGTCCTGTTCCTGGCGGCCTACGCGGTCGCCCGGTACGGTGCCCCCCTGGACACCGCCGGCACGCGGTACTCGCTGATCGCGCTTCTCGGCCTCGCCATGGGCGTCCAGAACGCGACCGCCCGCGCGCTCGCCGTACCCGACCTCACCACGACCGTCCTGACCCTGACCATCACCGGCATGGCCTCCGACAGCAGGGCCGCCGGAGGCGGCGGAGGCAGGACCGGCCGGCGCGCCCTCTCGGTGCTGGCGATGTTCGCCGGGGCCCTGATCGGCGCCTTCGCCGTCCGCGACGGCACCCCCGCCCTGCCGCTGCTGCTCGCCGCCGTGCTCCTCGCGGGCAGCACGCTCGACGCGTTCGCCCTGACCCGCTCGGACGCCCGCTGGACCGTCCCGCTGTGAGCTTCGGCGTGGCCACCCGTCGAGGGTGTGGGTGACGTACTCCGGGTTGATCGGATCGGCGTCGACAGCGGCCCGCCGCTGCATCACCTCCCGGCCACTCCCGGGCGGTGCCATGGGCGACCCGCGTATGCCGTCCTGTCCGCCGTGCGTCGCCTCGCGGGTGTCCCCCGTGCCGCGGTGGGTACCCGGGGCCGATGTACAGGACTCATGAACAACTGGCCGCCGCCGGCTCGGCGGTGGGGATGATCGTGATCGTCGTCTGCGGTCTGCTCGTCGCGGCCGCGCTGGTGGGGGCCGTCCGCCTCGGCATCGGGGTACGACGGCGGGAGTCCGCGCCGCCCCGGCGCTCGGAACAGCCCACCCCGCCCCGTACCGGACCGGTGCGCGAGGAGCGCGAGATGCGCGAGCCGAACGAGGTGCCGCGGGCCGGGAGCGACGGTGACCGTCTCACCCCGTACCAGCTCGGCAACGCCCCCACCAGGTCCAGCGAGAACCAGACCCGCCCCCGCTGGTAGGCCGGCTTCAGCCGCTCCTTCCGCAGTGCGGCAGCGGCGTGAAGTGACGACTCCGGCTGCGGGCCCGCAGCCGGAGTCGTACGACCGTTCTCGGGGTCTTCCTCGGAGCCTTCGGGGGGTTTCAGAAGGCTCCGGGATTACCGGGGCGGATGCGACCGCGCCAGGCGCCGGTCTCGCCTCCGTGCTGCTCGATGTAGTCCTTGAAGCGGCTGAGGTCGCCCTTGACGCGGCGGTCGATCAGGCCGAGTGCGTCGGCACCCTTCTCGGCCATACCGCTGGGCTCGACGTCCATCGTGAGCTCGACCCGGGTGTGCGTCTCGTCCAGCGGCTCGAACCGGACGGATCCCCGCTGCCGGATGTCACCCTCGATCGCCCGCCAGGTGATCCGGTCGTCCGGCAGCTGGTCGACGATCTCGGTGTCGAACTCGCGCCGTACCCCGCCGATCTTCGTGGTCCAGTGGTTGTGCCGGTCGTCGAGCTGCCTGACCTCCTCGACGCCCTCCATGAAGTTCGGGAAGTCCTCGAACTGGGTCCACTGGTTGTAGGCCGTGTGGACCGGGACCGCCACGTCCACGGCTTTCTTGACCGTGCTCATCTGTTCCTCCTCGTCGGAAACGGCTCATCACCGGGGGCTGTCGGTGTCCGACTCGCTCTCCCGTGGCCGCCGGGTACCCGGTCGCACTGCGCGCACCCTTCTCCGCGACGCCCGAAGCTCACGGTGTCGAGGGGCGCGTCTCCGTCCAGTCGACCATCAGACGGCGCTCGGCGAACAGCCACTCGCCGTCCTGCCTGGTGAACTCGTCGAGATAGCGAATCGACGCGATCATCAGGGTGCGCCCGCCGTCGTCCCCGACCGAGAGATGGTGGGCCAGGCAGTAGCTCTCGCCGGTCGCGCGGTCGCCGTCGAGGGAGACGGTGCTCTGGCCGTTGAAGTGGGTCGTCGTCCGATACGAGTTGAGGTTGTCGAACACCGGGGCGAGGGAGGCGCGGCCGTGCAGCTCCTGCGTCGGCTCCGCCGCCGTGGCGTCCATGAACACCAGGAAACGCGTGTCCTCGGTGAACAGGCTCATCTGGCCCTTGGCGTCCCGCCGGTCCGCGCAGTGGGCGTAGGCGTCGATCAGCTCACGGATGGCAAGCCGGTCGGCGGCTTCCTGCGGTGAGACGGAGGTGTGGGTGGCCATGAGGGACTCCTCCAGTACTTTCTCGCACCTGTCTGTTTGACAGATGTATAAAATCATCGCAGATGTGACCGCGCAACGGCCGTGGACAGGGCGGCAGTGCCCTCGACGGCCGGACCGGCATCGCCCCCGCCCGGTGGAGGTCCGGTACCGTGCCGGACACCGCCTCCCAGTCATGGAGACCTTTGTGAACGTCGTCGTCTTCGGCGCCTCCGGCATGGTCGGACAGGGCGTCCTGCGCGCCTGCCTCCTCGACCCCGCGGTCGACAGCGTCCGCGTGGTGGGTCGCCGCCCGCTCGGCGTCACCCACCCCAAGCTGACCGAAGTCATCCACGACGACTTCACCGACCTGTCCGCCATCAGTGACCGGCTGACGGGGCTGGACGCCTGCTTCTACTGCCTCGGTGTCTCCTCCGCGGGCAAGAGCGAGGCCGAATACACCCGCGTCACCCACGACTTCACCCTGGTGGCCGCCCGTGCGCTGGTCGCCGCCAGTCCCGGACCGACCTTCACCTATGTCTCCGGCGAGGGCACCGACAGCACCGAACAGGGCCGCACCATGTGGGCGCGGGTGAAGGGGCGCACCGAGAACGCCCTCCTGGCGATGCCGATGAACGCGTACATGTTCCGCCCCGGCTATATCCAGCCCCGCCACGGAGCGGTCTCCCGGACCCGCTCCTACCGTGTCATGTACTCCCTCACGTCCTGGCTCTACCCGCTGCTGCACCGGCTCGTGCCCGCCCACACGACGACCACCGAACACCTCGCCCGCGCCATGCTGGCGCTGACCCGCCCCGGCGTGACCGAGAGCCGGCTGCTGTACAGCAAGGACATCAACCGCCTGGGCGCCTGACCGTTCCCCGTACGGACTCGGGCGCGGCTACCAGCATGACGATCACGGCAGCCAGCGTGAGCGCGGCGCCGGTGAGGAGCGGCGCCCGGTAGCCGAGCCCCACGGTGATGGCCAGGCCGCCGAGCCAGGCGCCCAGGGCGTTGCCGATGTTGGACGCGGAGACGTTGGCGCTCGCGGCCAGTGCCGCTCCATGGGCCGCGTCGGTCACCCGGGTGATCATGCCGGGGACGGCGGCGAACCCGGTCACCCCCATCAGGAACACCAGCATCACCGACGCCACGGCACTGCCGGCCAGCAGACCGAACACGGCCAGGGTCACGGTCAGTGCGAGCAGCGCGAGAACCAGGGCGCGGTCGCGGTTCCGGTCCGCCGCTCGCCCGCCGACCAGGTTCCCGACGACCAGACCGGCGCCGTACAGCATCAGCAACCAGGCGACATCCGCCGCTGCGAACCCGCCGACCTCGGTGAAGGTGTACGCGATGTAGCTGAACGCCCCGAACATCCCGCCGTAGCCGAGCGCGGTGGCGGTCAGGGTCAGCCACACCTGCCGGGACCGGAACGCCCGGAACTGCTCCCGCAGCGCGCCCCGCACCACGTCCCCGCTCGTCGCCCCGGCCCGGCCGGGTACCAGGGTGACGATGCCAGCCAGCGCCAGTACACCGATCGCGGTGACCGCCCAGAAGGCCGCCCGCCATCCCCAACGCTCGCCCACCAGCGCGCCGAACGGCACACCGAGCACGTTCGCGAGCGTCAGCCCGGCGAACATGACCGCCACCGCACGGGACTTCCGCTCCGGCACGACCATGCCGCGTGCGACGAGCGAGCCGATACCGAAGAACGAACCGTGACACAGGGCGGCGACGAGCCGCCCGAGCAGCAGCACGGAGTAGCTGGGCGCGATCGCGGACAGCAGGTTGCCGACGACGAACAGCGCCATCAGCCCTACCAGGACGTGCTTGCGGGGCAGCCGAGTCGTCGCCGCGGTGAGGGCGATCGCGCCGACGGCGACGCTCAGCGCGTACCCGGAGATCAGCCGGCCCGCGGTCGCCTCGGACACCGAGAATCCCGACGCCACCTGCGGGAGCAGCCCGGCGATCAGGAACTCGGTCAGCCCGATGCCGAAGCCGCCAAGGGCCAGTGCGACAAGCCCGATCGGCATCCGCCGCGGTTGCGTCGGGTGCCCGCCCGGCAGTGCAGGCCCGTCGCCGACCCCGATGAACCCGATGTCACCCATGAACCGACCCTCACCGGCGACGGCGGCCTCGTCCATGGACAAAGATCCGGGGCGCTTGGACGAACTGACGCGCGGATGTCATTCGTACGGGCCGTAAATGCGTTGGACGCGCTTGGCTCGGGTGCGTAACGTCCGCGGGGCCGTGATGTCGTGCGAGGAGGTGAGACCCGTGAACGCTGTAGCAGAGTGGGTGCTCCCTCTCCCCGTCACGGTCGGGCGATTGACGTAGGTGTCGCCGGGAGCGCCTGTACGAGAAGGCCATCCCGAAAGGCAACAACCCATGCAATCCCTACGTTTCACCGCCAAGACGACGTCGGACGGTGTCGTCGAACGCGACTTCACCCTGGGCGAGATCCCCGGCGTACTCTGGTCACCCGAGTCCGGCCCCGGTCCTGAGTCCGGTCCCGATCGCGCGCCCCTGGTGCTGATGGGCCACGGCGGCGGCACCCACAAGAAGTGGCCGGCGATGACGGGCCGGGCCCGCCTCCTGGTGACCGGCTGCGGCTTCCACGTCGCCTGTATCGACTCGCCCGGCCACGGTGACCGGCCGCGCACCGCGCACGACGAGCGGGAGATCGCCGAGTTGTACCGGGCGAGGGAGGCGGGCGAGCCGGAAGGCCCCGTCGTCATCCGCTACAACGCCCACCTGGCGGCACGCGCCGTACCGGAGTGGCAGGCGACCCTCGACGCCCTCCAGGAGTTGCCGGGGATCGGCGCCGGTGGACCGGTCGGCTACTACGGCCTGAACATGGGCACCGCGATCGGGGTGCCGTTGACGGCCGTCGAGCCCAGGATCACCGCCGCGGTCTTCGGCCTGCACTGGCCCGACGCCCTGGCCGAGCCGGCCCGGCGGATCACCGTCCCCGTCGAGTTCGCGCTCCAATGGGACGACGAGCACATTCCGCGTGCGGCCGGGCTCGCGCTGTTCGACGCCTTCGCCTCCAAGGAGAAGACGTTGCACGTCAACACCGGCCGCCACAAGGAACTGCCCAGGTTCGAGGCCGACAGCGCGGCCCGCTTCTTCGCCCGTCATCTGGTCCGGCCCGTCACGTCACCGGCCCTGACCTGACGGACCGTCGGGGGGCCGGCGGATCCCGCCCAAACGGCCGCGGCCCGGCCCCGCCCCCCCCGCAAACCATGTTTTACACACGTGTAATAAAAACGGGCAAATGAGT
>NZ_JBSHAF010000015.1:73616-165999 GCF_053611365.1 Streptomyces sp. NPDC054813 | reverse complement strand
CGCGCGCTCGATTGCGCCGCCGAGCTTGGTGCGCGGCCCGCCGCGCTCGCGCCGTGGGCCGCCGGCGCCGGCCCCGCCCCGCCGTTCCCCCACCCCCCGGCGGGCCCCCGGCACCACCCACCGCGAAACCCTTTCTTCACGCCTTGACTTAACATCGGGGACATTGCTTGGATCTCAAGTCGGCGCTCCCTGTGGGCCGCTGACGACGCAGCGGTCACGCGCCTCCGGTTCGGCACGGCACCACCCCCGACCCACCAGAGCCCAGGAGCAGCTGTGAGACGTACGCTCACCACGATCGCGGCCGTGGCTGCAATGACACTGCCACTCATCGGCGCGGGCCCGACCGCGCAGGCCGACCGGCCCGCGAGCGGGCCCACCGGGCACGGCCAGGTCGTGACCGGTACCTACTCCACCGGCGGCGCCCAGACCTGGCGCCCCCTGCCGATCGTCAGGACGGGCACGGACACCCACGGCCCCGTCGATGCCACCGTGGTCGCCGACCCCAGCGCCCTCCGGCAGCAGTACACCGGCATCGGCTTCTCCCTGGACGAGACGAGCGTGTCCAACCTGTGGAAGCTCAGCCCCGGCGAACGCGCCAAAGCCATCCGGCTCCTTGTCGACCCCGAGCACGGCGCGGGACTCGACCGGTTCCGGCTGACGATCGGCAGCCCCGATCTCATCGAGCACCTGCCGTTCTGGTCGGAGGACGACCTGCCCGCCGGAGTCGCCGAGGACTTCGGCCTGAAGCACTTCTCCATCCGGCGGGACCTCGACCTGCACATCATCGACACCATCAAGCTCATCCAGCGCTACAACCCCCACGCCACGTTCTTCGCGTCGGCGTGGAGCGCGCCGGCCTGGATGAAGACGAACAACCGGTTCCTCGGCGAGGTCGCCCTCAAACCCGGGAGCAGCACGGACTACTACCAGGTCGGCAAGTTGCGGGACGACTGCATCGAGGTGTTCGCCCGGTACTACGTCAAGTTCGTGCAGGCGTACGCCCGACAGGGCATCCGCGTGGACGCGCTGACGCTGCTGAACGAGCCGGGCATGGACGTCGTCTACCCGGCCATGGACATCAGCGTCGCACAGCAGCAGAAGCTGGCTCTGGCGATCAAGCGTGAGGTCCGTGCGGCCCACCTGGGCACCCAGCTCTACGTGCACGACTTCAACTTCTGGGACTGGCACGACCCCAACAGCACGGCGACGAAGAACTACTACCGCATCTTCGAGGACGCCCCGGACGGCTCGGTGACCGGCGCCCAGGTCCGCAAGGCGGCGGACGCCATCGCCTTCCACCCCTACTGGGGCGACCCGACCGTCATGCGCGACGCCTACGAGCAGACCGGGAAGCCGGTCCAGCTCACGGAGACCAGCGACCTGTCGCCCTCGACCGTCCTCGACGACTTCCGCCTCGACGCCGGCTCCTACATCCTGTGGGCCCAGACCACCGACCAGGACGGCGGCACCCTGCACTGGACGCCGTCGCGGGACAACAACATCGACTGGGACGAGGTCGCGGCCACCACCAAGTGGCCCGACCGGCTGGTCACGGTGAACACCGGCACCAAGGAGTTCAGGGTCCGCGACGAGCTCTATCAGCTGGGCCAGTTCGCGAAGTACCTCTCACCCGGTGACGTACGCCTGGAGTCCAGCGCCGCGGCGGACGGCGTCAGCAATGTCGTCTACCGGACCCGCGACGGCGGCTACGTGGCCGTCCTCGGCAACGGCGCCGGATCCGACCGCAGGGTCCGGATGGTCGTCGGCGACCAGACGTTCGTCGTGACGGTGCCGGCGGGCTCCTTCGCCACCTACCGGTGGCAGGGCAAGGCCGCCACGGGCTCCCGCAACCACGCCCCGGTCCTCGCGCCGGCTGCCGACGTCGTCGCCGACCAGTACGGCACCACCCAGGTGCGGTTGAAGGCCACCGACCGGGACGGCGACCGGCTCTCCTACTACGCGACCGAACTGCCCGACGGCGTCACCCTCGACCCGGCGACCGGCCTGGTCACCATCCGTCCGACGGCCACCGGCGAGCAGGACCTGACCTTCTACGCCACCGACGGCCGGGCCCACGACCAGGTGACCCTCCACCTGACCGTCCGCCCGCACGCGGCACCCGTGGGCGAGCGGATCGAGGCCGAGGGGTACACGGACCAGCACGGCTGGCCCGCCGACGGCAGCAACTTCATCGAGAGCAACCCGGCAGCCAGCGGCGGCAGGAACGTGGGCTGGACCGCCGCCGGCAACTGGCTGACCTACCGCGTCGAGGTGCCGCAGACCGGCTCGTACGATCTCGAACTGCGCGTCGCCAACGGCACGGCCGCCACCGCGGCGAACGCCGTGTCCCTCCGCGACGACAGCGGCACGACCCTGGCGACGGCGTCCGTGCCGTCCACGGGCGGCTGGGCGAGCTACCAGTCGGTGCACGTACCCGTCGCCCTCCGGGCCGGGGAACAGACGGTCACCGTCTACTGCGAGACCGGCGGCTTCAACCTCGACTACCTGCGCCTCACCGCTTCCTGACCGCCTTCCTGACACGGCCGTCCCGGCGCCGGGACGGCCGTGCGCCCCCGGCCCGGGGTATGGCCAACCCCCCGGTGCGGCGACCGGTAGGCCGGATGGTCCCGGCCGGTCCGGTCCACAAAGCTGAGAGGAGTCGCCGAACCCCCGCAGCCAAGGAGGCCCTGCCGTGCTCACTCGCCGCGCCGCTGTCCTGTCGGCCGTCGCCGCCGCCACCCTGTCCGCCGTCACCACGGGCACGGCGTCGGCGGCGACGCCACGCAAGGCCGTGCCGGTACGGCTGAAACTGCCCGCGCCCAGCGGACCGCACCCGGTGGGCACGGTCTCCCTGCGCCTCGTCGACACCTCACGTGCCGATCCCTGGATGACGGACCAGCCGTACCGGGAGCTGATGATCGGTGTCCGCTACCCGGCGCGGGCCGTCGGCGGACACCCCAGGGCGCCGCAGATGCTGCCGGGGGAGGCCGCCGGCTTCGCCGCCGTCAACAACCTCACCCATGTGCCCGGCGACAAGGTCGACTGGGCGGCCACCCGCACCCACGCGTACGAGGGGGCCCCGGCCGACCGGGACCGGGGCCCGTACCCGGTCGTCTGCTACTCGCCCGGCGCCGGCGACCCGCGTTCCCTCGGCACCACCCTCTGCGACGACCTCGCCTCCCGGGGCTATGTCGTGGTGACACTCGACCACACCTACGACGCCTCGGCCGTCCAGTTCCCCGATGGCCGGGTCGAACGCACCGTGCTGCCCGCCGAGTTCGACAAGGCGTACCCGGACCCGGGGCGCATCAGGGCGCTGCTCAGGAAGACGATGGCCGTACGGGTGGCCGACACCCGCTTCCTCCTCGACGCCCTGCCCGGTGCGCTGCCCGGGGAACTGCGCGGCCTTCCGGACTGGGACCGTCTCGGCATGTTCGGCCACTCGGCCGGCGGCTTCACCGCGTTGCAGGCGATGCACGACGACCGGCGTATCGCCGCGGCGGCCGACTTCGACGGCGTCCTCGCGTACGTCCAGGAGGACAGCGACTCCGGCTACCTCTCAGCTGTCGCCGCAGAGGGCCTCGACCGTCCGTTCCTGCTGGTCGGCAAGGACGGCAACGACCTGAGCACGGTGCCCTCCTGGAACGCCCTGTGGCGGCACAGCCGGGGCCGGGGCGAAGGCCTGACCCTGCGCGGCGCCGAACACGCGACGTACACCGACGCGGAGGCGATGATCCCGCAGATCGCCCGTCAGCTCGGCCTGCCCCGCGAGACGGTCGTCCAGAACATCGGCACCATCGCCCCGGGGCGCGCGATCACCGCCGAACGGGCCTGTCTCGCCGCCTTCTTCGACCGCCGACTGCGCGGCCGTACCGGCGAAGCCCTGCCGGACCGCTTCCCGGAGGTGCGCCCCTTCTCCCGCCGGACCCGCTCAGTACCGCACGGGTAGGCCGAGCAGGCCGCGGGTGCGCATCGAGGGGCGCCAGCGCAGTGCGTCGGCGGGGACGTCGAGTTCGAGACCGGGGAGGCGTTCCAGCAGCGCGGCCAGGGCGACCTCGGTCTCCAGGCGGGCGAGCGGTGCGCCGAGGCAGTAGTGGATGCCGTGACCGAGGGCGAGATGGCCGGTGGCGTCGCGGCCGACGTCGAGCCGGTCCGGCTCGGGGAAGCGGCGCGGGTCGCGGTGGGCCGCCGCCAGGGACAGCAGCACGGTCTCGCCCGCCGGGACCGTGACCCCGCCGATGGTGACGTCCTCGGTGGGGAAGCGGCGGATGGCGAGCGGGGCGGGTCCGTCATAGCGGGCCAGTTCCTCGACGGCCGCGCCGATCCGGGCCGGATCTTCGCGCAGGGCGGCCAGTTGGGAGGGGTTGAGGAGCAGGGCGAGGGTGGCGTTGCCGATGAGGTGGACGGTGTTCTCGTACCCGGCGAACAGGATGAGGAAGGTGAGGGACATCAACTCGTCCTCGCTGAGCCGGTCTTCCTCGTCCCGTACGGCGATCATCGCGGAGAGCAGGTCGTCGGCGGGCTCGGCGCGTTTGCGGGCGAGCAGCCGGGCGAAGAAGGCGAGGAGCGCCTTCACCGCCTCCTTCGCCCGCTCGGGCCGCGCGGGGTCCGGGATGACGAGCGCGTCGGTCCAGGACCGGAAGTCCGGCCGGTCCTCCTCGGCCACGCCCAGCAGTTCGCAGATCACGGCGATGGGCAGCGGGGCGGCGTAGCCGGCGATCAGGTCGGTACGGCCGAGCGGTTCGACGGCGTCGAGCAGCCTGTCGGCGGTCCGCCGGACGGGTTCGCGCAGCAAGGCGATGCGACGCGGGGTGAAGGCCTGGGACACCAGGCGCCGCACCCGGGTGTGGTCCGGCGGGTCCATGTTCAGCAGGTTGGCGTCGAGTGCGGGCGGCAGCGCGAGCCCCCGGTAGCCGCCGGGTTTCGCGTGGGCCTTGTCGAGCGAGAGCCGCGGGTCGGCGAGGGCCTGTCGCACGTCCTCGTACCGTGTCACCAGCCAGGCCGGCAGCCCGTCGGTTCCGGCAAACCGGTGCACGGGACCGGCCTCCCGGAGCCGGGCGTACACGGCGTACGGGTCGGCGAGCAGCTCCGCCGGGTCAACGGCGGCCGGAGCACGGGGTGTTGTACTGGCGTCCATGGCTCACACCCTAGACACCGGGAGCCGGCACAAGCCGTCCTCGGCGACCCCGAGCCTTTCCTGGGCGGACGGCGGCACGGCCGGGACGTCCAGCGGCCCGCCGCCGACGATCAGGTCGTAGTCCGAAGTCGTCCGGGGTTTCTCCTCGTGAGGGTCCTACGCGGTCAGCGGGGCAGCCAGGCGCGGATCGCCGCGGCCGTGCCGTCGACGTCCTGGTGGAGTACCGAGAAGTGGTCGCCGGGGACGTCCACGCTGTCGTGCGGCAGCGGCCAGTGCGGCCGCCAGTCCCCGTCGGGTGCGCTGCGCAGCATCTCGGCCGTGGGCCGGCCGCGCAGCAACAGGGCCGGAACCGGCGACGGCCGGGGCCACCAGTCCTCCAGCACCCGTGCGTACCCGCCCCCGGCGAGCAGCAGCGAGTCGTCCAGCCCGTCGACGACATCGGCGGAGAGCGCGGCGCCCGCGGCCATCAGGGCCTGCCCGCGCGCGTCTTCACGGCGCAGCACTCCGGCATGCGAGTCGATCAGGATCACCCCGGCCGGCTGCTGCCCCTCCTGTGCCAGTCGCCGGGCCACGGCATGGGCGATCGCCCCGCCCGCGCAGTAGCCGACAAGGACGGGCGGTGTCCCGACCGGGAGCGAGCGCACGGTGTCGGCGTGCGCCCGCACCAGCGTGGCCACACTGTCCGGAACGGCCCGGCGGGTGCCGAACCCGGGATGCTCCAGCAGATACAGATCCCGCTCACCGTCGACCGCTGCGCCAGTGCGGTGGGTCGCCGCAGGTGCGGGGCCATGTAGTCGGGCAGGTACGCCAGCGGGGTGCCGTCACCGTGGGCGAGCCGGAGCGGCGGGACCGAGTGGCGGGCGCGGTCCCCGTCCGGGAAGACCGGCAGGGCGTACGACGCGAAGAAGCGCAGCCTCATCGCCTCCCGTGGTCCGTGATCGCGCAGGACACGGTGGTACAGGGGGCTGAACCCGTAAGGGGAGCGCGGGACTTGCGCCGCAGACGCGGCCTCGGTCTCCGGCGGGCCGGCCGCATGCTCCGGTCCTGTTGCCGGCAGCACCTCCGCGTCGTCCAGAGCCGTAAGGACGTGTGCGGTCAGCTCGGGCAGCGCGGGGTGCTCCAGTACGACGGTCGGGGACAGCCGTACCTGCGTGAACGCGCTGAGCCTGTTGCGGATCTGCACCGCGGACAGGGAGTCGAAGCCGAGCTCCGTGAAGCCGCGGTCGACGGGGAGGGCCGACGGGTGCGCGAAGCCCAGGACCGCGGCGATCTCGGCGCGGATCAACTCGGCCAACAGGGACGGTCGTTCGGGCGGCGGCGCGGCGTCCAGCCGCTCGCGCCAGGCACCGGGCGCCTGCCCCGGGGCTTCGGGGGGTGGGGCGACGGCCGTGGCCGGGGTGCGCGGCACCAGGTCGGCGAGTACGGCTGCCGCGTCCGGGCCGGCGGCGGTCCGGAGATCCAGCGGCACCGGCACCAGCACCGGTTCCGGAATCCGCAGCGCCGAGTCGAGAAGAGCCAGGCCTTCCGCCTCGCCGACCGGCAGGACGCCGCCTTCACGGAGGCGGTCGGGCGCGACCCGGCCCGCCATCCCCTCCGCGTCGTCCGTGGCCCACGGTCCCCAGGCCAGCGACCGCGCGGGCAGGCCATGGGCCGTCCGGTGCCGGGCCAGCGCGTCCAGGAACCCGTTCGCTGCCGCGTAGTTGGACTGTCCCGGCCGGCCGAGGACACCCGCGGCGGAGGAGTAGAGCACGAAGGCGGACAGACCGAGGCCCCGTGTCGCCTCGTGCAGATGCCAGGCGCCGGCCACCTTCGGTGCGAGGACCGCCGCGAGCCGCTCCGGCGTCATGGTGTCCACCACGCCGTCGTCCACCACCCCGGCCAGGTGGAAGACCGCGGCGAGTGCCGGCCGGCAGGACGCGACCAGGGCGTCCACGGCAGCGCGGTCGCTCACCTCGCACGCCACCACCCGCACCTCGGCGGCCAGTTCGCCCGCCCAGTCGGGCACCTTTCCGCTGCGGTTGACCAGCAGCAGATGGCGAACCCCACGTTCGGCGACCAGATACCGGGCCAGACTCGCTCCCAGCGCGCCGGTGCCTCCGGTGACGAGCACGGTCCCCTCGGGATCCAGTTCGGCCGGCCCGGCGGCCGGCGGATCGGCGAGGGCCAGCCGGGGCGCCAGCGCGACACCGTCGCGCACGGCCAGTTCCGGCTCGCCGGACCGCAGCGCCGCCTCCAGCGCCGCCGCCGTGACCGCGGCACCCCGCCGGTCGACCAGGACGATCCGGCCGGGATGCTCGGACCGGGCGCTGCGCACCAGTCCGGCGACGGCCGCCTCGGCGAGGTCGGGGTCGTCGCCGGTGGCGTTGCGGGTGAGCACCAGCAGACGGCCCGGCCGCACGTCGGCGGTCCACTCACGCACCCGCCCCAGCACAGCGGTGACCAGCCCGCGCACCCGGTCGGGAACGGTCGCGTCCGCGGGCAGCGTGGCGGCCAGCCGTGCCACGTCCAGCATCTCGTGCTCCGTGCTCCCCGCACCGTCCGGCGGTACCGGCCGCCAGCCGAGGCGGTAGGTCCGTACGGGCGGCCGCGTCGGGATCGCCCGGGTGACCACCGACTCCACGGCGGCGAGGGGCAGCCCGGTCCCGTCGGTGAGGGTGACACGGAACTCGTCCGGGCCGAGCCGTCGTACGACCGCCCGCGCGGCGGAGGCACCGGGCGTGTACACCGCCACACCGGAACAGGAGAGCGGCGCCCTCGGCTCACCCGGGCCCTCGGCCAGCAGCGCGGCGTGCAGCGCCGCGTCGAACAAGGCCGGGTGCAGGGCGTACGAACCCGCGGTCGCCGCTTCCCCGGGCGGCAGCGACAGCTCGGCGAAGACCTCGTCGCCCCGGCGCCACAGCGCGGTCACCCCGCGGAAGGCGGGTCCGTAACCATGCCCGTGGGCGGCGAGACGTCCGTAGTCGACGGTGAGCGGCTGTGCGCCCTCCGGCGGCCACGGTCCGGGCGTGCCGCCGGGCGGTGCCTCCGCGGGCACGGTCGTCGCGGTGGCGTGCCGGGTCCACGGCTCCGGCGACCGGTCCGGGCGCGCCCAGACGGTGACCGGACGCCCGCCCGTCTCGTCCGTTTTCCCGGCCACCACCTGCACCTGCGCTCCTTGCTCAGCGGAGAGTACGAGCGGTTCGTGGAGGACGAGTTCGGCCAGCCGGGCGGGGCCGGGGGAGCCGCCCGCCCGGGCGGCGAGTTCGGCGAAGACGGTCGCGGGCACCACCACCCGGTCGCCGATCACATGGTCGGCAAGCCAGGGATGACGAGCGAGCGACAGCAGGGCGGTGTGCCGGACGCCGGGTCCGTCGGCATCGGGCAGCGGCTCGCCCAGCAGCGGGTGACCGGAACGGCCCTGACGCGGGGCGGCGTTCAGCCAGTAACGCTGCCGTTGGAAGGGGTAGGTGGGCAGCGGACGCCGACGGGCACCGGTGTCCGCGTACACCGACCGCCAGTCCACCGGCACTCCGTGCACATGCAGCGCGGCGAGCGCCTCGACCGTCGCCCCCGCGTCCCCGCACGACGCGAACACCGCACCGGCGTCCGGCCCGAGGCACTCCTCGGCCGCCAGGCCGAGCGAGGGGGCCGGGCCGGCCTCGACGAAGGCCGTGACACCCGCCTCCGCGAGCCGGTCCACCGCGGCGGCGAACCGGACCGTCTCACGCGCCTGGCGTACCCAGTGGTCGGCGGTGGCGAGCGCGTCCGACTCGGTACGGCCGGTCAGCGTGGACACCACCGGCAGCGACGGCCGGTGGTAGGTGACCGACTCGGCGACGGCACGGTACTCGGCCAGCATCGGGTCCAGCAGCGGCGAGTGGAAGGCATGGCTCACCCGCAGCCGGCGGTACGGCCTTGCGAGGGCCGTCGCCAGCGCCGTCACCGCGTCCTCGGGCCCGGAGAGCACGACCGCCTCCGGCCCGTTGACCGCGGCGACCGTGACGGCTCCGCCGGGCGTCCCGTCCAGGAGGCGCGTCACCTCGGCCAGGGGCGCCCGGACGGTGATCATCGCGCCGCCGGAGGGCAGGGCCGCCATCAACCGGCCGCGCGCGGCTACCAGTCGAACCGCATCGGCACGGGAGAACACCCCGGCCAGATGGGCGGCGGCCAGCTCACCGATCGAATGCCCGGCCAGCCGGTCCGGGCGCACCCCGAAGTCGGCGAGCAGGGCGTGCAGGGCCACCGCGTAGGCGAAGAGGGCGGGTTGCGCGTAGTCGGTACGGTCGAGCAGGCCCGGTTCGTCGAGTGCCTCCAGCAGGGGGCGGCCGAGCCAGGGGGTGAACTCCTCGCACAGAGCCGTGAAGGCGGCGTCGAAGACCGGGAACGCCGCACGCAGTTCACGACCCATCCCCGGGCGCTGGGTGCCCTGGCCGGGGCACAGGAGCGCCACCTTCGGACGCGGGTGCGCGACGCCCCGCAGCAGGGCGGGACCGTCGACACCGGCCGGACGCGGATGGGTGATGCCCCGCGGCAGGGCGGGACCGTCGACACCGGCCGCCAGGTCGCGCAGGCCCGCGCGCAGGCCCTCGGCATCCTTCGCCAGGACGGCCGCCCGGTGGGTCAACGGCGCCCGGCTCGTGGCCAGCGAGTACGCGGCGTCCAGGGCACCGGCCCGGTCCTGTACGTCGGTCAGCGCGATCGCCAGCACGGCGGCGTGCGCACGCAGCCCAGCCTCGTCACCACCGCCCACGAGCCAGGGGGTGACCGGCAGCCGCGGCGCGGTCCTGGTGTTGTCCGGCACGGCGGTTGGCGTGGTCGGTGGTGTGGTGGTGGGGGCCGGTGGTCCGGCTTGGGCGCCGCCGCTTACGAGCCGGGGGGTGTCCGGGAGTTGCCGGCGTGGTGTCGGCGCGGTCGAGCCGGCCTTGTCCTCGGACGCCGGTTCCTCGATGATCACGTGGGCGTTCGTGCCGCCGATGCCGAAGGACGAGACCGCGGCGCGGCGCGGGCGGTCGCGGGGCGGCCAGGGCCGGGCCCGGTCGAGCAGCCGAACCGTGCCCGCGGACCAGTCGACGTGCGGCGACGGCCGGTCCGCGTACAGCGAGGCGGGCAGCTCGTCATGGCGCATCGCCTCGATCATCTTGATCAGGCCCGCCACCCCCGCCGCGGCCTGGGTGTGTCCGAGGTTCGACTTCACCGACCCCAGCCACACCGGGTCGGACCGGTCACGATGCTGTCCGTAGGCCGCCAGCAGGGCACCCGCCTCGACGGGGTCGCCGAGCGCGGTTCCCGTCCCGTGCCCCTCGACCGCGTCGACGTCGGCCGGCCCCAGCCCGGCGTCGGCCAGCGCCAGCCGGATCAGCTCCCGCTGGGCCTCGCCGTTGGGCGCGGTCAGCCCGTTCGACGCGCCGTCCGAGTTGACGGCGGAGCCGCGCAGCACGGCCAGCACCAGATGGCCGTTGCGCCGGGCGTCGGACAGCCGCTCAAGGAGCACCAGACCGGCGCCCTCGGCCCAGGCGGTGCCGTCCGCGCCCGCCGCGAACGACCGGCAGCGGCCGTCCGGGGACAGCCCGCGCAGTCGGCTGAACGCGACGAACGGCTGCGGGTTGGACAGCACCGTCACCCCGCCGGCCAGCGCCAGCGAGCACTCCCCGGACCGCAGCGATCCGGCCGCCAGGTCCAGCGCGACCAGCGACGACGAACAGGCCGTGTCCAGGGTCAGCGCCGGGCCGCGCAGCCCCAGGACGTAGGAGATGCGGCCGGACGCCACACTCGCCGACGAGCCGACGGCGAAGTGGGACTCCAGCTCGTGCGGCGACAGCCCGGTGGCGTACCCGCCGGCGTGCATCAGGCCGACGAACACACCGGTGTCGGTCCCGCGCAGCTCCGGCGCCGGGATGCCCGCGCGCTCGAAGGTCTCCCAGGCGACCTCCAGGAGCAGCCGCTGCTGGGGGTCGGTGGCCAGCGCCTCGCGGGGCGACATGCCGAAGAACAGCGGGTCGAAGTCCGCCACACCGTCCAGGAATCCGCCGCGGCGGGTGTACGTCGTCCCGGGCCGGTCGGGGTCGGGATGGTGGAGCGAGGCCAGGTCCCAGCCGCGGTCGGTGGGGAACTCGGTGGTGGCGTCGACCCCTTCGGCCACCAGACGCCAGAGATCCTCGGGTGAACTCACCCCGCCCGGGTAACGGCAGCCGACCGCCACGATCGCCACCGGCTCCGGGGTACGCCGGGGCGTCACCGGCGCGGGTGCGGGCCCGGCCGTGCCGTGCAGCCGGGTGTCCAGGTAGGCGGCGACGACGGCCGGGTTCGGGTGGTCCCAGACCAGCGTCGCCGGCAGCCGCAGCCCGGTGCGGGTACCCAGCCGGTGCCACAGGGTCATGGCGTCCAGTGAGGTCAGGCCGAGGTCGGCGAAGGCGGTGCCGGGCTCGGCGGCCGTCCCCTGGATCCCCCGGACCGCCGCCGTCTCCGTGCACACCAGGTCGGTCAGTGCGGCCCGTCGTTCGCCGGGACTCCGGCCGGCCAGTCCGGCGAGGCCCGGTTCGGCCGGGCGGCCCGCGAGGGCCTGGCGCAGCAGCGCGCGGCGCGGTTTGCCGCCGGAGGTGCGCGGCACGGCCGGGATGAGCAGGACCTCTTCGGGCACCTTGGGGGCGGAGAGCACTGCCGCGCAGGCGCGCAGCAGCGGTGCGGGGTCGAGGTCCGCCCGGTCCGGCACCACGAAGGCCACCGGAACCTCACCGAGCAGCGGATGGGCCCGCCCGACCACGGCCGCGTCCCGTACGCCGGGCAGCTCGCGCAGCACGCGCTCCACCTCGGCCGGGTCGACGTTCTCGCCGCCGCGCACGATCCGGTCGTTAGCCCGCCCGGTGACGGTCAGACGGCCGTGCCCGTCGAGCCGGCCCAGGTCACCCGTGCGGTACCAGCCGTCACGCAGGGCGGCGGCGGTCTCCTCGGGCCGGTTGTGGTAGCCGAGCATCACCCCGGGGCCGCGCACCCAGATCTCGCCGTCGCCATTGCCGTCGCTACCGGTACCGCTGTCGCCACCGCCATTGCCGTCGCTACTGGCACCGCCATCGCCATCGCCACCGCCACCGCCGGTGCTGTCCTGCGGCCCGACGACCCGTACCTCCATACCGGGCAGCGGTGTCCCGCTGCTGCCCCGCGTCCTCGGCCCGTCAGGCCCCTCCATGGCGATCTTTCCGCAGGTCTCCGTGGAGCCGTAGCCGTCCAGCAGCGGGGCGCCGAACCGCGCCTCGGCCTCCTCCCGCAGTTCCGGGTCGCTGGGCGCGCCGGCCGTGACGCACAGCCGCAGCGAGGGCACGGAACCCAGCCCGGCGTCCAGCAACTGCCGGTAGGTGAGGGGGACCCCGGCCAGGACGGTCGGCGCGTACTCCTCGACCAGCCGTACCAGCGCGGCCGGTTCGGGGGCCTCGGTGATCCGGGCGGTGGCCCCGGCCATGGTGGTGCCAAGGACGCAGAGCGAGTGGGCGTAGGTGTGGGAGAGGGGCAGCGGCCACAGGACGCGGTCCGTGGCCGACAGGCCGAGCCGGGGGAGGTAGCAGGCGGCTGAGGACCAGAGCGCGGACCGCTGGCTGGAGACAGCGGCCCGGCTGACCCCTGAGGTGCCCGAGGTGTAGAGCAGCCAGGCCGGCTCGTCCAGGCCCAGGTCGTCAGGGGGAGCGGACGACGACTCCGCGACCAGGGCTTCCCAGGCGGTGGTCCCGTCCGGCGGCGGGCCCTCGCCGGTGACCAGCAGCCGGACCGGCCCGTCGGCGGTGAGCCGGGCGAGCCGCGGCAGGTGGCGCCGGTCGGTGACCAGCACGGCCGGATCGCAGTCGGCCAGCAACTGGGCGAGTTCGGCATCCGTGGCGCGCGCACTCAACGGCGCGCCCACCGCGCCTGCCCGTACCGTGGCCAGCAGGCCCTCGACCAGTTCCACGCTGTTGTCCAGGCAGAACGCCACCCGTGTCGTACGGCTGACACCGAGCCCGACCGCCAACCGGCCGGTCCTGCGCTCCAGTTCGGCCCAGCTCACCGCCCGCCGGTCGTCGGCGAAGGCGGTCTTCCCGCCCTGCCGCCGGGAGTTCTCGACGAGCAACTCCGCAATGGGTCGTACGGCCGAAGTCCGTGCCACTGCCACGAATTTCCCCCTTGGACCAACACCCGTGTCATATAGGTCTGTTGGCGAGCCTACGTCCGGAGATGGTGGTGATGTCGAGGGCGACGCGCCGGGCGGGGCGGGGCGGATCAACGGGCGAGCCGGTCGGCGGTGGCGGGGCGCGGGGGCCGGGTACCGGCGGTGCCGTCCTGCTCACCGCGCCGCTCTGGGTCAGGGGGCGGCGGGGCGCAGGCGCGCGGTGGTGTGCGGGCGGCGTCCGAGGGCCGTGGCGGGGCCCCGTGGCCGAGGCGGTGGAGCCGCCGTGGTGGCGCGCCCGGCTGCCGGGGGCCGGCGGTTCGGGCAGGCGGTCCACCCCAGGAAGTTGCAGCGCCCGCGTGAGCGGCGTTTTCTGGAAGTATCCGATGGTGAAACACGAGCGCCTAGGGTTGCGGCATGGACCGGGGGCTCTGTCTCGACATGTTTCTCCTGGCCAGAGCCTCGGTCTGTGCGGTCCGTCGTCGTGTCCCGGCGTTCCACGCGGAGGTGAACCAGGTGAAAGCCGTTGTGTATGAGAAGCCCTTCAGCGTCGTGGTCAGGGACGTCGACGATCCGCGCATCCAGCACCCGAACGACGTGCTGGTACGCGTCACGTCGACCGCCATCTGCGGATCCGACCTGCACATGTACGAGGGCCGTACGGCCGCCGAGTCGGGCATCGTCTTCGGACACGAGAACCTCGGCATAGTCGAGGAGACCGGCGCCGGTGTGACCTCGTTGTCCAAGGGCGACCGCGTGGTCATGCCGTTCAACGTCGCCTGCGGATTCTGCAAGAACTGCCTGGCCGGCAAGACCGGCTTCTGCCTCACGGTCAATCCGGGCTTCGCAGGCGGAGCCTACGGCTATGTGGCCATGGGCCCCTACGGGGGCGGTCAGGCAGAACTGCTACGGGTGCCGTTCGCCGACTTCAACTGTCTGAAGCTGCCGCCGGGCGAGGAGTTCGAGACCGACTTCGTGCTGCTCGCCGACATCTTCCCGACCGGCTACCACGGCTGTGAGCTGGCCCAGCTGACCCCTGGCGAGAGCGTCGCCGTCTTCGGAGCCGGCCCGGTCGGGCTGATGGCCGCGTACTCCGCGCTGCTGCGCGGGGCCGCCAAGGTGTTCTCGGTCGACCGGGTGCCCGAGCGGCTCGCCAAGGCCGCGGAGATCGGGGCGATACCGATCGACTTCTCCAAGGGCGACCCGGTCGAGCAGATCAAGGAACAGACCGGAGGTGAGGGCACCGACAAGGGCGTCGACGCCGTCGGCTACCAGGCCCAGTCGCCCGACGCCAGCCACGAGGAACCCGCTGTCGTCCTCAACACCCTCGTCGAGACGGTACGGCCGACCGGCATGCTCGGCATACCGGGCTTGTACGTCCCGTCCGATCCGGGCGGACCCGACGAACACGCCAAGCACGGCCAGCTGCTGGTCTCCATCGGGCGGATGTTCGAGAAGGGGCAGCGGATGGGCACCGGCCAGTGCAACGTCAAGCAGTACAACCGGCAGTTGCGCGACCTGATCATCGCGGGGCGGGCCAAGCCCAGCTTCGTGGTCTCCCACGAACTGCCCCTTGAGGACGCACCGGGCGCGTACCAGAAGTTCGACCAGCGGATCGAGGGCTACACCAAGGTGGTCCTGCATCCAGGCCACGCCCTTGCGGCGTAGGACCCGCCCACGGGCGATTCTGGGCGGCGTAGGACCCGCCAGCACGGCGCGGCGGTCCGGCTCCCGTGGCCGGCCCGCCGCGCGCTGTGCCCTCATCGGTTCGGCGGCACCTCCCGGAGGCGGCCCGGAGGCGCCGGTGTCCCGGCCATTCCACGCGGCATCGTTAGACGGTGCGGGCCGCTTCAGGAGCCATGGGCGGGCCGCCGAGGGGGGAAGCGGTATCTCGTGGGGGAAGTGATATCTCGTATTTCTCACGGTCGTCATTTGAAGTCGACGCGTCGGCTCGCGATCCGCTGGCGGTCGTGGGGTGCCCGAACCCCGGCAGAGCGAAAGGGGCGACGTGAGACTTGCCTCCCTCGCCGTCGACGGCGTGCGGCGGTCCGGCGCGTTGTGGACGAGTCCGAGCGGACGGTCACGGTGCTGCCGGCGGAGATCGGCACCGTCGACGACATCGTCCGCGGCGGCCCGGAGGCCCTCGAGGCGGCCCGTACCGCGGCACCCGGCGAGACCCTGCCGTTGTCCGGGGTCCGTCTGGAAGCCCCGCTGCACCGCTTCAACCGCGACATCCTGTGCACCGGCTGGAACTACTGGGACCACTTCGAGGAGGCCCGCCGGGCCACAAGGCCCGGCAGACCCCCACTGTCCCGACGTCGCTAGCCGCGACGCCCCGCGGCCTGGTACTCGTCGTCCGCGGCGGGCGAGGAGCCGGCGTCCGCTGCCGGCTCCGCCCGGTCGGCGTGGCCCGGCCACCAGGCGGCGTGCCCGATGAGCGCGGTGAGGCTCGGCGTGAAGAACATCGCCATAACGAACGCGGCGACCGCGATGCCGAAGGAGACCGCGAAGCCCATCTCCGTGAGCAGCGCGTTGCCCGCCAGCATCATCGTGGCGAAGGTCGCCGCCAGGATGAAGCCCGCCGCGGCCACCGTCGGCCCGGCGTGCCGCAGCGCCATCCCGGCCGCCTCGCGCGGCTCACGGCCCTCACGGGCCTCCTCGCGCAGCCGGGCGATCATGAGGATGTTGTAGTCCGTGCCGATGGCGACCACGAAGAGATACATGATCACCGGGAGCATGAACATCAGCCCGGGCTTGTTCTGCGCCTCCTGGAAGATCCAGACCGTGGCACCGAGCGTGGCACCGAAGCCCAGCCCCACCGAGGCGATCAGGTACCAGGGAGCGACCACGCTGCGCAGCAGCAGCCCCAGGATCACCATGATCAGCAGGGCGGCGACGGGGAACACCGTCCGGTAGTCGTGGTTGACCGCGGAGTCGATGTCCTTGTAGATCGAGGACATGCCGCCCACGACGGCCTCGGTGCCCTCGGGGGCGTCGGCGTGCGCGACGTCCCGCACCCGGCCCACGGCGTCTATCGCCTTGTCCGTGGACGCCTCGTACTTGAGCGTGACGGTGAAGTCCGCGGTCGTACCGGCCTTGTTCACCTGGGACATCCGGGCGCTCGCGACACCGTCCACGGCCCCGAGCTTCGACGCGTAGGCGTCGAACGCGGACCTGTCCATCGGCTTGCCGTCGCTGCTGGAGAGATAGACGTCGGTGGGCGCCGCGGCACCCGCCGAGTACGCCGTCTGCATCTCGTCCTGGACGACCATGGACTCCTTGGTCTTCGGCATGGAACCCGACGCCAGGTCGAACGTGGCCTTGTAGCCGAGCGTGCCGAGCGACAGCACGACCAGGACGAGACCGGAGACCGCCGCGGTCAGCGCTGGGCGGCGCTGCACACCACGGCCCAGGGCGGCGAAACGCGCGTTGGCCGGCTCCTGCTGCCAGGACTTCGAGGGCCAGAACACCTTCGGGCCGATGAGCGAGACCACGGCCGGGATCAGGGTCAGCCCCGCGATCAGGGTGACCGAGACCGAGATGGCCAGTGCCGGGCCCATCTGCTTGAGGAAGCCCAGCGTGGACAGCACCAGCGCGAGGAAGGCGATGATCACCGCGCCGGCCGCCGAGGCGATGGCCTCACCGACCCGGTCGACCGCGTTGATCATGGCCTGCTTGGGTTCGTCACCCGCGCGCAGGCGTTCGCGGTAACGGAACATCAGGAACAGGAAGTAGTCCGTGCCCACGCCGAAGAGCACGACGATCAGGATCGACGAGACGGAACTGTTGGCCTGCAGGCCGAACAGCTTGGTGGCGTACGCGATCAGCCCGTTGGCGATCGCCGACACCACGCCGATCAGCAGGAGGGGGAGGAACGCCAGGATCGGCGCCCGGAAGATGATCAGCAGGGTCACCAGGATGATCACGAAGGTGCCGATGCCGATCAGCGCCTCACCGCGCTTGGACGAGTCCTGCTGGTCCAGGGCCTGTGCGGCCGAGCCGCCGAGCTTGACCTCCAGGTCCGTGCCCTTGGCCAGTTGCTTGACGTCGTCGCGCAACACCTTGGCGGCGTCCGCCTGGACGGGCTGGCCCGCCTTCTTGCTGTCCATCTGCACCAGGGTCAGGGTGTACCTGCCGTCCTTGGACGGCGGGCCGGGGACCACCTTCTGTACCTGATCGATGTGCTTGTCGCCCAGTTCGGTGGTGATCCGGGCGACGTCCTTCAGATCGGCCTGGCTGAGCTTGCCGCCGTCTGTGCGCTGGTACAGCGCGATGGCGGACGGCGTGAAGGCGCTGGGGAACGCCTTCTGCTGGAGATCGGCCGCTTTGATCGACTCGTAACTCTTGGGCAGGAAACTGCTTTCGTCGCTGTTCGAGGGCAGGCTCGGGGCGGTGGCGACGATCGCCACCGCCGCGATCAGCCATGCCACGATCGTCCAGACAGGATGTCGGACGACGGCAGTGCCAATACGTCGGAACATGCGGAAGGTCCTCCTGGGTAGGAAGATCACCGCAGCCCGGGGAGCGGACCCTGGCATCGGCGACCCCGACCGGCCCGCATCCGACGGACCGGTCGCATAGTTGTCTTGCGGTCACATCGTAGGGATCACAGGTGGCGATCGGTCCAGTGGGTTTCCGGCAGCGCCACGACCGCGTCGCCCCCGGCCCTGTCATCTGTACGGCAGGGGGCCGGTCGGCGACCATCGAAGACATGATCGCCGTCCCGTCGCCCGCCCGGAAGGCCGAACCATGTCAACGATCAGTCAATGGCAGCTGCGGGCCGCGTTCGCGGAACGGCTGTCGGAGATGTACGGCCGGGAGGTGCCCGCCTACACGACGCTGGTGGACGTCTCGCGTGAGGTCAACGAGGACGTGCTGCGGGCCCGGGGAGCCGACGCCGAACGCCTCGGATCCATCGGCCGGGTGACCGCCGAGCGGCACGGCGCCATCCGCGTCGGCACCCCGCGGGAACTGCACCAGGTCGCCCGGGTTTTCGGCGCCCTCGGCATGTACCCGGTCGGCTTCTACGACCTGCGGGAGGCCGCCGCCAGCGCCGTCCCCGTCGTCTCCACCGCCTTCAGGCCGGTCGACGGCGCGGAACTCGCCCGCAACCCCTTCCGCGTGTTCACCTCCATGCTCACCGTCGCCGACCCCCGCTTCTTCGACCCCGACCGGCGCGCGCGCCTGGAGACCTTCCTGGCCGGCCGCGAGCTCTTTCCCCCGGAGCTGCTCACCCTGGCCGACCGCGCCGCGGCTGAGCACGAACTGCCGGCGGACGACGCCGAACGCCTCCTCCGACTGGCCGTGCGGGTCTTCGAGTTGTCCAGGGAACCCGTGGACCGGGCCTGGTACCGGACCCTGGAGCGGGTCTCCGCCGTCGCCGCCGACATCGGCGGGGTCCGCGGCACCCACATCAACCACCTCACCCCGCGCGTGCTGGACATCGACGAGCTGTACCGCCGTATGACCGCCCGCGGTGTCGAGATGATCGACACCATCCAGGGCCCGCCGGCCTGGAAGGGCCCCGACGTCCTGCTGCGCCAGACCTCCTTCCGCGCCCTGGCCGAGTCCCGCCCGATGCGCACCGAGGACGGCAGCGTCGTCAGCGGCTCCCTGCGGGTGCGCTTCGGCGAGGTCGAGGCCCGTGGCATCGCCCTCACCCGCGCCGGACGGGCCCACTACGACGAACTCCTCGGCCGCGTCGACGAGCAGGCGTCCGTACACCCCGCGGCGGCGCGCGGTGACCTCGCCCGCGCCGTCTGGGAGCGGCACATGCCCGGCAGTGAGGAGGAACTCGCGGCGCGGGGCCTGGCGTACTTCACCTACCGGCTCGCCGACGGGCGGCCGCACGGCGGCGGCAGTCCGCCCACCGACGTCGGTGAACTGGTCCGGCAGGGCTGGGTGCTGGCCGAGCCCGTCGTCTACGAGGACTTCCTGCCCCGCTCCGCCGCCGGCATCTTCCAGTCCAACCTCACCGGCGAGGGCACCCGCGACACCGACCAGCAGGGCACCGCCTACGACGCCGACTGGCTCTCCGGCGCCCTCGACCGCGAGGTCCTCGACCCCTTCGCCCTCTACGAGCAGCAGCAGAACGGCTCCCTCGCCCAGGTCGCCCGCGCCCTGGGCCTCACCGGCACCCTCCGCTGACCCCTCACCCCCTGGAGGTCCCACGATGACCAGCACCGCGCTGCCCACCACGGACGACCTGCGCACCCGCGCCCGGGCCTGCCTGCGGACCATCGGCGTGCAGGTCGCGGAGGGCGACGACTTCCCGGCCCGCACCCCCATCACCGGCGAGCACCTCTTCGGGCTGAAGTCCGCCACCGGCGACGACATCGAGCCGGCCCTCGCGGCCGCCCGTACCGCCTTCCTCACCTGGCGCACCACCCCCGCGCCGCGCCGCGGCGAACTCGTGCGCAGGCTGGGGGAGTTGCTGCGTGAGCACAAGAGCGACCTGGCCGATCTCGTCACCGTCGAGGCGGGCAAGATCCGTTCCGAGGCGCTCGGCGAGGTCCAGGAGATGATCGACATCTGCGACTTCGCGGTGGGCCTGTCCCGGCAGCTGTACGGCCGTACGATCGCCTCCGAACGCCCCGGCCACCGCCTGGCCGAGACCTGGCACCCGCTCGGCGTGGTCGGCGTCATCTCGGCCTTCAACTTCCCCGTCGCCGTGTGGTCCTGGAACACCGCCGTCGCCCTGGTCTGCGGCGACACAGTGGTCTGGAAGCCCTCGGAGCTCACCCCGCTGACCGCCCTGGCCTGCCACCACCTGCTCGCCCGGGCCGCCGAGGAGACCGGCGCGCCCCGCGACGTACACCGCCTCCTGCTCGGCGACCGCACGGTCGGCGAGCGGCTCGTCGACGACCCCCGGGTGGCCCTCGTCAGCGCCACCGGCTCCACCCGCATGGGCCGCGCGGTCGGCCCGCGCGTCGCCGCCCGGTTCGGCCGCAGCCTGCTGGAGCTCGGCGGCAACAACGCCGCGATCGTCGCCCCCTCGGCCGACCTGGACCTCGCCGTCCAGAGCATCGTCTTCGCCGCGGCCGGCACGGCGGGCCAGCGCTGCACCACACTGCGCCGCCTCATCGTCCACCGCGACCTGGCCGACACTCTCCTCGAGCGCCTGACAACCGTCTACGGCAGGCTGCCCGTCGGCAGTCCGTTCGACGACACGACGCTGGTCGGCCCGCTCATCTCCACCGCCGCCCTGGACGCCATGCACGACGCCCTCGCCCGGGTCCAGGCGCAGGGCGGCAAGATCCTGGTCGGCGGAAACCGGCGCCTGGCGGAGGCGGCACCGGCGGCCGCCTACACCGAGCCCGTCCTGGTGCGGGTCGACGAACAGACCGACGTCGTAAGGGAGGAGACCTTCGCGCCGATCCTCTACGTCCTCACCTACGACACCCTCGACGAGGCGATCGCCCTGCACAACGACGTCCCGCAGGGCCTGTCGTCCAGCATCTTCACCCGGGACCAGCGGGAGGCCGAGATCTTCCTGTCCGCCGCCGGCTCCGACTGCGGCATCGCCAACGTCAACATCGGCACCTCCGGAGCGGAGATCGGCGGCGCCTTCGGCGGCGAGAAGGACACCGGCGGCGGCCGCGAGTCCGGCTCCGACGCGTGGAAGGCCTACATGCGCGCGGCCACCAACACGGTCAACTACTCCGGCGAACTCACCCTGGCCCAGGGCGTCAGCTTCCTCTGACGAGGATCTGGACGGGGGCGGCCCGTCTCAGCTCCCCGGGAGTCGCTTCGCGATGTTCCCCACCACGGCCGCCGCGAGATCCTCGGCGTCACCGCACAGCTTCTTCTCCGGCAGCGGGGCGTACACGGTCAGCTGGAACAGCTCCACGGTGTGGTCGTCGGCGGAGTCCGTGTACGTCCGGTGGGGTGACCGTACGGTGCAGCTGTCGTCCTCGGCCTCGTCCGCGACGAAATAGCCGCGGGTGCCGGCGATTTCCACCGGATGCCCGTCGTCGGAGTCCAGGTGGCGCCCTCGTCGACGAAGTCGAAGACGCCCACGATGTTCGGATGGTGCAGCCGCCCCGCGTTGCGCGCCTCGCCCATCAGGCGCTGCGTGGCCCGGGGGTCGTCCAGGCGCGCGCACTTGACCGCGACCCGCCGCCGCAACCGCTCGTCCCAGGCCTGCCAGACGACACCCATGCCGCCCCGGCCGATGGCCTCCCGCAGCACGTACCGGCCGGAGATCGTGTCTCCGGCCCTGGGTTCTACCAGCACCGCCCCGCCCCTCGCCGCACGTCACCCGCGTGGTGGTAACTCACGGTGGCGGAGTGTAGTCACCCGTGATCTGCCCCACAGGGCCCGCCGCGGACCGGCCCAGAACCCTCACAACACGTGTCACGGCGGCGGGTCCCCGAGCTCTTCGGTGCCCGGATCGTCGTCTCCGCCGCCCGGCACCCCGGCCGCTCCCGCGGGCAGCAGGAAGGCGGTGAGCGCGGCCGTGTCGTCCTGCAACTGGTCGCCGCTGTAGGTCTGCAGGTCCTGATGGAGCCGTTCCAGCAGCTCCGGGGGCGGCATCGGTCCCCACGAGCGCAGCCGCTGGAGCAGCGGGTAGAAGGAACCGTCCGGGTCGCGGGTCTCGGTGACACCGTCCGTGTAGAGCAGCAGTTGGTCGCCGGGGCCGAAGGAGTAGGTGTCGACGTGATAGGGGTCCCCGACCAGCATGCCGAGGTTCAGCGGCGGCCCCGACCGTCCCCGGTCCAGTTCGCTCACCTCGCCGGGGCGGATGAGCAGCGGTGGCGGATGGCCGCAGTTGAGGACGCGGACGACCCTCTCGTCGTAGGGGATCTCGGCGAAGACGGCGGTGACGAACCGCTCGCCCGTCTCGCTGCCGCCCAGCTGGTGGGCTCGGCGCGTCATGCTGATGTCCACCCGCTCCACCAGGGCGTTGAGGTCGGGTTCGTCGTGCGCGGCCTCCCGGAACGCGCCCAGCATCGCCGCCGCGGTCTCCACCGCGAGCAGGCCCTTGCCCCGCACGTCACCGATGAGCAGCCGGGCCCCGTGCGCGGTCGGCACGGCCTCGTAGAGGTCGCCGCCGATCCGTGCCTCCGCGGCGGCGGACAGGTAGAAGCTCTCCAGCAGCAGGTTCCCGATCCGGTGCGGGACGGGTCTGAGCAGGACGCGCTGCGCGATCTCGGCCACGAACCGGACGTCGGCCAGTGTGCGTTCCCGGCGGATCCGGTGCGCGGCCAGGGTCGTGCCCAGGGCCCCGACCAGGGCTGTACACACGTAGGCGGCGACATAGTGCCGTTCCCAGATGTAGCCGACGTCGCGTCCCGCGCAGCACGGGGTTCCGGCCAGTAAAAGTTCCAGGCCGATGCCGAAGACGGTGGCGCCGGCGACGACGACGGGCGGGTGTGCGAAGGCGGTCACCAGCGGGAGGGCGATCAGCACGAAGCTGACCGGCCACTGCACGGGGGTGACGGGTTCGATCAGCAGCACACCGATGACGTACAGGAGCGGAAGCCAGCGCATCCACGCGGGGGGCGCGGGCAGTGCTGAGTTGCGACCGTCGTGCCTCACCCGGGACTCCTGGCATACGAATCTCGACAAGACGCCCAGCCTGGCGGGAGGCCCCCCGCCGCGCCGGTGATTGCTCCACTCAGCGGCATGTTCCGATGTTGTCGGCAGCATTCGCCTTGGATGTCGAAACATTCGAAGTTTTGAGGATCCATGATTTGATCTTCAATTGGCCGATTGTCGACAGAGTTAGTCGTTCATTCTCCTTGAATGCATGTGAAGTGCGGGAATGGCCGAGCAGGTAGAGCGAAGCTTTCGAAATAATTACCGAAACTGTTGACAGGTGACATGCGCAGACCAACACTCCCCAGCAAGCCACACCCGCACTGGCCATACGAGGAGGCACCGCATGAACCCGCTCGACCACGCACTGAGCCGCCGGAGCGCCGGCGCCCTGCTGCTGGGCGCCGCCGCCGGGCTGGCCCTGCCCGGCACCGCCCGCGCCGCCACCGTCGTCACCACGAACCAGACCGGCACCAACAACGGCTACTACTACTCGTTCTGGACCGACGCGCAGGGCACCGTCTCCATGACCCTGGGCTCCGGCGGCAACTACAGCACCAGCTGGCGCAACACCGGCAACTTCGTCTGCGGCAAGGGCTGGAGCACCGGCGCCCGCCGCAACGTGACCTACTCGGGCAGCTTCAGCCCGTCCGGCAACGGCTACCTGTCCCTCTACGGCTGGACGTCCAACCCGCTCGTCGAGTACTACATCGTCGACAACTGGGGCACCTACCGGCCCACCGGCACGTACAAGGGCAGCGTCACCAGCGACGGCGGCACCTACGACATCTACCTCACGACGCGGTACAACGCCCCGTCCGTCGAAGGCACCAAGACCTTCAACCAGTACTGGAGCGTCCGCCAGTCGAAGCGCACCGGCGGCACCATCACCACCGGCAACCACTTCGACGCCTGGGCCAGGGCCGGCATGTCCCTCGGTAGCTTCAGCTACTACCAGATCCTCGCGACCGAGGGCTACCAGAGCAGCGGCAGCTCCACCATCACGGTGGCGTGATGAGTGCCGTATCGGAGCGCTCGTCACGCCCCTTGCCGGCGACCGTCCTCGCCCTCGCGCTGGCCGTCGCGGGCACGCTCGCCGTCGGCGCCGCCCCGGCCCACTCCGCCGGCTGCGCCGGCTACGTCGGCCTCACCTTCGACGACGGGCCGTCCGCCGCCCACACGCCGGGCCTGCTCAGCGCCCTCAGGGCGAACGGGCTGCGGGCCACCCTGTTCAACGAGGGCCAGTACGCGGCCGCCTACCCGGCCCAGGTCCGGGCCGAGGTAAGCGCGGGCATGTGGGTCGGCAACCACAGCTACACCCACCCGCATCTGACCCAGGAGACCCAGGCGCAGATCGACTCGGAGATCTCCCGTACGCAGTCCGCCATAGCCGGCGCCGGTGGCGGAACTCCGGTGCTTTTCCGGCCGCCGTACGGCGAGACCAACGCGACCATGCGCACGGTCGAGGCCAAGTACGGGCTCACCGAGATCATCTGGGACGTCGACTCGCAGGACTGGAACGGCGCGAGCACCGACGCGATCGTGCAGGCCGTCTCCCGGCTCACCAGCGGCCAGATCATCCTCATGCACGAATGGCCGGCCAACACGCTCACCGCGATCCCGCGCATCGCGCAGACCCTTGCGGCCAAGGGCCTGTGCTCCGGACGCATCTCCCCGCAGACCGGCCGCGCGGTCGCGCCCTGAGAACAGCGGCACGAGTGGCGCGGCGGTCCGTCAACCGCCGCGCCATCCTCATGAGTTCGGATGAACAGGAATCTTCCGCGCGCTCCCCGCCGCTAGGTTCGTCGGCGTGGACTACTACGACCTGGGCAGTCACAGCCGGCGCGTGACGACGACGTCCCCCGAGGCGCAGACGTGGTTCGACCGGGGGCTGATCTGGACCTACGCCTTCAACCACGAGGAGGCCGTCCGCTGTTTCGAGGCGGCCGGTGCGGCGGACCCGGAATGTGCCATGGCCGACTGGGGCGTGGCCTACGCCCTCGGCCCCAACTACAACAAACCCTGGGAGTTCTTCGACCAGGAGGACCTGGCGCACACGGTGGAGCGCACGCACGCCGCCGTGGAGCGCGCCCACGCCAAGGCCGCCCACGCGACCCCCGTTGAGCGCGCCCTGGTCGAGGCACTGCGCGCCCGCTACCCGCAGGCCGCGGCCCCGGACCCGGAGGCCTGTTCGGTGTGGAACACGGCCTACGCCGACAGCATGCGCGGGGTGTACGAACGGGCACCCGACGACCTCGATGTCGCCACCCTGTACGCCGACGCCCTGATGAACCTCACCCCCTGGCAGCTCTGGGACATCCGCAGCGGCCGACCGGCCGAGGGCGCCCGGACGCCGGAAGCCAGGGCCGTGCTGGAGCGGGCCATCGGCGCCGAGGCGGGCACCCGCCACCCCGGCCTGCTGCACCTCTACATCCACCTGATGGAGATGTCGCCCACGCCCGAGACCGCCCTGCCCGTCGCCGACCTGCTGCGCGACCTCGTCCCCGACGCCGGGCACCTCCAGCACATGCCCTCGCACCTGGAAGTCCTCTGCGGCGACTACCGGCGCGTGGTCTCCGACAACGCCGCGGCCGTCGCCGCCGACGAGAAGTACCACGCCCGCGCCGGCGCGATGAACTTCTACACCCTCTACCGCTGCCACAACCTCCACTTCCGGATCTACGGCGCGATGTTCCTGGGCCGTCTCCAGGACGCCCTCGCCACGGCCGAACGGCTCGAAGCCGCCGTACCGGAGGAGCTGCTGCGCGTGGCGAGCCCGCCGATGGCCGACTGGCTGGAGGGGTTCCTGGCGATGCGGGTGCACGTCCTGATCCGGTTCGGCCGCTGGGACGACATCCTGCGCCTGCCGCTGCCCGCCGACCCCGGCCTGTACTGCGTGACCACCGCGATGCTGCACTACGCGCGCGGTGTCGCCCACTCCGCCACCGGCCGGACCGCCGAGGCCGAGGCGGACCGAGCCCGCTTCCGGCAGGCGGCCGCCGCCGTACCCGGGACCCGCATGCTGTTCAACAACACCTGCGCCGACATCCTGGCCATCGCCGCCGCCATGCTCGACGGCGAACTCGCCTACCGCAAGGGCGACTTCGACACGGCCTTCGCCGAACTGCGCCGGTCGATCGACCTGGACGACAACCTTCCCTACGACGAACCCTGGGGCTGGATGCAGCCCACCCGGCACGCCTACGGCGCCCTGCTCCTGGAACGCGGCCGGGTCGAGGAGGCCGAGGCGGTCTACCGGGCCGACCTCGGCCTGGACGACACCCTGCCCCGGCCGTTGCAGCACCCCGGCAACGTCTGGTCCCTGCACGGCTTCCTCGAATGCCTCCGGCGGCTCGGCAGAGACGGTGAGGCACGGATCGTGGCCCAGCAGCTGAAGCTCGCGGCGGCTACGGCGGACGTAGCGATCAGCGCGTCCTGCTTCTGCCGTACCGACTGCTGCCGTACGCCGTAGAGAGCCGGTTCACAGCGTCCGCGCGACCAGCAGTGCCACGTCGTCGTGGTCGTCCGGGTGGCGCAGGCCGTGCAGCAGCAGGTCGCAGGTCTCCTCCAGCGGCCGGTCCGGCTCGTCCAGGAAGCCGAGCAGGACGCCGAGACGGTCGTCGATGGGATGGCGGCGGGTCTCGACGAGGCCGTCGGTGTACAGGACCAGGAGGTCACCGGCGGCGAGGTCGACGGTGCTGGTCTCGAAGGGGATGCCGCCGACACCGAGCGGGGCGGCCGACGGCAGTTCCAGCAGGGCCGGCGCCCCTCCGGAGTGCACCAGCGCGGGCGGCATATGGCCCGCGTTGGCGATCTCGCAGCGCCGGGTGTGCGGGTCGTACACCGCGTAGAGACAGGTGACGATGTAGTGCTCCAGGTCGCAGGTGATCTTGTCCAGGTGCTGGAGCACCGCGGCCGGGGGCAGCTCCAGTTCCGCGTAGGCGCAGGTGGCGGTGCGCAGCCGGCCCATGGTGGCGGCCGCGTCGATGCCGTTGCCCATGACGTCGCCGACGACCAGCGCGGTCCGGTCCTCCGACAGCGGGATCACGTCGTACCAGTCGCCGCCGACCTCACTGGTCGCCTGGGCGGGCTGGTAGCGGGAGGCCAGTTCGAGGCCGGTGTGGTGCGGCGGGTGGTCGGGGAGCAGGCTGCGCTGGAGGGTGAGTGCGGTGTTGCGGACGCTCTGGAACCAGCGGGCGTTGTCGATGGCCACGGCGGCCCGCCCGGCCAGCTCGGTGGCGAGCACCACGTCGTCCTCGTCGAAGGGCAGCGGATTGCTGGTGCGCTTGAGGTCGAGGGCGCCCAGCACCTCGCCATGGGCGATCAGCGGCACGGCGAGATACGAGTGCACACCGGCCTGCGCCAGCAGCTCGCCCGCCTCGGAGTTGCGGGCGATGCGCGGCAGATCGCGTGGGCCGACATACGGGACCAGGACCGGCCGCGCGGTGTGCACACACAGCGTGACCAGCCGGTCGCCGTCGTAGGCCGCGAGGTCACCGGGCGGGTCGGCGGCCCGCAGTGCGACCGTGGGACGGGCCGCCTCGAGGGCGAGGGCGCGAAAGAGCTCGGGGCCGTTCTCCGGTCTGCGGGAGCGGCGCAGGGCCAGCGCCGAGTCCAGCACGTCCACCGCGACCACGTCCGCGAGAACCGGGGTGGCGATCTCGGCCAGCTCGTGCGCCGTGCGCTCCACCTCCAGCGAGGTGCCGACCCGGGCCGAGGCGTCCGCGATCAGGGCGAGCCGGCGCCGGGCCCGGTCGGCCTCGGCCGCCGCGCGGTGCCGCTCGGTGACGTCGACCACCGAGGTCGCCGCGCCCAGGACGCGGCCGCCGGGATCCTCCAGCCGGTAGAACGACATCGACCAGGCGTGCTCGTGCTCGGGATCGGTCGGCGGACGGCCCACGTGGTACTGGTCGAGGAGCGGGGTGCCGGTGGTGAGCACCTGGTGCAACGCCGATTCGACGCTGTCGATGTCGGGCAGCGGAAGGGTCTCCCGCAGATGGCGGCCGATGTGCTCCTCGGCGGGGACGCCGTCGATCCGTTCCAGCGCCGGGTTCACCAGCAGATAGCGCAGGTCCGGGTCGAGGAGGGCCAGGCCGATCGGTGACTGGTTGATCAGCCGCTCGCACAGCGCCAGGTCGGTCTCCACCCGCTGGAGCATGGAGTGGTCGGCCACGATGCCGAGCGCGTACACATCGCCGAGATCGTCCAGCAGCCGCATGGTGCGGAACTCCATCAGCCGGCTGCGGCCGTCCTTGCGCCGGACCGGGAAGGCGCCGGCCCAGCTGCGCCCGGTCTCCAGCACCTCCATGAACATGTTCACCGCGGCCTTCAGATGCTCCGGGTCAATGAGCAGTCGCGCCGCGTTCTTGGTCAGGGCCTCCTCGGCCGTGTAGCCGAAGAGCTCCTCGGCCTGCGGGGTCCAGAACACGATCCGGCCCTGCGAGTCCAGCGCCACCGCGGCCACGCTCAGCACGTCCAGCAGGCCGGTCGGGCGCGCCACGCCAGGGCCGTACCCGTCACCGCCGGAGCCCTCCGAGCCACCGGACCGCAGGAATCCCACAGCCATGCCTCAACCACCTCCACCGGCCGGCGGGCGGACACCGTCGCTACGGCACTTCCATGCTGCCCCCGGCCGCCCGACCGCGCCGACCCGGGCCGAGTACCCCGATCCGCCCGGGGCTCCCGCCCGTGCCCGCCGGCCCTCGGCCGCGTTGCCCCCGGGAGGCGATGCGCATCGGGTGGACAAGCAGGAACATTGGGGTACGTAGAGGATGTAGCCAATGGATTTTCCGCGAGAAGAAATCGACGTGCCGCCCACCAGGGGTCCGCGCGACCTCCTCGACGCCTCCAGCGACGCGGCGGCGGTGCTGTCCGGCGAGGGCGTCGTGATCGGCTGGACCCGGGGCGCCGAGGCCCTGCTCGGCCGCCCGGCCGCCGAGGTGGTCGGACGTCCCGCGGCACAGCTGCTCGCCGTCCGCGCCGACCCGGCCCGGGCCGCCGGCGTCGCCGAGCGCTGCCGCTCCGGGATGGGATGGAGCGGGCTCATCCCGGTACGGCACCGCGACGGCCACACCCTCGACGTGGACCTGCGGGTCTCCGCCGCCTTCCACATCGACGGCGACGAGTGCTTCCTCCTGTCCGCCCGTGAGCGGCGGCCGCAGTGGACGGTGGGCCAGTCCGTCCTCGACGGGTTCCTGACCCGCTCGCCGATCGGCCTGGCCCTGATGAACCCGGAGCTGCGCTATGTGTGGCTGAACGACACCCTGGAGCGCTTCGGTGGAGTGCCCCGGGAGCAGCGCCTGGGCCGTCGGCTGAGCGAACTGCTGCCCGGGCTGCAGGCGACCACCATCGAAGGCCTGATGCGCAAAGTGCTCACCACCCGGGAGCCGGTCAAGGACTACGAGTACCTCGGCTGGAGCTGGGCCGATCCGCACCGCCAACGCGCCTACTCCACCTCGTTCTTCCCGCTCGTCGACGCCGACGACTCGGTGACCGGCGTCTGCTACATGGTCTCCGACGTCACCGAGCGCTGGAACGCCCGCCAGCGGCTGTCGATGGTCAACGAGGCCGGCACCAGGATCGGCACCACCCTCGACGTGCTGCGCACCGCCCAGGAACTCGCCGACTTCGCCGTCCCCCGCTTCGCCGACTTCGTCATCGTCGACCTCCTGGAGCCCGTCCTCAGCACCGAGGGCCACGACACCTGGCTGAGCGACGCCGGCCCGGCGCCCACCGGGCCGGTGATGCGGCGTGCCGCACTGAAGACCGTCCGTGACGGCAACCCCGAGGCCGTGGCGCACGTCGGCGACCCGGTGGACTTCCTGCCCCCGACGTACGGCATCGACCTGCTCGTCAACGGCGAGCCGATCCTCATCCCCGAGCTCAACCCGGAGGACCCCCTGTGGCTCGCGGAGCAGCCCGAGCGGACCGCGCGGATGAGGGAGTTCGGACTGCACTCCCTCATCTCGGTCCCGATGCGGGCCCGCGACACCGCCCTGGGCCTCACCACGTTCGCGCGCTCGCTCAACCCGGTCTCCTTCCAGCCCGACGACGTCCTGCTCGCCCAGGAACTCGTCGCGCGCGCCGCCGTCTGCGTCGACAACGCCCGCCGCTACACCAGGGAGCACACGGCGGCCGTCACCCTGCAGCGCAGTCTGCTGCCCCAGGCCCTGACGGGCGGTACCGCCCTGGACGTGGCGTCCTCGTATCTGCCGGCGGACGCGACGGACGGCGTCGGCGGTGACTGGTTCGACGTCATCCCGCTGTCCGGTGCCCGGGTCGGCCTGGTGGTCGGCGACGTGGTCGGCCACGGCCTCAGCGCGGCGGCGAGCATGGGCCGGCTGCGCACCGCCGTCCAGACCCTCGCCGACATGGAGTTGCCCCCCGACGAACTCCTCGCCCACCTCGACGACCTGGTGCTGCGGCTGGGGGAGGAGGAGAGCGGGAGCACGGTCTCCCAGGGCAGCACGGCCACGTTCGTCGGAGCGACCTGCCTGTACGCGGTCTACGACCCGGTGACCCGGCGGTGCTCCATGGCCCGGGCCGGACACCCACCGCCGGTCGTCGTGGCACCCGACGGGCGGACCTGGTTCGTCGAGATGCCCGCCGGACCGCCGCTCGGGCTCGGCGGCATGGCCTTCGAGGCGACCGAGATCGAACTGGCCGAGAACAGCCTCCTCGGGCTCTACACCGACGGCCTCATCGAAGGCGCCGACCAGGACGTCGAACGCGGCATGGCCCGCCTCCGCGCCGCGCTGGCCGACCCCGCCGCCGACCTCGCCACGCTGTGCACGGCCGCCGTGCAGCAGCTGGTCCCCGTGCCCCAGCCCGACGACATCGCCCTGCTCCTGGCCCGCACCCACGCCCTGGGCGCCGACCATGTCGCCTCCTGGGAGGTGCCCGTGGACCCGGCCGCCGTCGCCGACGTGCGGGCCCGGGCGGTCCGCCAGGTGGTGGCGTGGGGCTACGACGAGCTGGCGGTGACCACCGAACTCATCGTCAGCGAACTGGTCACCAACGCCATCCGCTACGCCGACCCGCCCATCCGGCTGAAGCTGTTGCGGGACTCCCGGCTGACCTGCGAAGTCGCCGACGCCAGCAGCACCGCACCCCGCCTGCGGCACGCCCGCAGCATGGACGAGGGCGGCCGCGGCCTCTTCCTGGTGGCCCAGCTCGCCCACCGCTGGGGCGCCCGCTACACCGGGGAGGGCAAGATCATCTGGGCCGAGCAGGAGATCCCGCCGGACTAGGCTGCCCCGCCTGCCGCCCGGTCGGACCGCGGCACGGTTCGGCGCCCGGCCGGCCCGTGGTGGTGATCACTTGCCGGGTGAGTCCCCGCGGGGCGCGACGATGTCCAGGACGGCCATCATGCCCATGTCCTCGTGATTGAGGATGTGGCAGTGCAGCACGGTCTTCCCGGTGAAGTCGGTGTAGTGGATGCGGATGACCGCCTTGCCGCGCACGGGCACGTCGATGGCGTCCTACCAGCCGTGGGACGGGCGGCAACCACGCGAGGCTGCGGGGCTTTCATGCGGATGGCGGCATGGGAGCGGCCGGCCGGGCGGGGAGCGGGACGGATGTCCGAGGCTCTGTCGAATTCGCACGTTTGGCCGTACCCTGTCAATTCCGAAGGATTCGGCAGCAATTGGGGGAGCCGCCATGTCCGGGGACGCGTACGGTCCGTATCAGGGACCGCCGAATCAGGAGCCTCCGAACCAGGGACCTCCGTATCAAGGGCCTCCGAACCAAGAGCCTCCGTATCAAGGGCCGCCGAATCAGGGACATCCCCAACAGGGACCCTCCGGCCACGGGTTGCCGGACCAGGGTTTCGCCGGCCAGGGGTTCTCGCGGCAGGGTTTCCCGACCCCGGGTTCCCTCGTGCCGCCGATGCCGTCGAGCCCGCCGCCCGCCCCGCCGGACGCCCTGCGCGCCGCCGCCGTGGCCCTGCTCAACCTGACCGGGCTCGGCCTCGGCTATCTGCTCGTCCGAAGATGGCTCCCGCTGGCCGTGTGCCTGGCGGCGACCGCCGTCCTGCTGCTCGTCGCGCTGCCCGCGGACGCCGACGGCGTGCCCGGATCCGCGCTCGTCGGCTATGCCGTGTTCCTGCTGCTCGCGGCCCTCCACGGCGCGTTCGTCGGCCTGCGCACCCGGCTGGTGTGGCCGGGACAGCGGCCCGTCGCGCTCGCGCTGGGCGTGGTCCTCCTCGCCGTCCCGGTGGGCGGTGCGCTCTGGTACGACAGCGCCCAGAAGGAAGCCGTCGAACGCGCGCTCCTCGACCGTCTCGACGGCGCCGACAAACGGGTCGACGCGGCCCGGCAGAAGGACTTCGCCACCGCCAAGTCCGAGTACCAGGACGCCCTGGCCGTCTACCGCGACCTCGCGGTCCACCACTCCGGTTCCCGGGCCGCCGCCCAGGTCCCCGACCGTATGAAGACGTACTACACGACGGTCGCGGCGGCCTACGGCCACCAGGACTACTGCACGGCGGTCGAACCGCTGAAATACCTGCGGACGGTGCCCGACTCCATACCCAGGGACCAGCTCGGCACGCTCACGCACTGGCCCGACGACCGGCTGGCCACCTCGCTCTACGAGTGCGGAGCGGGCGGCCTGGCCGACGGCGGGGGCGACTGGGTCCCCCAGTTCGGCGAACTCCTGAGCACCTTCCCCGACTCCGGCCAGGCCGCCAAGGTCGTGCCCGCCGTGGACGCGGCCGAGAAGAAGGCGGCGAAGGCCGTCGCCGGGAAGGATCCCTGTGGCGCCGTCAAGCAGCTGCACACGCTGAACACCCAGATCGGCCAGCTGTCGAACGGGACCGGCGCCGAGGCCGACGGCCTGGTCAAGGTCGCCGACCGGGCCGACCGCAGCGGTGACTCGGGGGAGTACGCGTGCGGCGTGAAGCAGTACCGGGACGGCGAGTTCGCGCAGGCGCAGCAGACCATGCAGCAGTTCGTCACCGGCAGCCCGCACGACAGGAACCGCGACCGCGCCCGCAAGATCGCCATCGGTGCCGAGGTCGCCCAGACGCTCCCGGCCGCCGGCAAGAAGCTGCCCACCATGGCTTCCGGCGGTGGCATCTCGGTGACCGTAAGGAACGACAGCCCCGACGAGATCACCGTCCTCTACACCGGCCCGGTCACCGGCAGCTTCACCCTCGGACCGTGCGGCAGCTGCGAGGCGTACTCGTTCGCCAGCTCGCTGCTCCCCGGCTGGGAGCCGTGCGGCGACAGCGGCAAGAACTATCCGCAGCACACGATCAGCCTCCCGCCCGGCACCACGTACTTCGTGCACAAACCGAAGAGCGACAGCACGGCCGCCCCGGGCTCCGACACCGCCAAACTGCGCTACGGGTACATCTACACGGAGTGCGCGTACACGACGCAGACACTGGGGTCGACCTACTAGGCGTGCCGTTCGGTAGAGGTGGTGCCGGTACCGCTGCTCGGCGATCGCGGTGAGCTGCCCGAGCCGGTCGCCGAGGTTGTCCGCCATCTTGGCGGCGTTCTCGGCGACTTGCATCGTGTAGAAGTCGCCGCCGACGGTGTGGTGACGGCACGCTCTCCGGGGCGGTCCGGCGGCCTTCTTCGGGGGCGGTGGGGCAGGCGTCAGCGGCGTTCACCTTAGGTTGCAGGTCCAAGGGCATCTCCGCAGGCCACGCCTCGGTATACGGTCCGTAGCGCTCGCCCCGACAGAACTGGCCCACGTCAACGAAGATTCCGGCCGAACCCACCGCGCAGGCGCCGCGCGGCCGGCCGACGGGATCGACATGACCGGGTCCGCGCTGTCGGACCGGCGGTAGATCCGCGGTGCGCCAGTCGATCGGGAGTCGACGGGTCGCCGATCACCGCCCCAGCACGTCGCCCTGTCACTCCACTGCTTCGAGGTGCCCTGTGGCCATGCCTTCTCCTGCCGCGTCCCCGTCCGCGCCGCCCGACACGGGCACCCGGCACATCACGGTCACCGTCGTGCTGGCCTGCGTGGGCGTGTTCGTCTCCTACCTGCCGGTCGTCGGTGTCTCCGTCGCGCTTCCGGTCATGCAACAGGCACTCGACGCCTCCACCGTCGGGCTCCAGTGGATCACCGACGCCTTCATCCTGCCGACCGCGGCACTGCTGCTGACCTGCGGCATGGTGGGTGACCTGTACGGCCGTAAGAAGACGTATCTGGCCGGGCTGGTGCTGTTCTGCGTCGGCTGCCTGGTGTGCCTGACCGCCGGCAGCGTCGTCCAGGTCTGTGTGGGCCAGGCGCTCACCGGCGTCGGCACGGCCGCGCTGCTGCCGTCCACGCTCGCCCTGATCGGCCATGTCATCCCGGACCCCCGTAAGCGCGCCCGGGCGATAGCCCTGTGGACGGCCGCCCTCGGCCTCGGACTCACCCTCGGACCGGTGGTCAACGGCGTCATCGTGGAGCACGCGAGCTGGCGGTGGATCTTCCTGCCCTCGCTCGTCCTCGCCGTGGTCACGGCCGTGATCGGCGCCGTCGTGCTGACCGACTCCCGCGCGGAACGCGAACGCCACCTGGACATCCCCGGGCAGCTGCTGGCCGTCGTCGCCATCACCGGGCTGGTCTACGGCGTCATCGAGGGCGGTAGCGCCGGGTGGTCGTCGGCCCAGGTCGTGATCGCCTTCGTGGTCGCAGCCGCCGGCGCGGTCGGCTTCGTCCTGGTGGAACTCCGGTCCTCCTGCCCGATGCTGGACATGCGCCTGTTCAAGTCGGCGGCGTTCTCGGGGGCGGCTCTCGTCATGGCCGTCACCCTGTTCGCCCAGGTCGGCCTGGTCTTCGCGCTGAGCGAGTACTTCGGGCTCGTCCACCACGCCTCGACGCTGGACATCGGCATCCGCCTCGTCGCCATCAACGGCTTCACGGTGGTGCTCGGCCCGCTGGTCGGGCGGCTGATGAACCGGGCCACGCCCGGCCTGCTGCTGGTCACCGGCCTGGTGATCGGCGGGATCGGCGCCCTCATCATGAACGTCTTCCAGGCCGACACCGGCACCGGCGAGGCCGCCCTGGTCATCGGCGTGCTCGGCATCGGCATCGCGCTCGCCATGGCGCCGATCACCACCATCGCCATGGACGCCCTGCCGCACCGGCTCGGGGGCACCGCCGCCGCGGCCAACAGCGCGCTCCGCCAGATCGGCAGCGCCCTCGGCCCGGCCGTCTTCGGCGTCATCCTCACCCACCGCACCCTGGCCACCCTGCCCGGACACCTCGCCTCGTCCGGGCTGAGCCCCGCCGACCAGGGGCAGGTCGGCGGACTGGTGTCCAGCGTGGGTATCCAGGCGGGAGCCTTCCTGCACCTGAACACCCCCGAGAGCACCGGACAGGCCCAGGCCGCCTACGGCGCGAGCTTCACCGACGCCCTGCACACTTGCGCCCTCGTCGGCGGGATCGGCATGCTGGTGGCCGCGGTCATCGCCGTAGCCCTGATCGGCATCCGTCCGGCACGGGCCCCGCAGGCCACGGCGGAAGCGACGGCACACCCCGCCGAGGCCGCGAGCTGACGCGCACCGCGAAGCGGCCGGCCGTCCGACGACGGCCGACCGCTTCGCCGGGCCTGCTAGCGTGCGAGCAGTTCAAGGGTGTCGATCACCCGGTTCGAGAAGCCCCACTCGTTGTCGTACCAGGCGACCACCTTGATGTGGCGGCCGTCGACGCGGGTGAGGGCCGAGTCGAAGATCGCCGACGCCGGGTTGCCCGTGATGTCCGAGGAGACCAGCGCGTCCTCCGAGTATTCGAGGACGCCCGCGAGCGGCCCCTCCGCGGCGGCACGGTACGCCGCCAGCACGTCGTCGCGCGTCACGTCACGGGCGACCGTCGTGTTGAGCTCGACGATCGAGCCCACCGGGACCGGCACCCGGATCGAGTCGCCGGACAGCCTGCCGTCGAGGTTCGGCAGCACCAGGCCGATCGCCTTGGCGGCGCCGGTCGTGGTCGGCACGATGTTGACACCGGCGGCACGGGCGCGACGGGGGTCGCGGTGCGGGCCGTCCTGCAGGTTCTGCTCCTGCGTGTAGGCGTGCACCGTGGTCATGAACCCGTGCTCGATGCCGGCGAGTTCGTCGAGGACGGCGGCGAGCGGCGCGAGCGCGTTGGTCGTGCACGAGGCGTTGGAGACGATCGTGTGCGTGTCCGGGTCGTAGGCACCGGTGTTCACGCCGTACGCGAGAGTGACGTCGGCACCGTCCGCAGGCGCGCTGACCAGGACCTTCCTGGCGCCGGCGTCGAGGTGGGCGCGGGCCGCCTTGGCCGATGTGAAGCGGCCGGTCGACTCCAGCACGATGTCCACGCCGAGCGCGGCCCACGGCAGCTGCGCCGGTTCCCGCTCGGCGAGCACCTTGATACGACGGCCGTCCACGACGAGGACGTCCCCGTCCACGGTCACCGGGCGCCCGAGGCGCCCCGCCGTGGAGTCGAAGGCGAGCAGCCGTGCCAGAGCGGTGGGCTCCGTGAGGTCGTTGACGGCAACGATCTCCAGGTCGCTGTCCCGCTCCAGCAGGGCGCGCAGCACATTGCGTCCGATGCGGCCGAATCCGTTGATGGCGATACGAGTCATAAGTGGTGTCCCTTCGCTACGTCACCAGGTTCGCGGGCCGCGCCGGACCATGACAGCGGCGAGATCGCCATGGTTCAAAAGGATCCCGCCACAGGATCCCGCCACTCCGGCCGCGGGCTGGGGGAAGCGCCGGGACTACCGCTGGCCGGTAGAGCTGATTCCTGCCGTGCGCGGCGGCGACGCGCTCTCACATGACCACCACCTTGGTCACTCCGTCGCGTACGTCGACTCAGGCGGCGGCGTACACGTCGGCCCAGTGGGTCGCGTGGCCCCGTTCCAGACGGTTGCCGTGGGCGGTGGCGAGCAAGTCGATGATCTCCAGGCCGCGGCCGTGCTCGCAGGGGGAGCAACTGGCCGCCCAGTCACCGTCCGTGGCCGCTGGGCCTCCGTCGGAGACCTCGATGTGCACCCGGTGGGTGTACAGGTCGTGGCTCAGCCTGAGCTTCAGCGGTGGCTGGGCGTGCTCAACGGCGTTGGTGACGAGTTCGGAGACGGCCAGCAGCACCGAGTCGGCCGGGTCGTCGGCGACCCGCCAGCGGGCGAGCAGCTCCTTGGTGATCTGACGGGCCTCGCCGGCGGCTTCCGGGTGGTGGGTCAGGGGCCAGGCGAGGGCTGGGGGGTAGGCGCAGGTCACGGTCGTCACCTTCTCCGTCCGGCGCCCCGAAGGGCTCGCACCATCTATAGACTCTCTATATAGTTTGTCTATGTAGATTCTGAAATTTCCTAATTTTGGGCAGGTGTCACGCCGTCGCTGCCGTTCTGGTTAGCTGCTGAGGCGTCGAAAAATATGGACATTTACCACTCAATCTATATAGCGTCGCCTATAGATCGTGTTATGAATGTGGGCATGGATGAGACATCCGGAGAAGGAGCCCAGCAGGTGGCGGCCGCACTGCACGAGCTGACCACCGGTTTGGTCCGGCACCTCACGTCCACCTGGCAGGGCATGAGCCTGACCACCGCTGCCACGCTCGGCAGGCTCGGCCGGGAAGGCCCGGTCCGGCTGACCACGCTGGCCGCGGCGGAGAGTGTGACCCAGCCGTCGATGTCCGTGCTGGTGCAGCGGCTGGAAGCCCAGGGTCTGGCATCGCGGATCAGTGATCCCGAGGACGGGCGGGTCCGCCTCGTCGCCATCACGGACGCCGGGCGTGAACTCCTGGCCGAGCACCGCAGGGCGGGGGACGCCCGGTTCGCCGAACTGCTGGCCAGGTTGCCCGAGCACGACGTGCAGGTGCTGGGAGTGGCCGTACACACGGTCATGCCCATCATCCGGCGCATGCTCGGGACGGATCCGCGGACCGCCACCAAGGACGGCGGCGGACCGCCGACCGCCTGAACCTCCGGACCCGCTCCTCGATGTCTCCTCCTGCAGGCAGGGCCTGCTCGGAGTGCCGTATGCCGACCACGACTTCTTCCAGGCCAACAGCAAGATCCTGATCCGGCGCACCACCACCGTGGCACAGGCACGGGTGGCCACCCAGGAGCTGATGGACTACCTGGACCGGCTGATCGGCGCCAAGCTGGCCCACCCGGCCGACGACCTTCTCTCCACGCTGGCCGAGCGGGTCAGGACCGGTGAACTCCCCAGGTCCGAAGCGGCCGGTACTGGATTGCTGCTGCTGATTGCCGGGCACGAGACCACCGCGAACATGATCGCGCTGGGCACCCTGGCCCTGCTGCGGAACCCCGGCCAGCTGGCCCGGCTGCGCGAGAGTGACGACCCGAAGCTGGTCGCTTCGGCGGTCGAGGAACTCCTGCGCCACCTCACCATCGTGCACAGCGGACGGCGCCGGGTGGCCCTGGAGGACATCGAGGTCGGCGGCGTGACCATCTTGGCCGGCGACGGGTCGTCCTCGCCAACGACGTCGCCAACCGCCAGGGGAGCGAACAGGGGGACGAACAGTGAAGCGCATCGCCGTCGTGGGAGCCTCGGCCGCCGGCCTGGCCGCGGCCGAGACCATCCGCCGCCGAGGCTGGGGCGGCACCCTCACGCTGATCGGTGCGGAGTCCCGTCCGCCGTACGACCGGCCACCGCTGTCCAAGCAGATCCTGACCGGCGCCGCCAGGTGCGCACGCTGCGCCGTCTGGTCGTCGACCGCACGCCTTGGACAGCGTTCCGGGCCGCCCCCGCGCGCAGTCCGGCCATCGTGAACTGACCGCCGGTTTCTCATAGCACCACGCTCGGCGTGCTGATCGCGAGCATCAACACCTCGATCGCTCTGATCTCACTGCCCGCTACTCGCCCTTGGTGAAAGTGCGCCGGTAGTCGCTCGGCGTCGTACCGAGGATCCGCTGGAAGTGGAGGCGCAGATTCGCCCCGGTGCCGAGACCGACGTCGTCGGCGATCTGCTCGACGCTCCGCTCCGACCGCTCCAGCAGTTCCCGGGCCAGATCGATCCGGGCGCGCATCACCCACTGCATCGGTGTGTACCCGGTGTCCTCGACGAACCGCCGCGAGAACGTGCGTGCTGACACCCCCGCATGCCGGGCGAGTGCGTCGAGGGTGAGCGGCTCGCCGAGCCGGTGCAGTGCCCACTCGCGGGTCACTGCGAACCGCTCACCCAGCGGCTCGGGCACACTGCGCGGCACGTACTGCGCCTGGCCGCCGCTGCGGTAGGGGGCCGCGACCAGCCGCCGGGCCGCGTGGTTCGACGCGGCCACCCCGAGGTCACCGCGCAGGATGTGCAGGCACAGGTCGATGCCCGAGGCGGCGCCGGCCGACGTCAGCACGCTGCCCTCGTCGACGAACAGCACGTTCTCGTCGACCTTGACCAGCGGATGTCTCTCGGCGAGCGCGCGCGTGTAGTGCCAGTGCGTGGTGGCGCGCCGGCCGTCGAGCAGTCCCGTCGCGGCGAGCGCGAAGGCCCCCGTCGAGATGGCTGCCAGCCGCGCGCCCCGCTCGTGCGCGGCGAGCAGCGCGTCGACGACCGCCCGCGGCGGGTCCTCCCGGTCCGGGAACCGGTAGCCGGGAACGAACACGATCTCCGCCCACTCCAGCGCGTCGAGGCCATGAGCGACGTGGTACGACAGCCCGTCGCCGCCGGTGACCAGACCGGGCGCCGCACCGCACACCCGTACCTCGTACGGCATGCTCGCCCGGGTCGTGAACACCTGCGCCGGGATACCGACGTCGAGGGGCTTCGCCCCCTCCAGCACGAGGACGGCGACATGATGCAGGCAGGTGGGGGGCACGTCGAACAGGGTACGAGGACGCGACCGACGCCCGGTACGGCCCGCGCACCGGGCTCGACCGAGTCAGAGCTCCTCGTCCATCCGGATCACCTTGCGCAGCTCCGCCGCCGCTTCCTGCGGGGTGTCGCCCGCACGCTGATCGAGCAGCGCGGCGGCGATGCTGTCGAGCTTGCGCTGGATGGCGTGTTCCGCGCGGCGCTCGGAGTTCTTCAGCAGGGCGAGCAGCAGCAGGTTCAGGGAGGTCATGACATCACCGACGAGGAGCTGCCAGCTCAGGTCGAGGCCCGCGACATGGACGGCGACGAAGGCCGCGACCAGAGCCAGGCAGAGACACATGAACAGCAGGGAGCTGGTGACGTTCGAGGCCACCTCCGCCAGCCGCTCGAACCAGCCCCGCCCGTTGCGGGTGCGCTCGGCAGGATGCGTCGTGGACATGGGGGCTGCGATGCCTGACCTTCCACGTCCGTGCGGTGCCGGTCACCGCGTTCGGCGGCCGGGTACCCCGCACCGCGTACCTCACCCGCCCCTCGGCCGCCGCGCCACGAACTCGAACTCCCGCCCCGGCGCGTCGGGCGCACCCCGAACCCCGCCGACCTCGATGCCCTGATCGGCGAGGCGCTGATGGGTGAAGCGCTCGTCAGCCACGATCGCGAACGCCGGTGCAGCCGGCCTCCTGCGCGGCCACGACCTCGTCACCGTGCTCGAATGCCCACGCCCCGACGGCGTCGATGGGCCCGAGCAACGACCGCCCCAGGCCCGTCAGACCGTACTCCACACGCGGTGGCGCCCCGGTCATGGCCCGCCGCGTCACCAGCCCGTTGAACTGTAGGCGCCGCAGGGGCTCGGTGAGCACCTTGGAGCTGATGCCGCCGATCTGCTCGCGCGGTTCGACCGGACGTCGGTGCCACGCCCGACGCCCCGCGAGCACGGCCGACCGGTACCGCCTGAGCCGGCCGGGGAGCCGATGCGACGGCGGGTCATCCGCGGCCCGGTGAACTGCGCGGCGGCGCGGTGCTGTCCCTGACCACCAGACGGGCCGGGACGAGATCGGTGCCGGGACGGGAGTCGTCCCGGGTGCGGATCTGGCGCAGGACGCCCTGGACGCAGCGGCGGCCGACCTCGGCGAAGTCCTGGTGGACGGTGGTCAGCGGCGGGATGAAGAAGGCTGCGTCGGGCGTGTCGTCGAACCCGACGACACTCACGTCGGCGGGCACGGACCGGCCCTGTTCGTGGAAGGCGCGCAGCAGACCCAGGGCCATATGGTCGTTGGACGCGAACACCGCGGTGCAGTCGGGCTCCCGGGCGAGCGCGAGCCCGGCCGCGTAACCGGACTCGGCCGACCAGTCGCCGTGCAGCGGCGCCGGAACCGGGCGTCCGGCCTCCTCCAGCTCGGCCCGCCAGGCCTGGGTGCGGCGCTGGCCCGCGTACGACGTCCCGGGACCGGTCACATGCCACACGGTCCGGTGGCCCAGCTCCAGCAGATGCCGTACGGCCTTCCGGGCGCCGTCGGCCTGGTCGGTGTCGACCACGCTGTAGCGGTCCCCGGCGTCCGAGTCCACGACCACCACATGGACGCCGGGGGGCAGTTGGACCGTGCTGGTGTCGAGCAGGTGGATCTCCATGATGACGATCACGGCGTCCACCGCCAGCTCGCCCATCCGCGTGAAGGCCCCCAGCACGTTGTCCTGCGTGGCCACGTCGATGGGGATGAGGGTGATCGCGTACCCCTCGGCCGCGGCATGGGTGGCGATCGCCTCCACGGTACGGCTGCTGCCCGTCGAGGAGAGGCTGAACAGGATCACACCGATGGTGTTGAACCGGCCGTAACGCAGGGCGCGGGCCGCGCTGTTGGGCCGGTAGCCGAGCTCCCGCATCGCGGCCAGCACCTGCTCCCGGGTGGAACTGATCACTCCGGCATGGCCGTTGGAGACCCGGGAGACCGTCTGCGAGGAGACACCGGCGAGCTTGGCGACGTCCGCCATCGAGACCCGCTGCTTCCGGCGTCCGCCCGGCACCCCGGAACCGCCCCGCTGCGCACCGCCCGTGGCCGACGGGACAGGTGCCCCCGGCTCGTTCAACTCCATCGGCTCACCCTTCAAGTCTCCTTCACGTACCGGATGTTACGGAGCGGGAAACCTTGACGGCCGCAGGAGCGGATGCCACGATTCCGACGCTTTCGAGTTTACGTAAACATCGCCGTGTGACCAGCCCGGAGGGTGATCTCCTCGCCGCGTCGCGCAGTGGATGTTCACGTAAACACGCCCGGTCGATGTTTACGTGAACATGCGACCGGGGCAACGAGCCGCCGCGCCGAGCCGCCGTCTCCTGAAAGGGCACGTTGATGCGCAAGACCCCCGCCGGAACCCGGATCACCCCTCGCAAGCGCGCCGCCCTGGCGGCGGTCGCGATCGCCGCCGTCGGTGCCACGACCCTCACCGGCAGCCCCGCCTCCGCCTCCGCCGCGGTACCGGGCCATGGCACCAGCCAGTTCAAGGGCGTCAACTGGGCCGACCCGCGCGACAACTACGCCGATGACCCGGTGGTCCTCTCCGGCCTGTCGCTCTCCGACAGCTACGCGCAGACCTACGCCAAGGCGACCCGGGTGATCGCGGCGTTCCGCGCCAACCTCGGGGCCAACACCGTACGGCTGCCCATCAACCCCTACACGGTGAACGGCTCCTACTGGAAGTCGTACCGCGGAGTCATCGACGCGGCCTCGGCACAGGGCTTCAAGGTGATCGTCTCCTACTGGGAGGGCACCGGCGCGAACAAGGACGGTTTCATCGACGACGAGGCCACCTACTGGCCGATGTGGAACACCGTCGTGAAGGCCTACCGGCACGACCCGCACGTCTACTTCGAGCCGATGAACGAGCCGCACGGCTACACCGACGCGGAGTGGGCCGACCTCGCCGCCAAGTGGCTGGCGACCTACCCGTACGTCCCGCACGACCGGGTCTTCGTCAGCGGCGCCGGCTACAACGACCACGTCACCACCGTCTGCGCCGACCCGCGCCTGAAGGGGACCTACCTCTCCCTGCACCACTACGGCTTCTGGAAGAGCTACGCCACCTATGACCAGTGGGCGGCCGACCTGAAGGAGCGGCTCGGTGACTGCGCGGGCCGGACCGTCGCCGACGAGTTCGGCGCCCCGATGACCACCGGCCTCGACTACAACGTGCCGACGCCCGACGACAACTCCGTCAACTTCATCCAGGCCGACACGGACCTGTTCCGCAAGCTCGGCATGGGCTCGGTGTACTGGCCCGGCCTGCGCACCGACGACACCTACTCGATCCAGAAGCTGATCGGCGACACCTCCCGCCCCTGGCTGGCCACCACCAACCAGTCCGGCGCCGACCGCCTCGCCTGGGCGTGGGGCCGCGGCAGGCCGGTGAGCGGCTGACGGACTCCGGGAGGGCCGCGGTGCTCACGAGCACCGCGGCCGGCCCGGCGGCGCGTCCTACCGGCCCCGGCGGCCCGCAGCCGAGGCGAACCCCAGCCAGGTGTGCCGGTTACCGGCCCAGCACCAGCCCACCTTGGGCGCGTTGCGGCGCTCACGGCCGTCCCGTCCGGTGCCGTTGCTGATCCAGATCGCCGGAGTGCGCGAGTCCAGGGCGCCGTTGGCCTTGCGCAGCCGTGAACCGATGGTCATGAAGCAGTGGTTGCGCTCCAGGACAGCGGGCTGTTGCAGCACCCAGTGGATGCCCTCGCTGAGCAGCAGCGGGGTGCGGTCCTGCGCGGTGAGCGCGGGGAGCGCCTCGTCAGGGCTCCAGTTCGCCATCCGGTCGCCCCGGTCCAGGCCGGTGAGGACGTAGAGCGGGGCGTCGGGCAGCGCGATCGTGTCGAGCGGGGCGAAGAGGTCGGCGTCGGTCATGTCGGTGACGACGAACCCCGGCCTGCCGTCGTGCCGGAGCAGCGGCGCGAGCGTGGAGGCGGGGGCGCGCTCCGGATGTACGGCGAGCAGGGCATCCTGCCCGGCAGGGGTCGCGGCGACGGCGCGGACCTCGGCCGCGGACAGCCCGGCGATCTCGTGCACCCCCGACTCGATGAGCCGCTCGGCCTGCGTGCCGAGGGACGGGAGTGCGGGGAGGACGGTGGAGGTGACGGACGCGGATGCGGGCACGATGCTCCCAGGGTCGGGGACGGGATCGGCCCCGGGACAACGAGGCGGCCCGCCGGGATGTTCCCGCAAATCCCCTACAGACGGCGCAGATACGTCAGACCGGGGAGGCCGGAGAGCCGCGTCTCGCCGGTGACGGTGAAGCCGGAGCGGGCCAGGACGGTCCGGGACGCCGTGTTGACGAGGGTGGTGGCGGCCCGCAGGAAGGTCAGTCCGTATCCGGTGGCGGCGAGGCCGCAGATCTCCCGCACGGCCGAGGTGGCCAGGCCCCGGCCCGCGGCCCGTTCCGCGATCCGGTAGCCGAGGTCGGCGCCGCCGTCCGCAACATCCACCAGATTGACCCGCCCCAGCACTTCGCCCGCATCGCCGACCACCACATGGAAGTAGCAGATCCCGGCCGCCTGTTCGGCGAGCAGCGCGCGGTGCCGCTCCTCGAACCGGGCGAAGTAGTCGTCACCGCGGTCGGGGACGGTCGCCGCGAAATAGGCGCGGTTCTCCTGCTCGAAGGCGAGGAGCGCCGGGACGTGGTCCGGACGGAGCAGGTGCAGCTCGGGCATGCCCAGGACAGTAGGCACCCCGGCCAGCCGTCCGCCAGCGTATTAACCCTTGCGCAGGTCCTTGACCCGGCGGAGTTTGCCGAGCGAACGCTCCAGGGTCTCCGGGTCGACGATGTCGACCTCCACGGTGACGCCGACACCGTCCTTGATGCCCTGGGCGATCGTCCGCGCGGCGGCCTCACGGTCGGCGGGACTCGCGTCGGGCCGGGCCTCCACACGGACGGTCATGTGGTCCATCCGGCCGCGCTGACTGATCTGGATCTGGAAGTGCGGAGCCACGGCGGGCGTGCGCAGCACGATCTCCTCCACCTGGCTGGGGAAGACGTTGACCCCACGCAGGATGATCATGTCGTCGCAGCGGCCGGTGATCTTCTCGATCCGGCGCAGTCCGGGACGCGCGGTGCCCGGCAGCAGCCGCGTCAGGTCCCGGGTGCGGTACCGGATGATGGGCAGCGCCTCCTTCGTGAGCGAGGTGAAGACCAGCTCACCGCTCTCGCCCTCGGCCAGCACCTCGTCGGTCAGCGGGTCCACCACCTCGGGGAGGAAGTGGTCCTCCCAGACGTGCAGTCCGTCCTTGGTCTCCACGCACTCCTGGGCGACACCCGGGCCGATGACCTCGGACAGTCCGTAGATGTCGACCGCGTGGATGTCCAGGCGCTCCTCGATCTCGCGGCGCATCTCCTCCGTCCAGGGTTCGGCACCGAAGATGCCGACCTCCAGGGAGGTGGAGCGGGGATCGATGCCCTGACGCTCGAACTCGTCGAGCAGGGTCAGCATGTAGGAGGGCGTGACCATGATGATCTCGGGACGGAAGTCCTGGATGATCTGCACCTGACGCGCGGTCATGCCGCCGGAGGCGGGGATCACGGTGCACCCGGCGCGTTCCGCGCCGTAGTGGGCGCCCAGACCGCCGGTGAACAGGCCGTAGCCGTAGGAGATGTGCACCTTGTGCCCTGGCCGGCCGCCGGCCGCCCGGATGGAGCGGGCGACGACGTCCGCCCACATGGACAGGTCGTTCTCGGTGTAGCCGACCACGGTGGGGCGGCCGGTGGTGCCGCTGGAGGCGTGTACGCGCCGCACCTCGGACATCGGGACGGCGAACATGCCGAAGGGGTAGGTGTCCCGCAGGTCCGACTTGGTCGTGAAGGGGAAGCGGGCGAGGTCCGCGAGGGTCCGGCAGTCCTCGGGCCGCACACCGGCCGCGTCGAACTTCTCGCGGTACAGCTCCACGTTGTCGTACGCGTGCCGCAGCGTCGCGCGCAGCCGGGTGAGCTGGAGCGCCGTCAGCTCCTCGCGGGACATCCGCTCGGCGTCGTCCAGGAGCGCCTCGGGGAGCGGCTCCCCCCGGCGGGTGGCCCTCGGCTCGGGCGCGATCACTTCGCTGCTCATCACGGCTCCTCAATCCGCGCGCGGAGGGTGCGACTGCGGCCGCGGAACTCCGCGATCACTTCGTCTCCGCGCACAACGCTCACGTCGTAGACACCGCTGCGGCCGAACCGAACGCGCTCCCGCGCCGTGGCCACCAGCACATCGCCTTCGTACGCGGGCGCGATGAAGTCGATGTCGGCGCCGGCGGCGACGGTCACGGGACCGTGGCTGTTGCAGGCACAGGCGAACGCGGTGTCGGCGAGGAGGAAGAGATAGCCGCCGTGGGCGATCCGGTGCCCGTTGACCTGCGAGGGTGCCACGGTCATCCGCAGGACGGCAGTCCCCTCGCCGTGCTCCAGCAGCTCGATGCCGAGTCCTCGTGACGCCTCGTCCGCGGCGAACATCGTCTCGACAGGGCCAGGCGTCGTTTCCGGTACCCGGGTCGTCATTTCCACCACCTTGTGGACCGACCGAACATTCGGTTAGCGTGCGGTGTGGTCAAGGTAATCCAGCGAGACCCCCGCATGTCAAGAGGTGTACCGCATGCCGCAGAAGACCCCTGAGAGGCCCGGCTGCCTCGCCCGTCACCGCACGCCGATGGAGCGTGCCGAGGGCGCCGTCGCGAGCCGCGATCACCGGTCCCCGCAACCGGAGTCACCGAGCAGATCCGTCTACGGCGAGTACGCCGCGCAGGGCAGGGAGGCCGCCTGATGCCGGACGTCTACCTGATCGACGGGGCCCGCACCCCGCAGGGCCGCTACGGCGGTGCCCTGGCCGCCGTCCGCCCCGACGACCTCGCCGCCCTCGTCGTCGCCGAGGCCGTGCGGCGCGCCGGAGCGCCCGGCGAGGCCGTGGACGAGGTCGTTCTCGGAGCCGCCAACCAGGCGGGCGAGGACAACCGGGACGTGGCCCGGATGGCGGTGCTGCTCGCCGGCCTGCCGCACACCGTGCCCGGCTACACCGTCAACCGCCTGTGCGCGTCCGGCCTGACCGCGGTGGCCTCGGCGGCCCAGACGATCCGCGCCGGGGAGGCCGGCCTGGTGGTCGCCGGGGGAGTGGAGTCCATGACCCGGGCGCCCTGGGTGATGGAGAAGCCCGGCACTCCGTGGGCCAAGCCGGGGCAGGTGCACGACACCGCCCTGGGCTGGCGGTTCACCAACCCGCGCTTCACCGCCGCCGACCGTGCCGTCCCCGGGGACGCCGGACCGGAGGCGGTCAAGGTCACGCTGTCCATGGGCGAGACCGCGGAGGAGGTCGCGGCCCTGGACGGCATCACCCGCGCCGAGTCCGACGCCTTCGCCCTGCGCAGCCACCAGCGGGCCGTCGCAGCCCAGGAGGCGGGCCGCTTCGACCGCGAGATCGTCCCCGTCCCCGTGCGGGACGGTGAGGTGACCCGGGACGAGGGCCCCCGCCCCGGCACCACCCTGGAGAAGCTGGGCTCCCTGCGGACCGTCTTCCGCGAGAACGGCATCGTCACCGCGGGCTCGTCCTCCCCGCTGTCCGACGGCGCGGCGGCCCTGACGGTCGCCAGTGCCGAGGCGGTGGAGCGCTACGGCCTCACCCCCCGGGCCCGGATCGTCGCCTCGGCCTCCGCCGGGGTGCAGCCCAACCTCATGGGTCTGGGACCGGTCCCCGCCACCGAGAAGGCGCTGGCCCGGGCCGGCTGGCAGGCCGGCGACCTGGACGCCGTGGAACTCAACGAGGCGTTCGCCGTACAGGCCCTGGCCGTCATCCGCCGTCTCAAGCTCGACGAGGACAAGGTCAACGCCGACGGCGGCGCCATCGCTCTCGGGCATCCGCTCGGCTGCTCCGGCGCCCGCATCCTGCTCACCCTCCTCGGCCGCCTGGAACGCGAGAACGGCCGCCGCGGCCTGGCCACGCTCTGCGTGGGCGTGGGCCAGGGCGTCGCACTGCTGGTGGAGCGGGTGTGACCACGTCTTCGTCGTACGACACGCTGCTGGTGGAGGAGCGGGCCGACCGGGTCGTCGTCACCCTCCACCGCCCCGAGGCCCGCAACGCCATCAGCGGCCGCATGATCAGCGAACTGCACCAGGTGTGCGAGCGACTGGAGCGCGAGCCCAGGCTGCTGCTCCTGACCGGCCACGGCGGGGTCTTCGCGGGCGGCGCCGACATCGCCGAGCTGCTGGAGCGCGGCCGCGACGAGGCGCTCCAGGGCATCAACAGCCGGCTGTTCGAACGCGTCCGGCGGCTGCCCATGCCCACCCTGGCCGCCGTCGAGGGCTGGGCGCTGGGCGGCGGGGCCGAGCTGGCCTACGCCTGCGACCTGCGGATCGCCGGCCCCGGTGCCGTCTTCGGCAACCCCGAGCCGGGCCTCGGCATCCTCGCCGCGGCCGGCGCCTGCTGGCGGCTGCCCGAACTGGTCGGGGAGTCGATCGCCAAGCAGATCCTGCTCGCCGGCCGCAACCTCGACGCCCAGGCCGCGCTCGCCGCGGGCCTGGTCATGGAGGTCGTCCCCGCCGAGGAACTGCTGGAGTGCGCCCACGCGCTGCTCGACCGCATGGCACGGTCCTCGGCCACGGCCCTGCGGCTGACCAAGCTCGTCGTCGACTCGCCCGGGGCCCACCCGGTCGCCGACGACCTGGCGCAGGCCGTGCTGTTCGAGAGCGCGGACAAAAAGGACCGCATGACACGTTTTCTCGAGAAGAGGAGTCGCGCATGACCTCGGCACCCGACACCGTCGCCGTCATCGGCGGCGGCCGGATGGGCGCGGGCATTGCCCAGTCCTTCGCCACCGCCGGCTCCGCCGTGACCGTGGTGGAGAGCGGGGCGGAGGCCGCCGCCGCGGCGCTGGAGCGGATCGGCGGCAGCCTGCGGCGGGCCGGGGAGCGCGGCCATCTGAGCGAGCCCGCGGAGCGGGTGGCCGGCCGGGTGACCGTCGTACCCGCGGTGGACGCCCTGCCACCGGGGACCGAACTGGTCGTGGAAGCGGTACCGGAGGACGCGGCGCTCAAGGCCCGCCTTCTGAAGGCCGCCGAAGAGGCTGTGGGCGACACGACCGTCCTGGCCACCAACACCAGCTCCCTGTCGGTCACCGACCTCGCCGCCGCGCTCCGACGGCCGGAACGGTTCCTCGGGATGCACTTCTTCAACCCGGTGCCCGCCTCCGCACTCGTCGAGATCGTCGTCGCCCCCGACACCGCCGAGCACACCGTGCGGGCCGCTCTGGAGTGGACCAGGGCGCTGGGCAAGCAGGACGTCGTGGTCAAGGACTCGCCCGGCTTCGCCAGCAGCCGGCTCGGCCTGGTCCTGGGGCTGGAGGCGATCCGCATGGTCGAGGAGGGCGTCGCCGCGCCCGAGGCCATCGACGACGCGATGCGGCTCGGCTACAAGCACCCCATGGGGCCGCTGCGCCTGACCGACCTGGTCGGGCTCGACGTCCGGCTCGCCATCGCCGAACACCTGCACGCCACCCTCGGCGACCGCTTCGCACCGCCGCGGCTGCTGCGCGAGAAGGTGGCCCGCGGCGAACTCGGACAGAAGACCGGCCGGGGCTTCTACGCCTGGTGACCGGCGCGGGCCGCGGCGGCACCGTGCGCGCCGTCCCCGGCGGACGGTGGCCCTGCGCGGGCGGTCGGTCTTTTGCCGGACACCGATCCGGTGCGGCCCTTGCCAGATCAGGGAGGGCATACCTTATGATGAACCGAACGAATGGTCGGTAGGGAGTGGGTGGAGATGACTGAAGCGGCCGGAAGGGACGCCGAGCACGACCTGGAGTCCCATTTCGAGGCGACGATCTCGCGCGACCAGCGGATCGAACCGCGCGACTGGATGCCCGAGGGCTACCGCAGGACGCTGGTCCGGCAGATCGCCCAGCACGCGCACTCGGAGATCATCGGCATGCAGCCGGAAGGCGAGTGGATCACCAGGGCGCCCTCGCTGCGCCGCAAGGCGATCCTGTTCGCCAAGGTCCAGGACGAGGCCGGCCACGGCCTGTACCTGTACTCGGCCGCCGAGACCCTGGGCGTCGACCGGGCTGACCTCACCCAGCGCCTCCTCGAAGGCCGCCAGAAGTACTCGTCGATCTTCAACTACCCCACGCCCAGTTTCGCGGACGTCGGGGTCATCGGCTGGTTCGTCGACGGCGCGGCCATCTGCAACCAGGTCCCCCTGTGCCGCAGCTCGTACGGGCCCTACGCCCGCGCGATGGTGCGGATCTGCAAGGAGGAGTCCTTCCATCAGCGGCAGGGCTACGAGCTGCTGATGACCATGATGCGCGGCACCGACGCCCAGCGGGAGATGGTGCAGGACGCGGTGGACCGCTGGTGGTGGCCGTCCCTGATGATGTTCGGTCCGCCCGACGACGCCTCGCCCAACTCCGCGCAGTCGATGGCCTGGAAGATCAAGCGGCACAGCAACGACGAACTGCGCCAGCGCTTCGTCGACATGACCGTGCCCCAGGCGGCCAGGCTCGGCGTCACCCTGCCCGACCCCGAACTGCGCTGGAACGAGGAGCGCGGCCGGCACGACTTCGGCACCCCCGACTTCTCCGAACTCAAGGAAGTCATCAGCGGCAACGGCCCCTGCAACGCGGAGCGGATGCAGCGCAGGCGCGACGCCCACGAGGAAGGCGCCTGGGTGCGTGCGGCCGCCGGCGCGCACGCCGCCAAGCAGGCCGCCCGGGCACGTAAGGAGGCAGTCGCATGAGCGACTCGGAGAACTGGCCCCTGTACGAGGTGTTCATCCGCGGCAAGCGCGGCCTCAACCACGTCCACGTCGGCTCGCTGCACGCCGCGGACGACGAGATGGCCCTCACCCACGCCCGCGATCTGTACACCCGGCGCAACGAAGGCGTCAGCATCTGGGCCGTGCGCTCGGACCACATCGCCGCCTCCAGCCGGGACGAGAAGGACCCCTTCTTCGCCCCCAGCGCCGACAAGGTCTACCGGCACCCGACCTTCTACGACATCCCCGACGATGTCCCGCACATCTAGGAGCCGGTGATGAGCGACGACCACGTCTACCTGTCGCTGGCCGAGGGCCACGACGAGGGCGACGCCCGCTGGGCCTTCGGCACCGGCTTCGAAGACCCGCTGTACGGCGTCGACACCGTCGTACCCGAGGGCGTCGACGCCGCCGCACTGGCCGCCCACTGCCTGGCGCTCGGCGACGACGCCCTGGTCCTGGCCCAGCGGCTCGCCGAATGGGTCACCCGCGCCCCCGAGCTGGAGGAGGAGGTGGCGCTGGCCAACATCGGGCTCGACCTGCTCGGCCAGGCACGCCTGCTGTACGCGCGCTGCGGGCAGGTGGACGGCACCGGCCGTACGGAGGACGCCTACGCCTATTTCCGCGACGCCGGCGACTTCCGCAACGTACGCCTCGCCGAACTCCCCAACGGCGACTTCGCCTTCTCCGTCCTGCGGCTGCTGGTGTTCGCCAGCTGGCGCCTCGCCCACTTCACCGAACTGGCCTCCGCACCCGACCCGGTGCTCGCGGCGATCGCGGCCAAGGGCGTGAAGGAGCTGACCTACCACCGGCAGTACGCCGCCGAATGGGTCGTACGCCTGGGCGACGGCACGGAAGAGTCCCACGCGCGCATGCTGACCGCCCTGGAATCACAGGCTCCGTACTGGGAGGAACTGTTCGCCGCACAGGACGTGCGCGAGGCGGTCCTCGCCGATCTCCAGCAGGTCCTCGACGCGGCCGGGCTCCCCGTGCCGCACACCGCACCCCTGCCCGGCCACGGCCGGCACGGCGGACACACCGAACACCTCGCCCCGCTCCTGGCCGAGCTGCAGAGCGTGGCCCGCGCCCACCCGGAGGCGACATGGTGACCGTCCTGTCCGACGTCCGGCGGGCCCGGGACCTCGCCGAACAGGTCCCCGACCCCGAGCTGCCCATGCTCACCCTGGCCGACCTCGGGGTGCTGCGGACCGTGACGATCGAGGCCGACGGCACGGTGGTCGCCGGTCTCACCCCCACCTATTCGGGCTGCCCCGCCATGGCCGAGATGCGGGCCGGGGTCGCCGCGTGCCTGCGGGACGCCGGGTTCGACCGGGTCGAGATCCGTACGGTCCTCGACCCGCCGTGGACGAGCGACTGGATCACCCCCGAAGGGCGCCGCAAGCTCGCCGCACACGGCATCGCACCGCCCGCGACAGCACCGCGGCACCCCACCGGTCCCGTCCCGCTGAACCTGTCACCGACCCGGCGCACGGTCACCTGCCCGCGCTGCGGGTCGGCCGACACCGAGGAGACCTCCCGCTTCGCGGCCACCTCCTGCAAGGCGCTGTGGCGGTGCCTGGCCTGCCGCGAGCCGTTCGAGTACGTCAAGGAGATCTGATGGCAGAGCTGATGGCACCGACCGCCGGTGCCCCCGCGACGACAGTCCGCCGGCGCCGCCCAGCCTTCCATCCCCTGCGCGTCGCCGCCGTCCAGCGCCTGTGCGAGGACGCCGTGGCGGTCACCTTCGACATCCCCGAGGCCCTGGCGGAGGAGTTCGCCTTCGGCCCCGGCCAGTCGCTCACCCTGCGTCGCGAGGTCGACGGGCGCGACGAGCGGCGCTCCTACTCGATCTGCTCGCCGGTCGGCGCACCGCCCCGCATCGGCGTCCGGGAGGTGCCCGGCGGGCTCTTCTCCTCCTGGCTGGTCCACGAGGTGCGGCCCGGCGACACCGTGCAGGTGATGGCCCCCACCGGAGCCTTCACCCCCGACCTCACGGTGCCCGGCCACCATGTACTGATCGCCGCGGGCTCGGGCATCACCCCCATGATGTCCATCGCCGAGTCCGTCCTGGCGGCCGACGACCGCTCCAGGGTCACGCTGTTCTACGGCAACCGGCGCACCGACACCGTGATGTTCGCCGACGAACTGGCCGACCTGAAGGACGAGTACCGCACCCGCTTCCACCTCGCCCACGTGCTGTCCCGTGAACCCCGCGAAGCCGAACTCCTCTCCGGCCGTCTCGACGGCGACCGCCTCGCCGCCCTCGTCGCGGGACTGATCGACGTCTCCGCCGCCGATCACTGGTGGCTGTGCGGACCGCACGGCATGGTGCTCGACGCCCAGCAGGTCCTGGCCGGGCTGGGTGTCCCCGGCGGGCGGATCCACCAGGAGCTCTTCTTCGCCGACGAGCCGATCGAACCCGTCCGTCACGAGGAGGCGGCGGCGACGGGCCCGGCCAGCGAGGTCACCGTCACCCTCGACGGCCGCTCCACCACCGCCCGGCTGCCGCGCGGCACGGCACTCCTCGACTCCGCCGCCCGCATCCGCCCGGACCTGCCCTTCGCCTGCAAGGGAGGCGTCTGCGGCACCTGCCGGGCACGGATCACGGACGGCGAAGCCGACATGCGCCGCAACTACGCCCTCGAACCCGCCGAGGTGGAGGCCGGCTATGTGCTGACCTGCCAGACGTACCCGGTCTCCGAGAAGCTGACGGTCGACTACGACAGCTGACCGGCAGCGGCCCTGGGCCGCCCGCTCCAAAATTCGTCGCGCCCCGTGCCGACGAGTCGTTAGTCTCCGTCCGGGCGTGGCAGGGCAGGAGACCGCACAGGGAGCGACGCATGGGGACCGGCCGTTCGGGCTTGCTGCTCGACCAGTTCGACCGCGCCAGGGAGTTGGCCCAGGTGCGGCTGACGGGGCTCGGCGACGAGGAGTACCTGTGGGAGCCGGTGCCCGGTTGCTGGTCGGTCCGGCGCCGGGAGGAGGCGACGACGCCAGGGGCGTACGGCCTCGGTGACTGGGTGCTCGACCAGGGCGCCCCCGACATCCCGGCCGGCGAGTACGCCGAGGTCGCCCGGCAGGTCGCCGCGGGCATGCCCGTCGCCAAGATCGCCGAGGACTGGAGCGTCGGCGTCGGGCGGGTCGAGGAGATCCTCGGCCGCACCGGTCCGCCGGAGCCCGACCGGACCCCGGTCACCACCATCGCCTGGCGGCTCGGACATCTGCATTCGGGCTTCGCCGGCCGCTGGGAGTGGACCTTCGGAGACCGGCGGCGGCACCCGAAGCTGCTGGTCGACTTCACCCCGGACGCCGCGTCGGCACTCGACCGGTTCTGGGCGACGGTGGACCGTTGGCGTACGAGCGTCGCCGCCGTCACCGACGAGCAGCTCGACACGGTCGGCTTCTCGCAGTACCCGTCCGGCTCCGACCCCGACGATCCGTTCGTCGACGTGCTGTGGGAGACCAACCTCGAACTCGTCCACCACATGGCCGAGATCGCACTCCTGCGCGACCTGTGGCAGGCCCGGTTCGGCGGCGGAGCGTAGCTCGAGGCCACCGACCCGAGGGCGATCTCGCGCTGCTGTGGGGTGAGGGACGCCGGCCCGGTGGCGCCGGTGGCGCTGGCGGACAGCCCGGTGGCCCGCAGGTTGTTGCCGGCGCGGGTCGCTCTCGAACTCCCCACCGACGTCCGAACCCCAGCCGCGACGCCACCCCGGGCATACCGCCGCGGCCGGGATCGCGCGGGCTGCCCGGATCCCGGCCGCGCGCAGGACGCCGCAGGGTCAGTGAGCGGCGGCGGCCTGCTCGATCAGGTCGGCCACCGCGTCCGGCCGCGACACGTACACGGAGTGGCTGCCGGGAACCTCGACGACGGTCGAGCCCGCCCGCTCCGACATCGCCCGCTGGGCCGGCGGCGGGATCATGCGGTCGTCGGTGGCGACGAGGTACCAGCTCGGCTTCACCCGCCAGGCCGGCTCCGACACGGCGCCGTTGAGGGCGTCGAGGCCCCACGGGACCTGCGAGTCGGCCATGAACGCCGCCAGGTCGGCGGGCACGTCACCGGCGAAGGAGTCCGCGAACTTCTCGCGGTCCAGGAACAGGAAGCCGTCCCTGGGCGGCAGGATCGGCGGCACGGGGGCGCCGGGCGGCGGGTCGGCGATGAGCGTGCTCACCGACTCGCCCTTGTCGGGCGCGAACGCGGCGATGTAGACGAGCGCCGCGACCTTCGGGTGACTGCCCGCCTCGGAGATCACGGCACCGCCGTAGGAGTGCCCCACCAGGACGACCGGGCCGTCCTGCGCGTCGAGGACCATCCGCGTCGTCGCGACGTCCCCCTCCAGCGACAGCGTCGGGTTCTGGACGATGCTGACGTCGTACCCGTCCCGCTTGAGGACGTCGTAGACCCCCTGCCAGCCGGATCCGTCCACGAAGCCTCCGTGGACGAGAACGACGTTCCGCGATTCCGCACTCATGGCTTCTCCCTCGGCGTGTCCGACCGTCGCGGCCACGCGGAGAAAGCTAGACGGCTGCCGCCAAGACCGATTCCGTCAATTGACGTAGTTCGCGGGGAGCACCGTGCGGCCTCTCGCCCCGTGCGGAGAGACGCCCAGGACACCGCTGTGCCGGTGCCCTTGCGGCTTCACGCGGATGTTGCCACGCTGGACGTTCAGGTTGTCTGCTCCAGCTCTCTGCGCGGCGTTCGCGAGATCGCCGGCCCGACCAGTCCCGGCCCGAACGTTCGTGCGCGCTGCTCTCCTCCCCGGCGCTGACGCGCGTACCCCGCGCCCACACCACAGTGACCGGCCGGACAGCCGCCGCCTCACCTGGGGAGCACACCATGGACACGAACGAGGAGGCCGCCCGCGGCCTGACCGACATCCAGGACTTCCTCTACCAGCAGGCTCACCTGCGGGCGGCACGCCGGCGGGTCGCGGACTTCACCGCGCAGGAGCCGGGGCTGACGCAGGACCAGCGGACGGACATCGAACGCTGGTACCTCGCGGAACAGACCTATGTGGCCCGCATGGTGACGGAGCACATCGCCGCGAGCATCGACGTGGTGGAACAGCGGCACCGCGCCCGCTTCGGACACTGGCTGCGCGGGACGCTGACCGCGATGATCCTGATCACCGTGACGATGGCGCTGTGCGTCACCGCGGTACTGGTCGGCGCGTCGTAAGCCGCGGCGGGCAAGGCCTGTGCAGAGCGAAAACGCGCGGGGCCGTGGAATCCGCAGGGTTCTTGAGTGCGCTCGGCAGCCGGGAAGCGGCCCCCCCTCCTCCTTCCCACGGGGGCCACTACCCGTCGACGCCTACCGCTGCCGCGCGAGCCAGTCGGTGAACCTGACCTCGCCGAGGCTCGCGTCCGGACCGGGCAGCAGCGTGTTCTCCCGCAGCTCGGCTCCCCAGTACCGCGCCTGCGGGTCCGTGACGACCTTGCGGGGGTCGTTCGCCGCGTCCAGCGCGATCCGGACGAACTCCTCGAGCTGGAACGCCTCGGGCCCGCCGACCTCCACCACGCCGTTGACCGGCGCGCCCACCGTGGCGCGAGCCACGGCCGCGGCCACGTCGTCGGAGACGAGGGGCTGGATCCTGGCGTCCGGCAGGCGCACGGTGTCGCCCTCGGTCACCCCGTCGGCCAGCCCCTTCGCGAACTCGAAGAACTGGGTCGCGTGGACGATGGAGTACGGGATGCCGGACGCCTTGATCAGATCCTCCTGGGCCTTCTTGGCCCGGAAGTAGCCGCTCTCCTGGAGCCGGTCGGTGCCCACCACCGACAGCGCCACATGGTGCCGCACGCCGGCGTCCGCCTCGGCCTGGAGGAGGTTGGCCGTGGAGGTGCGGAAGAAGTCCAGGACCGCCCGGTCCTCGAACGAGGGGGAGTTGGACACGTCGACCAGCACCGAGGCGCCCTCCAGGACCTCGGACAGCCCCTCCCCGGTGAGGGTGTTGACGCCGGTGCTGGGCGCGGCCGCGACCGCCTCGTGCCCGGTTTCGCCGAGCCTGCTGACGAGCTTCGAACCGATGAGTCCGGTGCCACCGATCACGACGACCTTCATGACGGAGTTCCTCTCGGAGACTTTCTGGTGTCTGCACCAGAAGAGACCGGGCAGCCCTTCCGCCTGTGACAGCCCGTCCGGGAAGTCGAGGAAAATCATCTGTTGCCGCGTCGGGATGCGGCCTGTTGGGCGAGTGGCTCAGTTCTCCAGCGAAGCCACGTAGGGGGCCAGCTTGGCCGGGTTCATCACCCACATGATGCGTTCGATGCCACGCTCCGACACATCGACCGACAGCAGCGCCACCGGGTTCCCGCCGGTCGAGATCAGTGCCGCCGGCCTGCCGTTGGCCTCGACCCAGCGGACGTCCGTCCGGGGCCAGAAACGCGGTGCGAAGGCGACGAGGTACCGGGAGACATGCGGGAGCCCGATGACCGGAATCCTGGACGCTCCGCGCATTCCGCCGCCGTCGGCGTAGCTGACCACGTCCTCGGTGAGAACCTGTTCGAGCACCGAGAGGCGGCCGTTCTGCGCGGCGGCGAGAAACACCTCCAGGAAACGCCGGTGCTCGGCGGAGTCCACCGGTTCCCGGCGCTCCGCCGTCAGATGCCTGCGGGCACGGCTCACCAGCTGGCGAGCGTTGGCCTCGCTGGTCTCCACGATGTCCGCGATCCGCCCGTACGTGTAGTCGAAGGCTTCCCGCAGCACGTAGGCGGCCCGCTCCACCGGGTTCAGCTTCTCCAGGACGAGGAGAACCGCCAGGTCGAGTGCCTCCGCGCGTTCCGCGCCCAGCTGTGGGTCCGTGCTCGTGTCGACGGGCTCGGGAAGCCAGGGGCCGACGTACGACTCCCGGCGTACCTTGGCGGACTGGGTGAAGTTGATCGCCAGCCGGGTGGTGACCGTGGCCAGGAACGCGGCCGGCTCACGGATGCCGGCCCGGTCGGTGTTCTGCCACCGCAGCCACGCCTCCTGGACGATGTCCTCCGCCTCCACGGCGCTGCCGACCACGCGATAGGCGATACCGAAGAGCTGGGGACGAGCCGCGAGGAATTCCTTCGTCGCCTGGTCGAGGGAGCCCGAGCCCCCGTTCTCACCGCCGCGCATGGATGTCCTCCAGAGTTGGATCAGCATGCTACAAGCTGGCACCTCGCAGAACGGCACGAAGGGGTACGAACCGCTCCCGCCGTGTCACAGATCCAGCATGTCCTCGGTCATCCGTGGCGAAGGCCGGTACCGAGGGACGACGAATCCATGGAGGTGCCCCACCATGTCGGACAAGAACGCAGCGCACGGGCCCGGCGGGCAGCCCCGTCCGGAGGGGTGGAAGACGGCGGTGACGGTGTTGCAGGACGCCGCACCGATCACCGTCCCCGAGGGGGCCTCGGCGATGACCATCTACGTCGAGTGGGAGCCCGGAGACCCGGGAACCCCGCCGCACCGCCACTCGGGACCCGCGTTCGGGTACGTCATGGAGGGCGCCGTCCGCTTCGAGCTGGAGGGCGAGCCCGAGCGGGTGGTCGAGGCCGGCGGGACGTTCTGGGAGCCGGGCGGTGACGTGATCCACTACCAGGACGGCAACGCCCTCACGGACGCGCGGACCCGGTTCGTCGTGACCATGATGTGCGCGCCGGGCAAGCCGATGCTGGAGCTGGTCGACGAGGGCGAACTGGCCGAGCGGGCCCATCTGCGCGCCCCACGCCCCACCGCGGGCTGACGGGACGACGGACCGGCTGTGCCTTCCCCCTCCCGCGGAGGGGGAACGCGCAGCCGGCCCGCTGGCGGGCGCCGGTCACCCGAACTGGCCGGGCTGGTAGTCCCCGGCGGGCTGCTGGTTGATGACGTTGATGCGGTTATAGGCGTTGATGACGGCGACCAGGGAGATCAGCGCGACGAGCTGTTCCTCGTCGAAGTGCTTGGCGGCGTTGGCCCACACGTCGTCGGAGACGCCCCCGGCCGCGTCGGCGGTCCGGGTGCCCTGTTCCGCCACCTCCAGCGCGGCACGCTCCGCCTCGGTGAACACCTTCGCCTCACGCCAGGCCGCGACCAGGTTGAGGCGCTGCACGGTCTCCCCGGCCACCGCGGCGTCCTTGGTGTGCATGTCGGTGCAGAAACCGCAGCCGTTGATCTGGCTGGCGCGGATCTTCACCAGCTCCTGGATCGTGGCCGGCAGCGTCGAGTCCGAGACCGCCTTGCCGGCCGAGTTGATGTGCCTCAGCACCTTCCCGGCGAGCGGGTGGCCGAAGTAGTCGAGTCGCGATTCCACGATGATCTCCTTGCTGTGCGGCGGTTGCACACGATTGACCGGAGCGGACCGCGATGTGTGACAGGAAGCCGTGTGTGACATGGGTCTCACCTGATTGGCTCGGGGGAGCGGGATCGGTCAAGACCAGGGCGGCTTCCGGTAAAGGCGAGGGCATGGGCCGGTCTTGGCGACCTGATGCCTGACGCGTGATGGCCGTGTGGTCATGTGGTGTTCATGTGGGGGCAGTTGGGCTGGGTCAGGGTGCGGTCGTTGTCAGCTCAGCTGTTCGTCGGGAGGGCGTCATGACCACACAGGCAGACTCAACAGAGGACAGATCGGCGGAAGGTTCGGAGGGGTTCAGTCGTCGTCACGCGCTGGGCCTGCTGGGGACCGCGGGGGCGGGCACCGTCGCCGCCGGGCTGCTCGGCGCGGGTGCGGCACAGGCCGCACCGTACGCCGCTCCGGCCTTCCACCTCACCGCGGACTCCTCCGGCGCGCCTCCCGTCCAGGGCCTGCACCTGACCTTCGGGGCCGACCCGCGCACCCAGATGACGGTGTCGTGGATCACGGACCGGCCGGTGACCAAGCCCGTCGTGCGCTACGGCACCCTGGAGCACGGCTTCGGCTCCAGCAAGAAGGCCGAAACCGTCACCTACGTCGACGGCACCTCGGACCGCACCGTCTACGTCCACCACGCCCTGCTCAAGGGGCTCGCCCCGGACACGGACTACCTCTACCTCGCCACGCACGAGGGGGCGACCCCCGACAGCGGTACGTTCCGCACGGCTCCGCAGGGGCGCAGGCCGGTCACCTTCACCAGCTTCGGCGACCAGTCCGCCCCGCAGGTGACGTGGTCGGCCGACGGCACCGTCGCCCTGGACGCCAACTCCACGCCCGCGACGAAGGACATCGTCACCGGTATCGAGCAGGTCGCCCCGCTGTTCCACCTCCTCAACGGCGACCTCTGCTACGCCAACCTGGACGTCGACCGGGTGCGGACCTGGAACAACTTCTTCACCAACAACACCCGTTCGGCGCGCTTCCGTCCCTGGATGCCGGCGGCCGGCAACCACGAGATAGAGAAGGCCAACGGCCCGATCGGCCTCGGCGCCTACCAGACCTACTTCTCCCTGCCCTCCACCGAGACGGACGCCGAACTCGCGGGCCTGTGGTACGCGTTCACGGCCGGCTCGGTGCGGGTGATCGTGCTGCAGAACGACGACAACTGCCTGCAGGACGGCGGCGACGTCTACATCAGCGGCTACTCCGGCGGCCGCCAGCTCGCCTTCCTGGAGAGGGAGTTGAAGGCGGCACGCTCCTCGAAGGACGTCGACTGGGTGGTCGTGGCCATGCACCAGGTCATGATCAGCTCCTCGGACGCGAACGGCGCGGACCTGGGACTGCGCGAGAAGTACGGCCCGCTGTTCGACCGGTACGACGTCGACCTGGTGCTCTGCGGCCACGAGCACAACTACGAGCGTTCGCTGGCCGTGCGCGGTGTGGTCACCGGAAGCGAGACCCTCACCCCCAACCCGGTCTCCCGGGCCACCGACGACATCGACGCCGCCCTGGGCACCGTGCACATGATCCTCGGCGGCGGCGGCGTCTCGGGAACCACCAACCAGAGCTTCTTCAAGGACGGCACGGCCAAGGTGATCACCGCGGTGTCGGCGACCCCCGGCTCCAACGGCAAGCGCACCTCCACCTATGTCAAGGAGCAGGCGGTGTGGACGGGCGTCCGGGACACCGAACACCCCTACGGCTTCGCCGCGTTCACCGTCGACCCCGGCCGGCACCCCGGTGACACCACCCGGATGCACGTCACGTACTACAACGTGAACAAGCCGCACGGCGAACTGACCGTCTTCGAGAACTTCACCCTGCACCGCAAGCGCTCCGACGGCCACGGCCGCTGACCCCGAGCCCGGCGGGCCGGTCGGCATCCGCCCGGCCCGCTCAGGGCTTCCCCACGGCGAGTCCACACTGGCCGAAAACCGACGAACTCCCGTCAGATCGGCAGGGATTGTACCGAAGCGCGCACTGGAAATACTTGGTTAAGCAAGTATATGCTCGCCTGCGGGGGCGGTCGGGGGACGGAACCGCATGCCGACTTGGGAACTGCCGCGCCGTAGCGCATGATCGGTGTCCCGGTTCAACAACATGACAAGCTTGTGGAAGGAAGTGCCGTGGCACCGGTGCTGGTCGGACTCGAAGGTCTGCTGGCGGGGGAGCGCATCCCGGTCCTGGACACCCGCGTCACCTTCGGACGCAACTCGGAGAACACCGTCGTCATCTCCAGCCTCAGCGTCTCCCGCTTCCATGCGGAGATCGTCTTCGACGAGGACAAGGGTTACGTGCTGCGTGACCTGGAGAGCAGCAACGGCACCCTGGTCAACGGGGAGGAAGTGGAGTCCCGGCTGCTGCAGCCCGGTGACGAGATCGCCCTGGGCGACCAGGAGTTCCGCTTCGAGGTCGCGGACGCCATGGAGACGCTGATGGCGCTCTCCCTGCCGCGATCCGTGACGCACGGCACGGAGGAGAGCGAACGCGGGCCCGTCCTGCGGGTCACCGTCGCCGGCGGCGGCCCGGTCGGCCTGTCGTTCGCCCTGCTCCTCGAGCACTTCCTCGGCCCCCAGGTGCAGATCACCGTCTACGACGGCAGGTGGCGCAAGCAGGGCCGAACCGTCGTGTGGAAGGGCCCGGACGAGGGCAACGTACGGCGTCTGCAGGTGGTGACCGTGCAGAGCCGCCAGTACCTCGCCTGGCCGGAGGAGGTCCGGGAGCGCCTCTTCGACCCGGAGCACTTCACCGAGATGTGGCCCTCCGGCCCGGACTCGGTCGGCGACAACCACCCGCGCAACATGCGCATCGCCTATATCGAGGACCGGCTGCTGGAGCTGGCGAACGAGAAGCGGGACCGGATCCGGCTCATACCCGCCCGGTTCGACGCGGAGGAGCAGCAGGAGGCGCTCGCCACCCAGCACGTGCTCGCGATCTGCGACGGCGGCCGCTCGCGCACCCGGGACCGCTTCGCCGCCCGCTTCGGCAAGGCCGACGAGTCGATCTACTCCCTCGACGGGCGCCACCTCCAGGACGTCGTCCTCGGCCTGCGGGTGAAGTCCGGTCTGACCGACCCCATGGCGGTGCTGCTGACCGTCGCCCAGAACCGCTTCCTGCTCAACTCGCTGCGTGGCGAGGGCTTCCTCAACATGCGGCTGACCGACGCCGAGGCCGCGGAGGTCATCGGCCTCGACCCGGTCCGCCGGGTCTTCGAGGAGTGCATCGCCTCCCGGCCGTGCCTGATGGACCGGGACGAGTACGGCGACTTCCAGTGCGCGACCCACGGCACGCTGTTCCTGCCCGCCCTGGTCAAGGGTTCACCGCTGTGGCGCCGGGTGCGCGAGGGCCTGCTGCTGTTCGGGGTCGAGTCCGACGACCTGTCGGCGGTCACCAGCTTCCGCCTCGACATGGTGCAACGCCCGCGTTTCTCGGCCGAGTTGCTGCCGCCCACCGCCAACTCCCCGGGCACCTACGGCTTCCTCCTCGGCGACGCCGCCAACGCCATCCACTTCTGGCCGGGCCGTGGCCTCAACAGCGGTCTGGCTTCGGCGATCTCCCTGGCCCGGTCCCTCAACGGGGCGTGGAACGGACGGCCGTTCCGGGACGCGGACTTCCTGCGGCACGAGGCGGCCATGTCGATGCTCCAGTACCGGCACAAGAGCCGGGCCTGGAAGGCGATGGTCACCACCGACGACCAGGGCGTCACCTGGGCGATCAAGGACATCATCGGCCACGGCATCGACGGGATCCCCGACGAGCCCGACCGTGAGGCGGACACCAAGACGCTGCTGGAGCGTATGCAGGCCATCCGTGCGCGTCTGGCCCTGCGGCTGGAGGGAATGCCGGACGACGAGGCGATCCTGGAGCGCCTGCGCACCCTGCAGCCCGCCACACTGCGCATGCTGGTCCTCAGCGGCGCCTGGGACACGCTGACGATGGGCGGCGAAGAGGTCGACATCGACATCTTCTACGGCGAGGACTCGTCCGCGGCCGCCGCGGCGGTGGGCGCACTGGAGCCGGCCGCCAAGCCGTAGGACGGACTCCGTTCGGCGTGCGCCGCCGAACGGACGGCCGTTCGCCCGACAGCCCGCCGCCGACCGCGGCGGGGTGTGGTGGCGTCAGGTGTGGGGGCGGTGGCCCTTCTCCTGGTGCGGGTAGCTCTGGTCGGCCTGCGGGAGCGTGGGCTTGGGGAGGGTGGCGACCTCCTCCTTCGCCTTCTCCAGCTGCTCGGCCGTGTTGTGGGGGAGGCGGGGCGGTCGCGGACGGGCCTCGCGGAACCGGAAGGCGGAGGTGAGGTCGCCGAAGGTCGCACGGCGCCAGTCGCTGACGTTCGGCTCCTCGACACCGGTGAACCGTTCGAGGAACTGCAGGGCGGAGGTGTGGTCGAAGGCCTCGGTGGCGACCCAGCCGCCCACCGTCCAGGGTGAGACGACGATGGCCGGGACCCGGAAGCCGCTGCCGATCGGCAGGCCCTGGATGAACTCGTCCTTGGTGCCGGCGGGCGGGGTCGGCGGCGCCACGTGGTCGAACAGGCCGTCGTTCTCGTCGTAGTTGAGTATGAACGCGGTCTTGCGCCACACCTTCGGGTTCGAGGCGATCGCCTCGATCTTGGAGGCCACGTAGTCGGCACCCGCGGCCGGGAGGTAGTTCGGGTGCTCCGACTGGTAGCTGGTGGGGCAGATCCACGACACCGTCGGGAGCCGGTCGTTGCGGGCGTCGTCCTCGAAGGTGCCGTGCGGCTGCGGGCGCACGCCCCGCTCGTACAGGTCGGAGCCGGGCTGCGCGTTCTTGAACGTCGCGAACTGCTCCAGCATGTTCGTGCCGTAGTCGTCCTCCTCCTGGTACACCTTCCAGCTGACGCCGGCCGCCTGGAGGCGCTCGGCGTAGGTGGTCCAGCGGTACGGAGTGGGCGCGACGTTGCTGATGATCGGGCCGCCCTGGGCGCCGCCCGGGTCGATGCTCCCGGTCATCCACATCAGCCGGTTCGGCCAGGTGGGGCCGAAGACGGAGCAGAAGTAGTTGTCGCAGATGGTGAAGGTCTCCGCGAGGGCGAACTGGAAGGGGATGTCCTTGCGGGTGTAGTAGCCCATCACATACGGGCCGTTGACGCCGTCCGCCTTGCGGTGGGCCGGCAGCCACTGGTCCATCTTGCCGTTGTTCCAGGCCTGGTGCTGCACGGACCAGGCATGGCTGGTGGAGGGGATGGCCTGGGCGCTCGACGTGTGTGTGTCGAGGTGGAAGGGCAGCAGGTAGCCCTCGGGGTTGACGGCGTCGGGCTGGTAGAAGACGGACCGCCCGTTGTCCAGCTTCAGGGCGTGCGGGTCGGCGAAGCCGCGGACGCCGGAGAGTGTGCCGAAGTAGTGGTCGAAGGACCGGTTCTCCTGCATCAGCATGACGACGTGTTCGATGTCGCGCAGCGAGCTGTTCTTCGGCGGTCCGCCGGCGACGGCCTGCTGGACGCTGGGCGGCAGCAGCGAGAGGGCCGCGGCGCCGCCGAGCGCGCCGGCGGCGGAGCCCAGGAGTCTGCGACGGGTCAACTCGGCCATGGATGCTCCTTTCTCAGGTTCTCCGGGGGGCGAGAACCTTTGCGGGAGTGACGGCAGGCCCGGCCGTGAGGACGGGCCGCCGTTCACTGTGGGCCCCGGGAGGTGGGGTGCATCAGGGGCGGCTGATGAACTCCGGGCCAACGCACGGAAGGAGTTGGGCGGGGGTTTACCTCCAACACCCCTTCGTCCCACGGGCGTTGCCGAGTGTTGAAGAACGTTGGCTGCTACCTGGGTTCTGTCACTGGCCCGGCGCGAGGATGTAGGTGTTGAGGGTGCCCACGGTCGTGAGCGGGGTGGGCGATCCGGTGTCGTAACGGTCCACGGCGAGGTAGTTGGGCTTCTTGCGGGCGGCGGGGGTGCAGAAGTTCTGGGCGCGGTTGAGGAGTTTGCTGTTGTCGGTGGCGGCCGTGGAGCTGATCGGGTAGTCCCGGAACTGGTTCATGACGAAGAGCGGGTGGAAGGCCGCCGAGTCGGTGGTGAGCGGTCTGTCGGTGCCCCAGCGGCTGTAGCAGGACCAGTCGGAGGCGCCTATGCCGCCGCCCATGGACCAGTAGTTCTCCACGGTCCATTCGCGCTGGTACATGACGCCGAAGGAGTCGCGGGTGGCCCAGCCGTCGGCGGTGTCGCTCGCCCGGGTCCGGTCGCTGAAGATCAGCAGCTGCTTGCCGCGGGCGGCGAGGTCGGCGATCGTGGGCCAGCCCTTGGTGGCCACGCCCTCCTGGTCCGGCCGGTACAGCACGTCGGAGAGGCCGTTGACCGAGGCCAGGGAGGACTTCAGCACGTCGGAGGAGGCGTAGTCCTCCAGGAAGACCGTGGCGAACTGGCCGGGGTTGGCCTTGAGGAAGTCGACCATGCGCTGGAGGTCGGTGGCGAGCGGGACGGGGTTGCTCACGCCGTCGCAGCTGTTGTGGCAGAGCACGGCCTGGCCGGAGACCGTGTAGTCGTCGAGCATGAAACCGCGGACACCGTCGGACAGCTGTCGGCCGATCCCGTAGTTCTGGTTGGGGAACAGGTTGACCGGGAACGACGCGAAGTTCCCGTCGGAGCCGTTGGCGAAGGCGTTGTGCGCGGTCAGGAAGGTGACCTGGTCCAGGGTGCGGGTGTCGGCGGAGGGCATCGTCGTGGTCGCGTAGGAGACCGGGGTGAGGTACCAGCGCGCGAGGTCGCCCGCCGAGCCGAGCTGTACGGTGCCGGAGGTGGAGCCGGTGAGGTACTGCGAGGTGCCGGGGACGGCGACGGTGTAGGTGTTGTCGGCGTCGGCCGTGATGCTCCAGGTGGTGCCGTCCGCGCCGCAGGCGGCGGTCACCGCGGCGGTGCCGCTGCGTCCCAGGCAGGTGCCGGACTCGTCGGCGTTCCGCAGCTGATAGCCGCCGCCGGCCGCGACGGCCGTCCACTGCTGGTGGTCTTCGTTGCCCTTGGGGTTGTGGGCCGCCACGGTGCCACCGGTGTCGGCCGCGTTGAGGCCGGTCACGAGGTTCTGCAGATAGACCGAGGAGACGGGGACGGCCGCCGAGGCGGTGCCCGGCAGCAGGGCGGGGGCCGACAGGGCGAGGACGGCGGAACAGCACAGGACGCGCAGGGGGCGCAGTCGCACGGGATTTCCCTTCACTCTGACACGAGGTACCAACGCTGTCAGAGGCATGAGATATCCGGTGGGACGTGCGCCGCGCCAGTGTTCCCGCTTGAATTCCTTCCCCCACAAACAGATATGACGATACGTCACCCGTCTGATGGCTCAGCGGTCCCCGGAGCCGGAGAGCGTCCGCGGCCGAGAGGGAGTCCTCGTGCCCGGTCAGGAGGCGTGCCTCGTGGGCGTTGGCGCTGAGCCAGTCGGTCCGTGCGAGAACGGGGGAGAGGACGTTCTCGGGGATGTCGGCGACCAGGGGGCCTGGGTCGAGACAGAGGGTGATCCCGGTGGGCAGCGCGGCGGTGAGGCCGGACAGCAGCGGGCCGTTACCCGGCAGGAGCCCGTATCCGGAGAGCTGGAGAAGGTCACCGGGGTGCAGGTGGGCCGCGACGGCGGCCGCGTCGGCCGGGGCCAGGGTCGCTTCGGCCCCGAAACTGGTCACGAAGGTGCGCTCGCCGCCGGAGTCGACCAGGGCCACCGTGAAGCCGGTGTCGCGGTCCGTGCGGGCCGGCAGCAGGGTCCCGATGTCCTCGGCGGCCAGCGCCGCGCGGACGAGGTCGCCGTGCGGTCCGGTGCCGTGCAGACCCGCGTAGACGGCCTCCGTGCCGAGACGGCGGGCCGCCACCAGCATGTTGAATCGGCCCCCGGCGGTCGTCTCGGTCCGGGTGCCGATGACGTCGCCGCCGCGTTCCGGCAGCGCGGGCACCTCGATCACCAGGTCGGCGATCACGTTCCCGGCGAGGACCACCCGCCCGGTCATCGGCCGGCTCCCTGGAGGCGCGCGGCGGCGGGTTCGCCGTCGCCGTCGGGGACCGGGGTGTGCCGTCGGCCGAAGAGCGCGTACACCCCGGCGGCGACAGCCATCGAGACGGCCCAGCCGAGGCCGTTGACGCTGTGCGTAGTGACTCCAGCAGGCGTTTTAGGTCAGACTGGGACAAGGCCATCGGGCCCCTCCAGGGTTGACTGGCCGTTCACCAGGGAGATTTGCGCGGTGGCCTGCCTTATGCGTAGGTAGCGGAGACCGTCACCGGATGCACGCCCCGGGCATCCGCCCGCGCACACCCGCACGGTGATCGCCTACACCATTACGCGGGACGCCATCGTGCCCGGTCCCAAGTCCGTCAACACGTATGGAAGTTGGCCGGGCAGACGGCGCCGGATGCGACCGGTTCTGTGACCGTGGACCTGGACGGCGTCCGGGTCGGGCGAGCCGGTGGCCGCACTGCTGCGGCCCGGAAACGCCGGCAGCGACACCGCCGCCGATCACATCACGACCACCCAACTGGCCCTGGCCCAGCTGCCCAAGTCCTGTCGGCGCGGGCGCCGGACGCTGATCCGCACCCCCGCGCGTCGGTCAAGTAGAGGTGGCAGCAGCGAGCCAGGTCTCAATGTGGGACTGAATCACGCTGATGAGCTCAGGGTGCTTGTAGAGGTAGAAACCGCCGCCGAAAAGGATGAGCAGGCCGAACACGTTGCTCTTGCCCGAAGGGCCCGCCTGCGACCCACGGATGTGTGCGTCACGCGCGCGGGCCGCGTTCTGAGCGGCTAGCTGACTGGCTTGCTGAGCTTGCTGATTGAACCGCTGTGCCGCGTTCGGGTCAATTGGCATGAAAAACTCCCAAATACGTGTGGTGCGTGGACGTGATGAGGGGTTCGGGGAGTGCTCCCGCAAGCCGCAAGGGCGCCCCGGTAAGCGTCGGCGAGGGCTATGGCGTCCTGGTCCCGGATCTCATGGGCGGTGCCGAAGTGGACTGAAGCAGGGGTGTGCAGGCTGATCCCGGAGTGCTTGTGCTTGTACTCGTGGTTGTGGTGGCTGATGAATGCGTCCATCCACTCCCTCGCGTGCGCCAGGGTGTAGAAGTGTTCGGGATAATCGGATGCGTATTTGGTGGTGCGGAACCGGCTTTCACTGAAGGGGTTGTCGTTGCTCACCCTGGGAAGAGAACGCCCCGGAGCCATGGAACCCGGCGCCCACCGGATGCGATAGTCGGGCCATCCATATGCCCGTTGCCGCCCCGACAACCTGAAACGGCACACCAGAAAATCGGCGGACCGTCACGAAGAATCGAGGCTTAGGGAGTACCGATCACCTCGTAGGAGGTACTTACTGATCGCCCCGACTCCTGGCCAGTGGCCGTGACGGAGATGGTGGATGTGTAGTCAGTTCCCACCACGCCGAAGCCGCACGGTTGCTCTATTCTGCCCTTTTTGTCGGACCAGGAGTAGTTGTCGAGTGACCCGCCACTCAGACTGGAAGAACAGGCAACGTGGACCTCCTCTTCAGGCAGGAAGCCGGTCCCCGTGATCGTGCAGCTGTAGCCGGCCTCAATGGTGGGTGCGCACGGCTGCAGGCTGAGCGGCCCGATGGGTGTCCTTGTGATTGGCGGCGGCTGCGGTTTCCCCTTGGTGGGGCTACTTTTCGAAGTCGGATGGGATCCTGACTTCTTGCTCGGCGACCTGGTCTGCGACGGAGGCGTCCCCGAGTTCTTTTCGCACGACGTGCTGCCCATCAACGTCAAGGCGGTCACGGCAGCGGCTCCACCAATGAGCATCCGACGTACGCGCATGTCCCCTCCTGTGTCGGCAAAACCAGTACGCGAGCGGTCCGCTGACCTGCTTGCTGCCCTTGGCCGATTCCCTCCGCACCCCACCGAATTGATTCCAGGTCACGAGAGCCGGAATATTCCCTTTCTCGGCGCATGGTTCTGGCTTGCTCATCGACGGCTTCGACTCTGATCACTTGCTATCGGTGGTCCTGCTCCTGACAGCGAGCGTCGGCAGGTGTCGCTTGCGAGGGTGGATCACAGTGCTGACCTCCGGTCGTCTCCTTCCGGATCCCCGCATCTGCAGCCGCCCGATACCGACACGCTGTCAGCTCTCATCCGCTCCGGCCAGAGCAGCGTGTCACTCAGTGACCCGGCGCTGCTCTTCCTGAAATGTCCCGGTCCCGGCCTGCGGTTGTGGTGCCATGCTGGAGAGAGCTCATGGCAGAGCGAACACGGGGGGCGAGGGTATGGACGACCACACGGTGATAGGTCGGATGACGGCGATACTGGAAGTGGTCGCAGGCCCGCGACCGTGCTCGCTGGCGCAGCTGGCCGCCGAGACAGGTATCCCCAAACCAACCGTACGACGGATCGCCAACCAACTCGTCGCCGAGCGAATCCTGTCCCGAGACGCGCACGGATACCGCCTGGGACTGCGCCTGATCGAGCTCGGCAATTCGGCGACCAATCAGATCGGCACTGCGGAGGCAGCAGCGCCCTTCGTTCAGGAACTCCACGAACGCACACGCCAGATCGCCTGGGTCGCGGCCTTCGACGACGACGGGCTGGTCACCCTCGACACCGCCTACCCGCTGGAACATGCGGCGCTGATGGCCGCGACGTGGCGATCGCGCTGGGCAATCGGTCCGGCAGCGGTCACAGCTGCCGGACACCTGATGCTCTCCCTGCGGCCGGCCGAGGCGGACCAGGTCCTGCGCGGCGGCCTGACCCGGTTGACACCGCACACCGTGACCAACCCTCGACTGCTGCACGGGCGACTGCAGCGCGTCGCCGACACCGGCATCGCCTACGAATGCGAAGAGACCAGACTGGGCTGGTGGTGCGGAGCAGCGCTGGTGCACGCTCCTGCCGGGAAATACGCCTTCGGTCTGATCTCACCGGTGCGAGCAATTCCCGTGGCCCGCGGCATCACCCAGCTCCAACGCGCCGCCGAACGCCTTCAACGCGAACTCACAACCCGCACCGGCCCGCACCGGACTGGCCGAAGGAGGCTTTCCCAGTAACCGCTCGTCGCGCTGTGTGACCGGGGTGCTGGTGTGGTGGCTCGTGGTGTCCCCGAGTCCGGGCAGGTGCAAGGCCCCTGCTTCGAGACCGTCGAGACGCTGTACACCTCACCCGACCCCGGAGTCTGGGACGTGCTGCAGTGCCGCCGCTGCCTCTACACCTGGCGCACCACCGAACCCGCCCGCCGCACCCGGGCCGACGCCTACCCCGAGGCCTTCCGCCTGACCCCCGAAGCGATGGCGAACGCCCCGGAGGTCCCCGCCGTCCCGCCCCTGCGCGACCGGGCGTAGCGGCACTCGGCCGCAGCGGTGGTGACGCAGGTCACCCCGTTGTTTGAGCCGATCGCGGAATGCACACCCGGTCCGTCTCGCTGCAACGTTCTTGGGGGTGTGCTGGGCAAGGGCGCTCGGCGCGACGGGCCCCGGAGGCCGAAAACACCTCCCGGTCCGTCCCGCTCCCCGTCCCCCGGACCGCCGTCCCCGAAAGGTTCGCTCACCCACCATGCCTTTGGCTCTGCTTGCCCTTGCCGTCGTCACGTTCGGTATCGGCACCACCGAGTTCGCCACCATGGGCCTGCTGCCCCAGATCGCGGACGGGCTCGGTGTCTCGGTACCGCACGCCGGCAACCTCGTCTCCGCCTACGCTCTCGGCGTCGTCGTCGGCGCCCCCGTGCTGACGGGCATCGGCGCGCGGGTGTCCCACAAGCGGCTGCTGCTCCTGCTGACCGGGCTGTTCGTGGTGGGCAACACGGCGTCCGCGCTCGCTCCGAACTTCGGCCTGCTCTTCGCCGCCCGCTTCCTGGCCGGACTGCCGCACGGCGCCCTGTTCGGCGTGGGCGCCGTCGTCGCCTCCCGGCTGGTGGCCCCGGAGCGTGCGGCACGCGCCGTCTCCAGCGTGTTCCTCGGCCTCACCGTCGCGAACATCGTCGGCGTCCCCGCCGGTACCGCCCTCGGCCAGCATCTGGGCTGGCGGTACGCCTACTGCGCGGTCGCCGTCATCGGCCTGGTGGCGCTCGCCGCGCTCGCCCTCCTGGTGCCCCACCAGCCGCGCGGGCCGCAGGCGGGCATCCGGCGGGAACTGCGGGCGATGGGCAACCGGCAGGTCTTCATCGGCCTCGGCACCGCCGTCGTCGGGTTCGGCGGCTTCTTCGCCGTCTACAGCTACCTCGTCCCCATGCTGACGCACCTGACCGGCATCTCCGACTCCTCGACCACCGCGGTCCTCGCCCTCTACGGAGTCGGCATGACCCTCGGCACCCTGGCCGCGGGTCCCCTCACCGACCGGGCCCTGCGCCCGACGCTGTACGCCGGGATCATCCTGCTGGCGGCCGCGCTGGTGACGTTCTACTTCACCGTCCACAGCACGGTGCCGGCCCTGGTGACGGTCACCTTCATCGGCGCGATGGGCGCGCTCATCACCACGCCCGTCCAGATGCTGCTGATGATGAACGCGAAGGACGCCCCGACGATGGCCGCGGCGTCCAACCACTCCGCCTTCAACCTGGCCAACGCGGCCGGCGCCTGGCTCGGCGGCCTGGTGATCTCGGCGGGCTGGGGCTGGGCGGCCCCCAACCTGGTCGGCGCTGCCCTCGCGATGGCCGGCCTGGCGCTGGCCGTCACCGGCGGCGTCCTGGACCGCGGCAACCGCCCCTCGAAGGTGGTCACCTCGCAGGAGACCCGCGCCTCCGTGGCCGTGGGCGAGGACATCGGGGACCGCGCTGTCGAGGGCCACCGTCCCGCCGGCTGAGCGGTGCCGGCCGGACCGCGGGATCAGGCCGGGGTGTCGCCGCGTAGTTCCACGAGGGTGGATGCCGTCAGGCGCAGGGGCGCGTCGGCCGGGTCGACGAGGACGACCGTGCAGGTCGCCGCATGGGCGAGCGCCGTGGTGAGACTGCCGTCGGCGAACTGGGCGAGCGGACCGCGCGGTGAACGCCCGACGGCGACGGCACGGGCGTGGACCTCGGCGGCGTGCCGGGCCAGTACCCGTCCCGCGGCGGCGTGATCGCCGACACTGTCCAGCACCTGGCCGGTGGCGGCGAACCCCTGGGCGGCGAGCCGGTCCAGATGGGCGGTCACGGCGGCCCGGGCCTCCTCGGCGGTCTCGGTGTCCGCGGCCTGCTCCTCGACCACGGCGGTCCGCTGGACGTGCACCACCTCCAGCGGGCTGCCGGTGTCCCGCGCGAGCCGGGCGGCCGCGTCGACGATGGCGGCGGCCCGCTCGTGGTCGCCGACGGCCACGACGACCGGGCCGGTGCCGGCCGTGACCCGCCGCCCCACGGGGGTGAGGGCCGGGGCGACCGGTTCCCCGCCGCCGAGGCGCGACTCCGCCTCGCGCAGCAGCCGATGCCCGCTGGCCAGGACCGGGATCGCCAGCAGGAAGGTGCCGGCGCCCAGGTAGAACGGCACGCTCAGATCGGTGGCGTCGGCGAGCTTCCCGGCGACGTACGGGGCCAGGCCACCGCCGATGAACCGCAGGAAGCCGTACGCGGAGGAGGCCACCGGTCGTTCCACCGGCGAGACCACCATCACCGCCTGCGTGGTCAAGGTGTTGTTGACGCCGATGAAGATCCCGCTGACGATGACGGCGACGATCACGACCGTCGGGGTGTCGACCCCGGCGGCGATGACGGCCATCACCGCGCCGAGGCCGACGAGGTTGGCGTACAGCACGGGCGCGGTGCCGAAGCGGGCCTGCAGACGCGGCGCGAAGAAGACGCTGAACGCGGCGACCAGCAGACCCCAGCCGGTGAAGACGAGCCCCAGCTGATGGGCGTCCAGCTCCATCGGGTAGGGCGCGTAGCCGAGCATCGTGAAGAAGCCCCAGTTGTACAGCAGGGCCATGATGCCCATGGTCAGCAGACCGCGGTGGCGCAGCGCCGTGATCGGTGCCAGCGGTGAGGTACGGCGTTCCGGCTTGGGCAGCGCCGGTACGAAGGCCAGCGTCGCGACGAGCGCGATCGCCATCAGGACGGCCACGCCGAAGAAGGGCCCCCGCCAGCTGATGGCCCCCAACTCGCCGCCCAGCAGGGGGCCGACGGCTATGCCGAGGCCCAGGGCGGTCTCGTAGAGGATGATCGCGCCGGCGAATCCGCCGCTCGCCGAGGCGACGATGACGGCCAGCGAGGTGGCGATGAACAGGGCGTTGCCGAGTCCCCACCCGGCGCGGAAGCCGACGATGCCGTTGATCGAGCCGGAGGTGCCGGCGAGCGCGGCGAACACCACGATGATCGCCAGTCCGGCGACCAGGGTGCGCTTGGCGCCGATCCTGCTGGACACCCAGCCGACGATCAGCATCGCGACCGCGGTCACGATCAGATAGCTGCTGAACAGCAGTGAGACCTGACTGGGGGAGGCGTGCAGACTCGTGGCCAGGGCGGGCAGGATCGGGTCCACGAGGCCGATGCCCATGAACGAGATGACACAGGCGAACGCCACGGCCCACACGGCCTTCGGCTGCCTGAACGGGCTTGCGGTCCTCGGGTGCGGAGCACTCATCAACGGTCCTCTCTCCGGATGCGGACGGACGGGACGGCTATGGGGGGAAGGAGCGGAGGGGGTCAGTCGCGGGCCCGGCGTCCCTCGATCGCTCGGGCCAGGGCGGGCAGGGCGAGCCGGACGGCCCGTTGCTCGGGCTCGGTCAGCTCCTCGATCAGTTCCCGGAGGGCGTGGGCGCGTTCGGTGCGCCGCTGCCGGAAGACTTCGAGTCCGGTCCCGGTGATCTCCACGAGGACGCCCCGGCCGTCGGTGCGGTCGGCGTTGCGCGCCACCAGCCCGGCGCGCTCCAGCCGGCCGACGAGCTGGGTCATCCCCGGCTGTGAGACGCCTTCGGCACGGGCCAGTTCGGTCAGCCGCAGCGGACCCTCCCGGCCCAGCCGGCCCAGCGCGGCGGAGGCGGCGGTGCTCAGACCGCCGGCGGTGGCGCTGTGACGCACATGGCGCACCAGCTGCTCCACGGCGATCATCAACTGCTCCGCCGAACCCGCGGGATCCTCGGCTCCCGCCGGCTCGCCGGAGCCGTCCCGATCTTCGACCCGGTTCTCCATAAGGGCATTATGCATCTAGGTGTACGGTGAAACAAAGGGTCTGGATCGGAGCATTGCCGGAGAACACCAGGGTCGGCGGGGAACACCTGCCGGGACGGGGGTGCCGGCCGAGTCCGCGGCCGGGACGGTGTCACCTCCCCGGCCGGCGGCCGCCGTTGCGAGCGGACCCGCCCGTCACAGATCCACGCGCACTCCCCACCCCTGTTCGAGCGCAACGTCATAGGCCACCCGGACCGCCGCCACGTCGAGCGCCGCGTGGCCGGTGGACTTGAAGACGGTGAGGACGTCGGCGTCACCGCCCCGCCCCGGGTGGCCGCCGTCCAGGACGGACCCGAGGAGGGTGACCGGCCGGCCGGGGGAGAGGTCCTGGAGCTCATGGGCGCCCGCGGGCGGCGGTGCGGTGGCCGCACCGGTCCACTCGGTGAACAGGACCGCGTCCCGTACCGTGCCCGGGTCCAGTTCGGGCCCCTGGGAGCCGCCGACCGAGGAGACATGGACGCCGGGAGCGAGCCACTCGCGGCGGATGACGGGGGCGGTGGCGCCGGTGCAGCAGAACACCACATCGGCCTCGCGTACGGCGTCCTCGATACCGGTGGCGACCCGCGCCCCGGGACACAGCGCGGCAGCCGCACCGGCCCGCAGCGGATCACGGCCGGCCACCGTCACCTCGGCCCCCGGCCGCACCGCCGCGAGCAGCGCCAACTGGGCGCGCGCCTGGGCGCCCGTCCCCACCACCGCCACCCGGCCGAGACCGGGGCGGGCGGCCAGGGCCAGCGCGCTCTGCGTGGCGGACGCCGCCGTGCGGACCTCGGTCAGCGCCTCGCCGTCCACCAGTGCCAGCGGCCGCCCGTCGTGCTCGTCGAACAGCGCCACCAGCCCCCGGTGGAAACCGCGTCCGGGGTGCCGGGGATCGGCGGTCACGGTCACCAGCTTGGCGGCCAGGCCGAGCCCAGGGACGTAACCGGGCATCGCGCCCAGCAGGCCGGTCGGTGTCAGGGCGGCGATCCGCGGCGGGACGGAGACCTCGTCGCGGGCGACGGCGACAAGTGCCCGGGCCACCGCGTCGAGTACGGCGTCCGGTGGCAACGCCGCAGCCGTCTGCCGACGGTCCAGCACCAGCATGCCGCTCACCGGCCGGCCTCCGCCGTGTCGGCGGTCAGAGCCGTCACCGGCTCGTCCGTGGCCGACCCGGGCGGCGTCGCGGTACGGGGTGTGACGGGCATGACAGCGGTTCTTCCCTCTCGTCCACGGTGCGGCCGCGGACCGGGGCGTCGTGATCCGCGTCCGGTGCGGTGGCCTGCCCGGCGTCCCGGCCCGCGCGCCGTCCGGCGTTCCGCCCAGCGTCGTGTTCGGCGTTCTGTCCGGTTCGGGCCTTGCGGTGATCCGTCGGTCACGGAGTACAGTACCTGCGTTTCATCACACGATACAGCTGTTACGTACAGCGTAACGGTGGACTGTCTCGCGGACCGAAGGTGACCATGACCGACCTGCCCCCGGGTGCCCCGACCCCCTGGGCCGCACCGCCCGCCGGAACCGTCACGGTCTACCGCGGCGCCACCCTCTTCGACGGCACCGGCGACCGGCCCCGTCCGGACACCACGATCGTCACGGACGGGGCCCGGATCCACACCGTCATGGGCGACGGCGATCAGCTTCCCCCGCTCGCCGCCGACGCACCCCGCGTCGACCTCGACGGGCGGTTCGTGCTCCCCGGTCTGATCGACACCCACCAGCACCTGGCCACCCCGCCCGACCGGCCCGTCGCCGAGGCGGTGCTCCGGCGCCTGGTGCACAGCGGGGTCACCGCCGTCCGTGACATGGCCGACGACCTGCGCCAGATCGGCGACCTCGCCCGGGCCACCCTGGTCGGCGAGATCCCCGGCCCCGACATCCGCTACGCGGCGCTCATGGCCGGGCCCACCTTCTTCGACGACCCGCGCACCCACGAGGTCTCCCGGGGAGCCGTACCCGGAGCCGTCCCCTGGATGCAGGCCGTCACCCCCGACACCGACCTCACGATCGCCGTCGCCCTGGCCCGTGGCACCCACGCCGCCGCGATCAAGGTCTATGCCGACCTGGACGCCGCGACCGTCGCCGCCGTCACCGCCGAGGCGCACCGTCAGGGCATCGCGGTCTGGGCGCACGCCACCGTCTTCCCGGCCGCGCCCGGCGAGGTCGTCGCCGCGGGCGTGGACAGCGTCTCGCATGTCACCCTGCTCGCCTTCGAGGACCCCACCGAGCCGTTGAGCAGCTACAAGACCAAGCCCCGGGTGGACCACGACCGTTTCGCCACGGGCGACGACCCGAAACTGGCCGCCCTCTTCGCCGAGATGCGCCGTAGCGGCACCGTCCTCGACGCCACCGCGTCCATGTGGACCAGTGACGAGCTCCGGGGGGACACCGCCGAGTCCGCCGAACGGGCCCGTCTCAACGCAGAGTTGGCGGCCGCCGTCACCGCCCAGGCACACCGCGCCGGAGTCGACGTCTGCACCGGCACGGATTTCGAGACCGACCCGGAGGACCCCTTCCCCGCGCTCTACGGCGAACTCGCCTTCCTCGTCGACCGCTGCGGCATCCCCGCCGCCGACGTCCTGCGCTCGGCGACCCTGGTCGGCGCCAGGGCCGCCGGCACCGAGGCGGACATGGGCAGCGTGGAACCCGGAAAACTCGCGAACTTCGCCGTCCTGGACGAGGACCCCCTCCAGGACATCGCCAACCTGCGCACCATCACCCTCACCGTGAAACGCGGCTGCCGCTTCGACCGCGCCGACTTCGAGAAGGACGCCAAGTGACCGCCACCCGCCCCGTGATCGTCAACGCGCTGGGACAGCTCGACAACCCCAACGCCCCCGCGGCACGGGCCGCCGCCACCCAGCTCAATCCCTCCAGCGGTCAACTCGCCGTCGACGCACGGGCGATCGCCGACGCCCACGCCTCCGGGCTGACCGCCGTCAACATCACCCTCGGCTACACCATGGGCGACCTGCCGCCGTACGAGCACACGCTCGAGGAGATAGCGGTCTGGGACGGGATCATCGACGCCCACCCGGCCGACCTGCTCAAGGTCCGTACGGCCGCCGACATCCGACGCGCCCACGACGAGCGGCGGATCGGCGTCGTCTACGGCTTCCAGAACGCGGTCGCCGTCGGCGAGGACCCCGCCCTCGTCGACGCCCGGGTCGCGGGCTTCGCGGAGGCCGGCGTACGGGTCGTCCAGCTCACCTACAACCAGGCGAACCGCCTCGGCGACGGTTCCATGGCCACCGCCAACCGTGGCCTGACCACCTTCGGGCGCCGGGTCGTCGAGGCCCTCAACGACCACCACCTGATGGTCGACCTCTCGCACAGCGGGGAGAACACCTGTCTGGACGCGGCCCGGCACTCCCGGCAGCCCGTCTCGATCAACCACACCGGCTGCCGTGCCCTGGCCGACCTGCCGCGCAACAAGACGGACGAGGAACTCCGGCTGGTCGCCGACCGAGGCGGCTTCGTCGGCATCTACTTCATGCCCTTCCTCAACCCGACCGGGCACGCGACCGCCACCGACGTCGTCGACCACATCGTGCACGCGGTCGACGTCTGCGGCGAGGACCACGTCGGCATCGGCACCGACGGCAGCGTCACCGCTGTGGACGATCTCGACGCCTATCGAGCGGCTCTCGCCGAACACGTCGCCGCCCGTCGGGCGGCCGGCGTCAGCGCGGCCGGCGAACGGGCCGACACCTACCCGTTCGTCGTGGACCTGCGCGGCGTGGACCAGTTCCGCGACCTGATCCGCCTCCTGGAGAAACGCGGCTACCATTCCGAACGCATCGAGAAGATCCTCGGCCGCAACTTCCTCGACTACGCCACCCGCGTCTGGCCGGCCTGAGCCTGTTCTTCGACGTCGCGCCTTCGGCGGCGGACGGTAGCGGGTCCGTGCGAGCAGGCGTCGTGCGCGACGCCGCCGGTCTGCGTACCGGCACAAGCTGACGTCGGCCCATCCGGGAGGGAGTGCGTGGCGGCTTCGGTCAGCGGCGTCCCGGTGCGGTCGCAACTGCGGCGTCGTCACCGTCCCCGGTACCGGACGCCGTGGCGCGCGGCCGAGTGCTGCCGGGCTCGCGCAGGGTGCCGAACAGCAGCCGGCTCAGCGCCGGCATCAGGACCAGCGGCGCCAGCGCGGTCTGCAGGGAGGTGGCGTCGGCGAGGCTGCCGAGGGCGGGTCCGGCCACGCCGCCGATGCTCACGGTCAGGCCGAGGGTGACCCCGCTGGCCGTCCCGATCCGCGTGGGCAGATAGTCCTGCCCGAGCGTCACCTGGAGCGAGAACGGCACATACAGGCCGACCGACGCCAGCGCCACGAACAGGTAGAGCGCCGGCCCCGGCACCCACACCACACCCGCGACGGCCACCACGGCCAGTACGTAGGACCAGCGGGAGACGGTCACCCGGTCCCAGCGGCCGGCCAGGGACCCGCCCAGCACGGAACCGCCCGCGCCCCCGAGGCAGAGCACCGTCAGGGCCGCGGTGCCGGCGGCGGTGCCACCGCCCGTGCGCTGCTCGGCGTAGAGCGAGATGAAGGTGCTCAGACCCACGAACGCGATCGACCGGAACACCACGGCCAGGGACAGCCGTACGAAGGACGCGACGTCGTCGGTCCCGGCCGGCACCGGCGCGGCGGTGCCGGGGGACCTGCCGGCGCGGAGCGCACGCAGCACCGGCAGGCACAGCGCGGTACCGGCCAGCGCCGGTATCACCAGTACCGGTGTCCAGCGCAGCCCGCCCGCGCCGACGACGGCACCCACCATCAGCGGTGCCAGCCCGAAGCCGATGTTGCCGCCGGTGGCGAACACCCCCATCGCGCTGTGGCTGCCCCGGCTGGCGATACGGGCGACCCGGGCGGACTCGGGATGGTAGGCGGCCACCCCCATCCCGGACAGGGCCATGAACACCAGGGTGAGCGGGTAGGAGCCGCTCACCCCGCTCAGCGCGACACCGGCACCGCTCAGCAGCGTGCTGACCGGCAGCAGCCAGGGCATCGGCCAGCGGTCGGTCAGCACCCCGAACAGCGGCTGCGCCACCGAGGAGAGTACGGTCGCCGCCAGTACGACACCGGAGGCGACCATGTAGGAGTAGCCGCGCTCGGAGACGTAGAACGGCAGCAGTGCCGCCACGGCACCTTGGTAGATGTCGACACAGGCATGGCCGGTGGACAGCAGAGTGATCGATGTATTCCTTCGCACCCCGCCATGCTCCGAGCCCGATGGCCTGTCGCGCTTCCGGTAATCTGCCAAGTGATGACGGAAATCCGCCACGAGGCCACCGCCCTCACCCACACCCGATCGCTGGCCGCGGGCCACGCCATCGACGCCCACCGGCACGACGACCACCAGATCGTCTACGCCGGCCGGGGCGTGGTGGCCGTGACGACCGGCGCGGGCTCCTGGGTCGCCCCCGGCAACCGCGCCATCTGGGTGCCGGCCGGTACCGTCCACGCGCACCGGGCCCACGGCGAACTCGAACTGCACTTCATCGGACTGCCCGCCACCGAGAATCCCCTGGCGCTCGGCGCCCCGACCGTGCTCGCCGTGGGCCCGCTGCTGCGCGAGCTGATCATCGCCTACACCCGTGGCGAGGACGACGACAGCCCCGAACGGGCCCGGCTGCGCGCCGTCCTGCTGGACCAGTTGCGGGCCTCACCGCAGCAGCCGCTGCACCTGCCCACCCCCACCGCGCCCCTGCTGCGCGACGTGTGCGCGATCCTCCAGGCCGACCCGGCCGACGGCCGCACGCTCAAGGAACTCGGCCGTGTCGTCGGGGCCGGTGACCGCACCCTGTCCCGGCTGTTCCGCGGCGACCTCGGCATGACCTTCCCGCAGTGGCGCACCCAGTTGCGCCTCCAGCACGCGCTGGTCCTGCTCGCCGAGCGGACCCCGGTGACGGCGGTGGCTCACGCCTGCGGGTGGTCGTCGGCCAGCGCGTTCATCGACGCTTTTCGGCGGGCCTTCGGCCACACCCCCGGTTCCCGGCCGGCGGAGTGACGCCGGGGACCCACCGCGGATCGGCGGCCCTCGCCGGTGCCGGCCCTCACCCGCGTGCCGGTTCCGCGTCCCGCACCCGCTGCGGCGACCGGGCCGCAGGCGTCGCGAACACGGCGGCCACCACCAGGGCGAGCACCAGGATCAGGGCGTGCCGCAGCCCGAAGTGCTCACCCAGGTAGCCGAGGGAGGGCGGGCCCACCAGGAAGGCGACGTAGCCGACGGTCGCGGCCAGCGCGACCCGGGCGGCGGAGTCGGCGCCGGAGTCGCCCGCCGCGGAGAGCGCGACGGGGAACCCGAGTGAGGCCCCGAGGCCCCACAGGACGGCGGCGGCAGCCGCCACGCCCTGGTTGTCGACGAAGATCACCAGGGCCAGTCCGGCGGCCCCGACGAGCGCGCTCCCGCACAGCGCCGCCGCCCGCCCGAACCGGTCGACGAAGCGCCCGCCGACGAAGCGTCCGAGGGTCATCGCGGCGGCGAACACCGCGTACACGGCCGAGCCAAGCGCGGCGTCGAAACCGTGCCCGTCCACCATGACCAGCGGCAGCCAGTCGTTCGCGGTGCCCTCGGCCATGGCGAGGGCGAGGATGACGCAGCCGATGAGCAGCAGCGTGGGGTCCTTCCACACCGCGGCCCGTGCGGTGCCCGGCCCGCGGCGCTCGGCGGCGGTCCGCCGGCCCACCTGGGAGGGGACGCTCCGGATCACCAGGGCTAGTGCGACAAGGACCACGGCCGCGACCGTGACGAGATGGACGAGCACGGGGAAGCCGACTGCTGTCAGACACATGCCGGCGACCGCGCCGACGACGGTGCCGAGACTGAAGAAGCCGTGCATGGCGGGCATCGTGGAGCGGCCGAGCAGCCGCTCCACCTCCGCGCCCTCCACGTTGAGGGCCACCTCGCCGCCGCCCATGCCGAGACCGAACAGACCGAGACCCAGGGTGACGCCGAGGTCGGCGCCGGCGGCGGCTCCGATGCCGATCAGCGCGGCACCGGCGGCGATCGCCGACGTGCCGGCGAGGATGACGAGCCGGGCGCCCCAGCGGGCCACCAGCGCGCCCGAGCACAGGATGCCGGCCATCGAGCCGACCGAGAGCCCGAACAGGATCAGCCCCATCTGCGCGGTGGAGGCGCCGAGCATGTCCCGCACGTCCGGGGTGCGGGTGACCCAGGAGGAGATGGTCAGGCCCGGGGCGAAGAACAGGACGAAGACGGCGGTACGGCGCCGGGCGAGGTCGGCGGTCATGGCTGCTGGCTCCAGATGTGCCCGATGGGTCCGTGCATGAGTCTGTACGAATGTACACACTGGCTTGTACATCCGTACACACTCGGTGCGTCGCAACCCATGGCAGATTGAGGGCGTGACCGGCACACGACGCGAGATCCCGAACGACCCCGGACGCAAGGAGCGCATTCTGGATGCGGCCCTCGACGTGATCGCCGAGGGCGGTGTGCACACGACCACCCATCGGAGGATCGCGGCGCGGGCGCAGGTCCCGCTCGGCTCGCTGACGTACTACTTCGACGGGATGGCGGACCTGCTGGCCCAGGCCTTCGCCCGCCTGTCGGACACCATGTCCCAGCTCTACCGGCGGACTCTGCAGTCCGCCGCGTCGACGGCGGAGGCCGAGGCGGCCGTCGTCGAGCTGATCTGCGGACCGGCGTACGCCACGGAACGCGACATGACGCTCATCTTCGAGATGTACGCCTACGCCAACCACAACGAGGCGGTGTCGGCGACCACCCGCACCTGGCTCGAACGCAGCAGGGACAGCCTCGCCCTGCACTTCACGCCCGGGGTGTCCCGCGCGCTCGACGCGCTGATCGAGGGCTGGCCGATGCACCGCGCCTTCGACGAGGCCCCCCTGGACCGGCGCCTGGTCACCGAGACCGTGCACGCGATCGTCACCGCCGCCCCGAGACTCACCGTCGACGGCCACTGAACCGCCCCCGCACGGCACGACGTCTCAGTGCACGACGTCCGTCAGGTGGGGTACGACGCGGGTCAGCCGTACCACGCCCCACGTGATCAGCCCGGCCCCGAGCGCCTCGGGCAGCAGCCACCAGCCGGTGCGCACCGACTCGCCGAACAGGGCGACGCCCAGCAGCAGGCTCACCGACGCGTCGCCGATGGTCAGCGCGGGCTGGGAGGCGACGAGCGGACCGGCCTGCAAGGAGTTCTCCAGGAGCATCAGCGCCGCGATCCCGGCGAGTGCGAAGCCGTAGGTCTGCCAGGTGGTGAGGAAGGCGGGCAGGCCCGCGTCGGCGAGCCGGCTGGTGGCCGACTTCATCAGCGCGGCCGTCAGCGCGTTGCCGATCGCGGCACCCGACGCCAGGGCCGCCGCGCGGAACAGCGGCGACGACGAGGACCGTTCGAGCAGCACGATGCCGGCGATGGCCCCCACGGTGAGGGCCAGGGCCGGGATCCAGCGCTGCATGGACGCCTGCTCCCGGCCGCCGGACGGGGCCGCCGAGCCGAGCAGGAGGGCCAGGCCGGACACCACCACCGCGATCGCCCACCAGCCCTGTGGGTTCGGGCGCCGGTGCATCAGCGGCATGGCGATGAGCAGGGCGAACGGCAGCTCCAGCATGAACAGCGGCTGGACCAGCGCCATCGGGCCGTTCACCAGGGCCAGCGCCTGGAACACCGCGGCCCCCACGACACCGGTGATCCCGATGGCCCAGGCGGGCCGCCGGGCCAGGGCGAGCAGCAGGCGCACCCCGCCCCCGCCGGGCAGCGTCGACGCGGCCTTCCGCTGGAAGGCCGTGCCCGTCGCATTGCTGACGGCGCCCAGGACGGCGAAGAGCACGGCGAGCACCATCATGGTTCCAGCATGCCGTGAGCGGGCCCGGCGCTCTCTCCGAGGGCGTCACGCGGGCCGCCCCCGGCCGCTGCGGTCTCCCGCATGCCGGTAGGTGAGTTCCGAGGACCGGGATGCCGGGTCGCCACAGGTCCCCGGCTGCGTCGGTCAGGCCACCTGCCCACCGTGCAGCGCGGTATAGACACCGCCCCGGTGCAGCAGTTCCTCGTGGGTGCCGATCTCGCGGATACGGCCGTCGTCCATCACCACGATGCGGTCGGCGCCACGGACGGTGGACAGCCGGTGGGCCACCACGAAGGTGGTACGACCGCGCAGCAGACGGGTCAGGGCCTGCTGCACCAGTGCCTCGGAGCGGGTGTCCAGCGCCGAGGTGGCCTCGTCCAGCACCAGGACCCGTGGATCACGGATCAACGCCCGAGCGATGGCGAGGCGTTGGCGCTGGCCGCCGGAGAGCCGGGCGCCGCGCTCGCCGACCACGGTGTCCAGGCCCTGGGGCAGCTCGTCCACGAACTCCAGCGCGTTGGCGTCGCGCAGCGCCGCGCGCACCGCCCCCTCGTCGGCCTCGTCCTCCATGCCGTAGGCGACGTTCTCCCGGATGGTGCCGTCGAAGAGGATCGACTCCTGCGGCACGACCGAGACGAACCGCCGGTAGGTGCGCAGATCGAGGCCGCTCATGTCGGTGCCGTCCAGGAGCAGCCGGCCTGCGGTGGGCCGGATGAAGCCGATGACGAGGTTGAGCACGGTGGACTTGCCGGCACCCGAGGCGCCCACCAGGGCGACGGTCTCGCCCGGCACCACATCGAGGGTGAAGTCGGCCACCGCCGCGCGGTCGGTGTCCTCGTAGGCGAAGCCGACCCGGTCGAACACGACGGCACCGCGGACGGCGGTGACCTCCGCCCTGCCCTCGTTGTCCTCCAGCTCGGGCGCCTGCAGCACCTCACCGACCGAACGCACCGACTCCAGCCCCTTGGTGACGACCGGCGCCAGACTCGTCAGCGTCGTCGTGGAGTTGGTGAGGGTGGTCAGGAAGGCGCTGAGCATGACGACGTCACCGGCGGAGACGCCCCACACGCCGTAGTACGACACCAGCGCGGCGGCGGCGAGCACGGCGACGCCGATCACGTTGAGGACCACCCAGGCCAGCGAGCCGAAGCGGCCGTTGACCAGGTCCAGGCGCATCCCGGAGGTGAGCAGCCGGCTCAGGGTGCCGTCCATGCGGCGCAGTGCCTTGCCCTCCAGACCGTGGGCGCGGGTGACCGGGATGAGCCGCGTCATCTCGGTCACCCGGGAGGACAGGGTCTCCACCTCGTGCCGGAAGTGCTCGTTGTGGGTCCGCAGCCGCGACCGGAGCCGGGCCACGATCAGGGTCGCGCCCGGCACCACGACCAGGAAGACAGGCAGGAACTCCGGTGTGCGGACGGCGATGATCACCAGCCCGCCGGTCAGCACGGTCAGCGCGCCCAGGCCCTGTTCGGCGGTCTGCTGGACCATCTGCTCGACGGTCTCGACGTCCCGCACTACCTTGGCCTGGAGGACACCGGCGCTGACCCGGGAGTGGTAGCCGATGGACAGTTGTTGCATGCGGGTGCACAGCGCCGAGCGCAGCGTGGTGCCCATCCGGCGCACGCTGCCGTAGAGCAGCCGCACATACAGCACATGCAGCGGGTAGTTGACCAGCAGGATCGCCATGATGATCCCCACGGCCGTCCAGAGCCGGGATATCTCCCGGTGCTGTACGACCGTGTCCACGACCGAGGCGGTGATCAGCGGCAGGAGCCAGATGGGGCTGTGCTTGACGGTGAACACGAGGACCGCCGCCGTCAGGCTGCGGCGGTCGGCGCGTAGGAGGTACCGGAGGGTGCGGATGGGGTGTTCGCCCCGGTAGCGGTGGTCGAGCGGTCGTTCCGACGTCGACGCCATCGGCGGTGGTCCTCCCTGCGCTTCCGGCTTGCGGCAACCGCTTTCCGCCGGTCACCGTACACCCGGCGCCCGACGGCCAGGCAGGTGCGGTCGACCGACCGATGCGGCTGGGGGCCGAGTGGGAGAAGGTGGGGGAGAGGGGCGGACGAAACGGCGAGCGTCCCGTCGTAGGGGTGATCCGCCCCCGTCGCCAGGAAAGAGGCAGCCATGACAGGACCAGAGGCCGAGGCCGAGAAGCAGATACTCGGCCGTATCACGGAAATGATCAGCCAGGAGAAGGACCTGCGTGAGCGCCTGGCGCAGGAGGAGATCGACGGAACGACCGAGCACGCCCGCCTGGCTCACCTGGAGACCGAGCTCGACCAGTGCTGGGACCTGCTCCGGCAGCGCCGGGCCAGGGTCGCGGCGGGGCAGGACCCGACCGAGGCGAACGTCCGCTCGGCGTCCGAGGTGGAGGGCTACCTGTCCTGAGGACCGCACGGGCCTCGGCCTGATGTGCCGGGAGGACGGCCCCCGCACGACGGGGTGCCGCCCTCCCGCCCGCACGGTGGACGGACCGTGGGCGAAGACCCTGGACTCGGCGTTCACCAGCACCGATCGTGGGGGTATGAACGATCACCGCGCAGCCTCCGCCGGCCCCGCCGAACCGGTCCCCGTCCAGGCACCCTCCGACCGCCCGGGAGTACCGGTGCCGGGCGATGCCACCGGCGCGCCGGAGGGCATGAGCGAGGCGGCCGCGCGCGCGGAGGCCGCCGAGATCCGCCGTTTCCGGGAGCGGCTCGGACTGACCGGACTGGTCGACGTCCACACGCACTTCATGCCCGAGCGTGTCCTGCACAAGGTCTGGAACTACTTCGACACGAACGGCGAGTCGCTCGGCGGACTGGAATGGCCGATCACCTACCGGAAGGAGGAGGCGGAACGCACCGCCCTGCTCCGGGAGTTCGGTGTCCGGGCCTTCACCGCGATGCTCTACCCGCACAAGCCCGGCATGGCGACGTGGCTGAACGCGTGGGCCGCCGACTTCGCCCTGCGCACCCCCGACTGTCTGCACACCGCGACCCTGTACCCCGAACCGGGCGTGGAGACGTACGTCCGCGAGGCCGTCGAAGCAGGCGCCCGGGTCTTCAAGGCGCATGTCCAGGTGGGGGCGTACGATCCGGCCGACGAACTCCTCCAGCAGGCGTGGGGACTGCTGGCCGAGGCCGGGATTCCCGTGGTGATCCACTGCGGTTCCGGTCCCACGCCCGGCGAGCACACCGGCCCCGAGCCGGTCGAACGGGTGCTGGCGCGGCATCCGGGGCTGCGGCTGATCGTCGCCCACATGGGGATGGCGGAGTACGAGGACTTCCTCGGCCTCGCCGAACGGTTCGAGGAGGTGCGGCTGGACACGACGATGGCGTTCACCGACTTCACCGAGCGGTTCATGCCGTTCCCCCGCGGCGCCCTGTCCCGGGTCGCCGACCTGGGCGACCGCATCCTGCTCGGATCCGACTTCCCCAACATCCCCTATCCGTACGTGCACCAGCTCCATGCCCTGGAACGTCTGGACCTCGGACAGGAGTGGCTGCGGGCGGTGTGCCACGACAACGCGGCCCGGTTGTTCGGGCTGTGACCGGGCCGCGGTCACCGCGCCCGGTCAGGCCGGTGGAGGTACCGGCGCGGCGACGACGGCGACGCCCGCCTCCTGCCTCTCGAAGAGCCCGATCGGCTCCGGCAGGGCGACCGGGCCGCCGGTGTGGTCGATGTCCGGGATCACTTCCCGGGAGTCCGGGTCGCGTGAGGGAATCGCGCTGATCCACATGCGGGCGGAGCCGTCCATGGCCGGCATTCGAGCACACCGCTCCCGGGCTGTTCCCGGCGCCGGACTAAGGCAGTTCGACGCTGATGAGACCGCGCAGCAGCTTGCGCAGGTGGTCCGGCATGTCGATGTCGTCCGGGCTGAGCAGCCACTGGATCTGCAGGCCGTCGATGAACGCGATCAGGTCCGCCGCCAGCCCCGACGCGTCCACGTGGGGGCGCAGCAGATCGCGCCGTACCAGGTCGTCGACGGCCAACTGCATCTGCCGGCGGGTGCGTTCGTAGCGGGCGACGAAGTACGGGCGTGCCGGGTGGTCGGCCGCGGTCGCCTCGCTCGACAGGACGGCGAACAGGCTCACGATCAGCGGGTTGGCCTGGTTGTGCGCGACGAGCCGGATCATGCTGGCGAAGTACTCCAGGCCGTCGTGGTTCACCGCGCCCGAACGGAAGAAGTGCGCGTCGTCCTGGCGCTCCCGTTCCTCCAGAACCGCTTCGAGCAGTGACTCCTTCGTCGGGAAGTGGTGGAGCAGGCCGGCGCGCGAGACATCGCAGGCCGCGGCGAGCTGGACCATGCTCGCGTTGCGGTAGCCGACCTGCCCGAACGCGGTGAACGCGGCCTCGATGATCTGGGCGCGCCGGCGTTCCCCCTTGGGGTAGTTCCGTGGGGCCGTCCCCTGCCGCGCGGTCGCCTTTGCCATACGGAGATGCTAATCGCCCTCTAGAAACCAGCACCCCTGTCGGTATTCTGTTGTGCGGTCGCCCGCATCGAGAGGAGCCCAACATGTCGACACCACGGATGTCGGTGCAGCTCTACTCCGTCCGTCACGCTCTGGAAGCCGACGAGGACGCGGCCCTGGGCCGCCTCGCCGCCCTGGGACTGAGCAAGGTCGAGGCCTTCGGCTTCGTGCACCGCGCCGGCGAACTGGCCGACGCGCTCGCCCGGCACGGCCTGTCCGCGCCGACCGGACACGCCGGTTTCCTCTCCCCGGAACGCGCCACGGCCGAGGGGGCACCCGCACCCACCCTTGACGAGACCTTCCGGGCCGCCCGCCGACTGGGCGTGGAGATCCTCTTCGACCCGTTCGTCCCCGCCGCCCGCTGGGCCGACGAGACGGAGATCGCCCGTACCGCCGGGCTCCTGAACGAGGCCGCGAAACGGGCCGCCGACCACGGGCTCCGCGTCGGGTACCACAACCACTCGCAGGAGTTCGTCCACACCGTCGCCGGCGTCAACGCCTTCGACCGCTTCGCCGACCTGCTGGCCCCGGAAGTCGCCCTGGAAATAGACCTGTTCTGGGCCTCGGCCGGCGGCTACGACGTCGTGTCGCTGCTGAACCGCCTGGGTTCCCGGGTGCGCGCCCTGCATGTGAAGGACGGCCCCGTCATCGACGACCCGTTCACCTCCGGCGCCCCCTTCGACGCCGCCGACACCCGCCAGGTACCCGCGGGCCGGGGGGAGATACCGCTCGACGCCTCGCTGGCCGCGGCCCCGGACGCCGAGTACGCCGTCATCGAGTTCGACCACTACGACGGTGACATCTTCGAGGGCATCGCGGCGGGCGTCGCCTACCTCAACGGGAAGGGCATCGCCTGATGGCGGCACAGCACCCGGTCGGCGTCGGCCTCGTCGGCGCCGGCAACATCAGCGACCAGTACCTGACCAACCTCACCCGCTTCCCCGACCTGCACGTGGCCGTCGTGGGCGACCTCGACACCGAGCGCGCCGAGACCCAGGCCCGCAAGTACGGGATCGAGGAGTGGGGCACCGCCGCGGACGTCCTCGCCCACCCGGACGTCGACATCGTCGTCAACCTGACCGTCCCCGCCGTCCACGCCGAGGTCAGCTCGGCGATCCTCGCCGCGGGCAAGCACGTCTGGTCCGAGAAGCCCATCGCCGTCGACCGGGCCGACGCCCGCGCCCTGCTCGACCGGGCGGCCGCTGCCGGGCTGCGGGTCGGAGTCGCCCCCGACACCGTGCTCGGCCCCGGACTGCAGACCGCCCTGCGGGCCGTCGCCCGAGGGGACATCGGCACCCCGCTGTCCGCACAGACCGTCATGCAGTATGCGGGACCCGACCTCTGGCACCCCGACCCCGAGTTCCTGTTCGCCAGGGGCGCCGGTCCGCTCTTCGACATGGGGCCCTACTACCTCACCGCCCTGGTCTGCCTGTTCGGCTCGGTCAGCCGGGTCGCCGCGGTCGGTTCCACCGCCCGGACGGTGCGCACGGTCAGGAGCGGCCGGCGGGCGGGCACCGAGTTCGCCGTCGCCGTACCCACCCATGTCTCCGCGCTCACCCAGTTCGAGAACGGCGGGGTCGGCCAGAGCGTGTTCAGCTTCGACTCCCCGCTCACCCGCACCGGGTTCGTCGAGATCACCGGCACCGAGGGCACGCTGGTGCTGCCCGACCCCAACACCTTCGCGGGAGAGGTGCGGATCACCCGGGTCCAGCAACGCGGCCAGGATCCCGTGTGGGAGACGGTCCCGCCGGTCGGCATCGAGGCCGGCCGCGGACTGGGCGTCCTGGACATGGCCCGGGCCATCCGCGGCGGACGCCCCCACATCGCCTCCGGTGACCTCGGCTACCACGTCCTGGACACCATGATCTCCGTCGACGAGTCCGTCACCTCCGGCCAGACCGTCCAAGTCGCCAGCGCCGCGGGCGAGATACCGCTCGTCCCCGAGGACCGGGACCCCTACGGAGCCACCCTGTGAGCCGCCCGCTGCGCGCCGGATTCATCGGCGGCGGCTTCATGGCGGCCGTGCACACCCGCGCGAGCCGGGCCGCCCGCGGCCGGCCGACCGCCCTCGCGAGCTCGACCCCCGAACGCGGCAAGCGGGCCGCCGAGGCCCTCGGCGTCGAACGCTCCGAACCGGACGCCCGCAGCCTCACCACGGCCGGCGACCTCGACGTCGTCCATGTGTGCAGCCCGAACCGCCTGCACACCGAACACACCCTGGCGGCACTGGCCGCGGGCGCGCACGTCATCTGCGAGAAGCCCCTGGCCACCACCGTGGCGGACGCCGAACTACTGGTCCGGGCCGCCCGAGAGGCCGGCCGGGTGGCGGCGGTCCCCTTCGTCTACCGCTACCACCCGATGGCCCGGCAGGCCCGCGCCCTGGTGGCGGCCGGCCGGCTCGGCACCGTCCTCACGCTGGACGCCGGCTACCTCCAGGACTGGCTCCTGGACCCCGGCGACACCAACTGGCGCGCCGACCCGGAAGCGGGCGGCGCCTCCCGGGCCTTCGCCGACATCGGCTCACACCTGTGCGACCTCGTCGAGTTCGTCTCCGGACAGCGCATCCACCGCCTGGCCGCCCGTACCCGGACCGTCTTCGCCGAGCGCGGCGGCACCCACGTCACCAACGAGGACACGGCCGCCCTCCTCGTCGAACTCGGCAACGGGGCACTGGGCACCCTGCTCGTCAGCCAGCTCGCCCCCGGCCGCAAGAACAGCCTCACCCTGGAACTCCACGGCACCCGGCAGAGCGTGCGCTTCGAACAGGAACGCCCCGAAGAACTGTGGATCGGCGGACGTGACGGATCGCAGCTGCTCCTGCGCGACCCCGGGACCGCCGCCCCCGACTCGGCCCGCCTGTCGGTGCTGCCTCCCGGCCACGCCCTCGGGTACCAGGACGCCTTCACGGCGTTCGTCACCGACGTCTACGACGCCGTACGGGGAAAGCACCCCGAGGGGATGCCGACGTTCGCCGACGGACTGCGCGCCGCACGGCTCACCGAGGCCGTCCTGGCCTCCGCCGCCGGACACGGCACCTGGATCGAGACCGCACCCGAGACGATCGGGACCGCACCCGCGACGGAGGACCGCACATGACCGCAGCCACCCACCCCGTCACCCTGTTCACCGGACAGTGGGCCGACCTCCCCTTCGAGGAGGTGGCCCGCCTCGCCGCGCAGTGGGGCTACGACGGACTGGAGATCGCCGCTTCGGGCGACCACCTCGACCTGCAGCGTGCCGACGAGGACGACGCCTACGCGGCGTCACGCCTGGAGATCCTCGACCGGCACGGCCTCAAGGTCCACGCCATCTCCAACCACCTGGCGGGCCAGGCCGTCTGTGACGCGCCCATCGACTTCCGCCACCAGGCGATCCTGCGCTCGTACGTCTGGGGCGACGGAGAGGCGGAAGGGGTACGGCAGCGCGCCGCCGAGGACATGAAGCGCGCCGCGCGGGTGGCCCGCAAACTGGGCGTGAACACAGTCGTCGGCTTCACCGGCTCCGCCATCTGGCCCTACGTCGCCATGTTCCCGCCGGTGCCGGCCACCGTCATCGAGGCCGGCTACGAGGACTTCGCCACCCGCTGGAACCCGATCCTCGACGTGTTCGACGCGGAGGGAGTGCGCTTCGCCCACGAGGTGCACCCCGGCGAGATCGCCTACGACTACTGGACCAGCGTCCGCACCCTGGAGGCGATCGGCCACCGCGAGGCCTTCGGCTTCAACTGGGACCCCAGCCACATGATGTGGCAGAACATCGACCCGGTCGGGTTCATCACCGACTTCAAGGACCGCATCTACCACGTCGACTGCAAGGACACCCGGCTGCGCCCGCGCAACGGCCGGGCCGGCGTCCTCGGCTCCCACCAGCCGTGGGGCGATCCGCGCCGGGGCTGGGACTTCGTCTCCACCGGCCACGGCGACGTCCCCTGGGAGGACGCCTTCCGCGCCCTGGAGTCCATCGGCTACGACGGCCCCATCTCCGTCGAATGGGAGGACGCCGGCATGGACCGCCTGCACGGCGCCGCGGAGGCGGTGACCTTCGTACGCTCGCTGCTGTGGCCCGTGCCGAAGGCATCCTTCGACGCCGCGTTCAGCAACCAGTAGCCGGGCCGCGGCCCGGCGAGTCCAGGACGGCCCCTGGCGCCGTCGGTGGGGTGCGGTACTGAGGGGAAAGCGGGGCGTCGACTCAGAACCGGGCGGGCTGCGGTCCGGTGTTCCGCCAGACGGTACCGCGGCGCTCATGGGCGAACAGCTCTTCGACGGCGTGCGCGACCCGTGGTCCGACCTCGCGCTCCAGCAGGTACAGGCCCAGGTCGAGCCCGGAGGTGACACCGGCGCCGGTGACGACGTCGCCGTCGTCGACCACGCGCGCGTGCACGGTGTGCGCGCCGGTGGCATCCAGCAGGTCGAGGCCCATGTGGTGCGTGGTGGCATGGCGTCCCTCCAGCAGACCGGCCATCGCCAGGACGACCGAGCCACCGCAGACCGCGGTGAGGGTCACGTCGGGATTGTCCGCCGCCGCCTTCAGCAGGGTGGGGAGGCCGGTGCTCAGCGTGCGGCCCAGCAGTTCGGGGACGGTGGGGTCCTCGCGCACCTCCGCGGCCCCGGCCTCGTGCTCGGGTACGTCACCGGGATCCCCGATCCGGCCTGCCGCACCCGGGATCAGCACCAGTCCAGCGCGGTCCGGGTCGAGTACGGCGGTGGCGCGCAGCGCGATCCCGGCGACGCCGCTGACCACGTCGCGCGGCCCTTCGGCGGAGACGAGCTCGACGGTTACTGCTTTGTCCGTGGCGGCGCCGCCGGCGGACAGCACCTCGTAGGGGGCGATGACATCGAGCGGATCGAAGCCGTCGAACAGGACGATCTGGGCGTGCATGCGGGCCCCTTCGGAGTGCGGAACACCCGGCCGCTGCCGGGCACGCACCGAACGTAACCAGCGGCCTCTTCACCGCCCAGTGGCATGGGTGACACCCTTCGACGGAAAAATGCCGCGGCCGGGAAGTGGAAGAGGCCCCTGGCCCGCGCCCGCGCTCAGCTCAGACTGAACTTCTGTGCGGTGGAGCTGTTGCAGTCCCAGATCTGCAGGCGGGTGCCGTTGGCGGTGGCGCCGCTGGGGGAGTCGAGGCAGCGTCCGGACTGGGGGTTGAGGAGGGAGCCGTCGGTTTGTTGGACCCATTTCTGGCCGCCGACCCCGTTGCAGTCCCACAGCTCCACCTTGGCGCCGTTGGCCGTGCCGTTGTTCTCGATGTCGAGGCACCGCCCCAGCGTGGCGAGCGAGTTGTCGGACCCGTGATACCAGTGCTGGTCGACCGCGTACGACTGGCAGCCCCACAGCTGTACGGCGGCCCCGTCGGTGCCGGTGTCGTCGGCGGCGACGTCCACGCACGTGCCGCCCGGACCCTTGACCGGCCCTCCGCCGTTCACCGAGAACTTCTGTGCGGTGGAGCTGTTGCAGTCCCAGATCTGCAGGCGGGTGCCGTTGGCGGTGGCGCCGCTGGGGGAGTCGAGGCAGCGTCCGGACTT
>NZ_JBSHAF010000015.1:3597-73518 GCF_053611365.1 Streptomyces sp. NPDC054813 | reverse complement strand
TGGGGGTTGAGGAGGGAGCCGTCGGCTTGTTGGACCCATTTCTGGCCGCCGACCCCGTTGCAGTCCCACAGCTCCAGCTTGGCCCCGCCGGTCGTGCCGTTGTTCTCGATGTCGAGGCACCGCCCGAGCGTGGACAGCGAACCGTCGGGGTTGTGCGTCCAGTGCTGGTCCTCGGCGTACGTCTGGCAGTCCCACAGCTGTACGGCGGCGCCATTGGTGCCGGTGTCGTCCGCCGCCACGTCCACGCACTTGCCGCCGGGGCCGGTGATCGTCCCCTGCGGTCCGTTGGGCACGTCCGTCCGGCCGTTGTAGCCGACGGAGACGATGTTCGCCTGGACGGCGTTCTCGGCGGCGTCGGTGGGATAGCCGGAGACCATGACGCCCTCGAAGAAGGTGCCCCGGTTCCAGTTGCTGTTGTCGCCCCCGATCCCCAGGATGATCCCGCCCTCCTGGTGCATGGGCTGATAGCCGCCCCGGGTGGGCAACGCGCCGTCCCACCAGGTGCTGAGCCCGCCGGACCGGGAGTCACCGCCCTTGAGGGCGTACCGGGTCTGTCCGTTGTTCTTCAGCACGGCGGTCACGAAGGTGCTGCTGTTGCCGAGGTTCGCCGTGTTGGAGCCGTTGTCGCCCTGGAACATGCCGTTCTCCAGGTCGGCCTCCACCCAGGGCCCGTTCCCGGTGCATGGCGCGAAATAGCAGGTGGTGGCGATCGACACGGCGTCCATGTGCCCGTTGCCGGTGTCGGCCGGGGTGCGCTCCGCGTTGCCGTAGTCGAAGCAGCAGGCCGATCCGACGTGGGTACCGCTGGCCACCATGTAGGCGCCCTCGGGCTGACCGCCGACGGCGACTCCGGAGGCGACGCCGGTGTAGCGGTAGCCGACGCCCGGGGAGATCCAGACGCCGTACACCTTGTGGCCGCCCGCGGTGACGGCGATCTCCGAGGCGTCGGCGCCCCGGTCGTCGCCCATGCCTGCGGTACCGGCGGGCCCCGGCGTCAGGTCGTTGTGCCGGCCGCTCTGGTCGTAGATCTTCGTGATCCGGCAGCCCCCACTGGTCGCGCAGAAGGCGTCCTGGGCCGCCGCGTCGGCGTACCCGCCCGCTGTCAGCAGCCCGATGTCGGTGGTCGCGCCGTCCGAGACACGGGTCACCTGGTAGAGCGGGCCGGCGTAGGAGGAGAGCAGCGCGCGGGTGACGCTGTGCGCGGCCACGCACGGGGTGCCGGCCGCGGCGTAGATGTCGCACGGCAGCGAGCCCGCGGCCTGCGAGACGGCCGGAAGCCCGAGCAGCAGCCCTAGAGCGAGCCCGAGGGAGGCCAGCACGGCGACGACCCGCGCCCGCCACGTCCGTGGTCCGGTTGATGGTCTTGGTGAGGTCATGACATTCCACGGGGGCGGGGCACCGCGCATGGCAAGTCCCTTCGAGGCCGGAGTGGGGGAGGGCCGCACCGACGGCACGGCGACACAGCTCTTCGATCGGCTCGGCCCGGAAACTACGCACCCTGTTCGACCACGTCAATAATTGTTTCCTTTTTGGTTCAGACCAAGTTCGGGGCCGTGAGCTGCTGTCCGGGTGTGGGGGAATCGGACACCTCCGCGGCGCCCGCATCGCGCGCGTGGGCATCCACGGGGCCGAAGACCCGGTCACTGCCGGCGATCTCCCGCGCGAACCGCTCGTCGAATCCCGGATCCAGGCCGAACTCGCTCCGTACGGTCTTCAGCGCCGGCGGCCGGCCGGGACGGCCCACCCGCCCGCCGCTCAGCCGACGGCAGGCCGGGCGCGCCGCCACGGGCCGAGCGGATCGCTCGGCCCGTGGCGGGTGTTCCTGTTCCGTGGGGGTTCGGTCGGATGAGGTCAGGCCTTGTGCTGCATGGAACTGCGTGCGGGGTTGCCCTGTTCGGCGGCCTTGGGGTCCTTCTCGTCGGCCTTGGCCCGTACGCCGTCGGCGATGCGCTTGCCGATCGTCTCGTCGATGTTCGACCAGTACGTGAAGGCGCGTTGCAGGACGGGTTCGGTGACGCCGTTGAGGAGGTGCCCGACGACGTTGTCGACCAGACGGTCGCGGGCGGCGTCGTCCATTACCTCCCGCACCATCGTGCCGGGCTGCCCCCAGTCGTCGTCCTCGGGGTGGGACACGTAGGCGGCGCGGGTGATCCTGCCGTCGGCCTCCCAGGTCGGCGGTGGGCCGAACCGGGCCGGATCCGCCGCCGGACCGCCCTTGGAGTTCGGCGCGTACACCGGATCGGACGTCTTCCGGTAGGCCATCGCGCCGTCCTTGGAGTACGTGTGGACGTCGACGACGGGAGCGTTCACCGGGAGCTGCTGGTAGTTGGCGCCGATCCGGTGCCGGTGGGCGTCCGCGTAGGAGAACAGCCGCGCCAGCAGCATGCGGTCCGGGCTGGGCCCGATGCCGGGGACGAAGTTGTTGGGCTGGAAGGCCGCCTGCTCGATCTCGGCGTGGTTGTCGGTCGGGTTGCGGTCCAGGGTCATCCGGCCGACCGGGATCAGCGGATAGTCGCTGTGCGGCCACACCTTGGTGAGGTCGAACGGGTTGAAGCGGTAGCCCGCGGCGTCCGCGTACGGCATGAGCTGCACGTTGAGGGTCCAGCTCGGGAATTCGCCGTCACGGATGTGCTCGAAGAGGTCGCGCATGTGGTAGTCCGTGTCGACGGCTGCCATCTGGTCGGCCTCGTGCTGGGTGAAGAACTCGATCCCCTGGTCGGTCTTGAAGTGGTACTTCACCCAGAACCGTTCGCCCTTGGCGTTGATCCACATGTAGGTGTGGGAGGTGTAGCCGTTCATGTGGCGCCAGGTCCGCGGGATGCCCCGGTCGCCCATCAGCCAGGTGACCTGGTGGGCGGATTCCGGGGAGAGCGTCCAGAAGTCCCACTGCATGTCGTGGTCGCGCAAGTTGCTGTCGGCGCGGCGTTTCTGGGACCGGATGAAGTGCTGGAACTTCATCGGGTCCTTGATAAAGAACACCGGGGTGTTGTTGCCGACCATGTCGTAGTTGCCCTCGCTGGTGTAGAACTTCACCGCGAAGCCGCGAGGGTCGCGCCAGGTGTCTGGGCTGCCCCGCTCACCGGCGACCGTCGAGAAACGTATGACCAGGTCGGTGCGGGTGCCGGGCTGGAAGACGCCGGCCATGGTGTAGGCGCTGACATCTTCGGTCACCTCGAAGTGACCGAACGCGCCGCTCCCCTTGGCATGCGGCTGGCGCTCGGGAATGCGCTCCCGGTTGAACTGCGCCATCTGCTCGATCAGATAGGCGTCCTGCAGCAGGACCGGCCCCCCGGGGCCCACGGTCAGCGAGTGCTCGTCACTCTCGACGGGGGCACCGGAGTCGGTGGTGGTGAGGGGTGGCTTCTGCGTCATGACTCTGCCTTTCTCCGCACGGAGCAGCCGGTCCTCGCGTTGTCCCTAGATCGGCCGGTGCACGCGTGACCCCGCCCCGGGAGGATGCCGTACGGATGTGCTCGCGTCTTTCGCTTCCGGAGTCTTCGGGCTCCTACTGTGAGCGGGTGACCCTGCGTGTGCCGGGCAAACACCGTGTTCCCGGTTCCCGAGGAGCCGGGGCGACGCGGTAGGGCCGGGCTGTCCGGCATCCAGCCTGGTCCCACCGGGCCGGTGCCGCCACTCGGGAACGCGGCTCGACCCCCGACCACCCGGCCGCCTCACAGATCTCACGGTCGCACGGCGAGTGGCTCACGACGTCCGCTCGGCTCCGGTGAACATGGCGATCAGGCCGTGGGGCGAGTCGTCGCCGAACATGAGCTCGTGGAGCCGGACGGCGCCGGTGGCCTCCTCGGCGCTGCGGGAGAACATGGCCTGCTCGTAGGCCGTGAGCGCGGCCTCGGTGTCGTCGGGGTGCGAGGCCAGGGCCTTGCCGAGTTCGGCGCCGTCGTACATGGCCAGGTTGGCGCCCTCGCCGTTCGGGATCATGAGGTGGGCGGCGTCGCCGAGCAGCGTCACCCCCGGCACCCGGTCCCACCGGTGCTCGCCGGGCAGGGTGTGAAGGAGGCGCAGGACGGGCGCCGTGTCGCCGTCGGTGATCAACGCGGTGAGCTCCGGTGCCCAGCCGTCGAACTCCGCCGCGATCCGCGCGGCCGCCGCGCCGGCGTCGGTGAAGTCGATACCGGCGAACCAGTCCTGCGTCCTGCGGAGTGCCACATAGGTGTGCAGGGTCCCGCCGCTCTCCCGGTGGGCCTGGATCCCCTTCCCCGGCGCCAGCGCGAACATCGCCCCGCCGCCGACCGCCTTCGCGGTGGCCGGGTGCCGGGTCCCGGCGTCGAAGAGGTAGGTCTCGACGAACGACGTGCCGACGTACTCGGGCACCGCGTCGGACAGCAGCGGCCGGACCCGTGACCACGCGCCGTCCGCGCCGACCAGCAGGCTCGTGGTGATGGAGCCGCCGTCGGCGAAGGTCACCTCGTGGCGGCCGTCGCCGAGGGCACGGACACCGCTGACCTTGTGGCCCCACCGGACGGTGCCGGGCGGGAGCGAGTCGAGCAGGATCCGCCGCAGCTCGCCGCGGAGCACCTCGGGGCGGCCCCCCGTGCCGTCGTCGGGTTCGTCGTGCAGAACCGCACCGTCCGGGGCGAGGGCCCGGGTCGCCTCGCGCCCCTCCAGGACGAGAGCGCGGAACTCCTCGATCAGGCCGGCCGCCTCAAGGGCCGGCTGGCCGTTGTTCTCGTGGATGTCGAGCATCCCACCCTGCGCCCGCGCCGTCGCGGAGGCCTCCGCCTCGTAGACCGTGGCCGGGATTCCGTGCACGTGCAGGACGCGGGCCAGCGTGAGGCCGCCGAGTCCGGCGCCGATGATCGTGACGTGAGTGCGCATGGTGACTCTCCTTCGCATCTCTGGTACGCCGTTCCAGAATGGAACGGTGCTCCATGTTGGAACAGTGCTCCAGATGTGTCAACATGGCGGCATGGCAACGCGGACGCGCCGGTCACAGCGGCGCACAGAGGCGCTCTCGCGGGAGCGCATCGTCGAGGCCGCCGTCGAACTGCTCGATGCGGCCGGTGCGAGCGGACTGACGTTCCGGGCGCTCACGGAGCGCCTCGCCACCGGCCCCGGGGCGGTCTACTGGCACGTGGCGAACAAGGACGAGCTGCTCAGCGCCGCCACCGACGGCGTCGTCGCGGCAGCCCTGGCCGCCGAGCCCGCCGAACCCACCGATCCTGCCGCACCCACCGAACCCGCGGGCTCACCGCAGGACGGCATCCGCGCCGTCGCACTCGGCCTGTCCGGTGCGATCGAGGAACACCCCTGGCTGGCCACCCAGCTCGCCGTGCAGCTCTCCCGCCACCCCTGGGGGACGGTGACAGCGCGGATCTTCGAAAGCATCGGCCGACAGGTCCGCGCGCTCGGCGTGCCCGAGAGCAGTTGGTTCACGGCGACCTCGGCGCTGTTGCACTACATCCTCGGCGCAGCGGGCCAGAACGCCGTGAACGCCGGTGCCCCCGGCCCCGACACGGACCGCGCGGAGTTTCTCGGCGCCGTCTCGAAGGCGTGGAAGGAGCTCGACCCCGACGACTACCCGTTCACCCGGGCCGTCGCGGACCAGATGCGCGAGCACGACGACCGCGAGCAGTTCCTCGCCGGGATCGACTTCGTCCTCACCGGCATCACCACCCTCCACCCGCCCGGCGGACACCCGGGCACCCCACCCACCCGGCGCGGAACCAGCTCGCTCTGAGCACACCGCCTCCGCGACCTCCCACCACAGAAGGGGTCGGACACGGAGCCCGTGTCCCGCCCCACTTCGCGTCGCTCAGCCTGCGTGCACGGTCCCCGCGTAACGCTGGGCGAACCGGGTCCCGGTGCCCGCGGTGACGGTGATGTCGTACCGGCCCTCGTCGGTGTGCCAGGTCAGCCGGGAGTGGCCCCGCCTTGACCCACACGGTCTGCTCCTTGCCGGCGAAGTCGCTCGGGGTGACGGTGAAGGCCGCCTCGGTGCCACCGTCGTTGCGCAGCTCCATCTCGATGCCGGCGTCCTGGGCGCGTGCGGTGTGCGTCAGCGCCGCTTTCACGGACGGCACCGCCACATCGTCCTGACCGTCGCGCACGACAGTCCCCACCTGGACGGGGTTGCACGGTGTTGGGTCCTCTCCGCCCCGGACGCCGTCGCGACGAGGCCCGGATGGGCAAAGTTGTCTATATAACTTCGCCCCACAGCAAGGCGGTCCGCGGCGACGGACGCGTGAACGAAGGGTGGCCGACGTCCGGGGGGCAGACGGCATTCTGAGATTTCCCTGTGCGCGACGGGTGACCAAGGGCACGTCAGTATTTGACAGTTGACCTGCGAGTTCGACAACTCGCCGGTTTCTCGGCGCGCAGGGCGGGAGGCGGAGCCGCTTCGCCCGAGCGGCCGCCCGAGGAGCCTGTGACGCCGACCGTCCGCAGTCGACTCGGGCCGTGCTCTGTGCACAGCCCGAGAGAGTCGTCGCTGATCCTGCGAGGGTGACGACGGGCTTGGCCCGGCCTCTGCGCCGGGTCAGGGCCGCGTGGGCGGGGGGCTGTCCGCGGAGTCCACGCCGAATCCGGACTTGCGTTGTAGGGTCGCGACGCACGATCGCGCAAATTCTTGCGCTACTTGCGTTTGCTTGCGGTCCGGTGACGCAAGCGCACAGCGCACATCCGAGTGACGGACCGGGGTGTCCGATCGCGGGAAGTGCACCTGGACGCTTGCTCTTTGGCTGCCCTCAGGCTGCCTGCACCGCCGAGTCGTGAGCGTTTCTGGTGAAACTTGTGCCGTCCTGCCTGTGGACCGGCTCACAGCTCTCTGCAATATTTCGATGAAACAACGCAATATTCTGCGCACCGCATCGCCGTGTCATCGCCCCACAGAGATGACCGCAGAGACCCGACAGAGAGACCGCAGAGACCCGTTCGGCCCCGCACCTTTCTGCACCACTCCGCCAGGAACGAGCCGCCCTCGCCCGCCCCTCCGGCGTGCGAGCCTCCGCAGAAAGCGACCCCGCATGACTCGACACAAGCCGAGATCCTGGAGACGGCGCGCAGCGACCGCTGTGCTCGCCTCCGCCGTGATGGTTCTGGGCCTGCCCGCCGTCGGCGCGCACGCGGCCGGCGGGCCCAACGCCGCCGCGGACGCCAGGACCAAGGCGGGCAGCGCCCGCGCCGCACACGCGGCCGCCAACGTCACCGACGGCGACACCGACACCTACTGGCAGGCCGGAAAGAAGTCCGCCCAGTGGGTCCAGACCGACCTCGGACGGACCGAGCGCGTCCGCCAGGTCGTGCTGCGGCTGCCGGAGCAGTGGCAGACCCGCAAGCAGACGCTGGCACTTCAGGGCAGCGCCGACGGCAAGAGCTTCGCCACGCTCAAGTCGTCGGCGCAGTACGTCTTCAGCCCCGGCGACGGCAACACGGTGAAGGTCTCCTTCCCGGCCACCCTCGCCCGGTACGTACGGGCCGACTTCAGCGCCAACTCGGTCGCGGCCACCGCGCAGCTCGCCGAGATGCAGGTCCTCACGGCCGCCGCCTCGACCCCCAACCTCGCCCAGGGCAAACCGTTCAGCGAGAGCGGTCACGCCGACGTCTACGGCGCGGCCAACGCCGGTGACGGCAACCGCAACACCTACTGGGAGAGCACGAACAACGCCTTCCCGCAGTGGCTCCAGGTCGACCTCGGCTCGTCGGTCAAGGTGAACCAGGTGACGCTGCGGCTGCCCAGCGGCTGGCCGAGCCGCAGCCAGACGCTCAAGATCCAGGGCTCGACCGACAACCAGAACTTCACCGACCTGACGGCCTCGAAGGCGTATACCTTCGACAGCTCCAACGACCAGTCGGCGACCATCACGTTCGACGCGACCACCACGCGGTACGTGCGCGCGCTGTTCACCGCCAACAGCGGCTGGCCCGCCGGGCAGGCGTCCGAGCTGGAGGTGTACGGACCGGCCACCGGCGACACCCAGGCGCCCACCGCGCCGTCCAACCTGAGCTACACCGAGCCCGCTACCGGCCAGATCAAGCTGACCTGGAACGCGGCCACCGACGACACGGCCGTGACCGGCTACGACGTCTACGCCAACGGCCAGTTGCGGGCGAGCGTCGCCGGGAACGTCCTGACCTACACCGACACCCAGCCGGCCGGCAGCGACATCACCTACTTCGTGCGGGCCAAGGACGCGGCGGGTAACGTCTCCGCCAACAGCAACAGCGTCACCCGCAAGGGAGCGAGCGGCGACACCCAGGCCCCCACGGCGCCCGGCAACCTCGCCTACACCCAGTCCGGCAGCGACGTGAAGCTCACCTGGCAGGCGTCGAGCGACAACGTGGCGGTCACCGGCTACGACATCTACGCCAACGACCAGCTCCTCAAGTCGGTGGCGGGCGACGTCACGACGTACACCGACACCCCGTCGGCGACGGCCACGGTCACCTACTACGTGAAGGCGAAGGACGCAGCCGGGAACGTGTCGGTGGCGAGCAACAGCGTCACCCGGGCCGGCAACGGCTCCGGCTCCGACCTCGCCCAGGGCAAGCCCATCGAGGCCTCCTCGTACACCTTCACCTACGTCGCCGCCAACGCCAACGACGGTCAGATCGGCACCTACTGGGAAAGCGCGGGCGGCGCCTACCCGGCCACCCTCACCACCAAGCTGGGTGCCAACGCCGACCTCGGCCAGGTCGTCGTCAAGCTCAACCCGGACCCCGCCTGGTCCACCCGCACCCAGAACATCCAGGTGCTCGGCCGTGATCAGGACGCCACGGCGTTCACCAGCCTCGCCGCGGCGAAGGACTACACGTTCAACCCGGCGACCGGCAACACGGTGACCATCCCGGTCTCCGGCGCCGCCGCCGACATCCAGCTCAAGTTCGCGTCCAACACCGGTGCCCCGGGCGCGCAGGTCGCCGAGGTGCAGGTGATCGGCACCCCGGCCGCCAACCCGGACCTCAAGGTCACCGGGATCACCAACTCTCCCGCCGCGCCGGTCGAGTCGGACGCCATCAGCCTGACGGCGACCGTCACCAACAGCGGCAGCAAGGCGTCCAAGGCCACCGACCTGAACTTCACCCTCGGCGGCACCAAGGCAGCCACGGCCGATGTCCCGGCCCTCGCCGCCGGCGAGACGAAGACGGTCACCGCGAGCATCGGCAGCCGGGACGCGGGCAGTTACCCGGTCGGCGCCGAGGTGGACCCGTCGAACAAGGTCATCGAGCAGAACGAGGCGAACAACGTCTTCACCCGCTCCGACGCCCTGGTCGTCAAGCCGGTCTCCAGCTCCGACCTGGTCGCCGCACCGGTCGCCTGGACACCGTCCAGCGCCTCGGCGGGCGACGCGGTCGCGTTCACCGTCGCCATCAAGAACCAGGGCACGGTGGCCTCGGCCTCCGGCGCCCACGGCGTCACCCTGACGGTCCAGGATGCCAACGGCGCGACCGTCAAGACGCTCAGCGGCTCCTACACCGGCACGATCGCGTCCGGCCAGACGACCGCACCGATCGCCCTCGGCTCGTGGACGGCCGTCAACGGCAAGTACACCGTCAAGACGGTCATCGCCGACGACACCAACGAACTGCCGGTCAAGCGCACCAACAACACCACCACGCAGCCGCTGTTCGTCGGCCGCGGCGCGGACATGCCCTACGACATGTACGAGGCCGAGGACGGCACGGTCGGCGGCGGCGCCACGGTCGTCGGTCCGAACCGGACCATCGGCGACATCGCCGGCGAGGCGAGCGGCCGCAAGGCGGTGACGCTGAACGGGACCGGCCAGTACGTCGAGTGGACCACCCGCGCGGCGACCAACACCCTGGTCACCCGCTTCTCCATCCCGGACGGCACCAACACCACCCTGAACGTCTACGTCGACGGCCAGTTCCTCAAGGCGATCGACCTCACCTCGAAGTACGCCTGGCTCTACGGCAACGAGACCTCGCCCGGCAACTCGCCCGGCTCCGGTGCCCAGCGCCACATCTACGACGAGGCCAACCTGCTGCTCGGCAAGGTCGTGCCGGCCGGCTCCAAGATCCGCCTCCAGAAGGACGCGGCCAACACCTCCACCTACGCCATCGACTTCATCAACCTCGAACAGGCGACGGAGATCCCGAACCCGGACCCGGCCGCCTACACGGTCCCGGCCGGCTTCTCGCACCAGGACGTCCAGAACGCCCTCGACAAGGTGCGCATGGACACCACGGGCAAGCTCGTCGGCGTCTACCTGCCCACCGGGGACTACGAGACCTCCAGCAAGTTCCAGGTCTACGGCAAGGCCGTCAAGGTCGTCGGAGCCGGGCCGTGGTTCACCCGCTTCCACGCCCCCTCCTCGCAGGAGAACACGGACGTGGGTTTCCGGGCCGAGGCCACCGCGAACGGTTCGACCTTCTCCGGCTTCGCCTACTTCGGCAACTACACGTCCCGGATCGATGGCCCGGGCAAGGTGTTCGACTTCTCCAACGTCTCGAACATCACCATCGACAACATCTGGGCCGAGCACATGGTGTGCCTCTACTGGGGCGCCAACACCGACAACATGACCATCGAGAACTCCCGCATCCGTGACACGTTCGCCGACGGCATCAACATGACCAACGGCTCCACGGACAACCACGTGGTCAACAACGACGCCCGCGCCACGGGCGACGACAGCTTCGCGCTCTTCTCGGCCATCGACGCCGGCGGCGCCGACGAGAAGAACAATCTCTACGAGAACCTGACGTCCACCCTCACCTGGCGCGCGGCGGGCATCGCCGTCTACGGCGGCTACAACAACACCTTCCGCAACATCCGCGTCGCCGACACCCTCGTCTACTCCGGCATCACGATCTCCTCGCTGGACTTCGGCTACCCGATGAACGGCTTCGGCACCGAACCCACGACGATCGAGAACGTCTCCCTGGACAGAACGGGCGGCCACTTCTGGGGCTCGCAGGTCTTCCCCGCCATCTGGGCGTTCTCCGCCTCGAAGGTCTTCCAGGGCATCAGGGTCAACGACGTCGACATCGACGACTCCACCTACGGAGGCGTGATGTTCCAGACCAACTACGTCGGCGGCCAGCCGCAGTTCCCGGTGAAGGACACCATCTTCACCGACATCTCCATCACCAACTCCAAGAAGAGCGGCGACGCCTTCGACGCCAAGTCCGGCTTCGGTATCTGGGCCAACGAACTGCCCGAGCCCGGCCAGGGCCCGGCGGTCGGCGAGGCCACCTTCCGCAACCTGCGGATGAGCGGCAACGCCCAGGACATCAAGAACACGACCAGCACCTTCAAGATCAACATCGAGTAGGTTCCGAAGGGCGGTGAAGGGAAGGGGCGTCCCCGGCGGGGGCGCCCCTTCCTGTCGTGTCCGGCGGGCCCGGCACTACTGGGGCGAGTGGCGTGGCGGCGGGCCGGTGAGGAGGTGGTGCTCGTGGGATTCGTAGCGGCTGCGTTCCCGGGCGGTGGCCCGCCGCCCGGACAGGACGGTGGTGAGCCAGCCGGCCAGGAAGCCCGCCGGTACGGAGACGAGGGCGGTCGTGTTGTAGGGGAACCAGGCGAAGTCGGCCTCGGGGAAGGCGGACAGCGGTGTCCCGGAGACCAGGGTGGTGCCGGGGGCCAGGGCCAGCACGCTCAGGGAGCCGACGATGAGGGTGGCCAGGAGCGCGGTGCGCGTGAAGCGGCGCCAGAAGAGGGTGTAGAGGAGTGCGGGGGCGATGGCCGAGGCGCCGAGGGTGAAGGAGACGGTAGCCAGCGGCTGAAGGCTGCGGTGCTGGGCGAGGACGGCCAGGAGGATGGTGGGGATGCCCACGGCCAGGGCGCTGAACCGGGCGAGGGCCAGTTCCCGGGCTGGAGCCGGGGGATGGGCGCGGGACGCGGTGAGGTCGTGGGCGAGGGTGTTGGCGCAGGCGAGCGTCATGCTGGCGACGGAGGCGAGGAGGGTGAGGAAGACGGCGGTGGTGACGGTGGCGAAGAGCAGGCTCTCCGGCCGGGACAGACTGGTTCCGAACGCGGCGCGGGCGCCCAGGAGATAGGCGGTCGTGCCGTGCGCGTCGGCGGCGGCGATGCGGTCGTGACCGACGAGTGCGGCCGCACCCGTGCAGATCAGCGTGAGCATCAGGATGAACAGGGTCACCGAGGAGACCGCCCAGGACATCGCACGGCGCACCTGACGCGGGGTGCCGGCGGTGTACATCCGCATGGTGACATGCGGCAGGCTGGCACCGCCGAGCACGATCGCGCACTGGGTGCTGGCCATGTCCAGGGCGGGATGCGGGCTGCTGGAGTACTGCAGACCCCACCTGAGATAGGCGGGCCCCGCGCCGCTCTGCCCGGCCGCGGCGTGGAAGAGCGCCTGGGGCTGCCAGCCGAACATGCGCAGGATCAGGACGCTCACGACCAGCCCGGAGCCGAGCAGTACCACGGTCTTGATGATCTGGACGAGCGCGGTGCCGGGCATCCCGCCCAGCGCGGCATAAGTGATCATGAGGACGCCGGCCCCGGCCACGCACCCGTTCTTCATGCCGGGATCGGTGAACCCGAGGACGTACGCGAGGAGTTCACCGACCCCGGCCAGCTGTACGACCATCATCGGGACGAGCGCGGCCAGGGTGACCAGACACGCCGTGACGCGCACGGACCGGGCAGGGTGACGGCGGGCCAGCGCGTCGCCCATGGTGTAGCGGCCGGTGTTGTGGAGGGGTTCGGCCAGCAGGAACATCAGCAACAACAGGGACAGCAGGGCGCTCAGGGCCAGGACGATTCCGTCGTAGCCGCACAGGGCGATGATCCCGCCGATGGTGAGGACGGTGGCGGCGGAGATGTAGTCACCGGCGACGGCCAGCCCGTTGCGTACCGGCGAGAGGGACCGGTAACCGGTGTAGAACTCGGCGAGGTCGTCCGCCTCCGGGCCGGTGAGCACGCACAGCAGCAGGGTGAGGGCGACGACCGTGCAGAACGCGACGAGGGACCAGGACTGGGCGGAGCCGCTGAACTCGGTCATGGCGCCTGCTCCCGGTCCGCGACGGTCACGCGCGTCTGGCGGCGGGCGTGGCGTGCCAGGGGATCCACGAAGCGGTGCGCGGCGGCTTCGTAGAGGAGGACCGCGAGCCAGGTGACAGGGATCTGGACGAGGGCCAGGACCAGCCCGGTGGGCAGGCCGCCCGGGCCCGGGCGGGCCATCAGGGAGGGCGCCTTGACGGTCAGGGTGAGGAAGGCGGCGAAGTAGCCGAGCGCGGTGACGGTCGCCACGCGCCGTTGCCAGCGGTAGGCGCGCCGCAGCAGGCGCAGGGTGCGGTGGGCGCCGGAGCGCGGGTCCGGGGGACGGACGCCGGACAGCCCCGGCTGATCCGTCGACCAGGTGGGGGAGGGGCGGTCGTACAGCGAGCGGTCGTACAGCGCTCGGTCGTGCGGGGAGAGGTCGTGCGGAGAACGGTCGTCCGGGGAGCGGTTGTCCGGGGCGCGGTCGTACGGGGGCCGGTCCGAGGGTAACTCGGGGGAATCATGGGCCATTTCGGCAACTCCTCGTAGGGGAACCGACCCGCGTGTGGCGGACCGCGAGCGGGGAGAGCGGTTCGGGTGACCGCACGCCGTGCGGCTCCAAGATGGTGCGAAGCTGATGGCGCCGGTCGTCCGGGACGACGTCTCGTACGTCGCGATCGGGTGAGTCGGGCGCCATGGTCTCCGGCGTGGGAGTGGTCCGCCAGGGGTGCGGCCGGAGTCGGCGGGGGTGGTCCGCGGTGCGCGGAGCTGACCGTGGCATATCTGCCCAGGAGTGAGGAAGCATTAACGGAGCGCGAGGTGGCGCGATTGCTTCGAAGAGTGCGCCGTCGCACATCTCACGAGCCCCAGAGCGCCCGCCGGTTCACTCCCGGTCCGCCCCGCGCCTGCCACGGGCTGCGAGGGACGGGACGCGAACCCGCCATGCCACCACCGGTACCGGCCGAACGGGACTTCCGGGCCCCACCGGCGGACGCTCCTCCGGCGTGAAAGACGGCGTCCGGATCCCGCCAGCGTCCCCGCTCGGCCCGCGTCACGCTGAACCCATGACTCCCACCTTCTCTCCTCTCCCCATCCCGCCCGCGGCCCTCAAGGAACTGCGGGTTCGTGACGACGCAGGGAACCCGCCTCGCCCGTACACGGACGACGAAGGCGACGCGCCTCTGCGCTGCTGCCTGCGGTCCAGTACCCGGGGAGAGCGGATCGCCCTGGTCTCCTACGCCCCGCTGCGCCGGTGGGCGGCCGAGACGGACGCCGACCCCGGGGCGTACGACGAACAGGGGCCGGTCTTCATCCACGCCGAGGACTGCGGCGGCCCGGCCGACGAGGACTTTGGCTACCCGTGGGCGCGCCCCGGCGCCCAGCGCGTCCTGCGCCGCTATGACCGCCGGGGGTACATCACGGGCGGTCGCATGCTGGAGCTTCCCGGCGATCCCCGCGCGGCTTTCGAACAGGCGCTGGCCGAGGCCTTCGCCGACCCCGACACCGCGCAGGTACACGTCCGCGCCGTCGAATACGGCTGCTACCACTTCCGCGTGAACCGCCCCTGACAGAAACAGACATCACCACGGCAGCTGAGCCGAAAGCCGGGACCGGACCCGCGGCCGGAGCCCGGGTGGACGACGACGGCGGGACCACAGCAGGGCGGTCACGTTCCCACGTGCGGACCAGAAACACCCGAGGACCTGAGGACCCCCGTGGTAACTTCGGTGCCGCCGTGCGCTTGCTGCGAACTGGGGAGGTGAGACCGATCGACACTGTGACAGGTCGGGCCTCTCTCCCTCGCATGGCCTAGGGAGTGCCCGCAGAAGGCATCCCGAAGGGCTTGAACGCCATGCGCTTCATTTCTGAGACGTCCTCCGACGGCGTCTGCGAACAGCTTTTTGTCCTCGACGAGGTTCCCGGTGTTCTGTGGACGCCGGAAGGCGTTGCCGGGACCCGTCCGCTCATCGTGATGGGACATGGCGGCGGTCAGCACAAGAAGGCTCCCGACATCATGGACCGTGCGCGCCGCTTCGTGACCGAGTGCGGGTTCGCTGTGCTGGCGGTCGACGTGCCCGGCCATGGTGACCGGCCGTTGGACGAGGAGTTCAACCGGATCGCGACCGAGAACCAGGCACGTGTGGAGGCCGGCGAAGAACTCGCGCCGCTGGTCGCCGGATTCCAGGCGCTCGTGGCCCGCCGGACCGTTCCGGAATGGCAGGCGGTTCTGGACGCGGTCCGGCGACTCGATCACGTAGGCGATGGCCCGGTGGGCTACTGGGGAGTCTCGCTGGGATGCGGACTCGGCGTTCCCTTCGTCGCCGCCGACCCCCGCGTCCGCGCCGCTGTGCTGGGCCTCGGCGGGGCCTTGGCCTCGGGCGAGGACGCCGCACGGATCACCGTTCCGGTGGAGTTTCTGGTGCAGTGGGACGACGAGCGCGTCCCGCGTGACCAGTGCCTGGCGCTGTTCGACGCCTTCTCCTCGACCGAGAAGACGCTGCACGCCAACCCCGGCAGACACGGGGACCTGCCACCATTCGAACAGGACAGCACACTGAGGTTCTTCTCCCGGCACCTGACCTGATCACACTGGCGCTAGCTGATTTCGTATGTTCCGTCCAGCCGGGCGCGGCCGACGGCGTGGCCTGCGATGGCGGCGATCAGCTCGTCGAGGGCGAAGCCGGCCGGCAGTTGGGGGGCCCGTTCGAGGGCGTAGAGCTGGAAAACGTAGGCGTGCGGCCCATGCGATCTGATCGGCATGGGCCCGGCCCAGCCACGGCGGCCGAGCGCGCCTTTCCCGTGCCGGATTCCCGCAATCGGGCTGGGGTCGGCGAGAGCGTTCTCCGGGATGCCGTCCAGTGAGGGGTCGATGCCCAGCGCGAGCGCGTGGGTGGCCGGCTTCCCGATGGGGACGTCGGGATCCTGCACGACGAGCGCGAGTTCAACGGTGCCCGCCGGCGGTGGTGTCCAGGTGAGGGCGGGTGAGATGTTCGCGCCGAACAACCGGCCGCGGTGCTTTTCCGGTATGGGTGCCCCGTGTTCGAAGGCGGGGCTGGTCAGGGTGAAGTTCTCCGGGACCTGCAGGTCGGGGCGGGCCCAGACGAGAGTGTGGTGGCCGGCGCGCCGGTTGCGCAGGGCGACCCCGAGGGGATTTACGGGCATGGCCTCGACTCTTCCTGCCTGTGGATCTGGCTCGCACCGGATAGGTGAAGGAGAGATGTTTTTAGGTATACTAATGACCTATGGGGAAGCATGCAACTGAAGGTCGGCCCGCCGAGGGCGAGGAGACAGACCTCGGCGGGCAGGTGCGCTCCGTGGTCGGACGCCTCTACCGCCGATTCCGTAGCGAGCGCCCCGAAGGCGGCCTGGGAGACGTGGCCCTGGAGGTGCTCACCCGCCTCCACAAGCACGGACCGCAGACCCTCACCGAACTCAGCGAGCACGGCCGCGTCTCACCCGCCTCCATGAGCCAGACCGTCAACCGCCTCACCTCGGCCGGCTACGCCGTACGCACCCGCGACCCGGCCGACGGCCGCAGAGTCCTCTTCAGTGCCACCGCGGAAGGCGACGAACTCGCCGGCGCCGCCCGCGCCCGGCGCAACGCCTGGCTCGACGCTCAACTCCGCGCCCTCAGCGCCGAAGACCGCACAGTGATCGCCCGCGCCGCAGCACTGCTCGGCACCATCGCCGACTCCTGACCGCTTCGCGGGGAAGTAGGCCGGCCACCCGGTGGCGAAGGGGTCTTTCCAGCGTCGGGACGGACGAAATTCACGGCGCCCCGGCTGCCGCCTTCCGCGAACGGATCATCCCGAGGGTCCTCGGCGCCGTCACCACGGCCCGATCGGCACCCTCGCCTCACCCTCGGCGTGCGTCGGCCGACGCCGGCTGGGTCAGGGGCGGTCAGTACGCGTGGTGGACCTGCCAGAAGGCCCAGGCCTGGCAGGGGCTGCCGTAGGTGGTGTTCATGTAGTTGAGGCCCCATTTGATCTGGGTGGCCGGGTTGGTCTGCCAGTCCGCGGCGACGGAGGCCATCTTGGAGCCGGGCAGGGCCTGGACGAGGCCGTAGGCGCCGGAGGAGGGGTTGACGGCGAGGTAGTTCCAGGTGGACTCGTGGTCCACGATGTTGCTGAAGCACTGGAACTGGCCGCTGCCCACTATCTGCACGGCCATCGCCTTGAGTTGCGCCACGGTGTACGAACTCCGCACCGGGAAGCTGGCGGTGGAATCGCCGGCCGCTGCCTTGGCCTCTGCGCGCTCACTGGCGGCTTTGTCGGCGGCGGCCTTCTTGGCCTGTGCGGTCTTGGCCGCTGCCGCCCGGGCGGCCTGCTCGGCGTCCTTGCGGGCGCTCGCGTCCGCCTGGACGGCTACGGCGTCGGCCTGCTGGGTCAGGGACGCGGTCTGCACCTGTGCCTGCTGGTCGGCGGGCAGGTCCGCGAGGAGGGTGGCACCGGTCGCGGCCGCCTGGGCGTCGTTGTTCTGTGCGCTGCTGCCCGAGGCAACACCGACGACGCTTCCGACAGCGGTGACCGCGGTGGCCGAGGCCACCGCGAATCCCCTCAACGGCATGGGGCTCACGCGCATCGCATCCTCTTCGCCGGTGCCGCTGTGTGCGGTGCCCGACGGAATCATCTCGATTGCTGGGCTGGGCAGTTGGAACACTCTGGCGCGCCGGCCGGGCCGGCGCAATGCCGGCGGACGTGCGGATCCTCACACCCACCGAAAGACCTGGTCGGGCAACCCGCCTCGGGTTCCTCGACACACATTCGTGTGCCATCGCTCCCTTCGGGCGCCTCCCACCGCCCGTTCCGCACCTCAAGGCGCAGCCCAGCGGCAGCTTGCCGTGGTCCTTCGGTGGGACTGACCCGTGTGCGCTCAGGAGCCGGCGTCGTCTCCACCAGGAGGGGCCGTCAACGGCCGTGCGGGGCCAGTGTCTCGCCGAAGCGGGCGTCGGGGCCGGGAGCTTGCAGGGTGCCGCCGTTGAAGGACCACGAGCGGCTGAGGGAGAGTCCGTCGCTGGCGGCGGGGAAGACCCGGACACCGCCGTTGCCGCCGTCCTCGCCGGGCGCGCCGGATATCAGGTCGGCCCTGTCGTCGCGGTCGGCGGCGATGAGCCGCACCGCGCCGCCGAACCGGTCGCCCTTCTCGGGGACGCTGGGGACCGCGCGCGGGCTCTGGCTCAGCACGCGGATGCCCTTGGTGGTCAGGCCGGACGCGGAGCCCCGCATCACCCAGACGGTGCCGGCGTCGACGGCGCTGCCGATGTCGTTGCCCGGCGCGCCGATCGCCACCTCGTCGTAGCCGTCGCCGTCGACGTCCCGGACGCTCAGGGCGGCGCCGAAGCGGTCACCGGGCTTGTTGACGCCCGGGACGCCCGGTGAGTTCTGCGTCCAGAACTGACGGTTGTATCCGCCGCTCGGACTGCCCGGCCCGGCCGGTCCGCCGAAGTGGACGAAGAAGACACCGGCGCTGGTCAGGTTGCCCTGGGAGTCGCGCTCGTCGGGTGCACCCACCACGACGTCGGCGTAGCCGTCCTTGTTCACGTCCCCCGAGGCTCCGACCTGGCCGCCGCCGCTCAGTTCGTAGTGGTCCGCCCACCCGCCACGGCCGCCCGAGACGTAGACGGCCCTGCCGTACACGCCGGCCGCGTCGAAGGTCGCGTTGCCGAGGACGACGAGGTCGTCCGCGCGGTCCTTGTTGTAGTCGCCCATGGTGAGTCCGGTGGGACGGAAGTCCGAGGGCACGAACCACAGGCCGACTTCGACAGCACCTTCTCGCGCACTGTGCGGCAGGCGACGCCTTTATCGGTCTCTGGCGGCACCGGCTGACGACGCCTTCATCGGCTTCCCGCGGCACCGGCTGACGACGCCGGGAACCGGACCCCGCCGAGACCGCGGCGACCGGAGGCCGGCCCGCGCTGTCCTCGACGGACGCCGCACACCGAACCCTGTCCGCCTGACGGCGGTCAGTACGTTCGCCCGGCCCGGTGGTCTTCGCCGGATCCGGTCATCGGTTGGCGAGGGAGAAGCGCGGAAAGCGCCGTGCGGTACAGGACGTCCTCGGCGCGGTCCCAGGTCCAGCCGCTCTCGACCACGAGGGATTGCCAGCCGGTGGGTCCGAACCAGTGCCAGAGCAGGTCGGCTGTCTCCGCCACCGAGTAGACGGGCGGCGCGGGCAGCGTGTGCAGATGGCGGGCCGCTGTCCGCAGTGCGTCCCGGTAGTCCGCGGTCGCGCGCTCCCACAGGGCCTCGCCGTCCTCGTGGACGGGCAGCGCCTTGCGGATCGCCTCGTGCACGGTGAACTGACCCTCGTTGCCGGCCCGTGTGCCGCGGGCCAGCGTGCGCAGCACCGACTCCGGCGTCCGCTCGGCGAGCAGCGCCTCCATCGCCCGCTCGTAGCCGGAGGCGTTCACGCCCTGGTCGACGATCCGGTTCAGGATGTCGCTCTTGCTGCCCACGCTCGCGAAGACGGTCTTGGCGGCCACGCCCGCGGCCGCGGCGATGTCGGCGACGGTCACCCGCCCGTAGCCGCGTTCGGCGAACAGCTCCGTCGCCCGGCTCAGGATCAGCTCACGTGTCCGTGCGGCGGCCTGTTCACGCAGCGGGGAGACGTAGGAGCGCTTCGGCTGCATGATCGCACTCTATCGCGATGAATTCATTAGGTGTGATGTAACCTCAATTCCCGTCGGCCGAGTCCGGATGCCTTCGGGCGGCCGCACAGCCGGCCCCTCGTGGCCGGGCCCACGCCGTCACCACGACCACCCATCCGACGAGAGGCAGCCCCACCATGGGAATGGAGCCCACAGAACTGGCCCACGGACTCTTCCGGGTCCTCGCGGCGGGTGCCCCGGCACTGGCCGCCGACGTGGTCCACGAGGAGTTCCACAACCGCGAAGCGGCCGTGGCACCCGCGGCCTGCGCGCTGCCCGGCCCGGCCGGAGTCCTCGCCTCGGGCGCATGGATGCGCTCCGCCTTCAGCGACCTGCGCTTCCCGGTCCTCGGTACCGCGCTCAACGACGACGAGGTCTGGGTGCGACTGCGCATGCAGGGCCGCCACACGGGCCCCTTCGTCCGCTACCGCGACGGCGCCCTCGACCAGGCCGTACCGCCCACCGGGCGCGAGATCGACGTCGAGCAGATCCATGTGCTCGGTCTGCGCGACGGCAAGGTGATCCGGCACGAGGCCGTCCGCGACGACATCACCATGCTCGGGCAACTCGGCGTCTTCCCGCCGGCGCCGCCCACGGCACTGCGCATGATCGCCTGGCGTATGACCGGACGAGCCGCCCGCGCCGCCGCCCGGGTGGCCGCAGAGGCCGCCGAGGCGGCCGCGTCGCTGCGCGACCACGCGGAAGCGGGCAACTGAGGCCACCGTGCCGTGTCGTCCGCACCCGGACGGCTTCCGACCGGGGCCTGGTACGCCGCCGCTGCCCGGGCCGGGCGAGCGGGTCCCCTCGCGTGTCGTCGAGGGGGCCCGTGGCAACGGGTCGCGCGCTGGAGCGCGGGAACCCGGTCCGGGTGCCGTGGTCAGCGGAAAGCAGATGCCACCAGGTCCCCTTGCTCGTCGGCATGCCGCCGGGCGGAGCCCACGGCCGCGGCCGACGCCGGCGGCCGGCTGACGCAACCGAGTGGACGGCCCGCCAGCCGCCGTACGAGGGAGCTCACGAAGAGCCAGGCTCCCTGGTTCTCCGCCTCCTCCTGCACCCACCGCACCTCCGCGTCGGCGGGGAAGCGGGCGAGTTCCGCGGCGAGTTCACGCTCCGGGAAGGGGTAGAGCCGCTCCACACGGACGATCGCGGTGTCCGACAGGCCGGCGTCCCGCCGGTAGGCGTCCAGGTCGTAGAAGACCTTGCCCGAACACATCAGCACGCGCCTGACCCGGGTGGCGTCGGCCGTCTCGTCCGGCAGGACCGCGCGGAACCCGCCCGCGGTGAGCTCCGTCAGCGTGGATACGGCCGCCTTCGACCGCAGCATCGACTTCGGGGTGAACACCACCAGCGGCCTTCTGTGCTGCGGGGCAGCGAGCGCCTGCTGCCTGAGCAGATGGAAGTAGTTGCCGGGCAGGGTGGGCACGGCCACGCTCATGTTTCCCTGCGCGCACAGTTGGAGGAAACGCTCGATCCTGCCGGAGGAGTGGTCCGGTCCCTGCCCCTCCAGGCCGTGCGGCAGCAGCAGGGTCACCCCGGAACGCTGCCCCCACTTCTGCTCGGACGAGGCGATGTACTCGTCCACGACGGTCTGGGCACCGTCGGCGAAGTCGCCGAACTGGGCCTCCCACAGCACCAGGGCTTCGGGCCGTGCCAGCGAGTAGCCGTACTCGAAGCCCAGCGCGGCCAGTTCGGACAGCATCGAGTCGTACGGCGTGAAGGCCGCGGCCGGTGCGCCGAGCGAGTTGAGCGGTGTGTACTCCACGCCGGTGTGCCGGTCGGTGAGCACGGCGTGCCGCTGCCCGAACGTGCCGCGGCGGGAGTCCTGGCCGGCCAACCGCACCGGAACCCCGTCCAGCAGCAGGGAGCCGAAGGCGAGGGTCTCCGCGGTGGCCCAGTCGATGTTTCCCGCGTCCAGCATCGTGGCACGTCTGTGCAACTGCGGCAGAACACGCGGGTGCACGGTGAAGCCCTGCGGCAGGTCGGTCTGGGACGCGACGATGCGCCGGGCGGTCGCCTCCGTGATCGCGGTGGTCGGTGCGGTGGCCGCGAGCCCCGTGTCCTCGACGGTGACGTGCTCCGGCAGGCGGCCGGGCGCCGGCGACGGGTGGGTCTCGGCGAAGGCATGCTCAAGACGCTCCCGGTAGTCCCGCAGGGCACCTTCCACCTGCCGTGCGCCGATGTCTCCCCGGCGGACCAGCGCGTCGGCGTACAGCTTGCGCACCGAGGGCCTGGCGTCGATGCGGTCGTACATCTCCGGCTGCGTGATGGACGGGTCGTCGACCTCGCTGTGGCCGTGGCGCCGGTAGCAGATCAGGTCGATGACGACGTCCTTGTGGAAGGCCTGGCGGTAGTCGAAGGCGAACCGGGCAACACGGACGACGGCCTCGGGATCGTCTCCGTTCACGTGCAGGATCGGGGCCTCGACGGTCCGTGCCACATCGGTGGCGTACGCGCTCGAACGGCCGTGGGCCGGTGTGGTCGTGAAGCCGAGTTGGTTGTTGATGACGACGTGAACCGTCCCGCCGGTGTGATAACCGGGCAGCAGCGACATGTTCAGCGTCTCGCCGACCACGCCCTGACCGGCGAAGGCGGCATCTCCGTGGACGGCGACTGGGAGGACCACGAAGGCGCCGCCGCCGTCAGGGGCGACCTCCTGCCTGGCGCGGACCACTCCCTGGGCCACCGGACCCACGACCTCCAGGTGCGAGGGGTTCGCCACGACGGAGACGCCGACCGTGCTGCCGTCGAGGGCGCGATAGGTCCCCTCCGCCCCGAGGTGGTATTTCACATCGCCGGATCCCTGGACCGAGCGGATGTCCACGGCATCCTCGAACTCGTGGAAGATCTCCCGGTAGGACTTTCCGACGATGTTGGCCAGCACATTGAGCCGGCCACGGTGCGCCATACCGATGACGGCTTCTCTCACTCCGTGGGCGATGGCGCGGTGCAGCAGGGCGTCCAGCAGGACGATCGCCGACTCGCCGCCTTCGAGCGAATACCGTTTCTGGCCCACGTATTTGGTGTGCAGGAACCTCTCGAAGGCTTCCGCCGCGCCCAGCCGGTAGAGGATCTGCAATTGTTCGGCGCGGTCCGGCGGTCGCTGGGGCGATTCGATCCGCTGCTGGACCCAGCAGCGTTCCTCGGAGCTCTGGATGTGCATGTACTGGACGCCGACGGTCCGGCAGTAGGACTCTCGTAGTACGTCCAGCACGTCACGCAGCGTCATCGTGTCCCGCCCGGCGAAGTCGTCCACGACGAACGTCCGGTCCAGGTCCTCCGCACCGAGCCCGAACGTCTTGACGTCGAGCTCCGGGGGAGTGACCCCCTGCTGGTTCGTGAGCGGGTTCGTATCGGCCATCAGGTGTCCGCGTACGCGGTACGCGTGGATCAGTGCCGCGACGCGGACGGCCTTGACGGCTGTCTCCTCCGGATGGCCACTCACGGTGACCGTCTCCTCGGGTGCCCGTCCGCCCGTCGCGGGGCCGGGGAGGGCGAAGAGGTCCCGCCACGCCCGGTCGACGGAGTCCGGGTCCCGCAGGTACCGCTCGTACTGCTCGTCGACAACCCATTCGTTGAGGCCGAATTCCAGCCCGTTCGACACCGGCTGTCCGGTGCGGGATCGCAATGCCACGACGCGGATCGCCTTCTTTCCTCATCGCATACGGCCAATGGCAGACGCGCCCGACTCGGCGCAGAAAATCCTTCCGGCGCATCACACCACCACGGTAGGTGGGTACGGCAGCCGAGTAAGAGGGGTGAATGTGCCACGAGGGCCGCACATCAGGACATGGGCTCAAAGCGACGGCGCTCGCCTGAAATGCGGCCACCGTGTTCATTCCCGGGGTAAGGGAAATGGCGCCCTGCCGTGCCCGGTGACACCCGACGGATGCACGCGATACGAGGTGTCCGGCCCTAGGGGGCGGTGCGGAAGAACTCGGCCGCGGTGAAGGTGGCGGGCACGCCGAGTTCGGCGGCGACCGCGGTGATCGCGGCCTCGCCGATCGCGAGGTCGGCCTGGCCGTCGGTGGTGAAGTGCGGTGCGATGAAGGTGTCGTAATGCGCTCGGACCTCGTGCGGGGTGTGTCCGCCCAGGAACGTCTGCATGTGCCGCACCGTGGTGTCGGGGTCTTCGTGGATCACCTTCAGGGCCCGTCGGTGTGCGCGCAGGACGGCCTGGACCGCCGGGTCGTCCGGGTCGGTGTAGGTGGTGTCGACGGCCAGGCCCACGGTGGGGATCCGGAAGTGGTCGCCCATCCAGGCCAGCACCCGCCAGCCGTACTCGGCGGCCACCGCCTCCGGCGCCATGGTGCTCCCGACCAGCGCCGCGTCGATCTCACCGTCCCGCAGCCGGCGCAGGTCCATGCCGTAGTCGCCGGGCGCCCGCATGATCGTCCGGATGTCACGGTCCGGGTCGAGACCGGCCTTGCGCAGCACGATCCGGGTGAAGCACCCGGGGGCGGTGTGCGGGGCGTGCACCGCCAGCCGACGCCCGGCCAGGTCGGCCGGCGAGGTCAGTTCGGGACGGGCGAGGAACCAGAACAGCGGACTGTGGGTGTTGACATTGAGTGCGACCCACGGGGTGCCGTCGGTCAGCCGGGACAGCAGGGCCCGGCCGAGCCCGATGGTGGCGCCGCGGCGCAGCCGCTCCTCGTCCCAGGTGCAGCCGTCGCGCAGTGCGACATGGACGCCCTCGTCGGCGTAGTAGTCCTCCTGGTCGGCGATGTAGGCGGCCAGTTCCTCGTGGAGGCCGCGTCCGACGTAGGCAAGATCGTTCGTGTACATGGATACGTTCCTTGATCGTGTCACCGGCATGCGTCCGTGACGGTCGCGGTGCCGCGACGCCCGGTGCTCGGGTGACGGTGTGTCGGACGCTCTCCGGTGGTCGCCCGGACCGGGACGGCATGGTCCCGTGCGAGGGGAGGGTGGGACGGCGGCGTCAGTACATGGCCATTCCGCCGTTGACCGCGGCCGTGGTGCCGGTCATGAAGGCGTTGTCCTCGCCGGCGTAGAAGGCGACCGCCTGGGCGACGTCGGCCGGGTGTGCCAGGCGGCCCAGGGGAGTGGCGGCGACCTGCCGCTGCTTTGTCGCGTCGTCGAAAACGTCAGCGGCGATCCGGGACTCGACCGGTCCGGGCGAGACGATGTTGACGGTGATGCCCTGCGGGCCCAGTTCCTGGGCGAGGTACCTGGCGAACTGTTCCAGCGCGGCCTTGGACGTCCCGAGCGCGATCATGCCCTCCCGGGGCCGGCGGCTGAGGCCGGTGCCGAGATAGACGATGCGTCCCCAGCCCTGTGCGGTCATGGTGGGCAGCACCGCCTTGGTGACCGCGAAGGCCGCGTGCATCTCGGCGTCGAGCTTGCCGCCCAGCTCGTCCCACGTGATGTCCCGGAACGACTTGACGGCATAGGGGATGAGCGCGTTGTGCACCAGCACGTCCACGCCGCCCCAGGCCGCCCGTACCCGCTCGACCATGTCGTCGACGGCCGACACCTCGCGTACGTCGGCCTGTACGGCCATGGCCCGGCCGCCGGCCGCCTCGATGTCGGCCACGATCTCCTCGGCCGCCTTGGTGTTGCTGAGGTAGTTGACCACCACGCGCATGCCCCGCTCGGCGAGCACGCGTGCGGTGGCCGCGCCGATTCCGCTGCTGGCACCCGTCACCAGGGCCACCCTGCCGGCTGTCCCGGTCATGGGCCCACCTCCTTGTCGTCGTCACGGGCAGCCGGAATGGCCGCTCCGAGTCGTTCGTCGTCGACACCGGTGCCGGTGGGGCGGATCGCCCCGTAGAGCACGGTGTCGACGGTGGCCCGCAGCAGATCCGCCGCGGTCCACTCCAGCTCCTGCGGCAGCCGGGAGGTGAACAGCCGCTCCAGCGCACCGCGGGTGATCTCACACAGCAGTTCGGGAGGTGCGGTCAGCAGCCCCCGCCGATGCCCGTACCGGAACAGCTCTTCGATGCGTCGGTAGATCACCGCGTCCACACGTTGTTCCACGTACTGGCGGAGCATCGCGTCCCCGCCGCGCCCGGTGGCGAGCTGAGCCGCGCCGATCCGCCCGAGCTCGGTACCCGCGGCGACCAGGAACCGCTGGACCCGCACGTCGAACGGCTGCCCTTCCGCGCCCTCGGTCGCCGCCGCCAGCGTGTCCTCCACCGCCGCGAACTGCCGGTCCAGCACCGCGGCCAGCAGGCTGCGCTTGTCCGGGAAGTGGCGGTAGATCGTCTTCTTGCTCATGCCGAGCTCACGAGCGAGTGCGTCCATGCTCACGGGCGCGAGGCCCGGCGCGAAGAACAGCCGGCCGGCGGCCTCCACGATCGCCTCGGCACGCTGCTCGTCACCCTTGGAAACTCTCGAAACTGAACTGGTTTCCATGGTTTCCCATCCTGGATTCCCGTCTCTGCGCTGTCAAGACACGCCCCACGTTGGGCCGGGGCGGCGCCGACGCGGATGGGTGTCAGCGTTCGAGGACCAGGACGGCGCCCTGTCCGACGCCGATGCGGACCGTTGCGACACCGGTGCCGGAGCCGCGCAGGGCGAGCCGGTGAGCGAGGGTGCCGGCGATGACCTGGACGGCGAACGCCTCGTTCATGTCAGCCACCGTCTCGCCGGCCGTGACCACTACTTCATCCATCGCTTTTCACGCTGCCTCTCGACAATGCGGACCCACCGGGTGATTTTCCGTAGGGCAATGAACGGGAATTCGGTCGGGCTCGGCGACAGCCTTCGAACATTATGAGAATCGCGGGTCCGAACCTGCACCCACAGTCGGGCGCCCCGACCCGGTCCGGCCATACCGCAGATGAGTGATATCGCACGTGCTCCAGGGGGCATTGGGGCCGTGAGGGTCACGCGAACAAGGTATTCCCACGGGGCGGTCCGTCATCTTCCATGGATTCCGTTGACGCACCTCAATTCCATGACGACGCTTCCTTCCACCCAGAAAATGGCGCGGCAGGACCGAGGAAATCATCATGAAGACATTCGTGCACCGGGGACAGATCACCAAGGTGGTCTTCGGCAGCGGAACCCGCAGCCGTATTCCCGAAGAGGCCGATGCCCTCGGACGCCGTCGGGTGCTCGTGCTGTGCACGCCCGACCAGGTGGACCAGGCAGCGCGGATACGGGATCTGCTGGGCGCGGCAGCCGCGGGAACCTTCACCGAGGCCGCCCCGCACACCCCCGTCGAAGTCACCGAGAAGGCGGTCACGTACGCCCGGTCCGTGGCGGCCGACGCGGTGCTCGCCGTCGGCGGCGGGTCGACCGTCGGCCTGGGCAAGGCCATCACCGCCCGGGCCGGTCTTCCGCAGCTGGCGCTGCCCACCACCTACGCCGGCTCGGAGATGACACCGATCCTCGGAGAGACCCAGGGTCGCAGGAAGACCACCAGGAGGCTGGCGGAAGTACGGCCCAGGACGGTCGTGTACGACGTCGAGCTGACGCACACACTTCCGGCGCCGGTATCGGTGGTCAGCGGCATCAACGCCATGGCGCACGCCGTGGAGGCGCTCTACGCACAGGACCAGGACCCGATCGCGTTCCTGATGGCCGGTGAGGCGCTCGACGCCCTCGCCCGCTCGCTTCCGGTGATCGCGCGGCATCCGGACGACGTGGAGGCACGGGCCGACGCGCTGTACGGCGCCTGGCTGGCGGGCACCTGTCTGGGCACGGTGGGCATGGCCCTGCACCACAAGGTGTGCCATGTGCTGGGCGGCACTTTCGGACTGCCGCACGCCGAGACGCACACCGTCGTCCTGCCCCACGCCGTCGCCTACAACGCCCCGGCCGCCGGCGAAGCCATGGCACGCATCGCGCGGGCACTGCCGGGAGACGACCCCGCCGACTCCCTGTTCGACCTCGCGGGGCGCCTCGGCGCACCCGGGGCCCTGCGGGACCTCGGCATGCCCGAGTCGGGGATCGAGCAGGCGGCCGAACTCGTCGTGCGGGACGGCTACTGGAATCCGCGTCCGGTGGACCGGAGCGCGGTCCGCGCCTTCCTGACCCGCGCCTGGGCCGGCGAGGCGCCATGAGCCTCACCTGAGCATCCGCAGACCGACCAAGTCAGCGAACACCCCATCACCACAGGAGCACGCCATGCGTGATCTGACCAGCGACACCATCACCGAAGCCGTGATCGCGACCATGCGGGACACCAAGGACCCCCGCCTCGCGGAGATCCTGCACTCACTGGTCCGCCACCTCCACGCCTTCGTCCGCGAGGTCGAACTGACGGAGGACGAGTGGGCCGCGGGCGTGGATTTCCTGACACGCACCGGGCACATGTGCACACCGACGCGCCAGGAGTTCATCCTGCTCTCCGACGTACTGGGCGTCACCATGCTCGTCGACGCCCTGAGCAACCAGCGTCCCGCCAAAGCCACCCAGAACAGCGTCCTGGGCCCGTACTTCCGGGAGGACCGGCCGGAGCACTCCGACGCCGCCGACATCTCCGGCGGCCTGCCCGGCACCCCGCTGTTCTTCGAGGGACGGGTCGTGGACCGCGCGGGAACACCGGTACCCGGCGCCGGGGTCGACGTCTGGCACAGCGACGCGGACGGCCACTACGACATGGAGGTGCCCGGCCAGGTCGACACGGCCATGCGCGCGTTGTTCCGGACCGACGAGACGGGGCACTTCAGCTTCTGCTCCATCCGCCCGGCCAGTTATCCGATCCCCGGTGACGGCCCGGTCGGCCAGCTCATGAGCGCCACCGGCAGGTCGCTGATGCGTCCCGCCCACGTGCATCTGCTGATCGCGGCCACGGGATTCCAGCGCGTGACCACCATGCTCTTCCCCTCCGACGACCCGTACCTGGACATGGATCCGGTGTTCGGGGTCAAGGAGTCGCTGCTGGAGTCCTACGACACGTACGAGGCCGACACGGGTCCCTGCCGCGGCCTGACCGACGTGCCGTACACCCTGCTGCGCCGCACCTTCGTCCTCGAAGCCCTCCCCGCGGACTGACTTCACCGCCGTCGGCGCCGCACACGTCAGGCCGCGCCCGAGCGACATGTGGGCCCACACACCCACCGGGACCGGGCGCCATCCCGGGCCCCGCGCCACACACCGACGTTCCCCCGACTTTCACGGAGGCTTCCGATGACCGAAATCCTCGACACGGCAGTCGACTTCCGAGCCACCATGGGCCGGCTCGTCACGGGTGTCAGCGTGATCACCACACGCTCCGGGAGCACACCCATCGGCATGACCGCGAGCGCCGTGTCCGCCCTTTCCCTGGCCCCGCTCCAGCTGCTCGTGTGCATCGGCAACCACCTGTACACGCGGACCGCGATCGCGGAGCACGGCCGGTTCGCGGTCAACGTGCTCGGCGAGGACGGCGAGGCCCTGGCGCGGAACTTCGCCGCCTCCAAACCGGACAAGTTCGCGGGCGTCGAGACCATCGACGACCACGGCGTGCCGGTGCTGAAGGACGCCATCGCGGCCGTCGTCTGCGATGTCGCCGAGGCACTTCCCGGCGGCGATCACACCATCTTCGTCGGTGCCGTCCGCTACTGCACGCACCGCGTCGACAGCCGGCCGCTGGTCCATTTCGCCGGCGGCTTCGGCGCGCTCAGGGCCTCGCGGTAGGCCTCGGCGGCAGCCGCGGTTCCCGTGACCGGCCCACCGACGCCCCCGACGTCCGGCTCTCGCAGGCGAGCCACGGCCGTCGGGGGCTCCCGCTCGTTCCGACCCACTCCAGGGGAAGTGCCATGACCAGCTCCGTGCCGGCCTTCAAGCTGCATCCTCCGGCCCAGCCCCCGCATCTTCTGACCCGCCCGCGACTGCTGCACCGGCTCGACGCGGCGACCGAGCCCGTGGTGGTGGTCTCCGCTCCGGCCGGTGCCGGAAAGACGGTGCTGCTGACCGAGTGGTCGCGGGACCAGGCGGCTCGCGGCGCGTGCGCCTGGCTCAGCCTGGACATCTACGACAACGCCCCGGACCGGCTCTGGTCGGGCATCCTGCACGCACTTCACCAGGCACGAGCGGACCTGCCCGTCCGCCTCGACGAGTGCGGGTGGACGGCCGACTCCTGGCTCGACGGGACCCTGCCCGTTGTGCTGACGGCGGTGGGCGCGGCGGGACCGCTCACCCTGGTCCTCGACGGCCTGGAGACCGTCACGGACGCCGACGCACTGCGCACCCTCGCGGACTTCCTGACCCGGCTTCCGCACGGCTTCCGCGTCGTCCTGTCCACCCGGCACCTTCCCGGAGGCCCCCTTCCGGCTCTGCGGGCCCGTGGCCTGGTCGCCGAACTCGACCTGCACGACCTGGCCTTCACCCCCAAGGAGGCACAAGCGGTGCTCACCGCTCTGCTCGGATCCGCTCCCGCGGAGGCGACCGCGCGCGCACTGTACGAGGCCACCGAGGGATGGGCCGCCGGGCTGTGCATCATGGGGCGTGCCCTGGCCCGCGCCGGCAGCGAGGCCGACGTCGAGGGGCAGTCGGCCCGCGGCAGACAAGCGGTCACCGAGTACCTGGCCACCGAGGTCCTCGACCGGCTCACCACCGAACAGCGCCGGTTCCTGCTCCGCACCAGCGTGCTCGACGAACTCGGTGCCGGACCGTGCCAGGCCCTCGCCGGCGACCGGGCGGGCGTCCTGCTGCGCGAACTCGCACGAACCGTCCAGCTGCTGGTGCCCGTCGGCGCCGAGGCGTCCACGTACCGCCGTCACCGGGCACTGGCCGCACTGCTGTCCGACGTCCTCGCATCCGAGGGATCGGACACCGTCGCGGCCCTCCACCGGTCGGCGGCTCAGTGGTACGCACGGCAGGGACGGACGACCGAGGCCGTACGGCACTGGACGCTGGGCGGAGACGAGCCGGCGGCCGTCGCGTCGGTCCTCGGCGGGTGGGAGAAGGAGATCTCGGCGGGTCAGGGTGCGCGCGTCTCGCAGTGGCTGGACCTGCTGTCGCGTCGCACGGTGGCCGCCGACGCGCGCCTGTGTGTCGTGGCGGCCATGACGGCCCTGGCGGAAGGCGAACCCGTTACGGCCTGCCGCTGGCTGGACGTGGCCCTGCTCAGGCAGACGGGGGCCCAGACCGTCGGCGAGGGCGGCACGGTCGGCGACGCGGCGGCCGTCGCCCGGGCCGTGGCCTGCTGTCTGCAGGGTGAGGTCCTGACCGCCGACCGGCTCGGCGAGTCCGCCGTCACCGGCACCCTGCCGCTGACCTCCTGGCGCGCCCTGGCCGGTACCGCCCGCGGTACCGCTCTCCTGTGGACCGGCCGGTACGAGGAGGCGGAAGAGCTGCTCGGCGAGGCGACCCGTGACGCGCACGCCGCCGGACACGGCCTGGCACTCGTCCGCGCGCTGGGTCTGCGGACCCTGTGCGCACTGCTGGCCGGGCGTCACGAACTGGCACACGTCCTGAGCGGCGAGGCGCTCCATGAGATCGCGACGGCCGGTCTGGACCGGCACTTCGTCTCGGTGCCCGCCTACGTCGGCCGGGCCGGCCTGCTCCTGAGGGAGGCGCGCCTCGACGAGGCCGAGCAGGCGCTGGCCGATGCGGAAGCGGCACTTGCGGACTCCTCCCGGACGGAAAGCGAACCCCACGTGCGCGCGCTGTGGTACTTCACGCGGTCGCGGCTGGAGGGCGCACGGCACGGCACGAACGCGGGGCGCGGTGCCCGGGAGGCGGCCGAGCGGGCGGCGGGCAGGTGCGAGTCGCCCGGCATCCTGACGGATCTGCTGGGCGGGGCCGGCGGGAACACGGTGTTCGTGTCCGCCGGCCCTCGCCCCCAGGACCTGTCACTGGGGGAGCGCCGGGTGCTGCGCGCGCTGTGCGGCTCTCTGACGCTGCGTGAGATCGCCTCCGAGCTGTACGTGTCCCACAACACCGTCAAGACCCAGGTACGCGCGATCTTCCGCAAGCTCGACGCACACGACAGGAACGAGGCGGTCACCAGGGCCCGGGAGTGCGGTGTGCTGTGACCCGGGCCCTGGCCGCTGCTTCTAGGCGTCCTGGCGTGAGGCGTCCTGGCGCCGGGCGTAGTTCGCCTGGGCCTGGTAGGCGGTCTCCGCCTCGTCGTTCACGCTCTCGATGCCGCAGACCCTGCGCGCGAGGTCCGCCATGGCGCCGTTGGGGGACATCTCGGCGCGCTTCATGGTGAGCGAGCGGATGGCCAGCAGGGGCGTGCCGTTGAAGTTCTCGAAGACGCCGATGCGGTCGCCCCAGTCGGACAGGAACATGTCGCGGATCACGCGGCTGATCTTCAGCCGGTCGTGCGGCCTGCCGACCGGTCCGGTCTGCAGCGCCTCCAGCCACGGCCGGAGTTCGGGCTGCCGCCACTGCCCCTCGGTGGGGTAGATCAGCGCGGCACGGCCGGCCAGGTCGATGAGCTCGTGCACCATGTCGGTGATGTGCTCGATGTAGTACGCCCGCCCGAAGTCGAACATCAGGACGTTCGGCTTGAAGATGCCGCCGGGCGTGTAGAACCCCTGGGCCTCCGAGCCGACCACATGTGCCTTGAGCGACTGGTGGAAGCCGGCGAACCTGGCTATCCGGGCCTGGACCGGCGGCAGTTGGTAGGTGCCGATGTGCTCGGTGATCAACAGGGCCAGGCCGAGCATCAGTTCGGCCTTCACCATCGCCCGCACCAGCGAGTGGTAGTGCAGCCAGTCGAAGACGCGCTGCGGGTACAGCGCCGCGTGCTGCGGGTTGCCGATGTGGAAGACGCGGTTCCAAGGGATGAGCACGTCCTCGAACACGATGATGCTGTCCAGCTCGTCACCCTGCGCGGCCAGCGGGTGCTCCACCTCCTCGCCGTCGCGGACGTTGCTCTCGCGGCAGATGATGGTGACGCCGGGGGTGTCGGGCTTCACCGCGCCGTAGATGATCTGTTCGGCCACGATGCCGGGGCGGTAGAAGACACCGATGTGGATCCAGTCGCCGAAGGCCGCGCCAGTGCTGATCGCCTTCACACCCCGTACGGTGATGCCCTCGTCCGAGGTGGCGACCACCCTGAGAGCGGGCGACTCGGCCTGGGCCGAGTCACGCGAGCGGTCCGCCTGCGGGTCGACGAAGGCCGGCGTCGCGTTGAGGTCGCCGTCGCGCACCTCGTTCCAGAAGCCGAGGAGTCCCGCGGTGAGGTCCCTGCCGTCGGTCCCGACGGACTGGCTGCTCCAGGGTTCCGGGTCGTCTACGTAGGTCAGCAGGACGTAGTTGTTCACGTCCGGTGTGCGCGGGACGGCCCCGCCGCCCAGTTCGCGCTGCACGGTCTCCAGGTACTCCCGCTTGCGCCGCAGGTCGTCCGCGGAGCGGTGCTGGAACCAGGTCATGGACCGGCGTACGCCGTCCTCGTCCACGAACGTCATGACGTCCTGGAGGTCCGGGCGGTGGTGAAGGTCGTAGAAGGCCGCGAGGCTCCGGGCGTACGCCCGGGTCTTCGGGTGCGTGGCCACGTTGTCGACGAGCTCGTCGCCCACCCACACCTTGCGGCCGTCGTTCAGCGCTGCCAGGTATTCCTTGCCTGTACGCACGTCGTGCTCCTCTCCAGGGGCAAGAGATCCGGATGGCACGGAGGATGCGTCGCGACAGGGTGAGCCGACGGCCCGGAAGAGAGGTTCACCCGGGTGAAAGCCGTGGTCACCGGGGATCTGGCGTTGAGGGCGGATGCGCGCCTGGGCCATGCTTGCCCCATGCACAGCACAGACCCCGCCGGCGCCGATGCCGGTGGGCGTGGCAACCGGGCCGTGAACGGGCCGCGCCTGCGGGGACGGGACCACGAGCTCGTGGCCGCCCGTGAGGCACTGGACGTGGTGCGGGGCGGCCGGGGCGCCTGTGTCGTCGTGGAGGGCGCGGCCGGCGTCGGCAAGAGCCGGTTCCTCGCGGAGCTGGACGGGATGGCCCGGCGGTACGGGTTCGACGTGGTCTCGGTACGCGCCGACGAACTCGACCAGTACGCGGCAGGAGCCGCCCTGCAGTCCGCCCTGCAGCCCTCCGACGGCTCCCACCGGGCCCTCGCGGCCGCCGACGACCAGCGACTGTGGCTGCTGGACAGCATCGCGGACGCCCTGGAGGAGCGGGCCCAGCGAGCACCGGTGGCCGTGCTCGTGGACGACGCCCAGTGGGTCGATCCCGCCACCCTCTTCGTCCTGCGTACCCTGCCCGGGCGACTGGCCGCCTCGCGCATCCTGTGGGTGCTGGCCGTACGGTCGGACGCCGAGCGGCCGATCGTGGCCAGGGTCCGGGACGACCTCGAACGCCTCGGCGCCCGATGGCTCACCCTGGGCCCGCTGCCCCAGCGGGAACTCCAGCACATCGCGGCCGATGTCCTCGGGGCGACGCCGTCACCCGGCCTGGCCAGGCTGCTGCGTGGCGTCGCGGGCAACCCCTTCCTGGCCATCGAGCTGGTCCGCGGCTTCGCCGACGCCGACGTCGCCGGGATGGAGGCGTGCGAGACGGGCCTCCTGCGCGACGGCATCCCCGTCAGCTTCCGCCGCAGCGTCGCCGCGCGGGTCGACCGGCTCCCCGAGGACGCCGTGCACCTGCTCCAGATCGGGTCCGTCCTCGGCCGTGAATTCGACCTCGGCACGGCCGCCCGGATGATGGGCCGGCAGGTAGGCAGCCTGCTGTCCGGCGTCGACGCCGCCCTGAACGTCGGACTGCTCTCGGGCGACGGCCAACGGCTGGCCTTCCGCCACGACCTGACCCGGCAGGCGGTCCACGACAACCTGCCCCTGGCCGTGCGGACCGCCCTGCACCGCGAGGCGGCCGACAGTCTGCACGGCACCGGGGCACGGCCCGCGGAGGTGGCCTGGCACGTCGTGATGTCGGGGGGCCCGGTCGACGACGACTCCGTGGCCACCCTGACCACCGCCGTACGGGACATGTCGTCGTCGGCCCCCGACGCGGCCGCGGACCTGGCCCAGCGGGTCGCCGGCCTGCTGCCCCCGCACGACCGGCGCCGCATCGCCCTGCTGACGGACGCCGCCGAGTACCTCGGCCGCACCCGCCGGGTCCACGAGGCGCTCGACCTGGTCGACGCCACGGTGCCGGAAGGCCTCGAACCCCTGCAGGAGGCCCGGCTGCGCCTGGTGGCCGCCGAGATCCACCAGGCCGCGGGCGACGACGCCGCCGCGATGACACATCTCCAGAAGGCACTCGACCTGCCCGGGCTCCCCTCCGACCTGCGGGTCCGGCTGCTGAAGACCAAGGCGACGGGCCACCTCTACCTGGGGGACATCGCCGCCGCCGAGCAGACCGGGACCGGGCTGGTCGAGGCCTCCTACCGCAGCGACGATCCGGCCGTCGTCGTCAGCGCCATGGTGTTCCAGTCACAGGCGTTCTTCTACCGCGGCGAACTGGCCCACGCCCTCGAACTCGCCGAGGAGGCCACCCGGCGCGCCGCCACCGAGCCCGCCGTGCTCTATCTGCGGCCGCCACGGATTCCGGCGTTGTGGCTGGCCACCGTACTGACCGTCACCGACCGGCTCGGGGACACCGAGCGGACCCTGCGGGAGGGCCAGCGCGGGGCGGAGGCGCTGGGCCTGGGCTGGTCACTGCCGCACTGGCACGCCGCCCGCGCCTGCGCGCTCCTCGAACAGGGAGCGCTGGACGACGCGGCCGTGGAGGCCGAGGCCAGCCTGGCCGTGGCGGACGAGCTCGAGATCACGCTGCCGAATCCGCAGGCCCGCGCCGTGCTGGCGCTGGTGGAGCTCCGACGCGGTGACCATGCCAGGGCCAAGGACCGCCTCGGTAGCACGGACATCGGCTCCGGCCCGCACACTCAGCGGTACGGCCCCTGGATGTCCCTCGCCCGCGCCTGCCTGGCGGACGCGGAGGGCGAGGCCGGCGCAGCGGCGGCGGTACTCGCGGAGTGCTTCGAAACCCGGGAACCGGCGCGCCTGCTGGCGCTGGCTCCGTCCCACTGGCCCGAGATCGTGCGCACCGCGCTCCGCGGCGGGCACCCGTCGCTCGCCGAGGCCGTGTCGGGCGCTCTGCTGAGCCTGGCCGCACAGGAGGAGAGCCGGCAGATCATCGGGGCGGTCCGCGCCCATGTGGACGGCTTGCTCCACCACGACACGGGTGCACTGGCGTCCGCCGTCACCGGCTACCGGCACACCGGCAGACCGTTGGCCCTGGCGGCGGCCTGCGAGGACCTCGCCGAGCTGATGACAGATGACGGCGACGCGGCATCGGCGATCCCGTACTTCGAAGAAGCGGGCCGTCTCACGTCGGTCTCGGGGGCCGGACACGACCAGGAACGCGTCAGGGCGCGCCTGCGGCGGCTAGGCGTCCGTACCGCCTCGGTGCGGAGCCACACGGCAGGCCCTCGGGGATGGGAGGACCTGACCGAATCGGAGCGGAAACTCATCCCGCTCGTCGTCGAGGGCCTCACCAACCGGGCCGTCGCCGACCGGCTCTACGTGTCCGTGCACACCGTCAACACCCACATGAAGCACATCTTCGCCAAGCTCGGCATCAACTCGCGGGTCGAGCTGACCCGGCTGGCGATCGAGCGGGGCACCGGCACCGAAGCGGTCGACTGACCGGGTGCACCGACCGCGGGGTCCGACGACACAGATCCCCTGAATGGGTGACGACCGGCTCCGGCCGCACCGGTGAGGCTCGACCCGGCGGCATGGGGTCGTCCGGACCGGCGACCCCGACGGATCCGGGCGTGACCGGAGACGGGCCCGCGGAGCGAGACAGGAGCATCGGCGTGACCGGGCGGTCGTCCATGTCGCAGACCAGCAGCCGGCCGCAGCCCGGAGCGGGCGGCTCCGGTGCCTCGCCGGACCCGGAGCGCACCTATCGCGACCGGCTCCGCGCCGCCGTGTCCGCCGGCGCGGCCCGGACTACGCCCTCGTCCTCGACGCCCGGGGCGAAGTGATCGGCGAGGGGAGTGACTTCTCCAGGTATGTACGCGAGTACCTCGGGAGAGACGACGTCGAGTGACGCGGTGCGTCCGTGGAGTCGTCTGACGGCCCACGGGCCAATCACCAGATCGTGCGATGTGCTCGGCGCCGTCTCGGCCAACACTTCTTGTGTTAGCGATCGCTAATGCAAGGAGGAACGGCAATGGAAAAGCTCGTACGGCGCATCGCCACCGCGGTCGCCTCTCTCGCCGTCTTCGCAGGCGCTCTCCTCACCACCGGAGGCACCGCGACAGCGGCCACCCAGCCATCGACGGCATCCGCCCCCACCAGGGCACATACCGTCGAGGAGGCGCATGATCCGTGGATCCGGGGCCAGCTCGTGGCGTTCGGCTACATCGGCTGACCCGCCCGCACATGATCAGAACCACAGTGATCGGGTCCGTCGGGGCCGTCGCAGTCGTCCTCGGCGTCACGGCGTCGATCGTCTCGCCCTGGTGGTGGCCGCCCGCCGTGCTGTGCGCGGCGACAGCCACGATCGGCACTCACGACCTGCTCCAGAGGCGTCATTCCATTCTGCGCAACTATCCGGTCCTGGGCCATGTCCGCTTCCTGCTGGAGTCGATCCGGCCGGAGTTGCAGCAGTACTTCATCGAGCGCAACTACGACGGCCGGCCCTTCGACCGGGACGTGCGCAGTCTCGTCTACCAGCGTGCCAAGGGAGACGAAGCGGAGCTTCCGTTCGGCACCGAGCGGAACGTCTATGCCGAGGGATACGAGTATTTCGAGACCTCGATCAGACCGCTCCCGGTGGGGATCGACGAACCCCGGGTCAGCGTCGGTGGCCCGGACTGTGCCAAGCCCTACGACATGTCCTTGCTCAACGTCTCGGCGATGAGCTTCGGTTCGCTGTCCGCCAACGCCGTCCTCGCCCTCAACCACGGGGCGGCCCTGGGGGGCTTCGCCCACGACACGGGCGAGGGCGGCCTGTCGGAGTACCACCTGCGCCACGGCGGCGACCTGGTCTGGGAGATCGGTACCGGATACTTCGGCTGCCGCACCGCGGACGGCGGTTTCGACCGCGCCAGGTTTGCCGAGAAGGCCGCCCACGACCACGTGAAATGCGTGTCGCTCAAGCTGTCCCAGGGAGCCAAGCCAGGCATCGGGGGAGTGCTGCCGGGGGAGAAGGTCACCGCCGAGATCGCGCGGGTCCGCGGCGTTCCCGAGGGACGCAGCGTCATCTCGCCCTCCTATCACCGGACCTTCGGCACGCCCCGCGAACTGATCCGGTTCATCGCCGAGATGCGTGAGCTGGCCGGGGGCAAGCCGGTCGGCTTCAAGCTGTGCGTGGGCTCCCGGCGCGAGTTCCTGGCGGTGTGCAGGGCCATGCTCGAAGAGGGCACCGCGCCGGACTTCATCATTGTGGACGGAGCGGAGGGCGGTACCGGTGCGGCTCCGCTGGAGTTCGCCGACCACCTCGGAAGTCCACTCACCGAAGGACTGATCACCGTCCACAACGCGCTGGTCGGCACCGGCCTGCGGGACCGGATCAGGATCGGGGCCAGCGGCAAGGTCGCCACGGGAGCCGACATCGTCAAGCGCCTGGTGCAGGGTGCCGACTTCACCAACTCGGCGCGCGCCATGATGTTCGCCCTCGGATGCATCCAGGCGCAGAGCTGCCACACCAACGCCTGCCCCGTCGGTGTCGCCACCCAGGACCCGCGCCGCGCACGCGCGCTGAACGTCCCCGACAAGGCGGCACGGGTCCACCGCTTCCAGTCCGCGACGGTGAGGAGCGCACAGCAGATCATCGCCTCGCTGGGTGTGCGCGAGCCCGTCGATCTGCGCCCCCACATGTTGCGCCGGCGTCTGGACCCGGTCACTGTGCGCTCCTATGCGGAGCTCTACGAATGGCTGGCTCCCGGACAGTTGCTGATCGAGCCGCCCGAGTCCTGGGCCGGGGACTGGAAGGCCGCCGATCCCGACCGCTTCGGCGCCTGACGCGTCCGGCGAGCGGGCGACCGCGCCCGAGCCCGTGGCCGTACAGCGACCAATCACCAGATCATGCGATGCCCGGTGTGCCTTTCCGACCGACACTGGCCGCATGGGGAGTTACCGCTCCGGCGGAGCAGGGAGTGTGTTGCACGATGAGCGCCACGAACACCGTTCCGGGCCACGAGCGGGCCGCAACGGAGACCGCTTGCGTCACCGCCGATCCCCCCTCTCCCGGGACCGAGCCGAGTCTGACCTTCGCGTACGGACTGGATCCCTGGCTTTCGGCATGGCTGGGGGCCGGCCAGGAGACCAGCGGCGAAACGGCATAGGAATCGCCGCACCATCCAGACGTCGGAGCCGAGGAGCCGACCATGAGTGACACCGTCAAATGGCTGATCGGATTCCGCTACCGCGTCGCCCCCGACCGAACCGTCCGGTGCTTCTACCTGGTCGACGACGCCTCGGCCCGGCAACAGGCGCGGCTGATCGCCGCCGGCCGGGCCGGGACACCCGTCGAGCGCGGCAGGCGCCATCACCTCGCTCTCGACCAGGCCTGGACCGAACTGCGGCGCCTGCACCGCGACTCCATCGGCAGATGGAACCTCGAACCGGCGGCGGCAGCGTGCTGACCATCGCCCGCCACCGCCCGACACGGGCATGCGAAAAGCCCGGCGGTTCGCGCGACGGGACGCGGGGCGGCCCCGGAGCGGAACCCGAGGACGGACCGGACGTCCTGCTGCACCTGCTGGAAGGGCGCCCCCTCACCGCCGCGAACGGCGTCGAGACGACGGAACCCGGCTCCGCCGTCTCTCTCCGCAGCGCCTGACCGCCCCGACCGCACCGTGCCGAGTTGTGCACGTCTTCGGGATCGCCATGGTCATGGATCTCCTCGCCATCGCCCTGGCCGAGGCGGGGGACGAGGGCTCCGCCGCCTACGCCTTCGGGGCGGCGGCCCGTTTCTGGCAGACGGTCGGTCATCCGCAGCGCGGCACACCGGAGATGGCGTCGCTGCGGAACGAGTGCGAGTACAGGCTCGTACGCTCCATGGGGAAGCGTCGGTACGAGCGGACGTTCCAGCGGGCCGCCACGAGCGACGCCCGGTCGCTGGTGTCCTGGGGAGCGAGCGGCGGACCCGCCCCCGAGAAGTGAACCGGTCCCGGTTTCCGCCTCGACCGTGTCCTCCCGCCCCATTGTGTTGAACCTTGTGTCCCCTTACTGTTCGGCTTTGCCTGAGTCTGTTCGATGGTGATTGCTCAGGGGGATGGAGGCCGCAGTGCGGGGTAATGGGATCCGTTCAGAGGTCGCGAGACCCGATCGCCGTCGGTGGTGGAGGGCGCTCCTCGCGGCGGCCGCGACCATCGCCCTGGCCGTGGGCATGACCGCGCCCGCCGCCGCGGCCCGGGACGCCGGCCGGCAGCCGCCCGCCGCCGCACCTGCCGTCGGTCCGCGGGCGCACACGGTGACTCTCGACGGCTACTCGTTCCTCGTCGACGGCAAGCGCACCTACCTGTGGTCCGGCGAGTTCCACTACTTCCGGCTCCCGAGCCAGGACCTGTGGCGCGACATCTTCCAGAAGATGAAGGCCGCCGGCTTCAACTCCACTTCCCTGTACTTCGACTGGGGGTACCACTCGCCGAAGCCGGGTGTGTACGACTTCAGCGGGGTGCGGGACGTCGACAAGCTCCTCGACATGGCCCAGGAGGCCGGCCTCTACGTCATCGCCCGCCCGGCGCCGTACATCAACGCGGAGGTGGACAGCGGCGGCCTGCCCGGCTGGCTGACCACGAAGGCCGGGAACAACCGCAGCGACGATCCGCGGTTCCTGAAGTACGCGGACGAATGGCTGACCCAGATCGACCGGATCATCGCCCGCCACCAACTGACCAACGGCACCGGATCGGTCATCGCCTACCAGGTCGAGAACGAGTACTACAACGGCTCGGCCGCCGGCCGCTCCTACATGCAGCACCTGGAGGACAAGGCCCGCGCCGACGGCATCACGGTTCCGCTCACCGGCAACAACAACGGCACCTTCAACTCGGGCACCGGCGCCCTGGATGTGGACGGCCCGGACTCCTACCCCCAGGGCTTCGACTGCTCCAACCCCTCGAAGTGGAACGGCGTCCCCGACATCAGCTACGACCACCCCGCCGGAAAGCCGCTGTACTCGCCGGAGTTCCAGGGCGGCGCCTTCGACCCCTGGGGCGGACCGGGCTACGACAAGTGCGCGCAGCTGATCAACGACCAGTTCGCCAACGTCTTCTACAAGCAGAACATCGCCGTCGGCGCCACCGCGCAGAGCTTCTACATGACCTACGGCGGTACCAACTGGGGCTGGCTCGGCATGCCCGAGAACTACACGTCGTACGACTACGGGGCCGCGATCCGGGAGACCAGGCAGCTCGATCCGAAGTACTACGAGGACAAGCTGATCGGGTACTTCACCCAGTCGGTCGCCCCGCTGACCGAGACCGAGGCGATCAGGGCCACCCCGCCGGACGACGCCGCGATCGTCGACACCGCCCGGATGAACCCCGACAGCAAGACGCAGTTCCACGTCCTGCGGCACGGCAACTCCACGTCCACCGCGGTCGACAAGACCCATATCTCGCTGGACCTCAACGCCCAGCCGACCGCGGACACCACCTACTCCTGGGACGACCCCGACTCCGCGCTGCAGTACACCGGTTCGTGGTCGCACGTGGCCGACCAGAGCTACACCGGCGGCGACTACAAGCACACCGAGTCGTTTTCCAACAAGGCCGGTGATTCGCTCACCGTCCCCTTCGACGGCACCGCGGTCCGCTGGATCGGCTCGAAGACGAACAACCACGGCTACGCCGACGTCTACCTCGACGGCACCAAGGTGGCGACGGTCGACGACTCCGGCGGCGAGAACCAGGCGGTGCTCTTCCAGAAGACCGGCCTGACTTCCGGCGCGCACACCCTGAAGATCGTCGTCGACGGCAACCACAGCGCGGGGTCCACCGACAACTACGTAGCCATCGACGCCATCGACGTGCCGACGGCCGACACCGCGGAGCCGACCTACCCGGTGGTCCCGCAGCAGCCGGGCACCGCGATCACCCTCGACGGACGCGACTCGCACGTGATCGTGGCGAACTACCGGCTCGGGGACTCGCAGTTGCAGTACTCGACCTCGGAGATCATGACCAGCGCGACGATCGGCGACCGGGACGTCGCCGTGCTCTACGGCGACCAGGGCAGTGACGGCGAGACCGTCCTGCACTACGCGTCCAAGCCGACCGTGACCGCCACCGGCGGCACGGTCACGACCACCTGGGACGAGGCCACCGGCGACCTGCGGCTCAACTACACGCACAAGGGCCTCGTCCGTATCAGCGTCAGCGGCGGCGGGAAGCGCCCGTTGCTGCTGCTCGTGGGCGACAAGGCCACGGCGGAGACCTTCTGGCGTCAGGACACGGCGACCGGCCCGGTGCTCGTGCGCGGCACCCATCTGCTGCGGACGGCGACCAGCCGGGACGACGGTCGCACCGTGGCGCTGACCGGGGACAACGCCGACGACAAGAACATCGAGGTGTTCACCTCCGCTGCCCATGTCACCTGGAACGGGCGGGCGTTGGGAGCCAAGGCGACCGAAACGGGGAGCCTGGCCGGCACCGTCCCGGTGGCCGCCCCCATCCACCTCCCGGCGCTGACGAACTGGAAGCACGCCGAGGAATCCCCCGAAGCGGCCCCCGGATTCGACGACTCCAGCTGGCAGGTGGCCGACAGGACGACCACCAACAGCGTCTCCGGCGTCAACTCGCTGCCCGTGCTCTACGCGGACGACTACGGATTCCACACCGGCAACACCTGGTACCGCGGCCGCTTCCGCGTCACCGGCAAGGAGACCGGCATCCGCCTGGTCTCGGACTCCGGCGGCGGCGCGCAGGCGTTCTCCGCCTGGCTCAACGGCACCTTCCTGGGCAGCTCCACCACGGGCAGCGCCGACTTCACCTTCCCGGCCGGCGCGTTGAGGTCCGACGGCGACAACGTCATCTCCGTGCTCACCGTGAACATGGGACACGAGGAGGACTACAACTCCACCAACGGCAACAAGACCGCGCGCGGCCTGACCAGCGCCTCCCTCGTCGGAGCGCCGCTGACCTCCGTCACCTGGCGGCTCCAGGGCGTACGCGGCGGCGAGGACCTCCAGGACACCGTGCGCGGCCCGCTCTCGACGGGCGGCCTGTACGGCGAGCGGGCCGGCTGGTCCCTGCCGGGCTACCCGGACCGGAACTGGACCCAGGTCTCCCTGCCCACGACCGACACCCGTCCCGGCGTCTCCTGGTACCGCACCGACGCCGACCTGGACCTGCCGCACGGCCAGGACACCTCGCTGGGGCTGACGTTCACCGACGACCCGGCCCGCAAGTACCGTGCCACGATCTTCGTGAACGGCTGGCAGGTCGGCAACTACGTCAACTACCTCGGCCCCCAGCACACCTTCCCGGTCCCCGACGGCATCCTGAACCCGAACGGCCACAACAGCATCGCCATCGCCGTGTGGAACCTCGACGGCAGCACCGGCGGACTCGGCAAGGTGTCGCTGACCGACTACGGGAGTTACGCCTCGTCCCTGCGCGTCGCACAGAACGACAGCCCGCGTTACGACGCCCGGACCTACGCGATGCCGCAGGCTCCGGGAGCGGATGTCACGCTGGACGTGCCGGACACCGCCCAGCCGGGACAGGCCTTCACGGCCCGCACGACGGTGGAGGTGCCGAAGGACCGGTCGTCCGCCTCCCGGCTGACGGCCGCGCTCTCCGCGCCCGACGGCTGGAGCGTGAGTGCCACGAGCCCCACGTCGGTCGACCGTCTGCGACCCGGCACGTCGGCCACCTTCACCTGGCAGGTCCAGCCACCGGACGGGACGCTGCCGTCCGCCTCGGCGCTCACCGCCACGGTGCGCTACCGGCAGAACGGCCGGCAGGCCACCGGCACCGACGAGCGTATCGTCGGCGGGATCCCACCGGCCCCGCCGGCCGGGAAGAGCGCGGTGAGCGACCTGACGTTCCTGTCGTCCACCAACGGGTGGGGCCCGGTGGAGCGGGACAGCAGCGTCGGCGAGCAGGCCGCCGGGGACGGCCGCCCGATCACCATCGCCGGCGTCGGCCACGCCAAGGGCCTGGGCACCAACTCCGTCAGCGACGTCCAGCTCTACCTCGCCGGACAGTGCTCGCGCTTCACGGCGGACGTCGGTGTCGACGACGAGACGGGCGGCGCTGGCACCGTGACGTTCTCCGTCATCGCCGACGGCAAGACCCTGGTGACCACGCCGACCGTCCGCGGCAGACAGGTAGCGGTGCCGGTCGACGTCGACGTCAGTGGCGCCCAGGTGATCGACCTCAAGGTCGGTGACGCGGGCGACGGCAACGGCAACGACCACGGAGACTGGGGGACACCGACGCTGACGTGCGGCTAGGCCGTCGCCGTCACTTGGGCTGGGCGAGCCGGACCGCGTCGCGGCCGGCCGGGAAGCGGAGCCGGCCGGTGGTGTCGTGGACGGCTCGCCACAGCGTCTCGGCGACGTCGCATGCACGATCCTCTACAGCTTTCCGGTTTGCTCAGGGAAGGATGCTCGCGGGTGACCGGGTGGTGCCGCGCAGTCGGGCGGCGTCCCGGCTCGGGGGAGCGCCGAACTGGCGGCGGTACTCACGGCTGAACTGGGAGGCGTTGTCGTAGCCGACCCGCCGGCCGACCCCGGTCACGTCGCCGGGGTGAGTGGCCAGCAGCAGCCGGGCCTCCTGGAGCCGGATCTGCTTCTGGAACTGGATGGGGCTCATCGCCGTGACCGCCTGGAAGTTGCGGTAGAAGGCGGAGACGCTCATGCCGGACATGCGGGCCACGTCCTCGACGCGGAAGGACTGCGCGTAGTGCTCGCGGATCCAGCGCACGGCCCGGGAGACATGGCTGAGGCCGCTGTCGGCCAGGCCGAGTTCGCGTACCGTCGCCCCCTGCTCGCCGGTGATCAGACGCCACAGGATCTCGCGTTTGACCAGCGGCGTGAGCACGGCCCGGTCGCTGGGCTCGTCGAGCAGCCGCAGCAGCCGGACCACCGCGTCGAGCAGTGCGGCCGGAGCGTCGCTGACGGCGATCCCCGACGGCACGCCTCCGCCGGCCCGGGGGAGATCGCCGGGGCCGGCCTGCAACAGCAGTTCGGCGACGGCGGACGGCTCCAGGGTGAGACCGAACCCGAGGGCCGGGTGCTCGGGACCGGTCTGGGTGAACTGCCCCGTGACGGGCAGGTCGACGGAGGCGACCAGGTACTGCCCGGCGCCGTACTCGTAGACCCGGTCGCCCAGGGCCAGGCGTTTGGTGCCCTGGGCGATGACCGCGAGCACGGTGCCCGACATGGCGGGCCCCGGCGGATCCGGCCGGTCGATCTTCGAGATGAGGACGCCGTCGATGGCCGTGCTCCAGTCGGGCCGGGCATGCCGGTCCAGCAGGCTGCGGAACTCGTCGAGAGGCATGCGCCCATTGCACCATCCCGCTGCCACCCCATTCCCATGGTCGCGAGGATCGTGCAAGTGCACACGAGGATCGCCCTGACGTTCGTGCAGTAAAGCTGCTTGAGCCCCGCTGAACGGCCGGTCGGCCGGGCGAGCCGAGCTGGGCCACGCAACCATCGGGGGTGACGGGACCGGTCGGCCGGTGACACGATGCGAGAGGCGAGAAAGGTGGCAGCCGTGGTGCCGGACGTCCGTGCGTCGCTGGGCGCGATGCTCTTCCGTCGGGTGGCGGGCCCCGACGGACCGGCCACCCGCGCGCGCATCCACGGCACGCCCGGCCCCCGCTGGTTCGCCCCCGGCCGCCCGATCCGTGTCGTCCACGGGGACGCCTCCATGTTCGTCGGCGGACTGGGCGCCCTTCTTCTGCAGTCCCTGCATCCTCTCGCCATGGCCGCCGTCGCCGCGCACTCCGGATACCGCGGCGACCCGTGGGGACGGCTCCAGCGCACCAGCGCCTTCCTGGCGGTGACGACCTACGGCGTGGCAGACGACGCCCAGGCGGCCGTTGCCGCGGTGCGGGGCATCCACGACAAGGTGCGCGGGACGACACCGGACGGCGAGCCGTACCACGCCGCCGACCCGCACCTGCTCGGGTGGGTGCACGCGGCCGAGACGGAGTGCTTCCTGCGCGCTCACGAACGCTACGGCTCCCGTCCGCTGGACCGGGCCGGCTACGACGCCTACGTCGCCGACACCGCGCGGGTCGCCGAGGCACTCGGGGTGATCGGTCCGCCGCGTGACCGCCGGGAGCTGGCCGAGCGGCTGGCCGGCTACCGGACGGAGCTCAGGGCCACGCCCGAGGCCCGGTCGGCGGCACGCTTCCTGCTCCTGGAACCCCCGATGCCCCTGCCGGTCCGCCCCCTGTACGGCATACTCGCCGCCAACGCCGTGACACTGCTGCCCTCCTGGGCCCGGTCGCTGCTGCGGCTGCCCCGTCTCGCGCTCGTCGAGGACGTGACGGTGCGCCCGGCCGGCCATCTGCTCACCCGCACGATCCGCTGGGCCATGAACACCCCCGACGTCTCGTAGCGGCCCCGGCACAGCGGGAACCTGCCGTGCCCCGAAGGGCACGGCAGGTCCGGTGGTCAGCTCGTGCCCTGGGCCCAGGGCACTCCGCGTGTCCGTGCCCACTCCGTCCCCCGTGACCAGAGCCCGGCACCGCCCGACGTGCCGGAGGCGGACCGTCCGACGGGTCCCGCGACGGCGCCGTCACCCCCGGTCGCCGCCGGCCGGTTGTCGCGGTCCGTGGACTGGAACCCGACCGTGTAGGTCCGGGTGACCGAACCGTCGGCCGAGGTCACCTTGATGGTGCGGGTGGTCAACCGCGACCCGGTGGACGAGAGGACCGGACTGCCGTCGGTGACCTTCACCCGCGCCCCGGACTGCGCGGGCACGGCGGAGACGGCCGGGATCCTCGTGCTCTTCGGCCAGTCGACCACGTAGGTGGACACGCCCGGATCGAACCCGTCGATCCGAACGCCGCCCACGGTGATCACGTCGGCGTCGGCGTCGGCGGCCTTGGTGGCGTCCGAGAAGTCCGTCACCGTGACCGATCCGTCGGCGCCCACGACCACGTGCGCCGCCATCGCCGCCGCCAGGTTGATCCGCTCCCAGCTCGCGTTGCCGTCCGCGGTGAGGTCGAGCGGGTATCCGGAGTCCGTCGCGGTCTGCTCCAGGATCTGGGTCCGCTGTCCGGCGGTGAGGTCCGGGAAGGCCGTGATCAGCAGGGCCGCCGCGTCGGACGGCGCGTCGAGCGTCTGCCCGCCCTTGCCGACCTGGGAGAAACCGTAGGCAAGGCGCTGGGTGTACAGATCGACGTCCTGCGTCGTGCTCAGGCCGGCGTAGGGGTCGCCCGCGCAGGCCGCGAGCGTGTCGCCGTACCCCTCCGTCTCGCACTGCGCGAGCAGCACGTTCTCGATCTCGGTGTGGGCCTGCATCAGCAGGTTCGCGAAGTCGGGGTCCGCCCACCGGTGGGCCACGGTGGCCTGTCCGGTGATGCGGCCGCCCATGACGTCGAGCGGGTAGTGGAACCCGAGGACGATGCGGTTGTTCCCGTATTCCGAGGTGCGGGCGAGGATCGACGGCGCCAGCTCCGGCAGCAGCGTGGCGAGGACGGTCCCCGCCTCGTAGCCTCCGTAGGTGTGGCCGCTCGGGTAGGAGCCGCTGGTGGCGAGGCTGCTGTACGAGCCGTCCTGCGACTCGTAGACGTCGCCGCCGTCGCCGACGAACCCGAGCCGCGCGTACGGACGCAGGTAACCGTAGTGGTTCTTCGCCGCGTCGACTCAGTCGAGGCCCTGCGTGACGCGGGAGAACAGGGCGCTGGTCTTGGGCAGTTGGCCGCCGCTGAGGGCGTCGCGGTAGATCTGGCCGAGCCGGGAACCGAGGCCGTCGGCCATCGTGACCGTGGCGCTGTTCGTGGCGTCGGCCTCGGCCCGGTCCACCTCCTTCTGCGTCGCCGCGTTGTTGACGCGCACGGCGATCCGGTCGTTCTCTGCGGTGAGCGCGGTGCCGTAGGGCACCTTGGTGTTGGCGCCGACGGTGTCGGAGTCGAGGTCGTGGATACCGGTGAGCAGGTCGTTGAAGTAGTCCGAGGTCGGCCACTTGTCCGACCCGTAGGCCGCGTTCAGCGTGTCGTCGGGGAAGGGGGCCGACTCGTACGCCGGGTCGGCGGCGACGGGCGGGGCGGTCGCCGTGGTGTCGTCCGAGGTTCCGGCCAGGGTGACCGCGGTGACGGTGGCCGTGTGTGCCTTCGCCTTGCCCGTGGTGGTGAGCAGCGCCGTGTCCGCCGTGGCGGGAAGGTGCGCGGTGGTCCCGTCGTTCAGGGTCACGGTGTAGCCGATGACCGGGAATCCGCCGTCGCCGGCCGCCCGCCAGGTCACCCGGACCTGCTTGCCGTCGGTGAGCGCACCCGTCACGGCCGGTGTCTGCGGCTTGCCGCCGTCGGTCACCTCGGGCGCCGTGGCGGCGCTCGGAGGCGAGGCGCCGAACCTGTTTACCGCCGCGACGCGCGCCCTGTACGACCTGCCGGACCGAAGCCAGGTGAACGTGGTGCTCCGGCTGTCCCGATCGTCGACCCGGACCTGGTGGCCGTCGTCGAGGGTGATCCGGTAGCCGGTGACCGGGGAGCCGCCGTCGTCCTCGGGAGCGGACCAGGCGACCGTCACGCTGGTGCCGGACGATGTCGCCGACACCGCGTCGGGGGCGGCCGGCACTGTCCTGGGCTTCGTGGTGAGCGCGGACCTGGCGTGGTCGAGGGCCTGGTACCGGGCGGTGAGGGTCTCGTCCGTGGCCGTGTCGTCCGCGACGGCGGTCTTCGCCGCGGCGAGTGCCTCGGTGAACGCCTGCCACGACGCGTCCGTGTAGCGGTTGTCGTCGAGGGCCGACGCGGTCGCGACCAGGTCCTCCAGTTCCAGCCTCGGGAGCGGGATCAACTGGCCCGCGGCCAGGGTGAGGCTGCGGGTCTGCCCGTCGACCTCGAGCTGCGTCGCGTCGTCGGCGTCCACCAGGGCGCGTGCCGCGGCGAGTTCGCGCAGGTACACCCCGAAGTCGACGGTGTCGTACCGCTCCGCGTCGCCGGAGAGTCCCTCGTACCGGTCGATCGCCTTGCGCAGGGCGGACTTGTCCGTGGCGGCGGGCGTGTCGACGTGGTCGAAGGTGATCCGGCCCAGGTTCGCGACGTAGGGGTGGGAGGAGTCCGGGGTCGTCGTCAGCCGCAGATGGACGGCATGTGTTCCGGTGATCGCCTTGGGCAGCGTCAGGCTCGTCGTCCCTCCCGAGGACCACGCGGCTCCCGTGACCGGCAGCGGCACGGTCGCGTACGGCGTCCCGGGGTCGGCCGCGTCGAAGGAGTCCAGGTAGAGCTGGACGGCGGAACCGGTGCCGCAGCGGGCCGAGTTGTTGACGTAGGTGGTCGTGACGGTGCTCTTCGGGGAACTGCCGAAGTCGATGTCCCCGTAGTCGAGCCAGGCGCCGTCGTAGGTGCCGCCGAGGTCGGTGGCGGAGCCCGCGCCGGTCCAGCCGACCGGCTCGCTCTTGAGCCCGCCGCCGCTGTGGGAGCGGAACGCGGTGGCGTCGAAGCCCACGGGGGCGTCGGCGTCCTGCGCCAGGGTCAGCGAGTACACGTTGCCCACATACGGCTGGGCGGAGGTCTGCGTGCCGGAGACGAAGTCCGCGTACACGTCCTGGACGCCGGTGAAGACGGCCGGGTCGAGCCGCACGGTCGTGGTGGCGACGGTTCCCCAGCCGGAGCCGGTGTAGTCGAGGGGGATGTCGGCCTTCTTCGGGCCGTCCTTCGCACCGAGGTGCAGTTCGATGTGTGAGTCCGACGCCGCCCGCGACCGGGGCTTGTCATAGCTGACGGTCACGGTGTCGGCGCCGCCCTGGAGGTTCGTGTCCTTCCACCCGGCCCACGCGCCGTTCGTCACGTTCTCGAAGACGCCGTTGCCGAGGTTGAGCGGGAGCGAACCGCCGCCGGTCGTGGTGCTGTTCACCGCGGTCAGCGTGGCGAGCGTGGTGGAGGGGGACGAGGAGACCTCGTTCGGGGAGAACTGGTACCAGTCGAAGTTCGACACCCACTGCTGACCGGACGGGGCATGGAAGACGAACGTCGCGCTCTTCGCACCGAGCAGGGCGTCCGGGTCGGTGACGGCCGCCTGCGCCGTGGTGTAGTACTGCCAGCCGCCGGTCCCGGGGAGCGAGACGGTGGCCACGACCGGGCCGTCGGCGGCACCGGCGTGGATGTCGACGCTGCTCGGCTTCGCGTTCGTGGCCTGCGAGTTGGCGTAGCGGACCGAGATGCTGCGCGGGGCGACCCCGCCGAAGTCCAGCTTGGCGAACCGCTCCCACGCACCCTCGGTGACACCGCCGAGGTCCCCGTCCGAGTAGTACGCCTCGCTCACGAGGCTCGGGCCCTCCTTCTCGTCGGGGGCCTCGGCCTGCAGGACGGCGTAGCCGCCCTCGTCGAGGGTGAGTGCGTCGACGGCGGTCTGCAGCGCGTCGTGCGCGGCCATGATCGTGCCGGTCGCGGAGGCGGTGTCCGCGAGGACGGTCCGCGCACGTTCGAGCGCCGAGCGGAACAGACTCCATGAGCCGTCGGAGTAGTTGCCGCTGCGCACCAGGGACGCCTGGTCGACGAGTGCGCCGAGGGCCTTGCGGTGCACCGCGGCGGCGGAGACGAGCAGTGGGTCGGTCACGGATATCCCGGTGCCGCTCACGGTCGAGGCCGGCACCCCGTGGGCGAAGGCCGCGTCGCGGAACGTGATGCCGAAGCGTGCGTCGACCTTGGTGGTGCCGGTGAGCGACAGCGTCGCCGTACGCGAGCCGCTGACCCGGAGGTCCGCCGTGACTCCGCCGGGCAGGCCGGTCACACTCGCCGCGTCCGACTTGGTGAGGCTGGTCCCCTTGCGGGCGGCGAAGGACGCCGGCCCGGACAGGGTGAGCTTGACGCTGTCGTCGACGGTGCCGTCCGCGGCCGTCTCGACAGTGCCCGGGCGGGCGGAGACGACGGTGCCGCCCTTGCCCGTTCCCGCGCCGCCGTCACCCGTGTCGCCCGAGTCGGTGTCGAGCGAGTACGCGGGCTCGGTGCGGGCGCCCCACCGGGAGGGCTTGGAGCCCATGGTGAAGTCCAGCGTGCCGCCGGAGACGATCTGGGAGTAGTCGAGCCACGTGTTGTCGAACCGCTGGCCGTTGAGAGTCGCGTTCTGCACGTAGTAGTTGCCCGGCGACACGCCGTCGGCCTTCACCGTGAACTTGGAGCCGTTGGCGTAGGTGATCGTCGTGGAGTCGAAGAACGGGCTGCCGATCTGGAACTGGCTGGAGCCGGCGGTCACCGGGAACAGGCCGAGGGCGGCGCCGACGAACATGGTCGACATGGTGCCGGCGTCGTTGTCCATGGTCGGCAGGAAGCCGTTCGGGGAGAGCTTGTAGACCTGGGTCCTGACCGGCGGGGTGAACTGACCGCCGGAGCTGGGGGCTTCGTTCGTGGAGCCGGTCGCGATGTAGCGGTTCCAGGTCGTGCCGGTGTAGATGGCGCGCACCCACTTCTGCGTCAGGCTCGGCTCACCGACGTAGTTGAAGAGGTACGGGGCCTGGAGGTCGATCTCGTTGGCGTTGGAGTGCAGCATGGTCGAGCCGTCGTCGGCGCCGGAGTCCTCGCCGAACATGTGCTCGACGGCGGCCTTGCCGGCCTTGTCGCCGCCCATGGCCTTGATGAGGCCGCCCATGTCGTAGGCGTCGTACCAGTGGTACTGCCAGAGCGTGCCCTGGTAGAGGCCGGCCGCCTCGAACTTCTCGTAGTCGGCGCGCTGCCAGTCGCCGCCCGCGGCGCGCGGGGTGAGCAGACCGACCTCGGTGCCGTCGGTCGCCTTCCAGGCGCCGGACTTCACGAGGTTGTCGATCGCCATGGTCGACTGGGTGCGCAGCTTCTTCGCGTCCGCGTCCTTGCCGAGCGCGTCGGCGATGACCGACAGCGCCCACTGGTCGTAGCCGCGCTGGACGGTCGTACCGGGATCACCCGAGACGTATCCCTGCCGCAGCTCCGCGCCCGTGTAGTAACCGGTGTACGACAGCAGCGCCGGGTACGCCTCGTCGAGCCGGTCGAAGTTCCTGTAGCCCTTCGACAGCGCGTCGGCGACCACCACGGCCGAGCGCTCCCAGCGCACGGTCGGGACCGAGTGGGTGAGGCTGCCGAGGCTCTTGCCCGAGGTGTGCGCGTCGGCGAAGAGCTCGATGAGCGACTGCACCAGGTCCCGGTAGGTGGCCGGGTCGATGTAGGCCTCGACGGAGTACTTGCGGAAGTCGTCCCAGGTGGACCAGCCGTCGTAGTACGTGAAACCGTTCGCCTGGTGCACCGCTCCGTCCACGCCGCGGTACGTCCCGCTGGTGCTGGTGGCGTTCACCGGCAGCGCGTACATGCGGTACAGGTGCGTGTAGAACTCCTTGGTGAGCGTCGACCCGGGGTCGGACGTCGCGGAGGCCTTCACGGCGACGGCGCCGAGGGTGCAGTTCCAGTCCGCCGTCGTCTGCGCGCGCGCCTGGTCGAAGGTGAGGTGGCCCACCTCGTTCGCCTGGTCGGTCGCGGCCTGTTCCGCGCTGATCGGCGACAGTGTGATGCGCAGTTCGACGTCGTTCCCGGCGGACTTGTCGAAGCCGAGGACGGCGCCCGCGTCGGACCCGTCCTGCGTGCCGGCGTCGCTCAGTCTGCCGTCGTTGCCCCAGCTCTTCAGGGAGGTCACGGGGACGTTGGTGGTGGCGTCGTAGTACAGCTTGTACGAGGCGCCGTTGAACGACCCGGCGATGAGCCCGGTGATCGAGGTGGTGCCGTCCGGGAGCGTCGTCGCCTTCATCGTCGCGCGGGTGCGGCTGGTGAAGTTGTTCGCGAGGTCCAGGACGAGTTCGGGGTTGGACCCGGCCGGGAAGCTGTAGCGTTCGAGCGCCGTGCGCGTCGTCGCGGTCACCTCCGCGTCGATGGTCCCGGAGTCCTGCGTCACCGACGACCCGGTTCCGGAGACCGCCCCGAGACCCACCTGGTAGTAGCCGGGCGTCGCGGTCTCGTCGTCGTGGCTGTACGCGTGGGCGTACGTGCTCGGGGCGGGACGCCCGTCGTACCGCACGGAGGTCGGCACGACGAGCAGGTCGCCGCCGCCTCCCGAGCCGCCGACGCCGTCGAGGTTCGTCGCGGTGAACCCGGCGATCTGGTCCTCGTCGTGGTCGTACCCGGTGTGGTTGCGGTTCGGCGTGGTCAGCGGGTTGACCTTGGCCAGGCTGTGGGGCGCCTCGGCGCCCGGCAGGTCGTTGCCGTCGTCGCCGGCGGTCGACACGAACGGGTCGACGAGCTTCGTGTAGTCAGTGCCGGATGTCCCCGCGGCCCCCGCGGACTTGGTCACGACCGGCGTTGCCGCGGCCGTGCCGCCGTCCGCCAGTGCGGCGAGACCGAGCGCCCCGGCGAGGAGGACCGCGATCGTGGCGCGCGGTTGCCGGCGATGTCGGCGGGCGGCTCTCGAAGGCAGCATGCGGGGCAAGAGGGCATCGGGTCTGACAGGCACGGAACCTCTCCAACGTCGCGATACACGGCACGGTCCGGCCCGTCGGAGACAACGTTGTCAGCCCGGACGGCGCCCGGAGCGTGCGGACTCGGGGCCAGAAGGCAGTGGACGCACGGGATCGCACCCGCCGCGTGCACGACCGCCCGCCATCAGACACGGGGAAAGCATGCAACGGGCCAACAAGATTCGTACAGGAGATGCGCACACGGGCCGCCCCACGAAGGCGGCCTCGCACCGGGTTTGCCACCGGGCGCGCGGGACGGACACCACGTGACGTGCTCTCCGGCGAAGTGGCGAAGTGGCGAAGTGGCGAAGTGGCGAAGGCGGCCCGCTGTTTCGTCGCCCGGGGGTCGGGGGACGGGGGTCGGGGCGCCGCCGGCCGGTCCCGTTGCGGGCCGGCGACGAAGACGCCCTGCGTCTTCGCTCCCGCGAACGCCCCGGCAGGCCGACTGTGTTCGAAGCCGTCGACCACGGGAACCGCAACTCCATCGGACGTCCTCCGCACGACGTCATGGGCCCGTCGGTCCGCTACCGGCGCACTCACCCGCGGTGGCACTCCGCGACGGCCACGCGACCGGACCGCAGGGACGACCGCCGCCGCGCCGGGCTGCCCAAGGTGTGTGCGAGCGTGAGGAGATCGTCGTCCGACACCACCCGCAGGCCGTACTCCGCCAGCAGCGCGGCCAGGCGCCGCGGCCGCCACAGTGAGCGCCACGGCTCGCCCGACGTCACGGAACTGCCGAGTACGCGTGCCAGCCGCCGCCCCACGGCCGCCCTCGCCGACGGCGCCTGGTAGTTGACGACGAGCGCGCTGTCCGGGGCCGACCGGGCGGCGAGCGCGGCGACCGTCGCCCGGACCTCGTCGCGCGTGAGGTAGGGCACGACGCCCTCCCACAGCCATGTCGTCGGCGCCGACGGGTCGTGTCCGGCCGCGTCCAGGGCCGCCCCGAGATCATCGACCGCGAAATCGACCGGCGTGAACCGTGCGGAACGGGCGGCGGCCGGCAACTCGGGGATGTCGGCGAGGCGGGCGCGCTTGTCCTGCTGGGAGGCCGGATGGTCGACCTCCCACACATCCGTCCGGGCAAGCTCGGGCAGCCGCCATGCGCGGGTGTCAAGACCGGCGCCGAGTATCACGAGCTGGCCGGTGGGACGGGCGCGCAGCGCCTCGTCGATCGCGATCGTGCGCGGTACGACCACATCGGCACACGCGCGCACACTCTCGTACGCGACGCGCGCCTGCCAGCCCTCCGGCACCGTACCCGCGCGCACCTCGTCCACGGGCGCGCGCTCCTCGACGCGCAGCAGCCGTACCGCCACCGGATCCGCGAACCGGCCCACGGCCGTCTTCCCGTCCGCCACCGCCCGCCCCTGGCAGACCAGGACCGCCGTCCGGCTCGCCGCACGCTCGCTCTCGCTCATGGAGCCGTATTCAACACGACTCCCACCGCCCCGCGCGGCAGACGGCGAACTCGCCGCCCGGCAGGGCGAGTACGACACCGCGGCGCTCCGCGGCCGGCGAGCCCGTCGTCCGGCGACATCGCGGCGATGGCCCGCACGAAGCCCCTCGTCCACGTCGGGGCGCCCGGGCGGGATCACGGTCACGCGGTGACCGTGCCGTCGGCGCACGCGCCTCACCCACGCCCGTTACCGATCCGTTTCGCAGGTTAATTTCCGCGTCCGAAGGGTTGGCTGGAAGTCGTCATCTGGTTATCGTTCACGAACTTCACTCAATCGTTCCGCCGAACGAATAGCGAGAGAGACGGTCGGTCCATGTCCGACATCCACCTGCCGGGGCGCCGCTCGGTGCTCGCCGCGGGCGCGGCCGGCGCGGCCTCGCTCGGCGCGTCCTGGCTGCTCACCGGCTGTACGGGGGCAGCCGCCGCCCCCGACCTGACGGCCGCCGCCCTGAAGGGCACCCCCGACGCCGGCGGCACCCTGCGCATTGCCCGCCCGCCGGCATCCGACGCCGAGACCCTCGATCCCGCCAGCTCCCTGTCGGCGTACGAGTACCTCGGCGCCCTGTACAACCGGCTGGTCCGCGTCGGCGCGGACGGCGAACTCGCCCCCGACCTCGCCGAGTCATGGGAGTCCGACAGCAAGGCCCGTACCTGGACCTTCCGGCTGCGCAAGGGCGTCACCTTCCACGACGGACGTGCCTTCACCTCCGCCGACGCCGTCTACACGCTGCGGCACATCCTCGCCAAGGCGACCGCCTCACCCCAGGCCGCCGTTCTCGCCCCGCTCGTCGACCCCGGCACGCTGCGCACCCCTGACGCCCACACCCTCGTCGTCCCGCTGAAGACCCCGAACGCCGAGTTCCCCAGCCTGCTGACGCACTACAACTGCTATGTCGTCCCGGACGGCAGCGCCAAGGGCATCGGCCGCACCGGCATCGGCACCGGTCCCTTCAAGCTGGAGTCCTTCGCCCCCGCGGGTCCCGGCCGGGTCACCGCGAACAAGGACCACTGGGCCGGCCGCCCGGTCCTCGACGCGATCTCCTTCTACTCGGTCGCCGACATGTCCGCCCGCTCCAACGCCCTGCTCGCCGGCCAGGTGGACCTGCTGTCCCAGACCAACCTCGACTTCGCCACCGCCCGGGTGGTCGCCGCCTCCGACCGGGCCACCATCGCCCGGGTGAAGGACGCGCAGTGGTACGTGCTGCCGATGCTCACCACCGAGAAGCCCTTCACCGACGTACGGGTCCGGCAGGCGATGAAGCTCGCCTACGACCCGGAGCACGTCGTGAAGGTCGCGCTCCAGGGCGCGGGCAGCACCGGCTGGGACAACCCCGTACCGCCCACCGACCCCGCCCACATCTCCGCGCACCCCGCGCACGACCCCGAGCAGGCCCGCCACCTCCTCAAGCAGGCCGGGCACGAGGGCCTGGCCGTCGACCTCTACACCTCCTCCTACGACCCGCTGTTCACGCCGATGGCCCTCGCCTACCAGGACTCCGCCAGGCGCGCCGGCATCCGGGTCCGGGTCAGGACGGCCGCCGCGGACTCCTACTACACGCAGATCTGGATGAAGAAGCCGCTGATGGCCACCTACTGGTTCACCGGGCGGCCCGTCGACCAGCTCTTCACCCAGATCTTCCGCAGCGGCTCCTCCTACAACGAGACCGCCTGGTCCGACAAGGAGTTCGACACCGTCCTGGACCGGGCCCGCGCCGAGACCGACGACACCGAGCGCCGTGAACTGTACGGCGAGGCGCAGCGGCTGGTGATCGAGCGGGGCGGGGCGATGACCCCGATGTTCGCCGACCGGCTGGTCGGCATCTCCCGCAAGGTCCGCGGCTACGCCGAACACGGCTTCGAGTTCGACTACCTCAACATCGGCATGAAGGGGGCCTGAGCATGCTGTCGTTCACCCTGCGCCGGCTGGCCTCGGCCGTCGGCACGCTGTTCCTTTCCTCGGTCCTCGTCTTCCTCGCCGTCCAGGCCCTGCCGGGCGACGTGGCCACCCAGATCCTCGGCAAGGACGCCACCCCGGACGCCGTCGCCGCCCTCCGCGACCAGCTGGGCCTCGACCGGCCCGCCTGGGAGCGCTACCTCGACTGGGTCAGGGGCGCCCTGCACGGCGACTTCGGCACCTCGCTCGTCTCCGGGCAGGGCGTCGGCGGCGAAGTCGCCCAGTACCTCGGCAACTCCGCGCTCATCGCCCTCGTCACCGTCCTGTTCGCGGTGACCGGCTCCCTCTTCCTGGGCGTCCTCGCCGGCCTGTACCGGGACCGCTGGCCCGACCACCTCATCTCCACCGTCAGCCTGGTCGGCATGAGCGTCCCCGAGTTCGTGGTCGCCACCGTGCTGGTGCTGTGCTTCTCCGTCGCGCTGCCCTGGTTCCCCGCGGTCGTCCTCTACGGCCCCGAGGCGAGCGTCGGCCAGCTCCTGCCCGCCGTGTGGCTGCCCGCGCTCGCGCTCGCCGTCGTCATGGCCGCCTACATCGTGCGGATGGCCCGTACCTCCGTCATCGACGTGCTGGCCGGCGAGTACGTCACCACCGCCCGCCTCAAGGGTCTGTCCACCTGGCGGGTCGTCACCCGGCACGCCCTGCCCAGCGCGCTGCTGCCCACCCTGCACGTGATCGCCCTCAACGTCGCCTGGCTCGCGGGTGGGGTCGCGGTCGTGGAGAACGTCTTCAACTACCCCGGCATCGGAAAGCTGATGCTCTCCTCGGTGCAGAACCGCGACCTGCCCGTCATCCAGGCCATCGCCCTCGTCAGCGCCGTGATCTACGTCGTCTGCAACCTCGCCGCCGACCTCGGCGCCATGGCCCTCAACCCCAGGCTCCGCACCCGAGGGAGGACCCGATGACCGCGCTCGACACCACCCCGGCCGCCCCGGCCACCGCTCCGGCCGCCCCGCGCTCCGCCGCCCGCGCCTGGCGCGGCCTGCGCTCCTCCCGCACCGCCCTGGTGGGTCTGGCCGTCGTCGCCGTGCACATCCTGGTCGCGCTGCTCGCCCCGCTCCTCACCGCCTACGACCCGATCGCCAACGACGCCTCGCACGCCCTGCTCGGCCCGAGCTGGGCACACTGGGCGGGCACCGACCAGTACGGCCGCGACGTCCTCGCCCGGGTGCTGTACGGCGGCCGGTACGCGCTCGGCGTCTCCGTCGCCGCCACCCTGATCACCGTCGCCCTCGGCACGGTGATCGGCTGCGCGGCCGCCCTGCGCGGCGGCTGGTTCGACGATCTGCTCGGCCGGGTCCTCGACGCGATCCTGTCCGTGCCGTCGATCCTCGCCCTGCTCGTCGTCGTCACCGCGCTCGGCACCGGGCCCGCCGTGATCGTCCTCGCCATCGCCGTCGTCTACGTCCCCCAGGTCGTCCGCGTGGTGCGCGGCGCCGCGCTGGCCGTCGTCCCCATGGACTACGTCACCGCCGCCCGCGCCCGTGGCGAGAGCACCTGGGCGATCCTGCGCCGCGAGGTCCTGCCGAACATCACCGACGTGGTCTGCGTGGAGTTCGCGATGCGCGCCTCCTGGGTGGTGCTGCTGATCTCCTCGCTGTCCTTCCTCGGCTTCGGTGCCGACCCGCCGACCCCCGACTGGGGGTTGATGGTCGCCGAGAACCGCACCGCCATCACCGTCGTGCCGATGGCGAGCCTCGCGCCGATCATCGCCCTGGCCACGCTCGTGGTCGGGCTCAACCTCGCGGCCGACGGCCTGTCCAAGGCGTGGGGCGTGGACCGGATCAGGGAGGGTTCCTGATGACCTCTGTCGTCTCCATCGACCCCGTCACCTCTGTCGTCTCCGTCGACTCCCTCTCCGTCGCCTACCGTTCGGGCGGCCGCGACGTCCCGGTCGTGCACGAGGTGTCCCTCGAGGTGGCGCCGGGCCGGACCCTCGCCCTCGTCGGCGAGTCCGGCAGCGGCAAGTCCACGGTCGCGGCCACCCTCCTCGGCCATCTGCGGCACGGCTCCCGGATCACCGGCGGCAGCGTCCACGTCGACGGACAGGACGTGTTCGCGCTGCCCGCACCGCAGTTGCGGCGGCTGCGCGGCGGGACCGTCGCCATGGTCGCCCAGAACGCCGGGCAGGCGCTGACCCCGACCATGCGGATCGGGCGCCAGATCGAGGAGGCCGGTGGCCACATACCGGTCGTCGACCTGCTCGAACAGGTCCGGCTGCCGCGCCCCGCCGAACTCGCCCGCCGCTACCCGCACGAGCTGTCCGGCGGCCAGCAGCAGCGCGTCGCCATCGCCATGGCCGTCGCCGCCCGCCCCAAGGTGCTGGTCCTCGACGAGCCGACCACCGGCCTGGACGTCATCACCCAGCGCAGCGTCCTGGATCTGATCGCCGCCCTGCGCGACGAACTCGGCCTGGCCGCCGTCCTGGTGAGCCACGACCTCGGCGTCGTCGCCCACCTGGCCGACGACGTGTGCGTCCTCAAGACCGGCCGGGTGGTGGAGTCGGCCGCCACCCGGCGGCTGTTCGCCGCGCCCCAGGACCCGTACACGAAGCGGCTGCTGGCGAGCGTGCCGCGGCTGGACGACGCCGGTCTCGCGGTCGTGGACGAGGCGGGGGAACGGACGGTCCGCGCCAAGTCCGTGGTCCCGGACGGCTCACCGGTCGCGGTCGCCGCGAGCGACGTCACCATCGACTACGGCAGCACCCGCGCCGTGCACGGGGTCTCCTTCGACGTCCGCCGCGGCGAGGTCCTCGCCCTCGTCGGCGAGTCGGGCAGCGGGAAGTCCACGCTGGCCTGGACCCTGGCGGGCCTGCGCACCCCCTCCGGCGGCACCATGACGCACGAGGCCGGGGACCTGGCCCGCCCCGCGCCCAAACGGCCGCTGTCGCTGCGGCGCAGGGTCCAACTGGTCTTCCAGAACGCGGACACCTCCCTCAACCCCCGCCGCTCCGTCGGCGACGCCGTCCGCCGCCCGCTGCGCCTCTTCGGCACCGCGACCGGCCGCACCGAGACCGCCGAACAGGCCCGCCGGCTCATCGCCGACGTACGCCTGGACCCGGCCCTCGCCGACCGGCTGCCCGCCCAGCTCTCCGGCGGACAGCGCCAGCGCATCGGCATCGCACGGGCGTTGGCCGGAGAACCGGACGTCCTGATCGCCGACGAGATCACCACCGCCCTGGACGTCTCCGTCCAGGCCGAGGTGCTGCGCCTCCTCGACGACCTGCGCCGCGAACGGGACCTGGCCTGCCTGTTCATCAGCCACGACCTCGCCGTGGTGCGCGGCATCGCCGACCGCGTCGTCGTACTGCGGCACGGAGTCGTCGTCGAGGAAGGCCCCACGGAAGCCGTCTTCGACGCGCCCGGCCATCCCTACACCCGCCGGCTGATGGCGGCCGCCCTCGAACCCGACCCCGACGCACCGCCCCTGACCGGCGACGCCCCCGACTGGGCGGACGCCGCCGAGGCGGACGACATCTGGACGGACCTCGGTGACGGCCATCGCGTCCGCCGCTGGCAGCCCGTCAACGCCCCCGTGGCCGAAGGAGTTTCGTGAAGTACCGCGACCAGTTCGAGCGCCAGGTCGTCCGTGAGGACGTCTGGATCCCCACCCGGGACGGCGCGACCCGGCTGCACGCGCGCATCTGGCGGCCCGCGGACGCCGGGTCCGACCCGGTGCCCGCGCTGCTCGAATACCTCCCGTACCGCAAGAGCGACTGGACCGCGCCCCGCGACGCCCAGCGCCACCCCTGGTACGCCGGACACGGCTACGCCTCCGTACGGGTCGACATCCGAGGCCACGGCGACAGCGAGGGCACCCCCGGCGACGAGTACGACGCCCAGGAACTCGCGGACGGCGTCGACGTCGTCAACTGGCTTGCAGCACAACCCTGGTGCACCGGCAAGGTCGGCATGTTCGGCATCTCCTGGGGCGGCTTCAACGCCCTTCAGATAGCGGCCCTCGCCCCCGAGCCGCTCAAGGCGGTCGTCACCGTCTGCTCCACCGACGACCGCTACGACAACGACGTCCACTACACCGGCGGCGCCGTCCTCGGCATCGACATGCTCGCCTGGGCCGGCACCATGCTCGCCTTCGCCTCCCGCCCCCCGGACCCGGCGAGCGTCGGCACCGACCGCTGGCTGCCCATGTGGCGCGAACGCCTCGACACTCTCCAGCCCTTCCTGCACACCTGGCTCGACCACCAGGAGCGCGACGCCTACTGGCGGCACGGCAGCGTCTGCGAGGACTACACCGCCATCGACGCCGCCGTCCTCGCGGTCGGCGGCTGGCACGACCCCTACCGCGACACCGTGCTGCGCCTCGTCGAGCACCTGCCGGCCGACCGGGTGCGCGGCCTGATCGGCCCCTGGTCCCACCAGTACCCCGACCGCGGGCTGCCGCCGGGCCCGGCGATCGGTTTCCTCCAGGAGACCCTGCGCTGGTGGGACCAGCACCTCAAGGACACCGACACGGGGGTGCTGCGCGAGCCGCTGCTCCGCGCCTGGATCAACGACCCGGTCCCGCCCGCCACTTCGTACGACGTGCTGCCGGGCCGCTGGGTCGGGGAGACCGACTGGCCCTCCCCGCAGGTGACATGGAGCGAGCGCGCCCTCGCTCCCGACTCCGGTACCCCCGTCCTGGTACGTTCCCCGCTCCACACCGGCCTCGACGCCGGCCGGTTCTTCCCCTTCGGCAACGCGAGCGACCTGCCGCCCGACCAGCGCGAGGAGGACGGCCGTTCGGTGTGCTTCGACTCCGAACCCCTCGCCGAGCGCGTCGAGATCCTCGGCCGGCCGCGCGTCCGGCTGCGCCTGGACAGCGCCACCCCACGCGCCCACGTGATCGTCCGGCTGTGCGACGTGGCTCCCGACGGCTCCTCGACGCTGGTCACCCGGGGGGTGCTCAACCTGCTGAGCAGGCACGGCCGCGACAAGGCGGTCGAGTGGACCCCGGGCACCTACGAGGACGTCGAGGTCGAACTCACCGGCATCGGCTACGCCTTCCCGCCCGGCCACCGGGTCCGGGTCGCCGTCTCCGACGCGTACTGGCCGTGGGTGTGGCCGCACGGTGAGCGCGGCGAGCTGCGGGTCGTACCCGCCGACAGCGCCGTACTCCTGCCCGTGCGGGCGGCCGTCGAGGAACCGCCGATCGTCTTCGAGGAGCCGGAACAGGCGCCGGCGCTGCCGGTCACCTACGACCGGCCCGCCGAGCCGCGGCCCGAACGGCTCGTCACGCACGACGTGGCGGCCGGGGAGTGGACCCTGGAGGTCGACCCCAACTACGGCGGATCGCGGACGTATCCCGACGGGCTCCGCTACGAGGAGAGCGCACGCGAGACGTACCGTGTCCGCGACGCCGACCCGCTCTCCGCGAGTGCCGTGTCCCAGTGGCGGATCCGGCTGCGGCGCGGCGACGACTACGACGCTGAGATCATGACGCGTACGGAGCTGCGGGCCACGGCCGCGGACTTCGTCATGGACAGCCGTATCGAGGCACGGGCGAACGGAGAGACAGTGGCCAAGCGCTCCTGGCACCACACCAGCGCGAGGACGTCGGGATGACCGCCGCCAAGCCGCAGCGCGCCGCGAAGACCCCGCGCCGTGCCGTCGCCGCCGCCGACCGCACCCGCCAGCCCACCGAGGTCCGCCGCCGGCTGATCGTCGAGGCGGCCGTCCCGCTGATCGCGGAGCGCGGCTACGCCTCGGTGGGCGTCCGGGACGTGGCGGCCGCCGCCGGGGTCTCCGTCGGGACGGTCACCTATCACTTCGGCAGCGTCCAGGAGATCCTGTCCGAGGCCATGGTCCTGCACATCGAGCGCTACTACGCGGCGCTCAGCGAGGCCGCCGAGCAGGCGGGCAGCGGCGCCGAGGCGCTACGGCTGCTCGTCGACGCCCTCTTCACCGAGGACACCGACCGGCACTGGCGGATGTGGTTCGACTACTGGAACGCCGGCGACCCGGACACCGACGAGACGTTCACCCGCGGCCAGGCCCAGCGCTACGAAGCCTGGCACCAGCAGATCCGTGCCCTGGTCGAACGGGGCGTCGCGGACGGGGAGTTCGCCGCCGACGACCTCGACGGGTTCACCGTCCGCTTCGCCGCCCTCGCCGACGGCCTCGCCCTCCAGCGGCTGCGCCAGACGCCGCCGCTCAGCACCCAGGACGCCCGCCGGCACCTGAACCGGCTCGTGGAGACCGAACTCGCCGTCCGCCCGGACCGCGACTGACGCCGACGGCCGGGTGGACGGAACCTCCCGAGGACGCGTGCGCACGGCAGCCGGGCCGTGCTCCGGACAGGTACGCCAGGTGCAGGTGCAGGTGCAGGTGCAGGTGCAGGTGCAGGTGCCGGTCCGGGGTGCGGGGACGGTGTCCGGGCGCAGCCGGTCGGGCCGGAGGGCGCCGTCCCAGCCGTGCCCGTGAATCCGTGGAACCGCCGAGTCTCGACGTTTTGGCACGCCCAGGCCGACAAGCTGGAGGGGCTGGACCGGTCACTCTGCGCGTCCCTGCCGAGCGCACCCCGTGAGCCGGGGGCTCGGCGAGTGTCCGGTACGCCCGGGAGGTGCGACGCTGGGACGACAGGCATCCGCCGAGGGGACCCGGGGAGGGCCCGATGGGACGTGATGTGCCGGCCCGGGTGTTCACACGGGAGGACCGGCGCCGGTACCGCGAGAAGATGTACACCTGTCTCGACGTACTGGCGCAGATGCTGCGCGGGTCGGGCTTCGAGAGCGAGCGCCCCCAGGTCGGCATGGAGATCGAGCTCAACCTGGTGGACGACGACGGGCTGCCGGCGATGCGGAACACCGAGGTGCTGCGGGCGATCGCCGACCCCGCCTGGTCGAGCGAGCTCGGGCGATTCAACCTGGAGATCGACATCCCGCCCCGGGAGCTGACCTCCGGCGGCCCCGGCGCCTGGGAGCAGACGATCCGCGACGCCCTCAACCACGCCGAGGACCGCGCCGCGACGGTGGGCGCCCACCTGATCATGATCGGGATCCTGCCGACGCTGGGCGAGCCGGACGTGGGGGAGAAATCCCTGTCCGGCGACCCGCGCTACCGGCTGCTGAACGAGCAGATCTTCGCGGCGCGCGGCGAGGACCTGCGGATCCGGCTGGAGGGCGTGGACCGCCTTTCGATGTACGCCGACGCCATCACCCCCGAGGCCGCCTGCACCAGCACCCAGTTCCATCTGCAGGTGGCCCCCAAGGACTTCGCCGACTACTGGAACGCGGCCCAGGCGGTCGCCGGCGTGCAGATCGCCCTCGCCGCCAACTCACCCTTCCTCTTCGGCAGGGAACTGTGGCGCGAGACCCGTATCCCCCTGTTCGAGCAGGCCACCGACACCCGTCCCGAGGAGATCAAGGCCCAGGGGGTACGGCCGCGGGTCTGGTTCGGGGAGCGGTGGATCACCAGCGTCTTCGACCTGTTCGAGGAGAACGTGCGCTACTTCCCGGCGCTCCTGCCCCTGTGCGACGACGAGGACCCGCGGCAGGTCCTCGACGCCGACGGTGTGCCGCAGCTCGGGGAACTCACGCTGCACAACGGCACGATCTACCGCTGGAACCGCCCCGTCTACGCCGTCACCGACAGCGGGCCGCACCTGCGCATCGAGAACCGCGTCCTGCCCGCCGGCCCCACCGTGGCCGACACCATCGCCAACGGCGCCCTCTACTACGGCCTGACGCGCGCCCTCGTCGACGAGGACCGCCCGGTGTGGTCACGGATGTCCTTCGCGGTCGCCGAGGAGAACCTGCACACGGCGGCCCGTGAGGGCATCGACGCCCGTCTGTACTGGCCGGGGGTGGGCGAGGTACCGGTGACGGAACTGGTGCTGAGACGCCTGCTGCCGCTGGCCCACCGGGGTCTGGAGCTGGCCGGCCTGGACGCCTCCTGGCGCGAGCCCATGCTGGGCATCATCGAGCAGCGCTGCGTGAACGCCCGCAACGGCGCCCTGTGGCAGGCGGAGACGGTCCACCACCTGGAGCGGACCGGCACCCTCGACCGCCGGGAGGCGCTGCGGCGGATGACCACCACGTACATGGACTACATGCACCTCAATGCGGCGGCACACACGTGGCCCGTGGAGTGAGCGCCGCAACGGGCTGAGAAGGCGGCCCGGAGTTCCCCGCACCCCCGCGTCTCGATCGCGGCCGGGTTCGGGGCAGGCGCCGCGGATTCCTCTCCCGGTGGAGGGGCGGCCTCGGCGGCGAGGGTGGGGCACGGTCATGTGTTCCGGCGGCAGGGTCCCGCCGTCGACCCGGCCTCGGGGGACGATCACCGTCGTGTCAGGATGCCGGGTGACCGCTGTGTTCCCGGAGGCTTCCTGTCGTGAGTGAGACCGAGGTGGCCGTCGCGCCGCACCCGCTGCTGCTGGCCGACGGCCGACCCGCCGCCGACGCGTGGTCGCTGGACCCGGCGCTGACACACCTGAACCACGGCTCGTTCGGTGCCGTTCCGCTGGTGGCGCAGGAGCGGCAGGCGCAGCTGCGTGCCGAGATGGAGCGCGCGCCGGTGGTGTGGTTCCCGGAGCTGCCGGGACGGCTCGCCGCCACCCGCGTCGAGCTCGCCGACTTCCTGCGCGTCGACGCCGGTGACCTCGCCCTGGTGCCGAACGCCAGCGCCGGCGCCAGCGTGGTGTACAACGCCCTCGCTCGCCGCCGTGGCGGGGAGATCGTCGTCACCGACCACGGCTACGGGGCCGTCACCATGGGAGCGGAACGGCTGGCCCGCCGCTGGGGCGGCCGGGTGCGCACGGCGCGGGTACCGCTCGGCGCGGACGAGGACGAGGCGTACGAGGCCGTGGCCGCCGAGATCGGGGAGGCCACCGACCTCGTCGTGGTCGACCAGATCACCTCGGCGACCGCCCGCCGGCTGCCGGTCGAGCGGATCGGCGCGGAGGCACGCCGGCAGGGCGTACCGATGCTCGTGGACGGCGCCCACGCGCCCGGTCTGCTCGTCGCACCGCTCGACGGCGCGACGTACGACTTCTGGACCGGCAACCTCCACAAATGGGGCTGTGCCCCGCGTGGCACCGCGGCCCTGGTCGCCCGCGGGCCCCTGCGGGACCTGCTCCACCCGCTGATCGACTCGTGGGGCGCCGAGGATCCGTACCCCGACCGTTTCGACCAGCAGGGCACGCTCGACGCCACCTCCTACCTCGCCGCGCCCACCTCCCTCGACTTCGTCGAGCGCACATGGGGCTGGTCCGCCGCTCGGCGGTACATGGACGGGCTGGCGGACTACGCCGCCCACGTCGTCGGCGCCGCGTTCGCCCGGCTCACCGGTGACGACAGCCGGGCCGACGTCGGGATGCCCGTGCCGGGCATGCGTCTGGTGCGGCTGCCCGACGGCCTCGGGCGCAGCCGGATCGATGCCGACGCACTGCGCGACCGAGTGGCCCGCGAACTCGACGTCGAGGCGGCCTTCACCAGTTTCGGCGGCATCGGCTACCTGCGCGTGTCCGCCCACGTCTACAACACCCCGGCCGACTACGAGTACTTCGCCGACAAGTGTGTGCCCGTACTCGGCAACTGGGCCCGGGAGCCGCACTGTTGAGTCAGCGGGTCAAGCGTCCCCCGCCCTTGACTCGGTAGACCCGCGGCCCCATCCTCGTCCGAGGTATTGCGCGGGTCATGACAAGCTCAAGGGTTCATCAACCGCGCCTTCCCGCCGACCGAGGGACGTGGGCAGTGACGCAGACTCGACGCTCGTACCGCAGACGCAGGAACGTCACTGTGCTGTCGTTGCTGCTCCTGGTGCTGGCCGTGGTCCTCTGGCCCACCCCGAGTTCGGCGGCCGGCAACGACTGGTGGACCCCGACCGCACGACCCGCCCCGGACGTCCGGATCGACGTCACCGGCGAACCGTTCACCGGCACCACCGCCACGGGCGAGGTACGCGGGTTCGTCGACGCGCACAACCACCTGTTCGGCAACGAGGCCTTCGGCGGCCGGCTGATCTGCGGCAGGGTCTTCTCCGAGGCCGGTGTCGCCGACGCCCTGAAGGACTGCCCCGAGCACTACCCCGACGGCTCGCTCGCGCTCTTCGACTACATCACCCACGGTGGCGACGGCAAACACGACCCGGTCGGCTGGCCGACGTTCAAGGACTGGCCGGCGTACGACTCGATGACCCATCAGGCCGACTACTACGCCTGGGTGGAGCGGGCCTGGCGCGGCGGACAGCGGGTGCTCGTCAACGACCTGGTCACCAACGGCATGATCTGCTCGGTCTACCCCTTCAAGGACCGCGGTTGCGACGAGATGACGTCGATCCGGCTGCAGGCGAAGATGACATACGACCTCCAGGCGTACATCGACAAGATGTACGGCGGCACCGGTAAGGGCTGGTTCCGGATCGTCACCGACAGCGCGCAGGCGCGTGCGGTCGTCGAGCAGGGCAAGCTGGCCGTCGTCCTGGGCGTCGAGACCTCCGAGCCCTTCGGCTGCAAGCAGGTCCTCGACATCCCGCAGTGCGGCAAGGCGGACATCGACAAGGGGCTGGACGAGCTGTACGCGCTCGGCGTCCGCTCCATGTTCCTGTGCCACAAGTTCGACAACGCGCTGTGCGGCGTCCGCTTCGACTCGGGCGGCCTCGGAACGGCCATCAACGTCGGGCAGTTCCTGTCGACCGGCACCTTCTGGCAGACCGAGAAGTGCACCGGCCCGCAGCACGACAACCCCATCGGCAACGCCTCGTCGCAGGCGGAGTCGGACCTGCCGGCGGGCGTGGCCGTCCCCGCGTACGACGCGGACACCCAGTGCAACAAACGCGGCCTCACCGGACTCGGCGAGTACGCCGTGCGCGGCATGATGAAACGCAAGATGATGCTGGAGATCGACCACATGGGCGTCAAGGCCGTCGGCCAGGCGCTGGACATCCTGGAGTCCGAGTCCTACCCCGGCGTGATCTCCTCGCACAGCTGGATGGACCTGAACTGGACCGAGCGCGTCTACTCCCTCGGCGGCTTCGTCGCCCAGTACATGCACGGCTCCGAGGGGTTCGTCGCGGAAGCGGCGCGGACCAAGGCGCTGCGCGACAAGTACGGCGTGGGCTACGGCTTCGGCACGGACTTCAACGGCATCGGCGACCACCCCGCCCCGCGCGGCGCGGACACCGCGAACAAGGTGACGTACCCCTTCAGAAGCGTCGACGGGGGCTCCGTCATCGACCGGCAGACCTCCGGTGAGCGCACCTTCGACATCAACACCGACGGCGCGGCCCATGTCGGCATGATCCCCGACTGGATCGAGGACATCCGGCAGGTCGGCGGCCAGGGCGTGGTCGACGACCTGTTCCGGGGCGCCGAGTCCTACCTCGGCACCTGGAGGGCCACGGAACAGCACCAGGCCTCGGTGAACCTCGCCAAGGGGCAGTCGGCGAGCGCCGGTTCGTCCGAGTGGAACCCGTTCACCGGTTACCAGCCGGGCCGTGCCGCCGACGGCGACGACGCCACGCGCTGGGCCAGTGACTGGAGCGACGACCAGTGGTGGCAGGTCGACCTGGGCTCCACCCACCTGGTGTCCCGGGTGACGCTGGACTGGGAGCGCGCCTACGGCAGGTCGTACCGCATCGAGCTCTCCACCGACGGCACGAACTGGGGGACCGCCTGGTCCACGACCTCGGGCGACGGCGGCCTGGACACGGCCCGGTTCACGGGGACTCCGGCCCGCTACGTCCGCGTCCACGGCCTCGCCCGCGGCACCGACTGGGGATACTCGCTGTACGAGGTCGGGGTCCACAGCGCCTGAGGCGAGGGCCGCCGGGCGGCCCTCCGGCGCTCCCCGCACGGCCGGGGACCCGCGTCGGTCACCATCCTCCGCGCCGGGCCCGAAGCCACGGCTGCCGGGCGGACACCGCCATGACAGCGGGCGCCGACCCGGCCGCCGGCACCCCCCGGGTGCGTCTCCAGGAATGCAAGATCACGCAGGAGCCCATACCGTCGAAGGCAACGACCAGCAGGCCCCCACCGGCCGCCGGGCGGTCGAGGGAGGCCCGTTCGATGCGGGCAGAGCACCTGCGAGACTGCCAGGCCACTCAGGGAGACACGCATGAGTCGCGCCAAGCGCAGGACCCGTAACACCTCCCGCAAGCGCGCCACGCCCGGGCTCAACGGCACCGTCCACACCACGAGGCAGCCCGAGTCCGTCGAAGGGCCGGAAACCGCGGCACACGGCAAGGACGCCGACGAAGGAGCCGCCCCCGCACTCGCGGCACTCCTCGAGGGGCGAGTGGCGCCGGCGGAGCACGAGGGCGCCCCAGATCACGGCGAATCCGCGACGACGACCGTCGCTCAGGATGAGCCGATGCCGGACCGGCCCGCCGCGGACGGGCCCGCGCCACAGCCCACCCCCGCACTCCGCTCCCTGCCCGACGGGCCTCTGCCCGACATGTCCCTGCCCGACGCGGCAGACCGCCCCACCTCGCCGACCGTGCGCGACACGCTCCCGCGACGCCCCGCAGGGGGTCCTGCGCCTCGGCCACGGACGATGCGCATGCGCATACCGGAGGCGGAACCCTGGTCCGTGACGGTGATGAGCTTCCTGCTCCTCGGCGGTCTCGGTATCCTCACCGTCGTCACCTCGGTCGCCGCCTGGGGCCTGGCCGCGATCTTCGCGCCGGACGCCCTGCCCCGGCTGAGCACGTTCCTGAGCATCACGTTCAGCGTCATCGCCCTCGAGGTCGTCCTGGGTTCGTGCCTGGCAGCCCTGACCACCTTCCTGTACAACCTGACCGCCCCGTACAACGGCGGCCTCGAAATCTCCCTCACGCACGACCTCGGCCCCACCGAGGCGGGCGCCAACGCCCAGGTGGCCATGGACCGCGCCCACCTCCGCGCCCGCCGCTACCTCCGCGCGCACACCCCGGCCTGGGTGGTCGGCGCGGTGCGGCGCCTGTCGGCCGGCTACGTCTCCCTCTGGGACAGAGTGGGCTCCCTGCGGGACAGGTACGCCTCCCTCCGGCGCAGGAAGCCGCCCGCGCCGAGCGACAACGCGGTCCCGGTCAGCCCGGATGCCGGGCAGGGCGAGTGACGTAAGCTCTCCGCTCGAATACGCGACACACAACCACGCGAACACTCCGGCCTGCCACCTCGGACCCTGCTCAGGACCGCCCGCTGCAGAGGCGGACAGGCTCTAGGAGCCGCCCAGCGACACCACGGTGGCGTCCGTGGCTCCCTGGGGGGTCTTGAAGCTGACGGTGTCGCCGACACGGTGTCCCAGCAGTGCACGCCCGAGGGGGCTGTCCTCCGTCACCAGGTTCTCGTCCGCCGCCGAGGCGATCTCGCCGATCGCGATGTTCTGCACCGCGCCGTCGGTGAACCGCACGGTGACCGTGCTGCCGACACCGACCACGCCCGCGGGGGCCGGTCGGGCGACCGCCGCCTGGTGCAGCCGCAGCGTGATGTCCTCGATACGGGCGTCCAGGCGCCGGAGGTCTTCGGCCCGCTGCAACTCGTCGGCCTCGTCCGCATGGTCGCCCGGGGAATCGTGGCCCCGCCCCGGCGCGGCGCCGACCCGCCGGTCCGCGGGGAGAACCGCCACCTGCAGCTCCCA
>NZ_JBSHAF010000015.1:0-3587 GCF_053611365.1 Streptomyces sp. NPDC054813 | reverse complement strand
TTTGCATTCTCGGGGCCGCCCCGGGGGCGTTGGGTGAGCGCCCGCCACCATCGCTGGGGCAGCGGCCGTGTGCGCCGGCGGCGGGGGGCCGCCCCCCCCCCCCCCCCCCACGTCCTGCCGTTCGGCGTGGAGATCGGCCAGCTGCTGCTCCAACGCGCGACGACCCTCGGCGCTGATCGGTTCAGGCCCACCCATGTCCGCTCCTTCGGTGACGGCGCGACTGAAGTCGGAGTTCGGACCACATGCTGTACTGATTTTACCGATTATGTGCATAGATGCGATGCCGCCAGGCCTCCGGCCCCCGGGGTCAGCGGAGGAAGCCCTCGTAGTTGCGCTGCTGGAGCTGGCTCTCGATCTGCTTCACGGTCTCCAGACCGACACCCACGATGATCAGGATGCTGGTGCCGCCGAACGGGAAGTTCTGGCTCGCCCCGAACCCGACCAGCGCGATGGTCGGGACGAGGGCGATCACCCCCAGATACAGCGAACCCGGCCAGGTGATCCGGTTGAGCACGTACGACAGATACGTCGCGGTCGGCCGCCCGGCCCGGATGCCGGGGATGAAGCCGCCGTACTGCTTCATGTTGTCCGCGACATCGTCCGGGTTGAAGGAGATGGAGACGTAGAAGAACGCGAAGAACACGATGAGCAGGAAGTACAGGGCGATGTAGATCGGATGGTCGCCCTTGGTCAGGTTCTGGGTGATCCACCGTTTCCAGACGGAGTCCCCGCCCGAGAACTGGGCGACCAGGGCCGGGATGGACAGCAGCGAGGAGGCGAAGATGACCGGGATCACGCCCGCCTGGTTCACCTTCACCGGGATGTAGGTCGAGGTGCCGCCGTAGGACCGGCGGCCGATCATGCGTTTGGCGTACTGGACCGGGATCCGGCGCTGGGCCTGCTCGACGAAGACGACCAGGCCGACCATGGCGAGGCCGACGAGGATGACGCTGCCGAACTCGATCCAGCCGCCCGCCAGGGTGCCCTGCTTCTTGATGGCCCACAGCGCGGACGGGAAGGAGGCGGCGATCGAGATGAACATCAGGATCGACATGCCGTTGCCGATGCCGCGGTCGGTGATGAGCTCACCGATCCACATGACCAGGGCGGTGCCGGAGGTCATGCAGATCACCATCGTGATGGTGGTGAAGACCGACTGGTCCGGAATGATGCTGGAGGCGACCGAGCAGCCGGAGAAGATGGCGCCGCTGCGGGCGGTGGCGACCAGGCCGGTGGCCTGCAGGACGGCGAGGGCCACCGTCAGGTAGCGGGTGTACTGGGTGATCTTCGTCGTGCCCGCCTGGCCCTCCTTCTTCATGGCCTCCAGACGTGGGATGACCACGGTCAGCAGCTGAAGGATGATGCTGGCGGTGATGTACGGCAGGATGCCGAGCGCGAAGATGGTGATCTGCAGCAGCGCGCCCCCGCTGAAGAGGTTGACCAGCCCGAACAGCCCCTGGTTGCCGGACGCCTCGCTCACACACGTCTGGACGGCTCGGTAGTTGACGCCGGGGATCGGGACATGGGTACCGATCCGGTAGACCACGATCATGCCCAGCGTGAAGAGCAGCTTCTTGCGCAGGTCAGGCGTCTTGAAGGCATTGATGAACGCGGTGAGCACGGTGCCTCCTGCACCCCTTCGCGCATGGGCCGTCGGGGTCGGCGATGACGACAGCACATCGACACGAGAGCGAGGCATGCCGTCCGGAACGGTTCGGGCCACACATGAATGACTCCACACGCGTCGCCCGACACCTGTTCAACGGAATTTGCAACTTTTGGGCTCACAGCACACTCGCCCCCCGCGCTCAGGTACTCACCTCTCGAAGGAGGCGAAGGCAGCCTCCTGCCGCCACTGGACGGCGGCCTTCGCGCTGCCGGCGACGAGCCGGCGGCACTCCGCGGTCGGGGTACGGCCGCTGCCGGGCAGCTGGCCGGTGCAGGCGGTCGCGGCGCGGTAGCCGTCACGGGTGGGGTTGCCCCGCCACAGGCTCCGGCCGGGGAGGAACGCGTACTCGAGCGAGGCGCGGGCCAGATCCTTCAGTTCGGGGTAGGTCAGGCCGTAGGTCTGGGCGGCGTACTGGTACTCGTGGGTGATGTCGATCCGGGAGACGCCGGGGTCGTCGGTGGCCAGGACGACCGGTACGCCGTAGGAGCGGTAGGTGTTGAAGGGGTGTTCGGCGCCGCGCACGCCGAGGATCTGGGCGTTGCTGGTGAACGGCACCTCGACGGCGATCTGGCGGGCGGCCATCGTACGGGCCGTCTGCTGCCAGCCGTCCTCGTGGACCAGGTCGACGCCGTGGCCGACGCGCTCGGTGCCGGCGACGTTCACGGCTTCCGCGATGTGGAACTTCAGGTCCTGGGGCTTGACCAGCCCGGGCCACAACTCGCCCGCGTGCAGGGTGACATGGGCCTTGGGGTAGACGGTGCGCAGGTAGTTGAGCATGCGCATCTGCAGGCTGTAGTCGGCCAGCGAGCTGTTCCAGTCCTCGGGCTGGACGAGGTTGACGGCGACGAACCGGGAGTCGCGTTCGGCGAGCCGCATGCCGAGGGCCAGCTGCGTGAAGACGCGCTCCGGCGCACTGCCGCGATTGACCTGCGAGATCCAGCGCACGGTCAGCGCACAGCCGGGGCGGGGGCGGCTGGTGCCGCAGCCGGCGGCCGTACGGAACTCGGCGTCACCGTCGTCGGCCTCCTTGCGCGCGTCGGCCACGACCTTGTCGAGCCTGCCGCCGGCCACGAGCTTGGCGTGCAGCGCGGCCAGGTCGGGGTCCCAGCCGACCTCGGCGGCCAACTGCCGGGCGCCGTCCGAGGCCGGGGTGATCATGGTCTCCAGGTAGAACTGGTTCTGCGCCGCGTCCGTGTCGGCGACCTGGGCGAGCAGCTTTCCGCGATGCCGCCAGGGCACCTCGCCGAACTTGTTGAACGTGTCGAAGAAATGGTCGTGACCGTTCTGGTCCGGCGGGAAGTCCTGCATCGACCAGGCGCGCACGATCGCCTCGTGGAAGTCGCGGTCGGTACGGGCATCGGTGGCCGGGCGGGTACCGGGGCCGCACGGCGGTACGACGGCGGTCAGCGTGGCCGTGTCGATGCACAACCCGTCCTCGGCGGCGAGCTCGACGAGGTACTCGGTCCTGACCGCCCCGGAGAGGTGGTTGTGCAGGTCGCCGCCCTTGGGCAGGTGCCGGAAGAAACCGCGCAGCAGCCTGGGGTCGTTGCGGATCGACTCCAGGTACGCGGCCGTACGGGCCTCCGCGGCCGTCATCGGCCGGGGGGCGCCCGGGGCGGCCTCCTCGTGCGCGGCCGCGGCCGGTGCGGCCGACAGGGACGCGAGGCAGAGCAGGGAGAGGGCGCCGAGTCCGGCGGAGAGCGCCGTGCGGCGTGAGGAGTGCGCGGCGCGGGGGCCGTGATAGGTCGTCACACTCAGATGATCATCAGGTCGGTCCGGCCGGTCCCGGCAGCCGCGCGGTGGGCACGACGGAGTCACCCGCGCGGGCGCAGCACCAGGCGCACACGCCCCACCCCAGAGGAAAAAAAAAAAACACAAAACAACAAGAGACAGAGCAAGCCAACCCACGCACCCACAC
>NZ_JBSHAF010000014.1:260287-262363 GCF_053611365.1 Streptomyces sp. NPDC054813 | reverse complement strand
ACAACGAGTACAAGAAGCAGGACTCCGAGCACCTGCTGGAGACCACCGGCAAGCAGCTCCGCAAGCTCATGTCGTGGGTCAACGAAGAGGCGTGAGCCCCAGGTGACGGGGCCGGAGCGGCATGCTCCGGCCCCGTTGTCCACCCCGTCGAATCTCGGACGGGTGATCCTTCCGCAGAGGCGCAGGACGACCACCACCACGCCACTACACTGCCGTACTACATACGCGTCAGGCCCACAGCGTCGTGCGTCTCCACGCGGCAAGCCCCTCCACCGCCAGCGGCCGTCGGGACGGCCGTCCGCATTGGACATGTGAGGACTCACGTGAGCTCGAAACCTGTCGTACTCATCGCTGAAGAGCTGTCGCCCGCCACCGTCGACGCGCTGGGCCCGGACTTCGAGATCCGGCACACGAACGGAGCAGACCGAGCCGAGCTGCTCCCGGCCATCGCCGACGTGGACGCGATCCTGATCCGCTCCGCCACCAAGGTCGACGCCGAGGCCATCGCCGCGGCGAAGAAGCTGAAGGTCGTCGCACGAGCCGGCGTCGGCCTGGACAACGTCGACGTCTCCGCCGCCACCAAGGCCGGCGTGATGGTCGTCAACGCGCCGACGTCCAACATCGTGACCGCGGCCGAGCTGGCCTGCGGTCTGCTGGTCGCCACCGCCCGCAACATCCCGCAGGCCAACTCGGCGCTCAAGAACGGCGAGTGGAAGCGCAGCAAGTACACCGGCGTCGAACTCGCCGAGAAGACCCTCGGTGTCGTCGGCCTCGGCCGCATCGGCGCCCTGGTTGCCCAGCGGATGTCAGCCTTCGGCATGAAGGTCGTGGCGTACGACCCCTACGTCCAGCCTGCCCGGGCCGCGCAGATGGGCGTCAAGGTGCTGTCGCTGGACGAGCTGCTCGAAGTCTCCGACTTCATCACCGTGCACCTGCCGAAGACCCCCGAGACGGTCGGTCTGATCGGCGACGAGGCGCTGCGCAAGGTCAGGCCGTCGGTGCGGATCGTCAACGCGGCGCGCGGTGGCATCGTCGACGAGGTGGCGCTGTACGCGGCGCTCAAGGAGGGCCGGGTCGCCGGCGCCGGCCTCGACGTGTACACGAAGGAGCCGTGCACCGACTCCCCGCTCTTCGAGCTGGACCAGGTCGTCTGCACCCCGCACCTCGGTGCCTCCACCGACGAGGCCCAGGAGAAGGCGGGCATCGCGGTCGCCAGGTCGGTCCGCCTCGCCCTTGCCGGCGAGCTGGTCCCGGACGCGGTGAACGTCCAGGGCGGGGTCATCGCCGAGGACGTCAAGCCGGGCCTGCCGCTGGCCGAGCGTCTCGGCCGGATCTTCACCGCGCTCGCCGGTGAGGTCGCGGTCCGCCTGGACGTCGAGGTCTACGGCGAGATCACCCAGCACGACGTGAAGGTGCTGGAGCTCTCGGCGCTCAAGGGTGTCTTCGAGGACGTCGTGGCCGAGACCGTGTCCTACGTCAACGCCCCGCTGTTCGCGCAGGAGCGCGGTGTCGAGGTCCGCCTCACCACCAGCTCGGAGTCGGCCGACCACCGCAACGTCGTCACCGTGCGCGGCACCCTGGGCAGCGGCGAGGAGGTCTCGGTCTCCGGCACGCTGGCCGGCCCGAAGAACCTCCAGAAGATCGTCGCGGTCGGTGACTTCGACGTCGACCTCGCGATCGCCGACCACCTGCTGGTGCTGCGCTACGAGGACCGGCCGGGCGTCGTCGGCACCGTCGGCCGCATCCTCGGCGAGGCGGGCATCAACATCGCCGGCATGCAGGTCGCCCGGTCGATCGCGGGCGGCGAGGCGCTGGCCGTGCTGACCGTCGACGACACGGTGACCTCCGGTGTGCTGGCCGAGGTGGAAGCGGAGATCGGGGCGACCTCGGCTCGTTCGGTGAACCTGGTCTGATTTTCTTCCCACCCGTCCACCCGGCTCGGAGGGTCGGAGGGTCGGAGTCGTTCGTCCTCAAACGCCGGACGGGCCGTGGTAACCAGCGCTCCGCCGGGATGTGTTCTGAGAATCCCCGCAGCGCCACCACCCCCCCCCCCGCCCCCACCCCCCACACCCCCCA
>NZ_JBSHAF010000014.1:211881-260277 GCF_053611365.1 Streptomyces sp. NPDC054813 | reverse complement strand
GTCCCCCGGGCGGGGTGGGGGGGTGGGTCGTTGTGTTTCGACAACAACCCCGGGCGGGGCTGGGAAACCAGCCCGTCCGGCGTTTTGCGTGGTCACTTCCTCCGCAGCGTCACCGCCGCGCCCACCGCCGCCACCACCAGCAGCACCGCACCCGCGATCGCCGCGCCCTGCATCCCGCTGGTGAACGCCTCCCGTGCGGTGTGCAGCAGGGCCTCTCCCGTGTGCCCCGGCAGCCGGCCCGCCGTGGCCAGCGCGCCGCCCAGCGTCTCGCGGGCCTCCGCCGGGGCCGTGGCCGGCATCTCGTGGCGGTAGACGGCCGTACCGATCGACCCCAGCACCGCCATGCCGAGCGCCCCACCGAACTCGGTGCTGGTCTCCAGCAGCGAGGAGGCCGTGCCCGCCCGTTCCACCGGCGCGCCGGTCATCGCGAGGTCGGTCAGCTGGGACATGATCGCGACCATCCCGCAGGCCAGTACTCCGGCTCCGGTCAGCACCAGCCACAGCGAGTCGGTGCCGACGAGGGCGAGCAGGACGAACCCGCCCGCCATGGCCGTGAAGCCGCCGGCGACCACATAGCCCCGGTCGACGCCCCGCTGGACCAGCTGCGCCGTGACCGGACCGGCGACGCCGATGAAGACCGAGGGCAGCAGACTCCACAGCGCGGCCTCCAGGGGGCTCTTGCCGAGCACCGCCTGCAGGTACTGCGTGGTGAAGATCGCCGAGCCCATCATGGCGAGCGAGGCGACGAGGTTCAGGACCAGCGCCGGGGTGAAGCCACGGCGCTTCAGCAGGGCCGGGGGGACCAGCGGGGAGGTGCCGGTGCGCTGGCGGTGGACGAAGAGCGCGGCGAAGAGCAGACCGACGGTGACCGAGACGACGTACAGCGGGTGCCAGCCCTCGGAGGGGATCTCCTTCACGCCGTAGATCACCGGGAGCACGGCGGCCATCGACAGCGGGACGCTCGGCCAGTCGAAGCGGCCGGGGGAGGGGTTCCTGGACTCGGGGAGCAGGACCGGGCCGAGCACCAGCAGCATCACCATCGCGGGCAGGTTGACCAGGAAGACCGAGCCCCACCAGAAGTGCTCCACGAGGATCCCGCTCATCACCGAGCCGAGTGCGATCCCGCCGGTCATCACGCCGGACCACAGGCCGATCGCCTTCGCGCGCTGGCCGGGGTCGGTGAACATCGTGCGCAGCAGGGCCATCGTGGACGGCATCAGGGTCGCGCCGCCGATGCCGAGGATCGCACGGGCCGCGATCAGGGTCCCGGCGCTGTCGGCGTACGCGGCGAGCAGCGAGGCGCCGCCGAAGGCCGCGGCGCCGATCAGCAGCAGCCGCCGGCGGCCGATGCGGTCGCCCAGCGCGCCCATCGTCATCAGCAGACCGGCCAGGACGAAGCCGTAGATGTCCAGGATCCACAGCTGCTGGGTGCCGCTCGGGCGGAGGTCGGCGCCGATCGCAGGGAGGGCGAAGTAGAGGACCGAGACGTCCATCGAGACAAGGAGCAGCGGCAGCATCAGCACGCCGAGTGCGGTCCATTCGCGGCGCCCGGCAGGGGAGTTGGTCTCAGGTGTGCTCGTGGTCGTACTCGTCGGGTTCGTCATGCCAAGGAATGTACGGGCGTCTTAAACGCATGTCTAGAACGCTTGTATAAGTCATCCGTCTAGGACGGTTGTATGGATCCCGGGTAGGCTGGCCGGCATGGGACACCGTGAGGATCTGCTGGACGGCGCCAAGCGCTGCCTGCTGGAGAAGGGGTTCGCGCGGACGACGGCGCGCGACATCGTCAAGGAGTCGGGGACCAACCTCGCCTCGATCGGCTACCACTACGGCTCCAAGGACGCGCTGCTCGCACAGGCCTACATCGCGCTGGTGGAGGAGATGTCCTTCGAGGGCGGCGACGGCGGGCTCACCGGCGCGCCCGGCTCGCTCGAGCGGTTCCGCGAGGTGTGGTCGAACATCGTCGACAGCATGCGCGGGCCGGGCTCGATGTGGCGGCTCAGCGTGGAGATCGTGACGATGGGCGACCAGATGCCGGAAGTGCGCGACCAGTTGGCCCGCGCCCAGCGCGAGGGCGGGCGGGGGCTGACCTCGCTCATGATGGGCGTGCCGGAGGAGGAGGTCTCCGACGAGACCGCCGACACCCTCGGCCGCTTCTACATGACCCTGATGTCGGGCCTCATCTCGCAGTGGACCTTCGACCCGAAGACCGCGCCCGACGGGGAGGCCCTTACCGAGGGCCTCCGTCAGATCGTCGAGGCCGCCACCCGGACCTGACCCGCGGCGGGGAAGGGCAACGACCGCGAGCGGGCGGTGACTACAGCCGTGCCCTCTTGAGCGCCATGTGCAGCAGCAGCCGGTCCTCCCCGTCGTCCAGGTCGAGGCCGGTGAGCTGCTCCACGCGGGACAGACGGTAGTACAGGGTCTGCCGGTGGATGCCGAGGGCCGCGGCCGTGCGGCCCGCCTGGCCCGCGCAGTCCAGGTACGCCTCGGCGGTTCGGGCCAGTTCCCGGTGGGCCGGGGTCAGCAGGACGGCCACCGCCGGGTCGTGCGAGGCCTCCGGCGGCAGCGTGGTCAGCAACCGGTACGGGCCGATCTGCGCCCACTCGGCGACCGGCCCGAACCGGGGCTCGGCCAGCGCGGCGCGGGTGGCCGCGGCGGCCTCCTGCCAGACCGTGCCCAGCTCGGCCAGGCCGGCCCGGGCCTCGCCCACCCCCGCGGCGCAGCCCTGGGCCGCCACGCCCGTGAACCCGGCGGCGACGGCGGCGGCCGTGCGCGCCCCGGCCCCGCGCGCCGACCGGGCCTCGTCCGCCTCCTTGAGCAGCCGCGCGGCGGCCGTCAGGGCGGGGGTGACCGCGTCCGTGCTGCGCAGCCGGACCAGGACGGCCAGGCTGTGGCCCGTCGCCCCCCACGGCAGCGTGCACAGCGCGGTGGCGTGCGGGACCGTGCGCGGGGACGGGGCGTCGTCCGGGTCGGCGGACGGCCAGGGGGCGACACAGACCATCGTGTGCGGGCCGTCCGCACGGGCGCCGAGGGCGGTACGGAACTCGGCCACCGCCATGTCCCGTTGCCAGCCGCGCTCCGCCACCAGCACCGCCCGCAGCTCCCGGCCAAGACCCGCCCCCGCCTGCGCCTCGTCCGCGAGCAGCGCGCCGATCCGCCCCGCCACCCCCATGGCGGCGGCCAGCTGGGCGTCCGTCGGACCCGGATCGTCGTCCAGGAGCCAGACATAGCCGAGGACGACACCCCGATGGCGTACCGGCAGACAGATCCTGCCCCGGTACACCCCCGCCTCCGGCGTCGGCGGGATACGGACCGGTCCGGTCGCCCGGGTGATGCCGAAGCCCTCGAACCAGGTGCGGACCGCCGCCGTGGAGCGCCGGGTCAGGATCGAGCGGGTCCGGACCGGGTCCAGCTCCGACGGATCGAGGTCGCCCTCGCTGTCGTACGCCCCGAAGGCGATCAGCTCGAAGTCGCGGTTCTCCAGGGTCGCCGGGACGCCCAGCAGCTCGGAGATCTCGTCGACCAGCTCCTGGTAGTCACCCTTGAATTCGGACGTCACCCGGGCATTCTCCCGCAATTCACGGACGCCTTCATACATCTGTCTGAGATCTGCGGCACGGATGCGTGACAGCTGTCGATGGCTCACGATCGGAGAGATCCCTAACTTTCACGGTGGTTCTCCGTGCCGTATCCATACCGTCGGATCGCGGCCGTTCTGGCATGTGTTGTGGAGGTGCCCCGTGCTGGGTCCCGTGATTCTCGCCGCGTCGCGCAGCGACCGGATGCGTCGTCTCATCTCGGCGGCCCCGGTGACGAAGCAGGTCGTCGACCGCTTCATCCCCGGTGAGTCGGTCGACGACATCGTCCCGATCATCGAGGAGCTCACCGGCCGCGGCCTGGAGCTGACCATGGACGTCGTCGGCGAGGACATCACCACCCCGGAGCAGGCCGGCGCCGCCCGGGACGCCTACCTGGCGCTCGTCGACCGGCTGCGCGAGCTGGGCCTCGGCGAGCGCGTCGAGATGTCGGTGAAACTGTCGATGTTCGGCCAGGCGCTGGACGGCGGCCACGAGCTGGCCCTCGCGAACGTCCGGCCGGTCGTCGAGGCCGCCGCCGCCATCGGTACGACCGTCACCCTCGACGCCGAGGACCACACCACCCTCGACTCGATGTTCGCCATCCACGAGGAGCTGCGGAAGGACTTCCCGCAGACCGGCTGCGTCATCCAGGCCTACCTCTTCCGCACCGAGGCCGACGCCCGCCGCCTCGCCGCGGCCGGCAGCCGGGTCCGCCTGGTCAAGGGCGCCTACAAGGAGCCCGCCGAGGTCGCGTACCAGCAGAAGCACGAGATCGACAAGGCGTACGTGCGGACCCTCGGGACTCTGATGGAGGGCGAGGGGTACCCGATGGTCGGCTCGCACGACCCACGCCTCATCTCCATAGCCCAGGAACTCGCCCGGCGCGCCGGGCGCAAGTCCGACGAGTACGAGTTCCAGATGCTGTACGGCATCCGGAGTGATGAGCACGTGCGCCTTGCCGCCGAGGGCCATCGGATGCGCGTCTACACCGCCTACGGCACCGACTGGTACGGCTACTTCATGCGGAGGCTCGCGGAGAAGCCGGCGAACCTGCGCTTCTTCGTCCGCTCCATGCTCAGCAAGGGCTGAGGCGTACCCCTCCCGCCCGCCGCACGCCCTTCTCCCGCCCGCCCCCTGGCAACACCCGCTCACGTACAAGGAGTTACGGATCTCATGGACGCTGTGACCCAGGTCCCCACCCCCGTCAACGAGCCGGTGCACGGCTACGCCCCCGGCTCGCCCGAGCGCGCCCGCCTGGAGGCCAAGCTCAAGGAGCTGGCCGAGAACCCGATCGAGCTGCCGATGACCATCGGCGGCGAGAAGCGGCTCGGCGGCGGCGAGCAGTTCCAGGTCGTGCAGCCGCACAACCACAAGGCCGTCATCGGCACCGGCCGGCACGCCACCCAGCAGGACGCCCGGGACGCCGTCGAGGCGGCCCTCGCCGCCGCGCCCGCCTGGCGCGCGATGTCCTTCGACGACCGCGCGGCCATCATCCTGCGCGCCGCCGAACTGCTCTCCGGCCCCTGGCGCGAGACCATCGCCGCCTCCACCATGCTCGGCCAGTCCAAGACCGCCCAGCAGGCCGAGATCGACAGCCCCTGCGAACTGGTCGACTTCTGGCGGTTCAACGTCCACTACGCCCGGCAGATCCTCGCCGAGCAGCCCCCGGCCAACTCCCCGGGCGTCTGGAACCGGATGGACCACCGCCCGCTGGAGGGCTTCGTCTACGCGATCACGCCGTTCAACTTCAGCGCGATCGCGGCCAACCTGCCCACCGCCCCCGCACTCATGGGCAACGTGGTGGTCTGGAAGCCGTCCCCGACCCAGACCCACGCGGCCGTCCTGCTGATGCAGCTGCTGGAGGAGGCCGGGCTGCCCAAGGGCGTCATCAACCTGGTCACCGGTGACGGCATCGAGGTCTCCAAGGTCGCCCTCGAGCACCGCGACCTCGCCGGCATCCACTTCACCGGCTCCACCAAGACCTTCCAGCACCTGTGGAAGACGGTCGGCAACAACATCGAGAAGTACCGCACCTACCCGCGTCTGGTCGGCGAGACCGGCGGCAAGGACTTCGTGGTCGCCCACCCGTCGGCCGACCGGGCGGTGCTCAAGACCGCGCTGACTCGCGGCGCCTTCGAGTACCAGGGCCAGAAGTGCTCGGCGACCTCCCGCGCCTACATCCCGGCGTCCATCTGGAACTCCGGCTTCAAGGAGGAGTTCGCCGCCGAGATCGAGTACCTCACCATGGGTGACGTCACCGACCTGTCGAACTTCATCGGCGCCGTGATCGACGACCGTGCCTTCGCCAAGAACAAGGCCGCGATCGACCGCGCCAAGGAGGACCCGACCTGCACGATCGTCGCGGGCGGCTCCTACGACGACTCGGTCGGGTACTTCGTCCGCCCGACCGTCGTCGAGTGCTCCGACCCGGAGAACGAGGTCTTCCGCACCGAGTACTTCGGCCCGTTCCTCGCCGTGCACGTCTACGAGGACGACCAGTACGACGAGATGCTGACCCAGATGGAGTCGGTGTCCGAGTACGCGCTCACCGGCTCGGTCATCGCCGGCGACCGCGCGGCGGCGGCGTACACGATGGAGAAGCTGCGCTACGCGGCCGGCAACTTCTACATCAACGACAAGTCGACCGGCGCCGTCGTCGGCCAGCAGCCCTTCGGCGGCGGCCGTGCCTCCGGCACCAACGACAAGGCCGGCGCCCCGCAGAACCTGCTGCGCTGGACGCTGACCCGCGCGATCAAGGAGACCCTGGTCGCCCCGACCGACTACTCCTACCCGCACATGGGCTGACCCACAGCCCACCCGAGCCCGGGGGGGGGGGGGGGGGCCCCCCCCCGGCGGCGCCCCCCCCCCCCCCCACCCCCCCCCCCCCCGCCGCCACCCGCGCGGCGCCCGCGCAGGAGGGGGCCGGGGGCCCCCGCACCTAATACCCCACCCCCAAGAGGGCCTCACCCACAGCCCACCGGCGCGGGGGGGGGATTCCGTCCCCCACGAGCAGGCTTCCCGGCCCGTTCCCATACCCCGCCCGACGGCGCATCAGACGGCGCGGACCAGGATCTTGCCGGTGTTGCCGCCGCGCAGCATCAGCAGGAACGCCTCCACGATCCGCTCGAAACCGTCGACCACCGTCTCGTCCGCCACCAGGGCACCGCTGCGCAGATGCGGCACGGCGAAGTCGTACAGCTCCTCCTGCGCGTCCTGGTGGTTCCGCACCAGGAAGCCCTCGATGCGCAGGCTCCTCTCCACCACGCCGGCGTGGTCGAACACCACCGGAGGAGCGTCCGGGGTGTTGTACTGGCTGATCGTGCCGACCCGTACCACCCGGCCCCGCTCGCGCAGCGCGCCGATCGCCGCACCCAGGTGGTCGCCGCCGACGTTGTCGACGAAGAGGTCGATGCCGTGGGGGGCGGCCCCGGCGAGGAGGGCGGCGACCGGGGCGGTGCGGTAGTCGAAGGCCGCGTCGTAACCGACCTGTTCGGTCAGGTACCCGACCTTCTCCGGGCTTCCCGCGCTGCCGGTCAGCCGGCCGGCGCCGAGCAGCCGGGCGAAGCGGCCGGTCGCCGTGCCGACCCCGCCGGCCGCGCCGGAGACGAACAGGTCCTCGCCCTCGCGCAGCCGTGCGATCCGGGTGAGCGCGACGTAGGCCGTGAGCCCCGTGCCGCCCAGCACGCTCAGATACGCCGACAGCGGGACGCCCGGGTGGTCGGGGATGCGCCGGACCTCCTCGGGGCGGACCACCGCGTGGGTGCGCCAGCCCTGCCGGTGCACGACGAGCTGCCCCTCCGGCAGGGACGGGGTGCGGGAGGCGACGACCCGGCCGAGCGTGCGGCCCTCCAGCGGGGCGTCCAGCTCGAAGTCGCCGTCCATCATCTCGCGGTGGTACGGATCCACCGACCAGTAGAGGCCGGCCACCAGGGCCGTACCGGGTGCCGGTTCGGGGACCGGGGACTCGGCGAAACGGAAGTGGGCGGCCGTCGGGAAGCCCGTGGGGCGGGCGGTCTGGTGCACGGTGAGCGCGTTCTCGGTCATGGCAGGGGACCGTAGGCAGGAATGCCGGGCCCGGGCAGCGGGTTGGGCTCATGGAACACGCCGATCCATGAGACGGCCTCATACCCGCAGGCGGGAGACCCCGAGTGACCGCAGCCGATCTGGCCCCGCAGGAGCTTCGCATCCTCGTCGCCGTGGCCGACGAGGGCGGCTTCTCCAGCGCAGCCGTCCGGCTCGGCGCCACCCAGTCCGCGGTCTCCCACGCCGTCCGCGGTATCGAACGGAAGCTGGGCGCCGTGCTGTTCGAGCGCGGCCGGTTCGGTGCCCGGCCGACCCCTGCCGGAGAGCGGGCGGCGGCCCATGCGCGCCGGGTGCTGCGGATGCTGGAGGTGATGGCGGCCGACGTGCGGGGCGCGGCCGGCGGCGAGGCCGCGGGCCCCCTGCGGGTCGCCGCGTTCCGCGGCGCGGCCCTGCATCTGCTGCCGCCCGCCCTGGAGCGGCTGGCCGCCCTGCACCCGGCCGTCCAGGTGACCGTGGCCGTCGTACGGGAGTTGGGGCCCGGCACCGCGGGCGAGGTGGCCGCGGGCCGGGCCGACCTCGGGATCGCGACCTTCGGCGACACCTCGGAGCTGCCCGCCGGGCTGGTCGGCGGGGTGCTGCTGGAGGAGCCGTACTCCCTGGTGCACCCGGCCGGGCATCCGGCGCCGCGCTCCCTCCCGCTCGTCGACTGGAAGGAGAACTGCGGCTCCTACACCCGCGACTGGTGGGCCGCCCAGGACTGGATCCCGGCGGCGACCGTCACCGCCGAGGACGACGGGGCGGTGCTCTCGATGGTGGCCGGCGGTCTCGGCATGGCGATCATGCCCGCGCTCTCCCTCACCGCCGCCCCGCCCGCGGTGGCGATCACCGACCTCGGTCCGCGGCGGCCGTACCGCCGCGTCGGTTACGCGACGACTCCGGAACTGGCCGCCGCGCCCGCCGTACGGGCCCTGATCCGGATTCTGCGCTCGCTCGGCCGGGGGACCCCCGAACGCACGAAGGGGCAGCTCAGGGCGGTGTGACGCGGTCCGCCGTCTCAGATAGTAGGAAGTCCGAGTAATTGTGCAGACAGAAGCGAGCCGTTCCCTTACGTTTGTAGGAGCCGAACGTCTCGCTCGATCAAGCGAATGGCGGTCGTGAGCCGGGCCCCGTGCAGGCAACCCCTGCGGCACCGCTCCCCGCCCCTTCCGGCGTCTCGCAACCCCCCATTGCCGTACTCCATGTATGTCGAAGGAGTCGATTCCCATGGCCGAGACGACCGTCCGCCGCCGCGTCCGCCACGTGTCCCGCACCAGCGAGTCCGAGCGCAAGAACGCCGCCGCCGCCCTCCAGCGCGCCCTCGACCGCCGTGACAACGGCGGCGAGACCGGCCACTGAGCCCACCTGGGAACGCCGGTAACACGTGTAACACCCCTTGACCGGGAGCCGCACCCGCACGGAGTACGGCGCGGCCGGGACAGCCGCGCCGTACTCCGGGGTGTGCTGCGGCACGTACTCCGGTGTCAGCCGCCCCGCCTGATCTCGAAGTGGTCGATCCGCGCCCCGCTCTGCGCCAGCGCCGACACGCTCAGCCTCGGAGTGGTACCCGCCTCCGCCTCGACCTTGAGGAAGGAGAAGCCGGTGTACCGCACCCGCGACCACTCCACCGTCTCCGCCACGTTGTGCTGCCCCTCGGTCCAGTGGAAGCTGGGCACCGTGCCGTGCCGGGTGACGTGCCCCTCGTAGCTGTCCTTGACCCCGGACGGGAACGAGTACAGGTCCCGCCCGCCGCCGCCCGCCGTGACGTACACGATCCCGTCCCGCGTCGGGTCGGTCGAGCCGCCGACCGGGACCGCGCGGCCGACCTCGCCGCCCTTCACCGCGTCCGTGCGCTCGTAGACGTGGTTGTGCCCGTTGATGACCAGGTCCACCTGGTACTTGGTGAACAGCGGCAGCCAGGCTGCCCGGATCCCGCCGTCGGAGGCGTGCGTGGACGTCGAGTACGCGCAGTGGTGGAAGAAGACGACCACGAAGTCCACGCCCGGCGCGGCCCGCAGCTCCGTCAGCTTCTTCTCCAGCCACTTCGTCTGCCGGCCGCCGCTGTAGCCGAGGTTGGCGGGGATCTCGTACGACACGTCGTTGGCGTCCAGCGCCACGAAGCCGACGTTGCCGTAGGTGAAGGAGTACACGCCCGGCGCCCCGTGCGGGTCGAAGCCGTTGTCGGGGAGAGCGAAGCGGGCGTACTGGCCGCCGTAGCCGTCGGGGGAGTACCAGGCCTCCATGTCGTGGTTGCCGGTCGTCACCATCCAGGGGACCGACCGCGCCACCGGGTCGTTCTGCCGCAGGAACCGGTCCCACTCGCGGGCGTCGTAGCCGTCCGAGGTGCGGCCGGAGCCGTTGCCGTCCGCGTAGCAGATGTCGCCCGCGTGCAGGTGGAAGGCCGGGTTCTGCTTCAGCAGCGCGTTGTCGGCCGCCTTTCCGGCCTGGCTGACGCCCTGGTCACCGAAGGCCGTGAACACGAACTTCTCCGGACTCGCGGGCGCGGTACGGAAGGGGGTGACGGTGGCGCGGTGGTCGGGGGCGGCCGGGTCCCAGCCCTCGTGGCCGACGCCGTAGTAGTACGTCGTACCGGGGGTGAGGCCGTCCAGGGCCGCGTGGACGTAGTACTGCTCGACCACCGGACGCACCCCCTGTACCCCGGGCGTGTGCAGGTGCCGGATCTCCGCGGCGACGCGCCGGCCCAGGTCGTCCGGGCGCGTCCCGATCCGCACGAACGGCTTCTTCACCGCGAACGGCACCTGCCAGGAGATCCGCATCCGCGTCCTCGGGTCGGCGCCGAAGGCGAGATGGCGGCCGAACGGCACGACGGCCGCGCCGCGGATCGCCGAGGTGGCCGGTGCCGGGACCGCCGTCTTCTTCGCACAGCCGGCCAGCAGGCCGCCGCCCGCCACCGCGCCCGCCGTCACCAGCGTGCGGCGGCTCACCAGCCGGCTGCGCAGGTACTCGTACTGCTCGGCCATGCTCATCCGGGCGGCGAGCCGTGGCGGAATGCCGAAGTCGGGGACGGGGGGTCCGGGGGGTACCCCCCTGGAAGGCGCAGTCATAGGGGGAAACCTGCCCAGCGCAGGCCAACACCGGCCACACGTACGGGTGAACGCCGGGCGACGGAACGACGCGCGGCGTCCGTATGGCGGACAGATCGTGTCATCTCATGGGACGAGGAGTAGGGTGCCGACATGTCTCGCAGCATCGATCTCGCAGTGATCCCCGGTGACGGCATCGGGCAGGAAGTCGTGGCCGAAGGCCTCAAGGTCCTCTCCGCCGTCCTCCCCGGGGACGTGAAGCTGGAGACCAAGGAGTACGACTTCGGTGCCCAGCGTTACCACGCCACCGGTGAGACCCTCACCGACGCCGACCTCGACGCGCTGAAGCAGCACGACGTCATCCTGCTGGGCGCCATCGGCGACCCGAGCGTCCCCTCCGGTGTCCTGGAGCGCGGCTTCCTGCTGAAGCTCCGCTTCGCCTTCGACCACCACGTCAACCTGCGTCCGTCGAAGCTGCTCCCGGGTGTCGCCACCCCGCTGGCAGGCGAGCCGCAGATCGACTTCGTCGTGGTCCGCGAGGGCACCGAGGGCCCGTACACCGGCAACGGCGGCACCATCCGCAAGGGCACCGAGCACGAGGTCGCCACCGAGGTGTCCGTCAACACGGCGTTCGGTGTCGAGCGGGTCGTCCGGGACGCCTTCGCCCGCGCCCAGGCCCGCCCGCGCAAGAAGCTCACGCTGGTCCACAAGAACAACGTGCTGACCTTCGCCGGGCATCTGTGGACGAACATCTTCAACAAGGTGGCCGAGGAGTTCCCCGAGGTCGCCACGGACTACATCCACGTGGACGCGGCCACCATCTTCCTGGTGACCGACCCGGGCCGGTTCGATGTCATCGTCACCGACAACCTCTTCGGCGACATCATCACCGACCTCGCCGCGGCCGTCTCCGGCGGCATCGGCGTCGCCGCCAGCGGGAACATCAACCCGTCCGGCGAGTTCCCCTCGATGTTCGAGCCGGTCCACGGCTCCGCGCCCGACATCGCCGGCCAGGGCAAGGCCGACCCCACCGCCACGGTCCTGTCCGTCGCCCTGCTGCTGCGCCACCTCGGCTACGACGCGGAGGCCGCCCGGATCGAGGAGGCCGTCACCGCCAACCTCACCGAGCGCCAGGGCAAGCCCGCCCGCTCCACCTCGGAGATCGGCGACGCGCTCGCGGTACGAGTAGCCGGCTGACCCGCCGCGCTGCCGATCGACTTCGAAGCCGCCGGGTCGCACACGCGCCCGGCGGCTTCCCCATGCCTGCCGCCGGGTGCCACCATCAACCCCGGGTCCGCATTCACCCCGATTCCGTTCATCCCGGCCCCCGCGCGATAATCGAACGCGGAGCCGCGCTATGAGGGAATGCTCGGACGTCCTACGACGGGACAGCCGTCCTACGGCAGGACGGCTGGTCCCACGACCGGACACCGGCCGTACGGGTGTGAGCGCGGCCCATCACTACAACCGGTGAAGGACTACCACTGATGACGACGCCCACGATCGAGCTCAAGCCGTCCGCGCACCCGCTCGCCGCCGCCGAGCGAGAGGCGATCCTGGCCAGCCCCGGATTCGGCCGCCACTTCACCGACCACATGGTGATGATCAAGTGGACCGAAGGCCGTGGCTGGCACGACGGCCAGCTCGTTCCGTACGCGCCGATCCCCCTCGACCCGGCGACCAACGTCCTGCACTACGCCCAGGAGATCTTCGAGGGCCTGAAGGCCTACCGGCAGCCCGACGGCTCGGTGGCCACCTTCCGCCCCGACCAGAACGCCAAGCGCTTCCAGCGCTCCGCCCGCCGGCTCGCCATGCCCGAGCTGCCGGTGGAGACCTTCATCGAGGCCTGTGACCTGCTCGTCCAGCAGGACAAGGACTGGGTCCCGGCCCACGGCGGCGAGCAGTCCCTCTACCTGCGCCCCTTCATGATCGCCACCGAGGTCGGCCTGGGCGTCAAGCCGGCCAACGAGTACCTCTTCCTGGTCATCGCCTCCCCGGCCGGCGCCTACTTCCCCGGCGGGGTCAAGCCGGTCTCCATCTGGGCCTCCGAGGACCGGGTCCGCGCCGTCCCCGGCGGCATGGGCGACGCCAAGACCGGCGGCAACTACGCGGCCTCCCTGCTCGCCCAGGCCGAGGCCGCCGCCCAGGGCTGCGACCAGGTCTGCTACCTCGACGCGGTCGAGCACAAGTGGGTCGAGGAACTCGGCGGCATGAACCTGTACTTCGTCTACGGAGACAAGATCGTCACGCCGACCCTCAGCGGCTCGATCCTCGAAGGCGTCACCCGCGACTCCCTCCTCACCGTCGCCCGTGACCTCGGCTACGAGTCCGAGGAGGCCCGGGTCTCCATCGAGCAGTGGCAGCGCGACTCGGAGAACGGCACCCTCACCGAGGTCTTCGCCTGCGGCACGGCGGCCGTGATCACCCCGGTCGGCACGGTCAAGCGCAGCGGCGCCGAGTGGCGGCAGTCGGACGGCGAGCCGGGCGAGGTGACCATGAAGCTCCGCGAGGCGCTTCTCGACATCCAGCGCGGCAAGGTGGCGGACAAGCACGGCTGGATGCACGAGCTCGGCTGACCGGTCCCCTCCGTCGGTGCGACGCCTGGCGCCCTCCCAGGCGGGTTGCCCATACTGATGCGGTTGTTGGCTCTGCCTGGCACGGGGTGTCGCTCGATGGGGTGAACGGGGCCGCCTCTCGGGGTGTTGCGCGCGAGTGGACCACATGATCGGCGGTGGTGAATTCGTTCGACGTAACCGAGGGAGGGGTGGCCGGTGGCGCGCAAGCGGGGGAAGAAGCGTGAATTGCGCGTGCCGGCTGCCCCGTTCACGGTGGCCGCTCCGTCGGGGGCGAGGATCAGGGACCGGCTGAAGGGACTGACCGCAGCGGATGCAAAGGTCCTCGGGCTGGTCGGTGAGCATTTGGGCAGCCATCAGCGGGCTGATCTCGCCGCACGTGTGCAAGTCGGGAATGTCCCGGCGCGGCAGACCGGGCGTGCCGGGCGGAAGAAGCGGCTGACGGCTGTTTCCTCGTCGCGGTGGGCGGGGGCGATGACCCGGGTGTCGGAGGACCAGTACCGGTTGTCGATGCGCTGTCTGATGGATGAGCGGACCGGTCTGCGCCGCCGGATCCAAAAGATCGAGCAACGGCTGACGGTGACGTGCGGGCAGAAACGCGGTCGGGAGCGAGGATATGCGGACCAGGCCGAGCGCTGGCAGAAGCAGCGGCACCTGAGGAAGCTTCAAGCCCGGTTGGTGGTGGTGGAGCGGCAGATTCAACTGGGCCGTCCCTCCATCGTCGTGGGCGGACGCCAGCTCGCCGGGGCCCGTCACCGCCTCGTGGAGGCCGGTCCGGCCGAGGCCCGCTGGCGGGAGCGGTGGGAGGCTGCCCGGCTATTTCTGACCGCGGACGGGGAGTCCGGTGTGCCCCGCACGGCAACTACACCATCACCGTCGACCCCGGGAACGGTTCGGTCACGCTGGTGCTGCCGGAGCCTTTGCGGCATCTGGCAAACGCCCCGCGCGGCCGCTATCAGCTCACCAGCACCGTCACTTTCTCGCACCGCCGTGCAGAGTGGCTTGACCGGGTGGATGCCCACCAGGCCGTGCGCTACGACATCGTCCACGACCCTGCCCGTGACCGCTGGTACCTCGACGCGTCCTGGTCCACCGGCACCACCTTCTCTCCGACGCCCCAGGAGATCCGCGCGTCCGGCGCAAAGCTGCTCGCCGTCGACCTCAACGCCGATCACCTCGCCGCCGTCGTGCTGGACCCGCACGGTAACCCCATCGACAGTCCGCACACGGTCCCCCTGGAGCTGACCGGCTCCACCACCAACCGGGACGGGCGTCTGCGAGCGGCCATCAGTCATCTCATCCATATCGCGCACGAGCACGGCTGTACGGCATCGTGGTGGAGAACCTGGACTTTGCCGACGCGCGATGGACCGGCCGGGAGACCATGGGCCGTGGGCGGCGCGGTAAGTCCTTCCGCCGCGCCGTGGCTGGCATCCCCACGGCGCGTTTCCGGGAACGGCTGCGCGGGATGGCCTACCACCAGGGTCTGGCCGTCATTGCAGTTGATCCCGCCTATACCTCGGTCTGGGGCGCGAGGTACTGGACGAGCCCGCTCCAGCTGCAGACCAAGACCACCGTCACCCGGCACCACGGTGCCGCTGTGGCGATCGGACGGCGTGGCCTGGGACACAGGATCCGGCGTCGGCCAGGTGTGACCGTACCCGACCAGAGGATCGGGCGGCGGAGAGCTACCGGCCAGGCCGTGTCCCTGCCCAGGTCGCGCGGGGCCACGGGCCCACCGAGGACAGCGGGCACGCCCCACCGGGGCGGCAAGACCCGACTGCGCCCAGGTGACCAACTCGTGCTGTTCCCGGACCTCGACGACCGTTCGCGAGGCCACCAGGCCCTCACCGGCCAGGTTTGTGGCGAGTCGGCCTACGTCGGCCAACTCCCATAGGAACGGTATCTCCTCAGTCCACACGGCAAGTAGGCCCAAGTGGACGTTGGCTGACCGGTGTGGCGTCGTGGGGGTGGCCGCCCTGCTGGGGGCTGCGCCCCCAGCCTCCGCTTCGGTCTAAACGGCCTCCTCCTCAAAGGCCGGACGTGCCGAGTGAACCTGGACGGGGCCGCCATCGCTCCGGGGCTGCAGCAGTAGATACATCACGCCGCCCACCAGCCCCGACAGCAGGAAGCTGCAGTCCACCCCGCCCGTCAGTGACAGCAGCGGGCCCTCGTACGACGGGAGCGAGACCGCCAGCAGGCCGACTCCGGCGCCCAGGGTCCAGGAGACCGTGGCCCGGAGGTTCCAGCCGGCCCGGTACCAGTAGATCCCGCCGTGCGAGCGGCGGTTGAAGACCTGGAGGGCGTCCGCGTCGTACACGCCCCGGCAGCGGACGAAGCCGATGAGCGTGATGACCGCCCAAGGGGTGCCGATCGCCGTCAGCAGGAGCACGAAGGACGTCATCGCGGACTGCGCGTTCCAGGCGTAGTGGCCGACGAAGACGCAGGCCGTGGCGACGATCGCGACCGTGTAGGTGGCGCGGGCGCGGGACGCGCGGGGCAGGATCGCGTCCAGGTCCAGGCCCATCGAGTACAGCATCAGGCCCGCGTTGCCGACCGAGCCCGCGGAGGCGGAGAGCAGGAGCGGGACCAGGTACCAGGCGGGGGAGGCCGACACCAGCGGGCCGGCGTAGTCCGTCGCCGACCGCGCCGCGTACGCGGTGAACGTGCCGAACAGCTGCGGCACCAGCAGGCCCAGGATCAGGCCCAGCCAGGTCGCGTGCAGGACCCGGCGGGAGGTGTGGCGGGCGGGGGAGATGTAGCGCGTGTAGTCACCGAGGAGGGTGATGAAGGCGACCGGCCCGGACAGCCCCGCCGCGACCGCCGCCAGACACCAGGTCGGCCAGAAGCCGCCCAGCAGATAGCCGCCCGCGTCCGGCAGCGGGGAGGTGGTGAAGTGCGGGGCGTACGCGAGGATCCCGAGGAGCAGCAGGGTGGTCATGCCGACGGCGAGCACCCGGGACATGGCGAGCAGGACGCGATAGCCATAGACCGCGCCCGCCACCGTGGCCGCCGCGAGGACCCCGTAGACCACGGCGTACGACACCCCGTCCGCGGGCAGCCCGAACAGCCGGTTCAGCACGCCCACCATCACGTCACCGCCGATCCACACGGTCAGCGCGGTGTAGCCGAGGGCCAGCAGCAGGCCCACCACCGAGCCGACCAGCCGCCCGCGCACCCCGAACTGCGCGCCGGAGGAGGTGGAGAGGTTGGTGCCGGTGCGCAGCGAGACCAGGGCCAGTGGGGCCGTGAACACCGTGCCGACCACCGTGCCCGCCACGATCGCGCTCACCGACGCCCACCAGCCCAGCCCGAAGGACGGCGGCAGCCAGCCGAAGATGATCACGCCGAGGCAGAGGTTGGAGCCGAGCAGGATCGAAACCAGGTCCTTGGGCCCGCTGGTGCGTTCCTCGTCCGGGATGGTGTCGACTCCGCGCTGTTCTATCGGCATGGCTGGTCTCCTTCGACGGCCGCCTGCAAGTTAGAGCGACGTTCAATGTGAGTGACCAGGCTGTTGATGTCAATGGTTCCCTTCTCGTAATGCGACATTTAGAGTGGTGCTCTAAGCGTGCGAAGTGAAGGAGGTACCGGGACGTGCGACTGACCCCCACGGAACGTGACCGGCTGCTGCTCTTCGGAGTCGCCGAGCTGGCCCGCGCCCGCCGCGCCCGGGGCCTCAGGCTCAACGTGCCGGAGGCCACCGCACTGATCGCGGACACCGTCTGCGAGGCGGCCCGGGACGGCAGGCGGCTCGCCGAGGCCATCGAGGCGGCCCGCGCGGTCCTCGGCCCGGCCGACGTGCTGCCCGGCGTCGCCGACGTCGTCACCGAGGTGCACGTCGAGGCCGTCTTCGACGACGGCTCACGGCTCGCGGTCGTCACCGACCCGATCGGGGGCGGCGGGCTGGGCGAGGAGGGGCCGGGCGCGCTGCTGCCGGGGCCCGAGCACACCGACCCGGCGGCGGTCGTGCGGCTGTCCGTGACCAACACCGCGACCGTCCCCGTCTCCGTCACCTCCCACTTCCACTTCTTCGAGGCCAACCCGCGCCTCGACTTCGACCGCGCCGCCGCCTACGGCCTGCGGCTCGCCGTGCCCGCCGGGTCCTCGGTGCGCTTCGGACCGGGGGAGTCGCTGGAGGTCGGCCTGGTGCCGATCGGCGGCGCCCGGGTCGCCATCGGCTTCGCCGGGCTGGTCGACGGGCCGCTGGACGCGCCCGGCGCCCGTGAGGAGGCGCTGCGCCGCGCGGCCGCCTGCGGCTACCTGGGCATCCACGACGAGGAGGCAGGCCGATGAGCCGTCCCGGAGGCCACCCGGCCGAGGCCCGTCGCCTCACCCCGTACGAGTACGCGGCCACCCACGGCCCCCGGGCCGGTGACCGGGTCCGCCTCGGGGACTCGGGGCTGGTGATCCGCGTCGAGGACGACTCCCAGCGCTACGGCGACGAGTTCCTGGCCGGCTTCGGCAAGACCGCCCGCGACGGACTGCACCTGAAGGCCGCCGCCGTCCGCGACACCTGTGACGTCGTCATCAGCAACGTCGTCGTGATCGACGCCGTGCAGGGCATCCGGAAGGTGTCCATCGGCATCCGCGAGGGGCGGATCTGCGCGATCGGACGGGCCGGGAACCCCGACACCCTGGACGGCGTCGACGTCGTGGTCGGCACCGGCACCTCGATCGTCTCCGGCGAGGGGCTGATCGCCACCGCCGGGGCCGTCGACACCCACGTCCATCTGCTGTCGCCGCGCATCATGGAGGCCTCGCTGGCGTCCGGCGTCACCACGATCATCGGGCAGGAGTTCGGGCCGGTGTGGGGCGTCGGCGTGAACTCGCCCTGGGCGCTGCAGCACGCGTTCAACGCCTTCGACGCCTGGCCGGTCAACATCGGCTTCCTCGGGCGGGGTTCGTCCTCGCACCGGGCGCCCCTGATCGAGGCCCTCGCCGAGGGCGGCGCCTGCGGCTTCAAGGTGCACGAGGACATGGGCGCCCACACCCGGGCGCTGGACACGGCCCTGCGGGTCGCCGAGGAGCACGACGTCCAGGTCGCCCTGCACAGCGACGGGCTGAACGAGTGCCTGTCCGTCGAGGACACCCTCAGGGTGCTGGAGGGCCGCACCATCCACGCCTTCCACATCGAGGGCTGCGGCGGCGGACACGTACCGAACGTCCTGAAGATGGCCGGCGTCCCCAACGTCATCGGCTCCTCCACCAACCCCACCCTGCCCTTCGGCCGGGACGCGGTCGCCGAGCACTACGGGATGATCGTCTCCGTCCACGACCTGAAGACCGACCTGCCGGGCGACGCGGCCATGGCCCGGGACCGCATCCGCGCCGGGACGATGGGTGCCGAGGACGTGCTGCACGACCTGGGCGCGATCGGCATCACCTCGTCCGACGCGCAGGGCATGGGCCGGGCCGGGGAGACCGTCCGCCGTACCTTCGCCATGGCCGGCAAGATGAAGGCCGAGCTCGGCGCCCCGGACGACGGCCACGACAACGAGCGTGTGCTGCGGTACATGGCCAAGCTGACCATCAACCCGGCGATCGCCCACGGACTCGCGCACGAGGTCGGCTCCATCGAGGTCGGCAAGCTGGCCGACATCGTGCTGTGGTCGCCCGAGTACTTCGGGGCCAAGCCCCAGCTCGTCCTCAAGTCCGGCTTCCCGGCGTACGGCGTGACCGGTGACCCGAACGCGGCCACCGACACCTGCGAACCCCTGGTCCTCGGACCGCAGTTCGGGGCCCACGGGGCGACCCCCGCCGACATCTCGGTGGCCTTCGTCGCCCAGGCCGCGCTCGATCAGGGCGACGACACGATGCCCACCCGGCGCCGCCGGGTCGCGGTCCGCGGTACCCGCTCCATCGGCCCCGCCGACCTGCGGCTCAACTCCCGTACCGGAGCGGTCGACGTGGACCAGCGCACCGGCCTGGTCACCCTCGACGGCGAGCCGCTGCGCTCGGAGCCCGCCGACTCCGTCTCCCTCAACCGCCTCTACTTCCTCTGAATGCCACAGCCTGTGAAGGACCCCCGCATGGAGCCCCGTATGGACCCCCACCTGAGCACTCCCGCCTCCGACGGCTTCCGGATGCCCGCGGAGTGGACCCCGCACGAGCGCACCTGGATGGCGTGGCCGGGCCCCAACCCCACCTTCGACGACCCGGACGACCTCCGCGCCTCCCGGACGGCCTGGGCCTCGGTGGCCCGCGCGGTCCTGCGCTTCGAGCCGGTGACGGTGGTCTGCGGCCCCGGTCAGTCGGCGGCCGCCCAGACGCTGCTCGGCCCGGGCGTCGACACCGTCGAGCGCGAGCTGGACGACGCCTGGATGCGGGACATCGGGCCCACCTTCCTCACCGACGGGCGTGAACTGGCCGCCGTGGACTGGACGTTCAACGGCTGGGGCGCCCAGCACTGGGCCCGCTGGGAGCACGACGCGAAGATCGCCGGGCATGTCTCGGACCTCGCGGGTGCGAAGACCTACGCCTCGAAGCTGGTCAACGAGGGCGGTGCGATCCACGTCGACGGCGAGGGGACCGTCCTGCTGACCGAGACCGTGCAGCTCGGGCCCGAGCGCAACCCCGGCTGGAGCCGCGCGGAGGTCGAGGCGGAGATCCACGGGATGCTCGGCACCCGCAAGGCCATCTGGCTGCCCCGCGGCCTCACCGGCGACTACCCGCCCTACGGCTTCGGCACCCTCGGGCACGTCGACATCGTCGCCGCCTTCGCCCGCCCGGGCGTGGTCGTCGCCCACCACCAGCCGGACCCGGCGCACCCCGACCACGAGGTGACCAACGAGGTCATCGGCCTGCTCAGGTCCCAGACGGATGCGCGCGGTCGCACGCTGGAGGTCGTCGAGGTCCCGGCCCCGACCGTCCTGGAGGCCGACGGCCACTGGGCCGACTACTCCTACATCAACCACTACCTCTGCAACGGCGGGGTAGTGCTCTGCGGTTTCGACGACCCTCGCGACGAGACGGCCGCCGGGATCTTCCGCCGTCTCTTCCCCGAGCGGACGGTGACACTGGTGGACGCCCGTACGATCTTCTCCGGCGGTGGCGGCATCCACTGCATCACGCAACAGCAGCCGAAGATCTAGTAGTACGAGGAGCAGCACATGGCCGGTGGGCGCAGACAGGCCCCGCCCCGCGAGGACGTGCTCGCTGCCGCCATGGACATGATCGCCGACCGCGGCCTGGAGAAACTCACCATGGCCGCGCTCGGCCACGAGGTCGGCATGAGCAGCGGCCATCTCCTCTACTACTTCCGCTCCAAGGACGAACTGCTCCTCCAGACCCTGGAGTGGAGCGAGGGCCGGCTGGGCGCCGAGCGCGGCCGGCTGCTCACCCGCCGCGGCACCGCCCGCGAGCGCCTCGACGCCTATGTCGACCTGTACGTCCCCGTCGGCCACCGCGACCCGCACTGGACGCTCTGGCTGGAGGTCTGGAACCGCTCGCAGAACGCCGACGAGGCCGCCCGCGACCGCCAGGCCGCCATCGAGGGCGCCTGGCACCGCGACCTGGTGGCGCTGCTCGCGGAGGGCATCTCGCAGGGCGAGTTCCGGCCCGTCGACCCCGACCGCTTCGCCGCGCGCCTGCGGTCCCTGCTCGACGGCTTCTCCATCCACGTGGCGATCGGCCTGCGCGGCACGGACCGGGCCCAGGTGCTCGGCCATGTGCGCGAGTTCCTGGAAGCGGACCTCCTCGCGGACGCCTGACCCGCACGGGCACACCGGTAACGAACAGGACGTCTTCGTACGGCATTTCAGGACGTCTTCGTACGGCATTTGCAGTAAAGGAATCTCGTGTTCCCCCGCCGGGCAGGAACGGCCCATGGGACGACAACACTGGAAGAAGATCTGGGTCGGTTCGGCGGGCAACATGGTCGAGTGGTTCGACTGGTTCGTGTACGCGAGCTTCGCCACCTACTTCGCCGGGGCGTTCTTCCCGAGCGGAGACCCCACCGCGCAGCTGATGAACACCGCCGGCATCTTCGCCGTCGGGTTCTTCATGCGCCCGGTGGGCGGCTGGCTGCTCGGCCGGGTCGGTGACCGAAAAGGCCGCAAGGCCGCCCTGACCCTCACCGTCACCCTCATGTCGGTGTCCGCGCTCCTCATCGCCGTCGCCCCGACCTACGACGTGGCCGGCTACGGCGGAGCCTTCGTACTGCTCGTCGCCCGCCTGCTGCAGGGCCTGTCGGTGGGCGGCGAGTACGCGGCCAGCGCCACCTACCTCACCGAGGCCTCCGACCCGCGCCGGCGCGGCTTCGCCTCCAGCTTCCAGTACGTGTCGATGACCGCCGGCCAGATCGCCGGCCTCGGCCTGCTGATCGTCCTCCAGCACACCCTCTCCGACACCGCACTGCACGACTACGGCTGGCGCATCCCGTTCGTCGTCGGCGCCCTCGGTGCCGCCGTGGTCTTCTATCTGCGCCGGACCATGCTGGAGACCGAGGTCTACGCCGAGGACACCTCGGACACCGCCGAGCGCGGCACCCTGCGTGCCCTGTGGCAGCACCGCCGGGAGGCGTTCCTGGTCATCGCGCTGACCATGGGCGGCACGGTCGCCTACTACACGTATACGACGTACCTCACGAAGTACCTCTCCAACTCCGCCGGCCTGTCCAAGGAGACCGCGACCCTGGTCTCCTTCACCGCGCTCACCGTCTTCGCCTGCCTCCAGCCGCTCGCCGGCGCTCTCTCCGACCGCATCGGCCGCCGGCCGCTGCTGATCACCTTCGCGGTCGGCTCGACCGTCCTCACCGTGCCGGTCCTGACCCTCCTCAAACACGCGAACGGTTACTGGCCCGCCCTCGGCCTCTCCCTCCTCGCCCTCGTCGTGGTCACCGGCTACACCTCGATCAACGCCTGCGTGAAGGCCGAGCTCTTCCCGACCGGCGTCCGCGCCCTGGGTGTGGCCCTGCCCTACGCCCTCGCCAACGCCCTGTTCGGCGGGACGGCGGAGTACATCGCGCTGTGGTTCAAGAACGCCGGGCTCGAGTCCGGCTTCTACTGGTACGTGGCGGGCTGCGCCGCCGTATCGCTTGTGGTGTACGTCACCATGCGGGAGACGAAGGACCTGGATCTGGCACGGATGAGGTCTCAGGACCCGTCCACCGTGACGACCGCATCCTGAGACGGTCGGTGAGCCGGGGGCGGGTTGTGCAAGACTTCCCCCGTGCTCTCGTTCGCCATGATTATTGGCAGCAGGCGCGCCGGTCCGCAGTGACCACCACGTACGACCAGGTACGGGTGGCCATCGTCGTCCTCGACCCGCGCGCAGACCTCTCGCACCCGCGAGGGGTTTTTTCGTTTTCCGGCCCACCTTCAGCCGGAAGGCCAGCGCGAGGGACCATGGAGGGACGGTGGAGCCGGTCATTCCGGTACGACCGAGATTCGACATCAGGAGCCTAGTGACCATGACCGAGACGGCAACCAACGAGCTGGACGACTCGTTCCACGTCTTCGACACCACGCTGCGCGACGGTGCGCAGCGCGAGGGCATCAACCTCACCGTCGCGGACAAGCTGGCCATCGCACGGCACCTGGACGACTTCGGCGTGGGCTTCATCGAGGGCGGCTGGCCGGGCGCCAACCCCCGGGACACCGAGTTCTTCGCCCGCGCCCGGCAGGAGATCGACTTCAAGCACGCCCAGCTGGTCGCCTTCGGCGCCACCCGCCGGGCCGGGGCCAAGGCGGCGGAGGACCCGCAGGTCAAGGCGCTGCTGGAGTCAGGCGCCCCGGTGATCACGCTGGTCGCCAAGTCCCACGACCGCCATGTCGAACTGGCGCTGCGCACCACCCTCGACGAGAACCTGGAGATGGTCCGCGACACGGTGTCCTTCCTGAAGGACCAGGGCCGCCGGGTCTTCGTCGACTGCGAGCACTTCTTCGACGGCTACCGCGCCAACCCTGAGTACGCGAAGGCGGTCGTCCGGGCCGCCTCGGAGGCCGGCGCCGACGTGGTCATCCTCTGCGACACCAACGGCGGCATGCTCCCCGCCCAGGTCAACGCCGTGGTCTCCACCGTCATCGCCGACACCGGCGCCCGGCTCGGCATCCACGCCCAGGACGACACCGGCTGCGCGGTCGCCAACACCCTGGCCGCCGTCGACGCCGGTGCCACCCACGTCCAGTGCACTGCCAACGGCTACGGCGAGCGCGTCGGCAACGCCAACCTCTTCCCGGTGGTGGCCGCCCTGGAGCTCAAGTACGGCAATAAGGTGCTGCCGGACGGCCACCTCCGCGAGATGACGAGGATCTCCCACGCCATCGCCGAGGTCGTCAACCTCACCCCCTCCACCCACCAGCCCTACGTCGGTGTCTCGGCCTTCGCCCACAAGGCCGGCCTGCACGCCTCCGCGATCAAGGTCGACCCGGACCTGTACCAGCACATCGACCCCGAGCTGGTCGGCAACACCATGCGCATGCTCGTCTCCGACATGGCGGGCCGCGCCTCCGTCGAGCTCAAGGGCAAGGAACTCGGCATCGACCTCGGCGGCGACCGCGAACTGGTCGGCCGGGTGGTGGAGCGGGTGAAGGAGTACGAACTCAAGGGCTACACCTTCGAGGCCGCCGACGCCTCCTTCGAACTCCTCCTGCGCGCCGAGGTCGAGGGCAAGCCGCGCAGCTACTTCCGCGTCGAGTCCTGGCGGGCCATCGTCGAGGACCGCCCCGACGGCACCCACGCCAACGAGGCCACCGTCAAGCTCTGGGCCAAGAGCGAGCGGATCGTCGCCACGGCGGAGGGCAACGGCCCGGTCAACGCCCTCGACCGTGCCCTGCGCGTCGCCCTCGAAAAGATCTACCCCCAGCTGGCCAAGCTCGACCTGGTCGACTACAAGGTCCGCATCCTGGAGGGCAAGCACGGCACCGAGTCCATCACCCGCGTCCTGATCTCCACGTCCGACGGCAGCGGCGAGTGGTCGACGGTGGGCGTCGCGGAGAACGTCATCGCCGCCTCCTGGCAGGCCCTGGAGGACGCGTACACCTACGGCCTGCTGCGGGCGGGCGTGGAGCCGGCGGAGTAGCGGCGGCGAAGCCGGGGGCTGGGCTCACAGCCCCCGGCTCGTTCCGCCGTACCGCCTTACTGCAGGTGCCACTTCTGGTTCGCGGCGCCCGTGCACGTCCAGATCTGGGCCCGGGTCCCGTTCGCCGACGAGTTGCCCGTGACGTCCAGGCACTTGTTCGCCGCCGCGTTCACCACGTCACCCGTCGAGGAGTTGTACGACCACTGCTGTGCCCCGGTGCCGTTGCAGTCGTACAACTGGACCTTCGCCCCGTCCGCGGTGGAGGCCGAGGTCACGTCGAGGCACTTGCCGAGCGCGCGGACCGAGCCGTCGGACTGCACGGTCCACTGCTGGGCGGTGGAGCCGTTGCAGTCGTAGAGCTGCACGGCCGTACCGTTCGTCGTCGAACCGCCCGCCACGTCCAGGCACTTGCCGGCGAGCCCGACGAAGGCGCCGGTCTGGCTGCCGCCGCCCGACTGGGTGCCGGACCAGGTGAAGGTCGCCGAGGTCTTGCCGGGCAGTGAGTAGGTCGCGTGCTGGGAGCCCCAGTTGATGGTGACGGTCTTGGCCGCGGACGAGTCGTTGTAGGCGATCAGCGCCTTGGAGCCGTCCGGGTTGCGCCAGGCCACGTTCGGCACGGCGGTGGACGCGGTGGAGGCGATCCGCTGCGCACCGGGCCGTACGAACTTCGTCAGGTGCCCCATCGTGTAGTACTCGACCGTGTAGTCGACGGTCCCGCTCGCGCCGTCCCCGTTGTGCACGGTGATCAGCCCGGTGCAGGTGCCGCAACCGCCGTTGTGCGGGCCCATGTTCTGGTCCACGGCCAGCGACCACTTGGTCACCGACTTCGCCCAGTTGCGGGTGTAGTCGATGATGTTGTTCATGTCCTCGCGCTGCTGGTTGGCGATCCAGGTGCCGCCGGAGTGCTCGGTGCCGAAGGCGTCCAGCGTGGGGTACTGGTTGTGCACGGTGGTCTGCTTGTTGATGTCACCGCCGTAGCCGTGCCAGGCGATCCCGCCGAAGTTGGGGTGGTTGCGGATCGCCGCGTCGTCGACGCTCGCGGCCGCGTAGGAGTCGTATACGTCCCAGTTCCAGTCGTGCGCGAGGACCTTGGTGGACAGGCCGGCCGACTGGAGCTGCGGCAGCAGGTCGTTCTTGAGGAAGTACTGCAGTCCGGACGCGTTCCAGCTCATCGACGGGTAGCCGGAACAGCAGGTGGGCTCGTTCTGCGGGGTGACGTAGGAGACCTTGACGCCCTGTGCCTGGTAGGCCTGGAGGTACTTCACGAAGTACGCGGCGTAGGCGGCGTAGTCCTCCGACTTGAGCCAGCCCCCGTTGAGTGAGCCGCTGTCCTTCATCCAGGCCGGTGCCGTCCATGGCGAGGCCATGACAGTCAGAGAGGGGTTCAGCTGGAGCGCCTGCTTGGTGAGCGGGACGACGTCCGCGAGGTCGTGGGAGATGGAGAAGCTGTTGAGGTTCGGGTCGGTCTGGCCGGCGGGTATGTCGTCGTACGTGTACCCGTACCGGGCCAGGTCGGAGGCGCCCATCGGATTGCGCAGGAACGACAGCCCGATGCCGTCGGTGGGGGAGAACAGCTTCTTCATGGTGGCGTCCCGGGTGGCCTGGGACAGCGCGCCGCTGCTGTTCATCAGCCAGGCCGCGGTGTCGGTGAAGGACGCGCCGCCTCCGGTGAAGGTCTGGTAGCGGGTGTTCTCGTCGACGGTGATGTTCTCGCCGGTGCCGCCGCTGCCGGACTGGAAGGCGAACGGCGTCTGTGCCTGGAGCCCGCGGGTGACATGGCGCCCGCCGGAGTCGTCGGTGGTGGTGAGGTACGCGGTGACCTGCTCACCGGCCGCGTGCGCGGACGGTACGACCGCGCTGAGGCCGGCCACGGTGAGCAGCCCGGCCAAGAACAGCCGGACCGTGTGGGGGGTGGTTCTCATGGACACATCGCCCTTCCTGACGGATGTCTTGACGGGGGTGCGAGCCGTTAGTTAACTCACGTCGTGATCTAAGCCATGAGTGAACTGTGAGAGCCCTGAGTGAACCAGAGAGTCGAGGGAAGGTCCATGCCAAGAGCCGCCCTGCTCGTGTCCACCGCCCTACTCGCAGCCCTGATGCCCCTGTCCGCGGCCCGCGCCGCCGACGACCCCGCCCCGACCCCCGTCGACCGCTTCGAGGGCGAGGTCCCCTTCGCCGCCCAGCCCGCCGAGGGCATCTTCACCTGGGGAGGGGACAGCGACGACCCGCCCGCTCTCCAGTTCGCCGACCGGGCGGACGCCCCCGAGGGCGCCAAGGTGCTCTCCGGGACGTACGACATCAGCGGCTACGGCGGCTTCACCCACGACTTCGCCGCCACCGAGCCCGCCCACGACTGGTCCGCCCACAAGGGCATCCGCTTCTGGTGGGACGGCCAGGACAACGGCAAGAAGATCGCCTTCGAGATCAAGGACGGCGGCGCCAACGGCGAGGCCTCCGAGCTGTGGACGACGTCCTTCACCGACGACTTCTCCGGCTGGAAGCAGATCGAGATCCCCTTCGCCGACTTCGTCTACCGCACGGACTACCAGCCCGTCGGCGGTATCGACCACGTCCTCGGCCTGACCCAGATGTGGGGCTACGCGCTCACCCTCCCCGTCGGGCTCAAGGGCCAGTTCGCCATGGACGACGTGGAGTTGTACGGCAAGGCCGACCAGGCCCTGCGCGCCTCCGTCACCACCGATGCCGCCGTCTACCCGGTGCAGGAGGGCCGCACGGCCGCGGTGAAGGTCTCCGTCGGCGCCACCGGCTCCGTCCCGCTCGACGAGCCGGTGACCGTCGCCTACGAGACGGCCACGACCGGCACCGCCGCCTCCGGCAAGGACTACACCCCGGTCTCCGGCACCCTCACCTTCCCGGCCGGGACGGTCTCCGGGGCGACGCAGACCATCAAGGTACGGACGTTGAAGGGCCGGTCCGGCGAATCGGCCGAGACCATCCCGCTGAAGCTCACCGTCACCGGCGCCAAGGCCCCCGCCGAGACCCCGCAGGTCGTCATCGACGCGCACGGACTGCCGTACCTGGACAGCAAGTTGTCCGTGAAGAAGCGGGTCGCCGACCTCCTGTCCCGGATGTCCCTGGCGGAGAAGGCCGGGCAGATGACCCAGGCCGAGCGCGGTGCCGTGGGCAACGGCGGTGACGTCGCCGCCTACGATCTCGGCTCGCTGCTCTCCGGCGGCGGCTCGACGCCCACGCCCAACACCGCCGAGGCCTGGGCGAAGATGATCGACGGCTTCCAGCTGCGCGCGCAGGCGACGCGGTTCCAGATCCCGCTGATCTACGGCGTGGACGCGGTGCACGGCCACAACAACCTGGCCGGCGCCACGATCATGCCGCACAACATCGGCATCGGCGCGACCCGCGACCCCGGGCTCGCCGAGGACGCCGGCGCGGTGACGGCCGCCGAGGTCCGCGCGACCGGCATTCCCTGGGACTTCGCCCCCTGCCTCTGCGTCAGCCGCGACGAGCGCTGGGGCCGCTCCTACGAGTCCTTCGGCGAGGACCCCGCGCTGGTGAAGTCCATGGAGACCGTGATCCAGGGCCTCCAGGGCCGGGCCGACGGACGTGACCTCAAGGACGACGACAAGGTCCTGGCCACCGCCAAGCACTTCGTCGGCGACGGCGGCACCGAGTACGGCTCCTCCACGACCGGGTCGTACACCATCGACCAGGGCGTCACCAAGGTCACCCGGCAGCAGCTGGAGGCCATCCACCTGGCGCCCTACCAGACCGCGGTCGACCGGGGCATCGGCACGGTCATGCCGTCGTACTCCTCGCTCGACATCCTCGGCGACGGCCAGGGCCCGGTGAAGATGCACGCCCGCGCCGACATGATCAACGGCGTGCTCAAGGGCCGGATGGGCTTCGACGGCTTCGTGATCAGCGACTGGAACGCCATCGACCAGCTCCCCGGCGACTACGCGGCCCACGTCAGCACGGCGGTCAACGCCGGCGTCGACATGATGATGGTCCCCTACAGCTACCAGGACTTCACCAAGACCCTGACCGACGAGGTGAACGCCGGCCGGGTCAGCGAGCAGCGGATCGACGACGCGGTCTCCCGCATCCTCACCCAGAAGTTCAAGCTGGGTCTCTTCGAGCACCCGTACGCCGACACCTCCGGCGCCTCGAAGATCGGCTCCGCCAAGCACCGGGCGGTGGCCCGCCAGGCGGCCGCCGAGTCGCAGGTGCTGCTGAAGAACGACAGCGGGGTCCTGCCCCTGAAGAAGTCGCAGAAGGTGTACGTCGCCGGGTCCAACGCCGACGACCTCGGCAACCAGACCGGCGGCTGGACCATCACCTGGCAGGGCGCCTCCGGTACCCACACCACGGGCACCACCATCCTCCAGGGCATGAAGAACGCCGGGGGAGACGTCGCGTACTCGAAGGACGCCTCGGCTCCGACCAGCGGCTACGACGTGGGTGTGGTCGTCGTCGGCGAGACCCCGTACGCCGAGGGCGTCGGAGACGTCGGCAACGGCAACGACCTGGCGCTGACCCCGGCCGACCAGGCAGCCGTGGACAAGGTGTGCGCGGCCATGAAGTGCGCGGTGCTGATGGTCTCCGGGCGTCCGCAGCTGATCGGCGACCGGCTCGGCGAGATCGACGCCCTGGTGGCGTCCTGGCTGCCGGGCACCGAGGGCGACGGCGTGGCCGACGTGCTCTACGGCAAGAAGGCCTTCACCGGCCAGCTCCCGGTCACCTGGCCGAAGTCCGAGGCCCAGCTGCCGATCAACGTGGGCGACGCCTCGTACGACCCGCAGTACCCGTACGGCTGGGGTCTGACTACCCTGGCCAAGCCGTCGAAGGGCGGCGAGGCCACCCTGCGGGCGCTCGGCGTCGCGGCGAAGGCCGCGGAGCGGGCGGGCGCCGCCTCGGCCGGCCGGAAACTGGTCACCAAGGCGCGACTGCTGGTGCAGGCTGAGATCGGACAGTCGATCACGGCAGCCGTCTCGAAGCCCTTCGCCGACGCCGACCACCTGCTGCTGACCGGCAGGTACGCGGCGGCGGTGGAGAAGCTGACGGAGGCGTACAGAGCAGCATAAGAAATGACAGGTTATGGGGGGTTTCGGGTAAATTGCGGAACATGAAGTCCGTGCTGCGGACCCGGACCCGAAGCCTCCCAGGCCTGCTGCTGGCCCTGCTGGTGATCGCCCTCACGGCGTTCGCTCCGCAGGCCACGGCGGCCACCGGTGTCTCGACGATCGCCGACGCCCTGCGCAAGAGCCCGGTGTACGTCGACCCGGCGGCCGCCGCCCAGCTCTCCACGGCCGAGGCCGACACGCTGGCCCGGCAGATCAAGGACGCGAACAAACCCCTGTTCATCGCGGTCCTGCCGGCCGGCTACCCCACCCAGGACCTCTTCACGAACCTGCGCACCGCCACCGGCATCACCGGCCTGTACGCCGTCCGGCTCGGCGACCGCTTCGACGCCCGCGCCGACTCCTCGGTGCTGCCCCGGACGGCCGTGCAGAACCTGGTCACCAGCGTCCAGGGCGAGACCGTGAACACCCAGCTGACCGACTTCACGAACCGCGCCCTGACCAACCTCGGCGGCAAGGCGCCCTCGACCTGGGGCGGCGGCAGCGCGGACGGCTCCGGCGTCTCCAGTACGGCGCTGATCGCGATCGGCGCGGTGATCGTGGCCGGCGGGGCGGGCGCCTACACCCTGGTCCGCCGCAACCGCCGGCGCCACCAGGAGGAGCAGCGGGCCGCCCTGGACCGGCTCCGGGTGGTCGTGGACGAGGACATCACCGCCTTCGGCGAGGAACTGGACCGGCTCGAATTCCACCCGGCCGAGCCCGGCGCCGACGACGCCATGCGCGCGGACTACGAGCGTGCGCTGAACGCCTACGACCAGGCGAAGCAGTACATGGCCGACGCCCGCAGACCGGAGGGCGTGCGGGCGGTCACCCAGGCCCTGGAGGACGGCCGTTTCTCGCTGGCGCAGCTCGCCGCCCGCCGCGAGGGCCGCCCGCTCCCGGAGCGCCGGCCGCCGTGCTTCTTCGACCCCCGGCACGGCCCCTCGGTCACGGACGCCACCTGGACCCCGGCCGGCGGCTCGCCCCGCGAGGTCCCGGTCTGCGCGGCCGACGCCACCCGGCTGGCCGACGGCCGTGACCCGGCGATCCGCGAGGTCGACACCGACCACGGCCGCCGCCCCTACTGGGACGCGGGCCCGGCCTACGGCCCCTGGGCGGGCGGCTACTTCGGCGGCGGCCTCCTCCCCGGCCTCCTCATCGGTACGGCCCTGGGCGGCTGGATGTCCGCCCCCGCCTACGCGGCCGACTACGGCACCGGATACGGCGACTTCGGCACCGGCGGCTACCAGGGCGGCGACCTGTCGGGCGCGGACTTCGACCCCGGGGACTTCGGCGACTTCGGTGGCGGCGGCGGGGACTTCGGCGGCGGGGGCGGCGACGGCGGCGACTTCGGAGGCGGTTTCTGACCTACTCCGCGTCCCCCAGCCGCTCCAGCACGGCGGGTCGCCCTCACCCTGACCCTCGCCGCCACCCAGCGCACCGTACTGGGCAGCCGGCATGACGACAGCCCTCTCCCTGCTCCTCGGCTACTTCGGCCAGAACGCGGAATCCCTGCTGCCGACCCGCCTGGCGGCCATCGCGGTGGGCGCGACCCTCTCGGTGGTCTCGGCGTGGTGGCTGCTGCCGGTACCCCGCAGGAGGGCGGTCACTTGAGTCACGAAACGTGGACGGCGGTGGAAACGCCGACGGATTCCTGACGTCCGCATCGCGCATCCATCGCACATTCACGGATGAAACACCGCGAGAAAACCCCTGTAGTCGCCTTTACGGAGTACTGGTGCGGCCGCGCAGGTCGGTGCGCGCGCTGTCGAGGATTTCGTCGGCGAGGGCGGGGTCGGCATCAGCGACGGCGCGTGACAGAAGCAGGGCCCCGGCCATCTCGCTGAACATTGCGATGGCGCGCGCCCGCCGCTCGCCTTCGTCGAGTCCGGGCGCTTGGACGATCTGTGTGAAACGGTCGAGATTGGCCGCCAGGCCCTTCGCGTAGTGCGCGCGGGCGGCCGGCTCCAGTCGGCGGGCGTCGCCGGCGAAGCCCGTGTTGGGGCAGCCGTGCTCGACGTCGGCACGGTGTTCAGGCGACAGGTACCAGTCGATCCGTTCCCCGAGCGGGTCGCCGCCGCGGGCCTGGGATGCCGTGACGGCTTCGTCGAGGTTGCCGAACCCGTCCGCCATCGCCTTGGTGACGACCGCGTCGACGAGCGCGTCCTTCGAGGCGAAGTGGTTGTAGAAGCCACCGCGCGTCATTCCGGCCGCGCCCATCAGCTCGACGAGGCCGACGGCATCGACGCCGCGCTCACGGAACAGACCGTCCGCGGCGGCGATGATCGCCTCTCGGTTCGCTGCCGCCTGCTGCTTCGAGACGCCCACTGTCTCCTCCCAATCCCAGCTCTTCGTAGGACTGTAGCGAGCCGGACCGAAGATCTCAATGTCGATCGACATTGACATCGCTGCGCGGTGGGCGTAAAAACGATGGCGATCGACATTGTGATGCGGGCCGTGGAGCTCATCGGTTGCCTCGTGGAGGCCGGCATGACGACATCCGAACAGAGCAAGTCGTGCTCCACGGCCGGTTTCCGCCCGGCAGTTGACCGGGCCGCCGCATACAGGCGGCCTGACGTCCGGCACTTCGGCTGTTTTCCCGGGCACCCTTGGTGAACGGAGATGTCCACGAAATCCGGAGCGGACCCCTGCCGTTGGGGTAGTCATATTTTCCAATATCGGGAGCAGTGACCACGGGTAAGTTGCAGGGAAAAGTAGCGGTCGTCACCGGCGGCACGACGGGGATCGGGCTGGCCACCGCAAGGCTCTTCGCCAAAGAAGGTGCCTATGTCTTCATCACGGGACGCCGTCAGAAAGAACTCGATGAAGCCGTGAAGGCGATCGGGGGCAACGTGTCCGGTGTGCAGGGAGACGTCACAGAGCTGACCGACCTTGACCGCCTCTACGCGAGCGTCGAGGCGAAGGGGCGAATCGATATCGTTTTCGCCAATGCCGGCCTGGGCGAACTCGTTTCACTGGAAGACGTCACGGAAGAAATTTTCGACAAAATTTTCAACGTAAACGTGAAGGGGGCGCTCTTTACGGTACAAAAGGCCCTGCCGCTATTGAATGACGGTGCCTCCATCACACTGCTGCTCGCGGCGACACGAGCTCACGACGCCTTCGCGCAGATTACGTCCACCATTCCCATGGGCCGCCTGGGCGAGCCCGACGAAGTCGCCAAGGCGGCACTTTTCCTGGCCTCGGACGACTCCAGCTTCGTCACGGGGATCGAACTGTTCGTTGACGGCGGCAGAGCGCAGATCTGATGCCGTGACGGCGTATCCGTCCTCCTTCTGCCCTAGGAGCCCGCCCCATGGACATCTCCTGCCAGTTCGCCACATCCCTGCACTCGCCCGAACACGTCGCCGTCGCCGAGCAGTTGGGCTACCACCGCGCCTGGCTCCACAACACTCCCGCCCAAAGCCCCGACGTCTGGGCGATGCTGGCGCTGGCCGCCGAACGCACCCACCGCATCGGTCTCGCGCCCGGCGTCCTCGTCCCGACACTGCGCCATCCGATGGTCAACGCCTCCGGTGCCGCCACACTCGCCGCCGTCGCACCCGGCCGGGTGGCCCTCGCCTTCGGCACCGGGTTCAACGGCACGCGCGCCCTCGGAGCACCCCCGGCCACCTGGTCCTACCTCAGCAGATACGTCCGAACAGTACGAGGCCTGCTGCGCGGTGACACCGTGCAATGGGACGGCGCCCCCATCCGCATGATGCATCCCGGTACGAACGCACCGCGGCGCCCCGTCGACATCCCGGTGCTGGTGTCCGCTCTCGGCCCCAAAGGTCTCGCCGTCACCCACGAGATCGCCGACGGCCTCTTCACCGTCAATGGCGAAACCGCCCACGCCCACGAATTCACCTGGTCCGCCCTGGGCATCCACGGCACCGTCCTGAGCGAGGACGAACCACTCGACTCCTCCCGCGTCCGTGCCGCCGCCGGCCCCGGCAACGCTCTGGCCTACCACGCCGCCTACGAATTCGGCGGCGACCCCACTTCCCTGCCCGGCGGACAAGCCTGGCTCGACATCATCACCGCACACCCCCACGGCGAGCGCCACCTCGCCGTACACGATCAGCACCTCACCGACCTCAACGCGGCCGACAACGCCGCCTGGAACGCCGGAAGCTGGCAGGCAGTCACCTCCACCACCGTCACCGGAACCCCCGACCGCATCCGTGACCAGCTCAGCACCTACGCCCAGGACGGCATCACCGAAATCGTCTACCAGCCCACCGGCCCCGACATCCCCGGCGAACTCGAACGCTTCATCGCCATCGCCGGCGACGCACACCCCGAGGTGCGCCAAGCCCGGCGCGCGAGCTGAGGCGGCGGGCGCCCCCCCCGTCACATTCCCGTGGATCGTGGCCCACCGAAAGTCGTTGCGGCCCCACAAGGGGAGCGATCGAGGACGCCGTCCTAGACTCGAAGCACGGCCACGGGGGACCCCACCCCAGGAGGACGCGATGGTGCGGCAGACCAGGCTGGCCGGTGAGTCAGGGGCGTATCTCGGTGCCCGCGAGGAGCTGCGGCTGGCCGAGGTCGAGCTGATGCGGCGCCGGGAGGAGGTCGCGGCGCTGCGGCGGGCGCTGCCGCAGGGACCGGCCGTCGACGACTACGTCTTCGTCGAAGGGCCCGGCGATCTCGGCGCCGGTGACACCCCGGTGCGCGAGGTCGCGTTGAGCGAGCTGTTCTCCGGGCCCGAACGACCGCTGATCGTCTACCACTTCATGTACGGCAAGCTGCAGAGCAGCCCCTGCCCGATGTGCACGATGTGGATCGACGGCTACAACGGCATCGCCCACCACGTGGCCCGGAACGCGGACTTCGCCGTCGCCGCGGCCGCCGATCCGCCCGCCCTCCGCCGGTACGCCCGCGACCGCGGCTGGCACCGGCTGCGGCTGCTCAGCTGTGGTGACAGCACGTTCAAGTACGACCTGGGCAGCGAGGACGAGGAGGGCGCGCAGGACTCCACGGTCTCCGTCTTCACCCGCGACGGCGACGGCACGGTCCGGCACACCTACTCCGCGCATCCGCGCATGGCCGCCGACATCCAGGAGCGCGGCATCGACCTGCTGACACCCGTCTGGCACCTGCTCGATCTGACCCCGCGAGGGCGAGGCGGCTGGTACCCGACCATCGGCTACTAGGACACCCGCAGGACATGCGGGCACGGACGAGCGCCCGCCCTCAGGGGAGTGGAGGGCGGGCGCTCGGCGGGCGTGATCGGGGTCGGCGGTCCGTCGCCGCGGGCTCACGCGTTCTTGATCGCGGAGATGTCGAAGTTCAGCTTGATCTTGTCGGAGACCAGGACGCCGCCGGTCTCCAGCGCCGCGTTCCAGGTCACGCCCCAGTCGGAGCGCTTGATCTCGGCCTTGCCCTCGAAGCCGACGCGCTCGTTGCCGAACGGGTCCTTGGCGGCGCCGTTGAACTCCAGGTCGATGGTGACCGGCCGGGTGACACCGAGGATCGTGAGGTCGCCGGTGATGCGGTAGTCGTCGCCGCCGAGGGCCTCCGCCTTGGTGGAGCGGAAGGTCATCGTCGGGAACTCGTCCGTCTTGAAGAAGTCCGCCGACTTCAGGTGACCGTCACGGTCCGGGCTGCCCGTGGTGATGCTCTCCATCGTGATGTCGAGGGAGGCGGTGGACTTCGCCGGGTCCGAGCCGTCCAGGTGCAGCGAGCCCTCGAACTGCTGGAAGCTGCCCTTGACGTTGGTGACCATCGCGTGGCGGGCTACGAAGCCGAGCGTGGTGTGCGCCGGGTCGATCGTGTAGTCGCCGGTCAGCGCGGCCGTGCCGGCGCCGGGGGCGGTGGCGGTGTCGTCGTTCTTGCGGCCGAAGATACCCATGACGTGCTCCTTGAGGGGGACGGGTCGCGGCCTAGGAGCGGTGGATGCCGAAGGCGCGGACCGTTGATGTTTAACGTTCAACGAACTCAACGGCGCCTACCGTTGCCCTATTCCGTACAACCTTCAACATCATCCGTTCGTGTGTCGCGCTCATTACGCACCGTAATGCTGTATCTGCCGATTCGCGACACGGCGGGAGGGTGTGGCGAGGGTGCGGTTAGGCTCGGAGGAAGTGGAGTCGGAGGGGGCGGGGGACCGCCGTCCGGGGGCCCCGTCACTCCGGGGGTGGTATGGGCCGGCCATGAATGTGAGGCGCGTCTCAGGCCCCGCCTTTGTGGCACCCCTACAACGCCATAGCCCTCTGAGCAGTCGGAACGGCTGCATGTTGTTCTGGTTCTGTTCAGTGGTTCCAGGAAAACGGGTCGGAGACTGTACGGAGTCGACGTCTCGTAATCCTTGGTGTCCTTCGTAAGGTCGCTACATGACCGTTTTGGAAGAGACGACGGGTGAGCCCACCGGCGAGCCGACGGACGCGCGCGGGCGGGTCGCCGAGCTGCACGAGATCCGTGCGGCGGCCGTGGCGGGGCCCAGCGAGAAGGCGACCGAGGCGCAGCACGCCAAGGGCAAGCTCACGGCCCGGGAGCGCATCGAGCTGCTCCTGGACCCGGACTCCTTCCAGGAGGTCGAGCAGCTGCGCCGGCACCGCGCGGTCGGCTTCGGCCTGGAGGCCAAGAAGCCCTACACCGACGGCGTCATCACCGGCTGGGGCACGGTCGAGGGCCGTACGATCTTCGTCTACGCCCATGACTTCCGGATCTTCGGCGGCGCGCTGGGCGAGGCCCACGCCACCAAGATCCACAAGATCATGGACATGGCCATCGCGGCCGGCGCCCCGCTGGTCTCCCTGAACGACGGCGCCGGCGCCCGTATCCAGGAAGGCGTCTCCGCGCTCGCCGGCTACGGCGGCATCTTCCAGCGCAACACCAAGGCGTCCGGTGTCATCCCGCAGATCTCCGTGATGCTCGGCCCGTGCGCGGGCGGCGCGGCCTACAGTCCCGCCCTCACCGACTTCGTCTTCATGGTCCGCGAGACCTCGCAGATGTTCATCACCGGCCCGGACGTCGTCAAGGCGGTCACCGGCGAGGAGATCACCCAGAACGGCCTCGGCGGTGCCGACGTGCACGCCGAGACCTCCGGCGTCTGCCACTTCGCGTACGACGACGAGGAGACCTGCATCGCGGAGGTCCGCTACCTCCTCTCCCTGCTCCCGCAGAACAACCGCGAGAACCCGCCCCGGGTCGACTCCACGGACCCGGTGGACCGCCGCAGCGACGTCCTCCTGGACCTGGTCCCGGCCGACGGCAACCGGCCGTACGACATGACCAAGGTGATCGAGGAGATCGTCGACGACGGCGACTACCTGGAGGTCCACGAGCGCTGGGCGCGGAACATCATCTGCGCGCTGGCCCGGATCGACGGCCAGGTCGTGGGCATCATCGCCAACCAACCGCAGGTGCTGGCAGGCGTCCTGGACATCGAGGCGAGTGAAAAAGCTGCGCGCTTTGTCCAGATGTGTGACGCTTTCAATGTTCCGATCGTCACTTTCCTGGACGTACCGGGCTTCCTCCCCGGTGTCGACCAGGAACACGGCGGGATCATCCGCCACGGCGCGAAGCTCCTCTACGCCTACTGCAACGCGACCGTGCCCCGGATCTCCCTGATCCTGCGTAAGGCGTACGGAGGTGCCTACATCGTCATGGACTCCCAGTCGATCGGTGCCGACCTGACGTACGCCTGGCCGACCAACGAGATCGCGGTCATGGGCGCCGAGGGTGCGGCCAACGTGATCTTCCGTCGGCAGATCGCCTCCGCCGAGGACCCCGAGGCCATGCGGCAGAAGATGGTCAAGGAGTACAAGGCCGAGCTCATGCACCCCTACTACGCGGCCGAGCGCGGCCTGGTCGACGACGTCATCGACCCGGCCGAGACCCGCGAGGTGCTCGCCAAGTCGCTGGCGATGCTGCACACCAAGCACGCCGACCTGCCGTCACGTAAGCACGGCAACCCCCCGCAGTAATCCTGCGGAAACCTCTCTCACGGAGACTGAATCCATGAACGTCCCTGACATTCGCGTGGAGAAGGGCAACGCCGACCCGGAGGAAGTCGCCGCCATAACGGCGGTCCTCCTGGCCCGCGCGGCCGCCCGGCCGACCGCCGACACCGAGCAGACCCACCGAGGCCGCGCGAAGGCCGGCTGGCGCCGCCTGGAACGCGAGAACGGCTTCCGCGCCCCGCACAGCTGGCACTGAGCTCTCGGCACAGCGTCGACCACGGCCCCGCTCCTCCTTCGGGAGGGCGGGGCCGTGGTCGTGCTCCCGTGGCGTCACCGACTACGGTGCCGAACCTTGCCGAACCTTGCCGAACCTTGCCGGACCTGCCGGGCGGCCGGCTCGCCCCTGAGCGACCCGTGGGCCGCCTGCGGCCGCCGGGCCCGGCTCCCTCTCCCGGAGGCTCTGTCGGGCCGCAGGAGCGGCCCCACGGCGCTGCGGGCGCGGGTCCGGCGCACGCCGGCGCGCCGGCGGGGTACGACGGGCGCAGTACGACGAAGAGGGACCCGAAGAGCGGGGTCTGACGAAGCGGCACACGACCGGGCATGACAAAGGGGCCCGTTCCGGACGGAAGGGGCCCCTCGGAGAGACAACCGCTAGCGCAGGCGGGCCATCAGGGCGTGTTCGACCAGGGTGATCAGGGCCGACTTGGCGTCCGCGCGGTGGCGGGCGTCCGTCGTGATGATCGGGGTGTCGGGGCCGATCTGGAGCGCCTCGCGAACCTCTTCGGGGTTGTACGGCTGGCTGCCGTCGAAGCCGTTGAGGGCGACGACGAACGGCAGACCGCTGTTCTCGAAGTAGTCCACCGCGGGGAAGCAGTCGGCGAGGCGGCGGGTGTCCACGAGGACGATGGCGCCGATGGCGCCGCGTACCAGGTCGTCCCACATGAACCAGAAACGGTCCTGGCCCGGCGTGCCGAACAGGTACAGGATCAGGTCCTGGTCGAGCGTGATGCGGCCGAAGTCCATGGCGACCGTGGTGGTCGTCTTGTCCCCGGTGTGGGTGAGGTCGTCGATGCCGGCCGACGCGGACGTCATCACGGCCTCTGTGCGCAGCGGGTTGATCTCCGAGACGGCACCGACGAACGTGGTCTTGCCCACGCCGAAGCCGCCCGCCACCACGATCTTCGCGGAAGTGGTGGAGCGGGAAGGACCGCCGCTAGAGCTTGCGAAGTCCACTGAGCACCCTTTCGAGCAGTGTCACGTCTGGCTGGCCGCCGGCGCTCTCGTCGCCGCCGGGCTGATGGATGGCGACCAGGCCCGCCTCCGCCAAGTCGGCGACGAGGATCCTGGCCACGCCGAGAGGGATCGACAGGAGGGCCGAGACTTCGGCCACCGACTTGATCTCCCGGCAGAGGTTGCAGATCCGCTGATGCTCGGGCAGCTGGCCCTGCATCTGGTGCGGCTGCGCGGTGGTGTGCACCAGTGCCTCGATGGCGAGCTGGTACCGCGGGCGGGTCCGCCCGCCGGTCATGGCGTACGGACGCACCAAGGGGTTGTTCGACGCCCCGGCGGGCGCCGGCTCGGGACGGCGCTGCGGCTGTACCGGCTGGATGCGCGGCGCCGGCGGCTGGTCGTACGGCGACGGGCCGGGGCCCTGCGGTGCGTACGGCTGCCGGTGGCTCGGGGCGGAGGGGAAGTTGTACCGGTTCGCGGAACCGTCGCCCTGGCCCTGCGCAGGACCGTACGACCAGTTGCCGTTATTCGAACCGCCTGGGGGTGTTGCCACTTTCTCTCCTCCTCCGACCGTGCCGGGCACCGTTCCCTATGGAGCCGCGTCCCGAAACCTTACGGCCCCGGGACGCCAAAACGCACCGTCTGACTGTTAGTTGAGAAGGCTTCCTTGGAGTTCCTGGCGCAGATCCGGGGTAAGAACCGTGCCCGCACGGTCCACCAAAAGGGCCATCTCGTAACCAATCAGGCCGATGTCGGCCTCCGGGTGGGCCAGAACGGCCAAGGACGACCCATCGGAAACGGACATGATGAACAGGAATCCCCGCTCCATCTCCACAACCGTCTGATTCACGCTGCCGCCCTCGAAAATCCGGGAGGCGCCTGCCGTCAGAGACGTCAGACCGGAGGCGACGGCCGCGAGCTGGTCGGCGCGGTCGCGGGGGAAGCCTTCGGACATCGCCAGAAGGAGTCCGTCGGCGGAGACCACCACCGTGTGGGACACCCCCGGGGTGTTGTCCACGAAGTTGGTGATCAACCAGTTCAGGTTCTGTGCCGCCTGGCTCATCGGGCTCACACTAACGCTCCTGGTTGTAGGTGCTGTCAGGACCGAAGCCCTGGCCGTTCGTTTCACTGCCTGCGTTGCGTCCGCGCTGGACGCCCCTGCGCAGGTTGCTCAGCCTGCCCCGGACGTCCTCCGGGGCGCGGGAGACCTGTGGGCCTCCCTGAGGGGTGTTCTCGGCGGCTCCCTCGACCAGGTTGGCCTTGGGGACCCGCCTCGGCAGGCCGGAGGACGTGACCCCGCCCGCCTTGGGCTTGCGCAGCTGCGACGCCTGCTGCCAGCGATCGTCGTTCGCCGAACGCCAGCTGCTGTCGCCGTTGGACTCCGGAGCCGAGGCTCGCGGAGCCGTCGGAGCCGAAGCCGCGGCCGGAGCCTGCTGCACGGGGGCCGCGCCGTTCGGGCCGCCCGGACCGCCGGATCCCCGGCGGGGCAGCCCGGCCTCGGTCAGCCGGTGACCCCCGGAAGGGGCCGCTCCCGGACGGTCGAAGCCTACGCGGTTCCGCTCGTCCACGTCACCGGCCTGCGCCGACTCCGCTTCCGGAGCGTACTGGGCCGGGTAACCGTTCTGGTAGCTGTCCTGCTGCTGCCCCTGCTGCGGCCAGTCGTCCTGGTAGGGCTGCTGCTCCCCGAACGCCGGGAACGACTCGGAGGCGGCGGCCTGGGCGGCCGCGGGCTCCTCCTGGACCGGTTCCGGATACGCGGGCTCCGGGTAGCCGCCGTTGGTGGCGAAGGGGTCGGCCGAGAACGTGTCGTTCCGCGGCAGGCCGCCGTTCGGCGCGTAGTACTGCTCGTCGTACGCGCCCTGCGACTGCTCCTGGTACTGCTGCCCGGCGTCGAAGCCCGTGGGCTGCTCCTGGAAGCCCGTACCGTTGCTGTCGTAGCCCTGCCGGCCCCGGTCGAACTCGTCGGCGTAAGCCGGGATCTCCGCGGTCTCCTGAGGGTTCTGCGGGAGCTGTGCCGCCTGCCCGGGCTGCGCCTGGGCCTCCAGGGCCGCACGGCGCTCCTCACGCAACAGGGAGCGGCCGACGGGGTCCAGGTCGCGGATGTCGTCGGGGACCTCCACGTAGCGGCTGTCGTCGAAGCCCAGCTCGGCCGCCGTACGCATCGGCTGGAGCTGCGGCTGCTGGCTGAAGTTCTCAGCCTGGAACTGCTGCTCCGGGATGATCTGCGAGACCGTGAACTCGTCGTGGTCCAGCGGCTGTTCGCCGCCACCGCCGTGCGTGATCGCGTCCGGCAGCATGACCAGCGAGGTGGTGCCGGCCTGCTCGCCGGAGGGCCGCAGCTGGACCCGGATGCCGTGCCGGTCGGAGAGCCGGCCGACCACGAAGAGGCCCATGCGCTGGGAGATCGCGGCGTCCACGGTCGGCGGGTTGGCCAGCTTGTGGTTGATGTCCGCGAAGTCCTCGGCGGTGAGGCCGATGCCCTTGTCGTGGATCTCGATCATGATGCGGCCGTCGGGGAGACGGGTCGCGGTGACGCGGACCTTGGTCTGCGGGGAGGAGAACGTCGTCGCGTTCTCCAGCAGCTCGGCCAGCAGGTGCACGAGGTCGGTGACCGCGCGGCCGTGGATCTCGGCCTCCGGGACGCCGGAGAGCTCGACGCGCTCGTACTGCTCCACCTCGGAGGAGGCGGCGCGCAGCACGTCGACCAGCGGGACCGGCTGGTCCCAGCGGCGGCCGGGCTCCTCGCCGGCGAGGACCAGGAGGTTCTCGCCGTTGCGGCGCATACGCGTCGCGAGGTGGTCCAGGCGGAAGAGGTTCTCCAGCTGGTCCGGGTCGGCCTCGTTGTTCTCCAGGTCGGTGATCAGGGTCAGCTGGCCCTCGATCAGCGACTGGTTGCGGCGCGACAGGTTGGTGAAGATCGCGTTGATGTTGCCCCGCAGCAGGGCCTGCTCGGCGGCGAGCCGGACGGCCTCGCGGTGGACCTGGTCGAAGGCGCGGGCGACTTCGCCGATCTCGTCGGTCGTGGTGATCGGGATCGGCGCCACCCGGGTGTCGACCCGGCCGGGGTCGGTGCGGGAGAGCTGGTCGACCAGCATCGGCAGGCGCTGCTCGGCGATGCCGAAGGCGGCGTTGCGCAGCTGGCGCATCGAGCGGGACATCTGGCGGGCCACCATGCCGGCCAGGATGAACGCCGCGAGCAGGGCGACCACGACCGCGGCACCGGTGATGAACGCGGAGGTCTTCGCGTCGTCGGCGATGCCGGAGGCCTCGCTCACCGCCTTGTCGGCCATGTCCGACTCGATCGTGCGGTAGGCCTGGTACTTGAGGGTGTTGACCGTCCACCAGTTCTCGGCGGTGACGCCCTGGGAGGCCAGTGCCTGGCGGGTGCTGGTATCGGTGTCCTGCAGCGTCGCCAGCGCCGAGACCATCGCGTTGTCCTTGGACGGCGGGGCCACGTAGTTCGGGTCCTTGGCCTTGGCCTGCTGGACCAGTGCCGCGCCGTCGGACTTGATCTTCTTCTGGAGGTCGTTCAGCTTCTGCGCGTCCGCCTCGGTGCCACCGCCGATGTACTCCTCGACGGCGATGCCCTCGAGATAGGCGTACGACGAGAGGGCGACCCGCTGGCTGGCCAGGTTGCCGGCGTCCGGGCCGGGCTTGATCAGCAGGTGCATGCCGATCGAGCGCTCCAGCGACAGGGCCGCCTTGGTGAGCGAGATGGCGTAGACGGTACGGCCGTAGGAGGTGATGTTTCCGGTGCCCAGACCGAGCTCGTTGGCGAACTCCATCAGCGGGTGGGCGACCAGGGTGTAACCCTCTTCGGTCTGCACACCGGTGAGCCTGGTGGTGTACGCCGCGGCACGCAGGTTTGTGAGTTTGGGCTCGGCCTCGCGGAACAGCTTCAGGCGGCGCTCCAGGCCGGCCTTCTGCGGCATGTTCTGCGCGGCCGCGTCGAAGGCGTCGGCGGCCTTGTCGGTCGCCGCGCGCGCCGCCGTGACGGTGGCCTTGTCCTTGTCCAGGAGCAGCGGCGCCGCGGTGGTGTCACGCTCGTTGTAGAGGGCGTCGGCGTAGCTGAGGGAGGCGCGGACCAGGCGCGCGGTGTTCTCCGCGTCCCGGGCCTCGTTCCAGGTGTCGATGGAGCTCTTCACCTGGAAGCCGCCCATGACCAGACCGACGACCACGGGTATGAGCAGAATCGCGTTCAGCCTGGTCGGCACTCGCCAGTTCCGCGGGGAGAAACGGCCGCCGCTCTTCGCGGGCGCGGCCGGTGGTTCCGCGGCTGGCACAGGGGTGGGCGCCGCAGCGCGCGGCGGCGGGGTGAAGTTGCCCCGTGCCGACGGCTCGGGACCGTTCTTGCTTCGCCTCACTCGACCAACAACCTCTCGGCGGCGGGCACCTATCGTCGTGCCGCAGTCTCTCAGAGCCCGGTGTGTCTCAGACCACTACTCAGTACGTCTTTGACTATTGGGCAGTTCAGGCATTCCAGCATGGGGGCCTGCGCACTTCCAAACAGCGGAAAGCGGTGGAGTGCGGTCTTGTAGGGCCCAGATAAAACGGTCATAAAGAGCGAGCCCCGCCAAAAGGCGGGGCTGTTGTGAGCGCAGCGGTACCGCGCGACCGCGACGCGTGGCGATACCACTGGATTCCTCTGCCGAAACGTTATGAACACCGGAGCCGACCGTGTCAAAGGCCACAGTCGGCTCCGGTTTCCGTACGACAACTGGCGTACACGACGAACGACTTGGGTGTTACCGCAGCCGTGCCATGAGAGCGTGCTCCACCAGTGTGATCAGCGCGCTCTTGGCATCCGCACGGTGCCGGGCGTCCGTGGTGATGATCGGCGCGTCAGGGCCGATCTGCAGCGCCTCGCGGACCTCTTCGGGCGTGTAGGGCTGGTGTCCGTCGAAGCCGTTGAGCGCTATGACGAACGGCAGACCGCTGTTCTCGAAATAGTCCACCGCCGGGAAGCAGTCGGCGAGGCGGCGGGTGTCCACCAGTACGACGGCCCCGATGGCGCCGCGTACCAGGTCGTCCCACATGAACCAGAAACGGTCCTGGCCCGGCGTGCCGAACAGGTACAGGATCAGGTCCTGGTCGAGCGTGATACGTCCGAAGTCCATGGCCACCGTGGTGGTGGTCTTGTCCCCGGTGTGGGTCAGGTCGTCGATGCCCGCCGAGGCGGACGTCATCACGGCCTCCGTGCGCAGCGGGTTGATCTCGGAGACCGCTCCCACGAACGTGGTCTTGCCGACGCCGAAGCCGCCCGCCACCACGATCTTCGCGGAGGTGGTGGCCCGACCTCCGTCAGAGCTTGCGAAGTCCACTGAGCACCCTTTCGAGCAGCGTCACGTCAGGTGCGCCACCGTTGTTCTCGTCGCCGCCCGGCTGGTGGATGGCGACCAGGCCGGCCTCGGCGAGGTCGGCCACCAGGATCCGGGCCACACCGAGCGGCATGGCGAGCAGCGCCGAGACCTCGGCGACCGACTTCACCTCACGGCACAGGTGGCAGATGCGCTGGTGCTCCGGGAGCAGCCCCATGAGCGCTGCCGGGTCGGCCGTCGTGCTGATCAGCGCCTCGATGGCGAGCTGATAGCGCGGCCGGGTCCGGCCGCCGGTCATCGCGTAAGGACGTACCAGCGGCTGGTCGCCCTCGTCCCCGTACGGCTCCGCGTACGGATCATGAGAGGCGGTGGGCGGGGTCATCGTTCCTCCGGGCGGGACAGCAAGTCGGTCAGTCGTGCCGTCGGACGTGGCCGGTGGGGGGATTGTGGCGGCCGGACGGTGATTTGGTGAGCTGGGTTGGATCCGGGCTGTCAGTGGAGCAGACTGCCTTGCAGTTCGGCGCGCAGGTCGGGCGTGAGCACCGCGCCCGCGCGGTCGACCAGGAGCGCCATCTCGTAGCCGACGAGGCCGATGTCGCACTCGGGGTGGGCCAGGACCGCGAGGGACGACCCGTCCGAGACGGACATCAGGAAAAGAAAGCCGCGCTCCATCTCGACGACCGTCTGTGCGACGTCGCCGCCCTCGAAGATCCGGGACGCCCCGGCCGTCAGCGAGGTGAGTCCGGACGCGACGGCCGCCAGCTGGTCGGCACGGTCACGGGGGAAGCCTTCGGACATCGCCAGAAGGAGACCGTCGGCGGACACGACGACGGTGTGGGACACCCCGGGGGTGTTGTCCACGAAGTTGGTGATCAACCAGTTCAGGTTCTGTGCCGCCTGGCTCATCGGACTCAACTAACGCTCCTGCTGGTGAGTGGGGCTCGGGAAGCTGCCGGTCTGCGGGCCGGTGCCGGCCTGCCGTCCCTGCGCGATACCCCGACGGAGATTGGTCAGCCGGCCGCGGACGTCATCAGGCGCACGCGAGACCTGCGGACCGGTGTGGTGCTGTTGCTGCTGAGCCGTGCCCGGGACGAGGTTCGCCCTGGGCACCCGGCGCGGCAGACCGGAGGTGGTGACACCGCCCGCCGCCGGCTGCCGTACACGCTCCGCCTGCCGGACGAGGTCGTCGTTCGGGGAGGTGCGCCAGGCTGCCTGCGCGGGACGCTGGGGGGCCGCGGCGGCCGGGGCCGGCGGCTGGGCAGGAACGGGCGGGATCGGCGCCGAGCCGTTTCCGTGGCCGTTGCTCTGCTGGTGCTGCTGTTCCTGCTGACCGCCGTGGAACCAGTTGGTCTCCAGCGTGTCGTACAGCGGGGTACGACCGTCACCGGGACCGCTGGCCGGCGGCAGCGCCTCGGGCTCCTGACGGGCCGGCGGGACCGGTGGACGCTGTACCGCGCCGAAGTCCATACCGCGGCCGTTGGTCCCCGGACGCTCGAACTGGCCCGTGCCGTGCTGACCGTTGCCGTTCTGGCCGTTGCCCGCGTAGCCGTTCTGGTGGCCCGGCAGGGAGTGCTGGCCGGTCGAGCCGTTGTCGTAGGACGGGGCGGCGAACTGGCCGGTGGAGCCGTTGTCGTAGCCCTGCGGGGCGGCGAACTGGCCGGTGTTCTGGGAGCCGCCCTGCGGCCCGGCCTGCCTGCCGAAGACGTCGGAGCGGACGAACTGCCCCGAGTCCTGCTGGCCGTTCACGTTGGGGCGGGGGAAGGATCCCGTGTCCTGCGGTCCGTTCGCGCCGGGGCGGGGGTAGGAGCCGGTGTCCTGCTGGCCGTTCACGTTGGGACGGGGGAAGGATCCCGTGTCCTGCGGTCCGTTCGCGCCGGGGCGGGGGTAGGAGCCGGTGTCCTGCTGGCCGTTCACGTTCGGGCGGGGGAAGGATCCCGTGTCCTGCGGTCCGTTCATGCCCGGGCGGGGGTACGAGCCGGTGGACGACGGCCCCTGCGGGATCGCCGGCATCTGCGAGGTGGCGCCCAGGTCCTGCCGGTCGTCGATGCGGGGCATCGGCGCGGTGTGGGCCGGGTCCTGCTCGTCGTGGCCGCGCGGGGTGTCCATCGCGGCCCGGGAGAGCGGCGGCTGGGCGTTGTCGTCGCTCCAGCTGGGCCTGCCCTGCTGCGGGTTGCCGCCGGGCAGCTCGGCCCGCGGGCCACCGCGTGGCGGCAGCTGGGGCTGACGGCCCTGGTCGGAGGGGGAGGCGGAGCGCTGCGGAGGGACCGGGCCCCGGTTGCCGAAGGCGTCCTGGTCGCCGAAGGCGCCGCCGCCGTTGGGCCGGCCCTGCGGGGGAGCCGCCGGACCCTGCTGGCCGCGGGCACCGCCCGGCGCGCCGGGCCGGCCGCCGTTCGGGCCCGCGCCGGGCAGCGCGGCCCGGGGACCCTGGCCCGCGCCGACCTGGCCGCGCGGAGCCGCACCGGCGCCGAGCAGTCCGCCGCCGGAGGGGCCGCCGGAACCGAGGGCACCACCGCGGGCACCGGCACCGGCACCGCCGCCGCCGAGGGCCGGGGCGGGGGCACCCGCACCGAGCGAACCACCGGCACCGCCCTGGCCGCCGCCACGCCGGGCAGCGGCCGCACCGGCCGCTGCCTGCGCGGCGGCCGGACCGCCGGACGACGCCGGGACGCCGGGCTTGCCGGGAGCGGGCTTCTTGCCGCCCTGGGCGACGTCGACGGGAAGCATGACCAGCGCGGTCGTACCACCGGAGTCGGAGGGACGCAGCTGGATGCGGATGCCGTGGCGCTGGGACAGCCGACCGACCACGAACAGACCCATGCGGCGGGAGACCGAGACGTCCACGGTGGGCGGCGAGGCGAGCCGCTCGTTGATCGCGGCGAGGTCCTCGGGGGAGAGGCCGATACCGGTGTCGTGGATCTCGATCAGGACGCGGCCGTCGGGCAGCGCGTGACCGGTGACCTTGACCTTGGTCTGCGGCGAGGAGAACGAGGTGGCGTTCTCGAGGAGCTCGGCGAGCAGGTGCACGAGGTCGTTGACGACACGGCCGGCCACTTCGGTGGTGGGTACGGCGGCCAGCTCGATGCGCTCGTACTGCTCCACCTCGGACGCGGCGGCGCGGAGCACGTCGACCAGCGGGACCGGGCGGGTCCAGCGGCGGCCGGGCTCTTCACCGGCGAGGACGAGGAGGTTCTCACCGTTACGGCGCATACGCGTCGCGAGGTGGTCGAGCTTGAAGAGGGAGGACAGCTGGTCCGGGTCGGCCTCGCGGGACTCCAGTTCGGAGATGAGCGAGAGCTGGCGCTGGATGAGGCCCTGGGAGCGGCGCGAGAGGTTGGTGAACATCGCGTTGACGTTGCCCCGCAGCAGGGCCTGCTCGGCGGCGAGGCGGACCGCCTCGCGGTGCACGTCGTCGAAGGCCGCGGCCACCTGGCCGATCTCGTCCCGGGAGTGCACACCGACCGACTCCACGGACGTGTCGACGTCCTGCGGGTCGGACTCGGACAGCTGCTTGACCAGCTCGGGCAGCCGGTCCTGGGCGACCTTGGTGGCGGTCTCCTGGAGGCGGCGCAGCGAGCGGATCATGGAGCGGGCCACGATGAAGGCGCCGACCAGCGACACGCCGAGGACGAGCAGGATCAGCGCACCGGAGATGATCGCTTCCTGCTCGGAGGAGGACCGCAGCTCGCGGGCCTTCTGCTCCATGTCCTCGAGCAGCGTGTGCTCGATCTTCTTCATCTGGTCGATCTTGGTCGAGCTGTCGTCCACCCAGTCGAGGTACGAGCGCTTGGACAGCTCGTTCAGACCGTTCTGGGCGCCCAGCGCGCGCTTGGCGTAGGTGTTGGCGGACTCGATCGTCGGGTTGTTCTCGTCGACCGGCTTGAGCAGCTCGGCCGCGTTGCCCGCGTAGATCTTCCGGAAGATCGTCAGTTCGGAGGTCTCGCTCTCCTGGGCCGACTCGCCGTACAGGCGGTCGTTCTCGGAGAGGTTGCCGAAGTTCTGGTTGTTGGCGGGCAGGGCCGCGGCGATGACCGCTCGCTGCACCGACGCGTACTCCTTGGCGGTGGAGAACGCCGCCAAGGCGCGGGTGCGCTGGATCATCTCCGGGTTGCTGGAGGCCTGCGCCATGTCCTGCGAGAGGTCGATCAGCTGGGTGATCAGCCGGTGGTAGGCCTCGACCGTCTGGGTCGAGTTCTCCTTCTGCTGATAGGCGTCCTTGCGGATCTTCGCCAGGTCGTCCAGCTGGCCGGCCAGACCGACGAGGCTGTCCCGGACGCCCTGGAGCTGACCGTTCTTGCTCGCGGTGTCGATTTCCTCGGAGGCGTTGAGGAAGTTCTCGCGGGCGCGGTCGGTCTTGTCCTCGTAGCCCTTGACCCCAGGGCTGGTGGGCGACTGACCGTGCGCCAGCGGACCGGCCGACTGGTGGCGCGCCTCCGGGGGCGCGGCGGGCCCCGCGGGGGGCGGGGTGGTGACCCGGTGAGCGCGGCGCGGGGTGGGCAGCGAGCCGCGCGGAGTGGTGCGGCCGGCGCCACCCACGCGGCGCCGGCTTGGTGGGGGGCGGCTGC
>NZ_JBSHAF010000014.1:166464-211871 GCF_053611365.1 Streptomyces sp. NPDC054813 | reverse complement strand
GGGGGGTGTGTTGGAGTCGTTCGCCGTCCCCCGGGGGGGGGGGGGCTCAGCTCCGGTGGGCCTGGGGCGCGGCCGAGGGCTCCCGACCGCCCCGGCGCGCCGCGGCCAGCTCGGTGGCCTGCTTGGTCATGTCGGTCAGCAGCTTGATGTTGTCGAGCTGCTGGATGCTGTCGAGCGACTGGTTGATGCGCACCGCGCCCAGCGAGGTCGCCGCCACCACGGGGAGCGCGAGCAGCGACACCAGGCGCGTGGAGATCCGCCAGTTGCGCAGGGCTATCCGCGAGCCCGGGTTGGACGGGCCCTTGGGGGGCTTGACCGCGGGCGCCGGTGTGGCGGTCGGCTGGGGGCCCGAAGATCCCGAGGACGCCGACACGGCGGGGCGCCCGGGGCGCTCGCCACCGTCACCACCGCCGGCCGGGGCCGGGCCCGGGTTCTGGGCGTGCTGGGGCGAGGAACCGCGGTCGGTCCCGCCGTGCGCCTCCGGCTCTGCCGGAGCGCTGCCATCCCTCTTGAAACGTCCCTGCACTAGCGTCGCAACCTCTGGACCAGGCGCCCCTCCGCTGAACGGAGAGACACGGTGTCGGCGTTGATAGGGGGGAGCGCCCTGAATGCGCGCCCCCTGTTGGTCGTGAGTGTGACCGGCGCTGGCTCCCCCTGTCTCGCCGCCACCCGGCGCTGCGTTGCGCCCCCTGCGCGCCGGCTGGATCCCGCGGCGGTCCGTGGAATTCCAGCACAGTGCCGGATCTCCAACAAGGGCCGTGGACCGAGCTGTGACCTCCGTGACAGCGCGTGAGTGACACGTTACGAGATGTCGAAGTCGATCGCGTACATAACGGACGTATCCCTGCCAGTCGCAGGCGGGTCACACGTGTCCCAGTCGCCATGATCAGGAGCGGAATGACAGCTTCAGTTCGTCAATGTCCGTTTCGTTGCGGTGACTTGCGGGTCTGGAATGACCGTTTTGCCCTCGACATCGTGAGCAAACTCACACGCGGATCACAGCTGGTTGGCGGCTTCCGCCGGGAATTCGATGTTTAGCCTGGCGCTTTACAAGAGGGAAGTCTCTGCCAACCGACACATGACGGGGTCCACGACAACCGTGAAGACGACGATGATGTTCCGCAACATAGCCAACCCCCGGCGTACCACCCTTGCCCACCTCAAGGACGCCGAGGAACTGCAGACCCCCGAACTCCCCGAGCACTCCCTCGACCTCCCCGCCCAGACCGCCAACCCGCGGCGCACCATCCTCATGGAGATCCCGGCCACGACCTCGGTAGCCGAGTAGCCGCTGGTGCGGGTCACGGCCGCCGTTCACTCACTCACCCGGTCACCGGGCTGTTTTCACGGCGGCCACCCCTTACCGCGTTAGCCTGGAGTGTCAGACTCCAGTCGGCTCAGTGAGGGGCGCAAGGATCCCGTGCGCATCGCCAGGTTCTCCATCGACGGGAACGTCGCCTTCGGCGCCGTCGAGGGCGACAAGCAGGACGAACTCGTCCTCGACATCATCAAGGGCATTCCGTTCACGGACTTCGAGCTCTCCGGCACGAAGGTCCCGCTGAACAAGGTGCGGCTGCTCCCGCCGGTGCTCCCCAGCAAGGTCGTCGCCTTCGGCCGCAACTACGCGGAGCACGCGAGGGAGCTGGGCAACGAGATCCCGGACGCCCCCTTCGCCTTCTTCAAGCCGTCCACCTCGGTGATCGGCCCCGGCGACGAGATCCAGTACCCCCCGTTCTCCCAGGACCTCCACCACGAGGCCGAACTGGCCGTGGTCATCGGCCGTATGTGCCGCGAGGTCCCGCGCGAGCGCGTGGCGGACGTCATCTTCGGCTACACCTGCGCCAACGACGTCACCGCCCGTGACGTCCAGCAGCGCGAGAAGCAGTGGGCCCGGGCCAAGGGCTTCGACACCGCCTGCCCGCTCGGCCCCTGGGTGGAGACGGACCTGGACCTCTCCACCGCGTCCGACCTGACGATCCAGCTCACCGTCGACGGCGAACAGCGCCAGCTCGGCCGTACGAGCGAGATGATCCACTCGATCGCGGACCTGATCGTCAACATCACCGAGGCCATGACGCTGCTCCCCGGCGACGTGATCCTCACCGGCACCCCGGCAGGGGTCGGCCCCCTCAACGTCGGCGACGAGGTCGCCGTCACCATCGAAGGCATCGGCACTCTCACCAACAAGGTTGTCAAGCGTGGCTAGCGCACCCGACCCCACCGTCCGAGTACGGTTCTGTCCCTCGCCCACCGGTAACCCCCATGTGGGCCTGGTCCGCACCGCCCTGTTCAACTGGGCGTTCGCCCGGCACCACCAGGGCACGCTCGTCTTCCGCATCGAGGACACCGACGCGGCCCGCGACTCCGAGGAGTCGTACGGCCAGCTGCTCGACGCGATGCGCTGGCTGGGCTTCGACTGGGACGAGGGCCCCGAGGTCGGCGGCCCGCACGCGCCGTACCGCCAGTCGCAGCGCATGGACATCTACGCCGATGTCGCCCAGAAGCTGCTCGACGCCGGCCACGCCTACCGCTGCTACTGCTCCCAGGAGGAGCTGGACACCCGCCGCGAGGCCGCCCGCGCCGCCGGCAAGCCGTCCGGCTACGACGGCCACTGCCGCGACCTCACCGAGGAGCAGGTGGCGGAGTACAAGGCCCAGGGCCGCACCCCGATCGTGCGCTTCCGGATGCCCGACGAGACGATCACCTTCACGGACCTGGTCCGCGGCGAGCTGACCTTCACCCCGGAGAACGTCCCGGACTACGGCATCGTCCGCGCGAACGGCGCCCCGCTCTACACGCTCGTCAACCCGGTCGACGACGCCCTGATGGAGATCACCCACGTCCTGCGCGGCGAGGACCTGCTCTCCTCCACCCCGCGCCAGATCGCCCTCTACAAGGCGCTGACCGAGCTCGGCATCGCCCAGCGGATCCCGGCCTTCGGTCACCTCCCCTACGTCATGGGTGAGGGCAACAAGAAGCTCTCCAAGCGCGACCCGGAGTCCTCGCTCAACCTCTACCGCGAGCGCGGCTTCCTCCCCGAGGGCCTGCTGAACTACCTCTCGCTGCTCGGCTGGTCGTTCTCCGCGGACCAGGACATCTTCTCGATCGAGGAGATGGTGGCCGCCTTCGAGATCTCCGACGTGAACCCCAACCCGGCCCGCTTCGACCTGAAGAAGTGCGAGGCGATCAACGCCGACCACATCCGTCTGCTGGACGTGAAGGACTTCACGGAGCGCTGCGCCCCCTGGCTGAAGGCCCCCGTCGCCCCCTGGGCCCCGGAGGACTTCGACGACTCCAAGTGGCACGCGATCGCCCCGCACGCCCAGACCCGCCTGAAGGTCCTGTCGGAGATCACCGACAACGTCGACTTCCTGTTCCTGCCCGAGCCGGTCTTCGACGAGGCCAGCTGGGCGAAGGCGATGAAGGACGGCAGCGACGCCCTTCTGGTCACGGCCCGCGAGAAGCTGGAGTCGGCCGACTGGACCTCTCCGGAGTCCCTGAAGGAGGCCGTCCTGGCCGCCGGCGAGGCCCACGGCCTCAAGCTCGGCAAGGCCCAGGCCCCGGTCCGGGTGGCGGTCACCGGCCGCACGGTCGGCCTGCCGCTCTTCGAGTCCCTGGAGATCCTGGGCAAGGAGAAGACGCTGGCCAGGATCGACGCGGCGCTGGCGAGGCTCGCGGCGTAACACCCACGCATGCGTGAGGGGCGGCACCCGGTGTGTTCCGGGTGCCGCCCCTCGCACGTGCGGGTCAGACGGCGTCGGCCTCGTCGATCAGGTACGTGAACTCTTCGAAGATCTCCAGGACGACGACGACCATGATGGCGCCCGCGACCATGTACTCCAGCATCACACCGGGAGCCACGTAGGCCTTGCGCAGGTGTTCGTCGGGTCCGAGCTGCGCGGTCGCCGCCTTGCGGAAGGGGTCGCGGGCCAGTATCCGCACGGCCTTGTCCAATTGGGCTCGACGCTCGCCGGGCAGACCGTCGTACGCCCCACGGGCCTCGACCGTGAACTGGACTCGGTACTCGCTCACGCCCCCGGTGTGCCAGTCTGTGAGGGTGATCAGAGCTGTGGTGTGGGACGTTGACGACACCCTCTTCGACTACACGAGCGCCGACCGCGAGGGCATGCGGGCGCACCTGGCGGCGGAGGGGCTGCTCACCGGCCGGGAGAGTGCGGAAGCGGCACTGGTGCGGTGGCGGGAGATCACCGACGAGCAGTGGGCGCGGTTTTCGGCGGGCGAGGTCAGCTTCGAGGGACAGCGGCTGGACCGGGTACGGGTGTTCCTGGGCAAGGAGCTGACCGACGACGAGGCCGACGCCTGGTTTTGCCGGTACCGGGCCCACTACGAGGCCGCCTGGGCCCTCTTCCCGGACGTCGTGCCCGCCCTGGACGCCCTCGCGGCCGGCTACCGACACGCCGTGCTCTCCAACTCCAGTCTCCACGTTCAGGACCACAAACTGCGCACGCTCGGTGTCCATGACCGCTTCGAGACGATCCTCTGCGCCGCCGAACTGGGCGTCTCCAAGCCCGAGGCCGGTGCCTTCCTCGCCGCCTGCGCTGCGCTGGAACTCGCCCCGCACCAGGTCGCGTACGTCGGTGACCACCCGGAGATCGACGGACGCGGTGCCGCGGACGCCGGACTGCTGTCCGTCTGGCTCGACCGGCACGGGGCCGGGGGCGCGCCGGCCGGCGGCCACCGGATCGGCTCCCTCGCCGAACTGCCCGCGATCCTCCGCGCCGATACCCGTTTTGGAGCCCCGTCCACCTTCAGGTAATGTTCTTCCTGCGCCGCCGGGGAGCGGGCCGAAAGGCCGGAACCGGAGGCGCGAAACTAGAACAAGATCCCCTCAGGGGCTTGCGTTCCAGTGGCCTATGGTGTAATTGGCAGCACGACTGATTCTGGTTCAGTTAGTCTTGGTTCGAGTCCAGGTAGGCCAGCTCGCAGAGCTCATCTGCACGCGCGGATCAGATCCGCAAGCCCCCGTTGTGTAGCGGCCTAGCACGCTGCCCTCTCAAGGCAGTAGCGCCGGTTCGAATCCGGTCGGGGGTACGGTGATCGAAGGATCGCTAGGGCCCCCGTTGTGTAGCGGCCTAGCACGCCGCCCTCTCAAGGCGGTAGCGCCGGTTCGAATCCGGTCGGGGGTACGAACTGGTCTAAACCATCATTGGTCTATGGTGTAATTGGCAGCACGACTGATTCTGGTTCAGTTAGTCTTGGTTCGAGTCCAGGTAGACCAGCTCGGATCTGCGGAAACGTAAGATCCACGCCCCCGTTGTGTAGCGGCCTAGCACGCCGCCCTCTCAAGGCGGTAGCGCCGGTTCGAATCCGGTCGGGGGTACAGAGAAGAAAAGCGAGGCCCCTCACTTCGGTGAGGGGCCTTCGTCGTACCGCCGTATGTCCCACGGCTCATTCGAAGCCGTAGCGGCGGGCCGTCTCCTCCTCCTGGGCCAGCCGGTGCAGCGCCTGGAGCATCGGTTCCACCAGGACCGCGCTGGCCACCGCGGCCTCCACCTTCTCCTCCTCCGACGGATGCGTCTCCAGGAAGTCCAGGTCGGTGATGGCCGCCTGGTGCATCAACTTCGCGTGCGACACGAGGAGTTCGGCATCCCAGTCGTAACCGAGCCGGCGGAACGCGGCCACCGCGACCACCAGCTGGCGGTACGCGGGGGAGATGGTCGTGAGCTGCTTGGCGTTCTCCCAGCCGAGGACGTCCAGCAGTGTCCCGACCTCCCGGTGCGCGCTCTGGACGAACTCGTCCTCCGCGTCCGGCTCGGGCACCTGCGGCAGCGCCCACAGTGCGGCGCCCACCCTGATCGTGCGGCCGAGCGAGCCGTCGTCGACATGCCCGAGCACCTCGCGGACCGTGGCGACGGGGATCCGCCCCACCTGGATCATCGCCCGCACCAGCCGCAGCCGCCGCAGATGCTCCTCGTCGTACTCGGCAGTGGTGGCATTGACCTGGCGGCCCGGCGGCAACAGCCCTTCGCGCAGGTAGTACTTGATCGTCGCGGCGGACACGCCGCTGCGCTCGCTCAGCTGGGCAAGCCGCATGTCTTGCGCCTCTCCTTGGTAAGTGCCACTATCCAAGCACCGAAAAGAAGGATAGTGCTGCTATCCGATGAGGATCCGGGGGCGTCGTCATGTTCGCGAAACCGATTCCGGGCCGGACGACCGCGGCACGCGAGGGCGACGCGGTGGTCCTGCTGATCGGCATGCGCATCAACCACTTCTGGGCGGTCCACCAATGGCTCCCGGTCGCGCTGTCGATGTTCCGCATGCTGCGGGAGCTCGAACGGGACCCCGGCCGGGGGCTGCTGGGGCGCATCCTGCTGACGGCTTCGCCGCGGACGTACTACGTCGTCCAGTACTGGGAGTCGAAGGAGAAGCTGTACGCGTACGCGAGCTCGCCCGACCTGTTCCACCACAAGGTGTGGGGCATCGTGAACCGCAAGGAGCGCGCGGGGCAGCTGCACGGGCACGTGGGGCTGTGGCACGAGGCGTACGTGGCGCCGGAGGGCTCGTACGAGTCGATCTACTTCGACATGCCCCGCTTCGGTCTGGGCGCGGCGAGCGGGGTGGTGCCGGTGGAGCAGCGGGGGCGGTACGCGAAGGACCGGTTCGCTCACAGAAGCGCCGACAAGAGCGCCCCGTAAGGGGTCGCGCTCCCGTCGGGAAGGGCCTGCCGCGGCGTTGAGGCCGGCCTCTCCTCGGCGGGAGCGTTCGTATCGGGCCTCAGCCCGTGCGGCGCAAGGCCTCCGACAGGCGGCCCGCCGCGTCGATGACCGCCTGAGCGTGCATCCGGCCGGGGTGGCGGGTCAGCCGCTCGATCGGTCCGGAAACGGACACCGCCGCCACCACACGGTTGGAAGGCCCCCGCACCGGCGCCGACACCGAGGCGACCCCCGGCTCGCGCTCACCGATGGACTGGGCCCAGCCGCGGCGGCGGACACCCGACAGGGCCGTCGCCGTGAAGCGGGCGCCCTGGAGGCCGCGGTGCAGTCGCTCCGGCTCCTCCCAGGCCATCAGGATCTGCGCCGAGGACCCGGCTTTCATCGTGAGCGTCGAGCCGACCGGGACCGTGTCCCGAAGACCGGACAGGCGTTCCGCCGCGGCCACGCAGATCCGCATGTCCCCCTGGCGTCGATAGAGCTGCGCGCTCTCGCCGGTGATGTCCCGGAGGTGCGTGAGCACCGGGCCCGCCGTCGCGAGCAGGCGGTCCTCGCCGGCCGCCGCGGCCAGTTCCGCGAGTCGTGGGCCGAGAATGAAACGGCCCTGCATGTCGCGTGCCACCATGCGGTGGTGTTCCAGAGCCACGGCCAGCCGGTGGGCCGTGGGCCGTGCCAGTCCGGTTGCCCCGACCAGACCCGCGAGGGTGGCCGGACCGGACTCCAGAGCGCTCAGGACAAGGGCCGCCTTGTCCAGAACGCCGACGCCGCTACTGTTGTCCATGCAACGATACTCACGTCTCACTCTGTGAAACGCAAGTTCAATTTCCCGTGGAACGCGCCACCCTGGAATCACACAGTGGCCCGCAGACCAACGGGCCCGGCGGCGGACGCCCGGAACCACGACTTCAGGGGCCCGGAGAACGGGCAGCCGCTACCTCAAGATCTCTAGTTGGGCCGGTGCACGTCTGCCGGCCGGAGGGAAAGCGATGGGTAGGACACTCGCGGAGAAGGTCTGGGACGACCACGTCGTCCGGCGCGCCGAGGGCGAGCCCGACCTCCTCTTCATCGATCTGCACCTGCTGCACGAGGTGACCAGCCCGCAGGCCTTCGACGGCCTGCGTCAGAACGGCCGCCAGGTGCGCCGCCTCGACCTCACCATCGCGACCGAGGACCACAACACCCCCACCCTCGACATCGACAAGCCCATCGCGGACCCGGTCTCCCGGGCCCAGCTGGAGACGCTGCGCAAGAACTGCGCCGACTTCGGCGTCCGGCTGCACCCGCTGGGCGACGTCGAGCAGGGTGTCGTGCACGTGGTCGGCCCGCAGCTGGGTCTGACCCAGCCCGGCACGACCGTCGTCTGTGGTGACTCCCACACCTCCACGCACGGCGCCTTCGGCGCGCTCGCGTTCGGAATCGGCACCTCCCAGGTGGAGCACGTGCTGGCCACCCAGACGCTGCCGCTGGCCCGCCCGAAGACCATGGCCATCACGGTCGACGGCGAGCTGCCCGAGGGCGTCACCGCCAAGGACCTGATCCTGGCGATCATCGCCAAGATCGGTACCGGCGGCGGCCAGGGCTACATCCTGGAGTACCGAGGCTCCGCCATCGAGAAGCTCTCGATGGAGGCCCGCATGACCATCTGCAACATGTCGATCGAGGCCGGCGCCCGCGCGGGCATGATCGCCCCGGACGAGACCACCTTCGCGTACATCAAGGGCCGCGCCCACGCCCCCGAGGGCGCCGACTGGGACGCGGCGGTCGAGTACTGGAAGACCCTGAAGACGGACGACGACGCGGAATTCGACGCCGAGGTGCGCATCGACGCCGCCGCCCTCTCGCCGTTCGTCACCTGGGGCACCAACCCCGGCCAGGGTGCGCCGCTTTCGGCACAGGTCCCCGACCCGGCTTCGTACGAAGACGCTTCGGAGCGCCTCGCCGCCGAAAAGGCCCTGGAGTACATGGGGTTGGAGGCCGGCCAGCTGCTGCGCTCCATCAAGGTGGACACCGTCTTCGTAGGCTCGTGCACCAACGGCCGTATCGAGGACCTGCGCGCCGCGGCCGCCGTCGTCGAGGGCCGCAAAGTCGCCGACGGCGTACGGATGCTGGTCGTCCCCGGCTCCGCGCGGGTCGGTCTGCAGGCCGTCTCCGAGGGCCTGGACGTCGTCTTCAAGGACGCCGGTGCCGAATGGCGGCACGCGGGCTGCTCGATGTGCCTGGGCATGAACCCCGACCAGCTGGCACCGGGGGAGCGCTCCGCGTCCACCTCCAACCGCAACTTCGAGGGCCGGCAGGGCAAGGGCGGCCGTACCCACCTGGTGTCGCCGCAGGTCGCGGCCGCCACGGCCGTCCTGGGCCACCTGGCCTCGCCCGCCGACCTGTCCGACGCCGACGTTCGTACGCCCGCTGGAGTCTGATCAGCCATGGAAGCATTCACCACGCACACCGGCCGGGCCGTCCCGCTGCGCCGCTCCAACGTCGACACCGACCAGATCATCCCTGCTCACTGGCTCAAGAAGGTCACCAGGGACGGTTTCGAGGACGGGCTGTTCGAGGCCTGGCGGAAAGATCCCGAGTTCGTGCTCAACCGGCCCGAGCGGCAGGGGGCGACCGTCCTGGTCGCCGGCCCCGACTTCGGCACCGGCTCCTCCCGTGAGCACGCCGTCTGGGCGCTGCAGAACTACGGCTTCAAGACCGTCATCTCGTCCCGCTTCGCGGACATCTTCCGGGGCAACTCGCTGAAGAACGGCCTGCTCACGGTGGTTCTGGAGCAGAAGATCGTGGACGCGCTGCAGGAGCTCACCGAGAACGACCCGCAGGCCGAGATCACCGTCGACCTCCAGGACCGCGAGGTGCGCGCCGAGGGCATCACCGCCTCCTTCGAGCTGGACGAGAACTCCCGCTGGCGGCTGCTGAACGGGCTGGACGACATCTCCATCACCCTCCGGAACGAGGCCGACATCGCGGAGTACGAGGCCAAGCGGCCCTCGTACAAGCCGCGGACGCTCCAGGCCTGATCCGGAGCCCGCTTCCGGCCTGATCGACCACATCTGAATACGGCTGGTTTCAGCCACCGCCACACCCCGCCTGTACCCCCGATCGCCACGATTGGGGGTACAGCCATGTCTGCACCCGAACGGACGCTCGCGTTGTCGCAGGTCTTGCCAACTTCCCACGTTAGGACGGATGTTGTGGGGGTACGTGAGTGCTGTGTCCGCGGCTTCCGCAAGTGCCCGGAAGGCCATTTGAGGCGGCAGTTGCCCCCTGCGCAGGCGACAACTCGCCCCAGATGGCACAATCTGTGCATGGAACACGACGGCCAACTCCAGCTCTATGCGGCGGTCGCGGACCAACTGAAGGAAGCGCACACAAGAGTGCGTGCACTGCAAGTCCCGGAGGGCGTACGGATGGCGCTGACCCGGAAGCTGCTGGTCATTACGGCCGCGGCCAAGCACGACCTGGCCGACGCGGCAAGACGGCTGGAACGGTTCAACGCGGACCTCGACGGGGGTCGATTCCCCGAAGAGGAACGCTGACTGGACCGTCCTGGACGACCGAGTCCGTTGCGGCACAAGGGTGATAAGCCCGTTTCGTGTTTGATTTGCGGTATATATCTGCCTAACGTGCGAAAAAGCTTGAACACTTTCGTTCTGGCGATGTCTCCGAAGGGGAAGACGTGAACAAGGCGCAGCTCGTAGAAGCGATTGCCGACAAGATGGGCGGCCGCCAGCAGGCGGCCGAGGCTGTCGATGCGGTCCTGGACGCCATCGTCCGCGCGACCGTCGCGGGTGACCGGGTCTCGGTCACGGGCTTCGGGTCCTTCGAGAAGGTGGACCGCCCGGCGCGTTACGCCCGCAACCCCCAGACGGGCGAGCGGGTTCGGGTCAAGAAGACCTCCGTGCCGCGCTTCCGTGCCGGTCAGGGCTTCAAGGACCTGGTGAGCGGCTCGAAGAAGCTCCCGCGCGGCGGCGAGGTCGCGGTCAAGAAGGCGCCCAAGGGCAGCCTGACCGGCGGCGCTTCCGCGACGGTCAAGAAGGCGGCGGCGAAGAAGGTCACCGCCAAGAAGGCGACCGCGGCGGCCAAGAAGACCACCGCGAAGAAGACGACGGCGAAGAAGACCACGGCCGCCGCCGCGAAGAAGACCACGGCCAAGACCACCGCCAAGAAGGCCACGGCCACGGCGAAGAAGACGGCCGCGAAGAAGGCTCCGGCCAAGAAGGTCACCGCCAAGAAGGCGCCGGCCAAGAAGTCGACGGCGCGGAAGGCTACCGCCAAGAAGACGGCTGCGCGCTAGGCAGCGGGGCCTCGGGGTACTCACGCGACGGGCCGGACTCCTGGGGGAGTCCGGCCCGCGGTGTGTTCGGCGTGTGCGTTGCGTTCCGGCGGCGGCGCTGTGGAGCTGGTCGCGCCCGCGTGGTAGCCGCACATCGATACGGCCCCGCGCTTTCCTGCCTCAGAGCGTCTGCAGGGTCACCAGGGTGATCCGGAGGCCGTCTCCGGAGTCCTCCGTCTCGATCCGTACCCGCTGACCCGGCCTGAGCAGGCGCAATCCACCCGCCTCGAAGGCCGCTCCGTCGAAGGGCACCGGGGTCCCGTCGTCCAGGAGCACCTGGCCGCTGCGGGTCTCGGGGTCATACGTGTATGCGGTCGCCTGCATGACGGCAGCCTACTGGTCCGGGATCAGCAGGCGGGCTGCCGCTGCCGCCGTGCGCGGCCCCACGCCCAGGGCCAGTGCCGTGCGCAGGTCCGCGCCGGTGTCCACGTCCTGCCGTACCGACTCCACACCGGCCAGTCTCAGTTCCGCGGCGCCCGAGGCGGTGTGCCGGGCGCGGGAATCCGGGCCGAATGCGGGCGCCAATTCATTGCCGGGAGTCGCGGCCAGCAGGGTGGTGCCGATTGCCGCCGCGTCCGGGAGAAAAGCGCGCGGGAATTCCGCGGCCGCGTCGAGCACCCGGGACAATTCCAACGGACGGAGCGCCGGCAGATCGGCGTTCAGTGCGGCCACCGCGCTTTCCGGGCGCGATGCGCGCACGACCGCCGCACCGTGCCGCAGAGCGGCGTTCAGGCCGCTTCCCGGCGTGTCCGGGACGATGCGCGCGCCCAGCGCCGAGAGCTCGCGCCCGGCCAGCATGTCGTCCGTGACGACCGCCACATCCTTCACCGCCAGGCAGGCCAGCGCCGCGGCCACCGTGTCCTGGGCGAAAGCGAGCGCCAGTCCCGGACGCAAACCGTCCGTCGCGGTGTCCGCGAGCCTGCTCTTGGCTCGCGCCAGGGGCTTCAGGGGTATCACCAAGGTCCACTGCACCGACGTACCGTCCCTCCCTCGTTGCCTCATTGTCACCCGGGCCCCGGGGCAGGCGCGGCAGCGAGGCGTACGGTGTTCCTCGACAGACCGGCGGACCGGGGCGACACTTCTCCCGGCCCCCTCTCCGGGAGAAGAAGTCCCGGAGACCGGGAAGAAGTCCTAGAGGAAGGTGTGCGCGTGCCCCGCCGGAGAATCGGCTTCTGGTACCGCTTCGCTGCGGTGCTCTGCAAACCGCCGCTGGTGGTACTGATCAAGCGGGACTGGCGCGGAATGGAGAACATTCCGGCCGAGGGTGGATTTATCACCGCGGTGAACCACAATTCCCACATCGACCCCTTCGCCTACGCGCACTATCAGTACAACACCGGGCGCGTTCCACGATTCCTGGCGAAGAGCGGGCTTTTCAAGAAGGGATTCGTCGGCGCCGCCATGCGGGGCACCGGCCAGATCCCGGTTTACCGCGAGTCCACCGACGCCCTCAGCGCCTTCCGGGCCGCGATCGACGCCGTGGAGCGCGGCGAGTGCGTGGCTTTCTACCCTGAGGGAACGATCACCCGCGACCCGGACCAGTGGCCCATGACGGCCAAGACCGGTGCCGCCCGGGTGGCCCTGCAGACCAAGTGCCCGGTGATCCCGGTCGCCCAGTGGGGCGCCAACGAACTGCTGCCGCCGTACGCGAAGAAGCTCAACCTGCTGCCCCGCAAGACCCACCACGTCCTCGCCGGTCCGCCGGTCGACCTCTCGCGCTTCTACGACAAGGACATGACCCAGGACGTCCTGAAGGAGGCGACCGAGGTCATCATGGCCGCCATCACCCGCCAGCTGGAGGAGATCCGCGGCGAGAAGGCCCCGGAGACCCCCTACGATCCACGCCAGGTGCGGATCGAGCAGCGGCGCCGGACGCGTGCGCAGAGCGGTCTGGAAGAGGAGAGCGGCAAGTGAGCATGCCTGCCAAGGCGGCGGTCTTCAGCGCGGGTTCGTGGGGTACGGCCTTCGGGATGGTGCTCGCCGACGCCGGGTGCGAGGTCACCCTGTGGGCGCGGCGGGCGGAGGTGGCCGAGGCCATCAACTCCGGCCGTACCAACCCCGACTACCTGCCCGGCGTGGAACTCCCCGAGAACCTGCGGGCCACGACCGACCCCGCCGAGGCCGCGGCCGGCGCCGACTTCACCGTCCTGTCGGTGCCCTCCCAGAGCATGCGCGCCAACCTCGCGGACTGGGCGCCGCTGCTCGCGCGCGGCACCACCCTGGTGTCCCTCATGAAGGGCATCGAACTCGGCACCACCATGCGGATGAGCGAGGTCATCGCGGACGTCGCCAAGGTCGGCCAGGACCGCATCGCGGTCGTCACCGGACCCAACCTGGCCCGGGAGATCGCGGCCCGGATGCCGGCCGCCGCCGTGGTCGCCTGCACCGACGACACCGTCGCCCAGCGCCTCCAGGCCGCCTGCCACACGCCGTACTTCCGGCCGTACACCAACACCGACGTCATCGGCTGCGAACTCGGCGGCGCGGTCAAGAACGTCATCGGGCTCGCGGTCGGCATCGCCGACGGCATGGGCCTCGGCGACAACGCCAAGGGCTCGCTGATCACCCGCGGTCTCGCCGAGACCACCCGCCTCGGTGTCGCGCTCGGCGCCGACCCGCTGACCTTCGCCGGCCTCGCCGGTCTCGGCGACCTGGTGGCGACCTGTTCCTCGCCGCTGTCCCGCAACCACACCTTCGGCACCAACCTCGGCAAGGGCATGACCCTGGAGGAGACCATCGCGGTCACCCGGCAGACCGCCGAGGGCGTCAAGTCCTGCGAGTCCGTGGCGGATCTGGCCCGCCGGCACGGCGTGGAGATGCCGATCACCGAGACGGTGGTCGACATCGTGCACGAGGGCAAGCCGCCGGTGGTCGCACTCAAGGAGCTCATGTCGCGCAGCGCGAAGCCCGAGCGACGCTGAGCGAACGCACCCCGCGGACGCTGTATCGGGGCTCTACCACCGGGTACTCTCATCGCGATATGAGCACCGAGAACCTCCCCCAAAGCCCTGAGCAGCCCGCTCGCAAGCCGCGTGTGGCCGTCGTGTTCGGCGGTCGCAGCTCCGAGCACGGGATCTCCATGGTCACCGCCGGAGCCGTCCTGAGTGCCATCGACCGGACGAAGTACGACGTCCTGCCGATCGGCATCACGAGGGAAGGCCGCTGGGTGCTCACGGCCGACGAACCCGAACGCATGGCGATCAGCGACCGCCGTACGCCCGAGGTCGGCGACCTCGCCGAGTCCACCGAGGGCGGCGTGCTGCTCCCCGTCGACCCGGCCAACCGCGAGGTCGTCTACAGCGAGCCCGGCTCCGTGCCCAAGGCGCTCGGCGAGGTCGACGTCGTCTTCCCGATGCTGCACGGCCCCTACGGCGAGGACGGCACCCTGCAGGGCCTCCTGGAGCTCTCCGGCGTCCCCTACGTCGGCTCCGGCGTGCTCGCCTCGGCCGTCGGCCAGGACAAGGAGTACATGAAGCGGGTGTTCACCTCGTTCGGGCTCAAGGTCGGCCCGTACCTGGTGATCCGTCCCCGCGAGTGGAAGCAGGACGAGTCCGCCGCCCGCAAGCGGATCGTCGACTTCGCCGGCGAGCACGGCTGGCCGCTGTTCGTGAAGCCCGCGCGGGCCGGTTCGTCGATCGGCATCACCAAGGTCGACGACCTCTCCGGTCTGGACGAGGCGATCGCCACCGCCCAGGCCCACGACCCGAAGATCCTGGTCGAGGCGGCGCTGCGCGGCCGTGAGATCGAGGTCGGCGTCCTGGAGTTCGAGGACGGCCCGCGCGCCTCGGTCCCGGCCGAGATCCCGCCGGCCGGCACGCACGCGTACTACGACTTCGAGGCCAAGTACATCGACTCCACCCCCGGCATCGTCCCGGCCCCGCTGACGCCCGAGGAGACCGCCGAGATCCAGGCGCTCGCGGTCGACGCCTTCGAGGCCGCGTCCTGCGAGGGCCTGGTCCGCGCGGACTTCTTCCTCACCGAGGACGGCGATTTCGTGATCAACGAGATCAACACGATGCCCGGCTTCACCCCGATCTCGATGTACCCGCAGATGTGGCAGGCGACGGGCGTCAGCTACCCGGATCTCATCGACCGCCTGATCCAGGCAGCGCTGAACCGCTCGACGGGGCTGCGTTAGAAAACGTCCCGAACGGAAGCGCCCCGTCAGGGGCGCGGGGCTGTTTCGACTTGCGGCCACCGCCGCGTGGGCGCGACAGGCCACGACGGATCGGCACTCGACACGCAACGGATCCGCTTACGGCGCCTAGTCGGCAACCCCCTCCGGAACCGCCTTCTTGACGGCAGGCGCCAAGCTCACCAACGGCGCCATGCCATCACCGGTCCGCCCCGTAGGGATCGTCACCTCGACATACGCCTTCCGCAACGTCGTGGTGAACCGGAACGATTTGTCGGCCTCCTGCTCCAGCAGCCATCCGACCCCGTTGACCTCGACCCCGTCGGCCTCCGGGTCGGCCATCTTCGCAGGCCGCTCGACACCACAGCGCAGTATGATCGCGGGGTCCCCCCAGCCCGCCGTCAGCGTGGAGGCGGGCTCGGGGTCACGCCGGGCGAGCTTGTCCACCTTCTTCGGCAACCCCTCGTCGAGGTTCCGGCACAGCTTCGCAACCGCCGCGCCCGGAGTGGGAACCGCCGCCGACGGGGCATCGTCTGCTGATGAGCAGCCCGCCGCCGCGATCATCACAAGAGCGAGCGCGGGCAGACCGAATGGCCGGTGACGGAAAATGTTCACCGGCCAAGCCTAGACGGGGGCTACAGATGGACGACCGGACAGGTCAGGGTACGTGTGATGCCCTCCACTTGCTGGACTCTCGCGACCACGAGCCGACCGAGTTCGTCGACCGTCTCCGCTTGTGCGCGCACGATGACGTCGTACGGTCCTGTCACGTCCTCGGCCTGGATGACTCCAGGGATCTTGCTGATGATCTCGGCGACGGTCGACGCTTTGCCGACCTCCGTCTGGATCAGGATGTACGCCTGTACCACGGAACCTCCAGGGCGGCCACGAGGATCATGTGGGGAAAAGGAACGCCACGGTATCGCGTCGCCGCTCACCGCGGGGAGACCTGCGCGGACAGGGGCTTGCGCGCCAGGGTGCAGCCACGACAGAAGTTGACGGTCACCTCGACCGTATCCAGGACGACGATGACGCGCGAGCGGGCACGGCAAGGCAGAGAAGGGGCGTAAGGGCAATGAAGGGCACTGTTGGTGAGCTGGGGGAGTTCGGGCTCATCAGGGAGCTCACCTCCCGTCTCACCACCACTCCGGCGGTCCGGGTCGGTCCCGGCGACGACGCCGCGGTGGTCGCCGCGCCCGACCGCAGGGTCGTGGCGAGCACCGACATCCTGCTGGAGGGCCGGCACTTCCGCCGCGACTGGTCCACGGCCTACGACGTGGGCCGCAAGGCGGCCGCGCAGAACCTCGCGGACATCGCCGCCATGGGCGCCGTGCCGACCGCGCTGCTGCTCGGCCTGGTCGTCCCCGCCGAACTCCCGGTGACCTGGCCCAGCGAGCTGATGGACGGCATCCGGGACGAGTGCCAGGTGGCCGGCGCCTCGGTGGTCGGCGGCGATGTGGTCCGCGGCGACACGATCATGGTCTCCATCACCGCGCTCGGCGATCTGCGCAACCAGGAGCCGGTCACCCGGGGCGGCGCCCAGCCCGGCGACCTGGTGGCCGTCACCGGCTGGCTGGGCTGGTCCGCGGCCGGCTACGCGGTGCTCTCCCGCGGCTTCCGCTCGCCGCGCGCCTTCGTGGAGGCGCACCGCCGCCCCGAGCCGCCGTACCACGCGGGTCCGGCCGCCGCGGGCCTCGGCGCTACCGCGATGTGCGATGTCAGCGACGGGCTGATCGCCGACCTCGGACACATCGCGGAGGCCAGCAAGGTGCGGATCGACATCCGCTCCGGCGCGATCGACGTCCCCTCCCAGATGAACGACATCGGGCAGGCCGTCGGCGTCGACCCGATCCAGTGGGTGCTGACCGGCGGCGAGGACCACGCGATCGTGGCGACCTTCCCGCCGGACGTGAAGCTGCCCGCCCGCTGGAAGGTGATCGGCGAGGTCCTCAACCCGTCCGCGCTGCCCCAGGTGACCGTCGACGGGGCACCCTGGACCAGCAAGGGCGGCTGGGACCACTTCGGAGACATCGAGTCATGAGCCTTCCGCGGGTGCTGACGGTCGCGGGCTCCGACTCCGGCGGCGGGGCCGGGATCCAGGCCGACCTGAAGACGATGCTGGCGCTGGGCGTGCACGGCATGAGCGTGATCACGGCGGTCACCGCGCAGAACTCCGTCGGTGTGCAGGGCGCTTGGGAACTGCCGGTGGCGGCGGTGCGGGCCCAGTACCGCAGTGTGGTCGACGACATCGGCGTGGACGCGGTGAAGACCGGGATGCTCGCCTCGGCCGAACTCGTCGAGACGGTCGCGGAGTTGATCGCCGGCACCGACGCACCCGTGGTCGTCGACCCGGTGGGCGTCTCCAAGCACGGCGACTCCCTGCTCGCCGCCTCCGCCCTGGACTCGGTCCGCACCAAGCTCCTCCCGCTGGCCACCGTGGCCACCCCCAACCTGGACGAGGTGGCCCAACTCACCGGAGTACAGGTCGAGTCGGAGAGGGACCTGCGCCGGGCCGCGGCGGCCGTGCTGTCGTACGGGCCGAAGTGGGTGCTGATCAAGGGCGGGCATCTGCCGGGTGAGGCCGTGGATCTGCTCACGGACGGCACCGACGAGTTCCGGCTGCGCGCCCCCCGCCACGACAACCGGCACACACACGGCACGGGCTGCACCCTCGCGTCCGCGATCGCGTCGCAGCTCGCGAAGGGGCAGTCCGTGCCGGCGGCGGTGGCGGCGGCCAAGGAGTACGTCACGGGGGCGATCGCGGCCGGGTTCGCGCTCGGCGCCGGGATCGGGCCGGTGGACCACGGCTGGGCCCTGCGCCGGGGCCCTCAGTAGGGGTACTCCCGGAGCGTGATGCCGGTGGCCGCCTTCTCCGTCATCTTCTTGAAGAAGCGGGCCAGCGGGCGGGAGCCGAGGACCCGGTACATGCGGTCCCGGCTGCGGATGCGCCGCTCGGTGGGCGGGGCGAAGAACGGGCCCGCGTTGCCGGAGATCTTCTGGCAGCCCTTGGCGAAGTCCCGGATCCGGGTCTCGTACTCGGCGAAGGCGGTGCGGTGGTCGCCGCCCGCGAGGGCGAGCTCACCGGCGAGGACATAGGCACCGACGACCGCCACACCCGTCCCCATCCCGCCCATGGTCGCCCCGTACCCGGCGTCCCCGAGCAGCGCCACCCGCCCCTCGACCAGGCGGTCGACGTGGATCTGGGCGATCGCGTCGAAGTACAGGTCGTCGGCCTCTTCGAGGGCCTTGAGCAGGGTCGGACCCTCCCAGCCCAGGCCGGCGAAACGTTCCGCGACGATCCGCTTCTGCGCCGCGACGTCCCGGCGGTCGTACGACAGCTCCGCGGACCGGAAGACCAGCAGCGCGCCCGCGCGGTCCGGGTCGCCGTCGTAGTTGCCGACGACGGCCGCGCGGCCGGGTTCGCTGTAGACCCGGCCGGTGCGGTCCAGGCCGAGGTGGTTGGGGACGTCGAAGCCGGCCACGTAGTGGTCGAAGAAGCGCAGGTAGCGGGACTCCTCGCCGAAGACCAGCCGACGGGTGTTGGAGTGCAGGCCGTCCGCGCCGACGACCAGGCCGAAGCGGCGGGGGGCGCCGTGCTCGAAGGTGACGTCGACGCCGTCGGCGTCCTGGGCGAGGGAGGCGATCGAGTCGCCGAAGACGTACTCGACGCCGTCCCTGGTGCGCTCGTACATGAGCTGCGCGAGGTCGCCGCGGCAGATCTCCACGTCACCGCTCATCAGCTCGGCGGGCAGGTCCACGCGTGGGCTGCCGTCGGCGGCCACGACGGTCTGGCGGCCCATGTGGGTCTGGCGGGCGTGGACCTCGTCCCAGATGCCCATGGAGGTCAGGACCGTGCGGTGCACGTGACCGCGGAAGTCGACCGCGAAGCCGCCGCCGCGCAGTTCCGGGGCCTTCTCGACGACGGTGACCCGGGCGCCGAGCCGGACGAGGTTCAGGGCGAGGGCGGGACCGGCGATGCTGGCGCCGGAGACCAGGACGCTGAGGTGGCTGAGGTCCTTCGGTGTGGGGTTCTTCGTCATGCGATGAGCTTCGGCGGGGGCGCTGACCGTCCTCCTACCGTTCGCTGACCGCCGCTGACCGTTGCCGTAGGCCCTGGTCGAAGGCCTGGGCGTAGACCTCGGGCGACAGCTTCGCGCGTACGTCCTGTTCGAGGCGTACGACGTCCGGATCGGCCTCGGCGCGGGCGCCCCGCAGGGCCGTCCCCGCACCCAGCAGCACGGCGGCCCGCTCGGCCGACTCGGCGACGGACGCCAACGCCTCGGCAGCGTCGGCGAGTTCCAGGGTGCCCGGACCCTCGACGGCGAGTTCGGCAGCCTGCCGGAACCAGTCGCGGGCCTCCTCGGTGTCCCCCTCGGCGGCGGCCGTGCGGCCGAACCCGATGAGGATACGGACCGTCTCGCCGACGCTGAACCAGTTGGCGGCGCACTCCCTGAGTGCGTTCTCGTAGTGCACGCGCGCGCGTGCCGTGTCCCCGGAGAGCCGTGCCGCGTCGCCGAGACCGCGCCGGGCGCCCGCCACCTTGTCGGGGAGCCCGGCACCGCGGGCGAGGGTCAGCGCCTGCTCGAAGTGGGCCTCGGCGCCGGCCGCGTCGCCCTGGTGCAGCAGCACGGTGCCCCGGGTACGCAGCAGGTCGGCGGTCTCCTCCGGGGCCGCCAGCTCCCGCATGTACGCCAGCCCCTCGTCCAGCAGCTCCAGGGCGCGGCGCGAGTCCCCGCGCGCGTGGGCGGCCATACCGAGCGGGTCGAGACAGTTGGCCATCCCCCAGCGGTCACCCGTGGCCCGGAACCCGTCCAGCCCCCGGGCGAAGCACTCCTCGGCCTCCCGCGGCCGGCCCGCGAGCAGGTCCCGGAAACCCAGGCCCACGTCGAGCAGGGCCCGCGCCCAGGGGTCGTCGCCGGCCAGGGCGAGGGCCTCTTCGCCGGTCGTGGGCCGGGGGCCGGCCGCGACCGACCAGAGCATGAGGATGTACGGCAGCCGCAAGGGGCCTGCGCACCCGGCCATCAGCGCGTCCACGCGTGCGACGAGCTCTGCGTGACCGTCCCGGCCGGCCGCGTGGCCGCCGTCGCCCAGGAGCACGTTGATCGCGCACAGCACGTACTCCTCCGTCAGCCCCGGCGGCGGCGCGTCCCCCACGGCGGCCAGCAGTGCGCGGGCCGACGTCACCTGTTCGCCGTGCAGCCCGCGCAGCCGCCAGAAACAGGACAGGACGGCCATCAGGCGCAGGGCGTCCTCGGGGCCGTGGCGCACCAGATGGCGCAGCGCCGCGTCCAGGTTGCCGTGCTCGGCGGAGAGCCGTGCCAGCCAGGGCAGCTGACCGCCGCCACGGAGCTTCGGCTCGGCCCGCTCGGCCAGCCGCAGGAAGTAGCCGGCGTGCGCGTCCCGCAGGCCGCCCGGGTCGGGCAGGTCCCCGGCGGCGAACGCGCGGATCGTCTCCAGCATCCGGTAGCGGCCCTCGGACACCTCAAGGAACGACTTCTCCACCAGCGAGGCCAGCAGGTCCTCCGGGTACGGCAGCCCGCACACCGCCTCGACCGCCGCCAGCGTCGCGCCCCCGGAGAACACCGTCAGCCGCCGCGCCAGCTCCCGCTCCTCCCCGTCCAGCAGCTCCCAGCTCCACTCGACCACCGCGCGCAGGGTGCGGTGCCGGGGCGCCTTGGAGCGGTCGCCGCGCGAGAGGAGCCGGAACCGGTCGTCCAGGCGGTCGGCGAGTTCGTCGGGGGTGAGGGTGCGCAGCCGGGCCGCCGCCAGTTCGATGGCCAGCGGCAGCCCGTCCAGGGCGGCGCAGATGTGCGCCACGCGCGCGTGGCCGTCGAAACCAGGGCGCACGGCGCGGGCCCGGTCCAGGAAGAGCCGCTCCGCCGGTTCCGGCGGCAGCGGGGGCACCAGGACCAGCACCTCGCCGGTGATGTTCAGGGACTCCCGGCTGGTGGCGAGGATCCGCACGCCCGGACAGGAGGCGAGGAGCAGGGCGGCGACCGAGGCGGCCGCGTCGACCAGGTGCTCGCAGTTGTCGAGGACGAGCAGCAGCTCGCGCTCCTCCAGGGCGGCCAGCAGGCGGTCCGTGATGTCGGCCACGGGGCTGCGCAGGCCCTCGCGGACACCGAGGGCGGTGAGGACGGCGTACGGGATCTGCGAGCCGTCGCCCAGCGGCGCCAACTCGACGAAACAGGCACCGCCGCCTTCGCGTGCGGCCTCGCTCTTGGGCGCGGGCTCGCCTCTGCGTGCCGCCTGGCTGCCGGGCGTGGCCTCGATCCTGGTCGCCGCCTCGAGCGCCAGGCGGGTCTTGCCCGCACCGCCGGGGCCGGTGAGGGTGACCAGGCGGGCGCCGGTCAGGAGGCCGGCGATCCGGGCGAGCTCGGGCTCGCGGCCGACGAACCGGGTGAGCTGGACCGGGAGCCTGGGCCGCTCGGGCTCCGCACCCCTGAGCAGCTCCAGGTGGAGCGCGGACAGCTCCGGCGAGGGATCGGCGCCCAGCTGGTCGGCGAGGGCGCGACGGGCCTCCTCGAACACCGTGAGCGCCTCGGCGGGCCGCCCGCCCGCGTGCAGGGCCCGCATCAGCTGCCCGTACAGCCGCTCGCTCAGCGGATGGGCGGCCAGCAGCGCCCGCAGCTCCGGCACCAGCCCGGACCCGCCGCCGAGCGCCAGATCCGCCTCGATGCGGTCCTGTACGGCGGCCAGCCGCAGCTCTTCGAGGCGCGCGGCCTCGGCGTGCGCATCCGGGAGGTCGGGCAGCGCGGGGCCGCGCCACAGGGCGAGCGCCTCCCGGAGCCGGGCCGCCGCGTTCCGGTGGTCGCCGGCCCGCAGGGCGGTGCGTCCGGCCGCGGACCAGGCTTCGAACTGATGTGCGTCCACGGTGTCGGGGGCGATGGCGACCCGGTATCCGGTGGCGGTGGCCTCGATCTCGGTGTGCGGTGCCAGGCGCCTGCGCAGCCGGGAGATCTGGGACTGCAGGGCGTTGGCGGCCCCGGCGGGCGGCTCGGTGCCGTACAGGCCGTCGGTGAGGCGCTGCGCCGAGACCGCGCGGCCGGCGTCCAGGAGCAGCAGGGAGAGCAGCGCGCGGGGGCGGGGGCCGCCGGGGTCGACGGGGGTGCCGTCGTCGGCGCGTATGTCCAGGGGGCCGAGGATGCCGAAGCGCATGCGCCCAGCTTGGCAGGGCACGGTTCGCCGAGGTTCCGGTTTTCGGGCACGGCAAAAAGCCGGCCCACCCTCGGGTGGACCGGCTCAGTGCGGCGAACCGGCTGTTGCCGCGCGCTGGCAGCAGTGCGTCAGCGCGAGACCTTGCCGGCCTTGATGCACGAGGTGCAGGCGTTCACGCGCTTCGGCGTCCCGCCGACCACGGTACGCACACGCTGGATGTTCGGGTTCCAGCGACGGGACGTACGGCGGTGCGAGTGCGAGATGTTGTTGCCGAAGCCCGGCCCCTTGCCGCAGACGTCGCAGTTGGCAGCCACGGGTCACTCCAAAGACTTCAGATGCACTTACGGTTGAATCCCGGCGTGCCGGGATCGAGACCCAGGTATCTGAGATCTTGAGTGGCGTTGCCAGGGGTAATGGCCCGATGGGATCGGGCAACCGGAGCAGCATACAACGGCCGCGACGGTTAGACGAAACTAGCATGGCAGCTCAGGGGCCGGCTCCCGGCCCACTTCCGGTGGGCACCCTTCCGGGGTCTACGCTGCGACCACGTCGGGCCAGCTCAAGGAGGCGCAGGTGGCGCAGGTGCCGCAGACATTCTTCGATGCTCTCGCGGTACGCACCTGGTGCGGTCTCGCGCTCGGGGCGATCGGCCGGGCGCGCGAGGAGATCGACGCGATCAACGTCTACCCGGTGGCCGACGGTGACACGGGCACGAACCTCTATCTGACGGTGGAGTCGGCCGCCGGCGCCGTGGAGGCCGTCTTCGCCGGCTACGAGCTGGGCGAAGAGGTCCCCACCCTGGCCGACGCCGTCCGCGCGATGGCGCACGGCGCCCTGATAGGCGCGCGCGGCAACTCCGGCACGATCCTGGCGCAGCTGCTGCGCGGCATGGCCCACGCCGTCACCGAGGGTGAGGCGACTCACATCGACGGAGAGAGGCTGCGGCTCGCCCTGCGGCACGCCGCCGACGCCGCCCGCGGGGCCGTGGCCCACCCCGTCGAGGGCACCGTGCTGTCGGTCGCGGCGGCAGCGGCCGACGCCGCCGATGCCGCAGACGTGGCCGAGGGCGACTGCGGGGTGATCGCCCGGGCCGCCTACGAGGGCGCGTGCAAGGCGCTCGCGGAGACCCCGGGACAGCTGGCCGCACTGGAGCGGGCCGGAGTGGTCGACGCAGGCGGGCGAGGCCTGGTCGAGCTGCTCGGGGCGCTGGTGGAGGCGTTCACGGGGGAGTCGCCGGCGGCTTTCGACGTACACGCGTACGGAGTGCTTCCGGTCGTGCACGCGCGCGTGGACGCCGTTTCCGACGCCCGCGCCGAGGCGTGCGCCGAGTCGGCCGGGGGCCCCGCCTTCGAGGTCACCTACCTCCTGGAGGCCGAGGACGCCGCCGTGGACCGGCTGCGGGCCCGGCTCGACACCCTCGGTGACTCCCTGGTGATGGTCGGCGGCGACGGCCTGTGGAACGTCCATGTGCACGTGGACGACGCCGGCGCCGCCGTGGAGGCGGGCGTCGAGGCGGGGCGGCCGTACCGGATCCGGATCACGCACTTCGGCGCGGGGGACGTGCACACCGGCGCGGAGCCGCCGCGCGAGCGGGTGCAGCGGGCCGTGGTGGCCGTCGTGCCGGGGGAGGGGCTGGTCGGGCTGTACAGCGAGTCCGGCGCGACCACCGTGCTCGCGCGCCCCGGGGAGCCGCCCGCCAGCGGGGAGCTGGTGGACGCCGTACGCCGGGCCCACGCGCGCGAGGTGGTGCTGCTGCCCAACGACGCCGACCTGCGGCACACGGCGGCCGCGGCGGCCGAGCAGGTCCGCGCGGACGGCATCCGGGTCGCCCTCATCCCGACCCGCTCGGCGGTCCAGGGCATCGCCGCGCTCGCGGTGCACCAGCCCGACCGCCGCTTCGACGAGGACGTCGTCCAGATGACCTCGGCGGCCGGCGCCACCCGCTACGCCGAGGTCGTGGTCGCGGAACGGCAGTCCTGGACCATGGCCGGCATCTGCCAGGCCGGGGACGTGCTGGGCCTCATCGACGGGGACGTGGCGGTGATCGGCTCGGACGTGACGGCCACCGCCGAGACCGTCCTCGACCGAATGCTCCAGGCCGGCGGCGAGCTGGTCACCCTCGTCCTCGGCGACGAGGCGCCCGAGGGTGTCACCGAACGCCTGGAGGCACGCGTACGCGAGGCGTACCTCGCCGTCGACACGGTGGTCTACAACGGCGGCCGGCAGGGGGCCCCGCTCCTCATCGGCGTCGAGTGAGCCCTCTGCGCACGCCCCTTCACGCCTCCGTGGGCTCCAGCAGCTGCCGTGCCTCCGCCCGCCGGGCCCGGACCGTGTCGTCGTCCGGGTCGGCACCCTCGTAGGCGTCGAGCACCGCACGCGCGCGTGCCGCCGCGTCGGCCGGCCGGCTCAGGTCGGCCTCCAGCCAGCCCGCCGCGAGTTCGGCGCCGGTACGGCTGTGCAGTCCGTCCTCGCCCAGCTCGGCGAAGAGGGCGATCGCGGCCGTCATCTCGGCCAGCGCCGCCTCGAACGCGTCCTGGATCGCCGCGTCCTCCGCGTCCTCGGGCACGGACCGGGCCAGCAGATCTCCGAACTGCCGGTGGGTGTGGCCGAGTTCACCGGTGAGCCGCTCCCGGGCCGCCGGGTCGGCGGGCGTGGGGAGTCCGGCCAGCGCCGCCTCGCACTCCGCCACCGCGGCCGCCATCAGCCGCCGCGCGCCCGCCGTCCCGGCCTCCGTACGCAGCGCCAGCCACGCGCGGGCCCGCAGCGAGCGGACCAGGAAGTGCACATTGCCCATCGCCCGCCACAACTCGCCCGCGCGCGTGTACGCCCGGTCCGCCTCGGCGGCCAGCCCCGCGTTGCCCAGCGACTCCGCGGCCAGGTGCGCGAGGGTGGCGTGGTCGTGCTGCTCGGGCCAGTGCCGGGCGATCTCGGCCGCCTGGAGGCGCCGTTCGGCCGCCGCGTGGTGCTCGCCGAGCTCGCTCAGACAGTCCCCGAGCCACCACTGGGTCTGGACGACCGCGCCGTCGCCGTGCGTCTCGGCGCTCAGGTCGGCCAGCGCCGACTCCAGCACCTCGGCGGCCTCCGCGAACCGCCCCTGCCGCAGCAGGAAGCCACCCAGCTGGTGCCGCGCCCAGGCACCCAGGGTGCCGCTCTCCCCGGCCTCGTCGGCCCAGTGCGCGGCCTCCAGGGCGTGCTCGGCGGCCTCCTCGGCCGCGCCCCGGCCGCCGAGCACCTCGGCCACCTGGAGATGCAGCTGGGCCCGCCCGACCGGCTCCACATACGGCCCGCCGTGCTCCAGAGCCGCGCGCAGCGCCCGCTCCGCCTCGGCCAGGTCGCCCTGCTCATGGGCGAGCGCGGCCACCCGCACCTCGTACTCCACCGCGAACCACGGCAGCTCCGCGCCGACGAACTGCGCCGACGCCTGCCGGAACAGCTCGCCCGCCCGCTTCTCGTCGCCGGCGTGCTCGGCCAGTTCGGCGAGCATCGCCCGCCCCTCGGCCGCCCGGGACACCAGCCGGACATCGGACCCACCGCGCCCGCCGACGAGCGCCAGCAGCTCCCGTACGGCCTGCTCGGCGTCGGCGGCGCCCTCCGACCGCTCGTGCACCCGCCGCATCAGGATCCGCGCCCGGCTCATCAGCACGGACGCCGTCTGCCGTACGCCCGTGGCGTCGTCGGCGTACAGCGCGAGGATCCGGTCGTACGGCTCGCCGATCGCCGCCGTCGCCTCGTCCAGTTCACCGGACAGCGCGCGGACGTAGGCCGCACGCGCGTGTGCCGCGATCGCCTCACCCTCGTCGCCGGCCTCCGCGTACAGTTCGGCCGCCCGCTCGAACAGCTCGACGCCCTCCGGGCCGCGGCCCATCGCCGTGTGGTCGGCGATCTCCGCGCGGACGTAGGTGTCCACCTCGGTGCTCTCGGCGGCCTCCGCGACCGCCGCCCATGCCTCCAGGGCGTGCGGCTGGAGCGTGTCCGACAGCCGACGCGCCTCGGCGAGCAGCGCGGGCAGCGACGGCCGCTCCGGCGCGGGCGCCTGCACAACCGGCGCGACCGGCCCGGCGGGCGCCGTCCGCACCGCCCGCACGCCCAGCGGCAGCCGGTCCACCAGCGGCCGCTGGGCCATGCGCTCGCGCAACTGGTCGCCGACATAGGAGGTGCCGTTGCGGGCGTCGAACCGCGCGGCCAGCTCCAGTGCCTCCGCGCGCGCGTGCACGGCGAGTTCCCCGGCGCTCCACGCCCGCCCGGCTGGGCCCGGTACCCGCTGCTCACCGAGGCCCAGCTCGGTCAGCCGCTCCATCAGCAGCGTCACCACCGCCAGGAAGTCCATCCGGCTGCGCGGCTGCCCGGTGTCCGTGAAGTAGGCGGGACGTTCCGCCAGCAGTTCGAGACCGCGCGCCTCGTTGCCGGTCAGCGCGCAGAACTCCACATGGTCCGCGTACGCGCCGCGCATGCTCTCCATGGGGCGGACCAGCCGGAAGCCGCGCAGATGGTGGGCGCGCGCCTCGTCGACCCGGCCAAGGCGCAGCAGCGGCACCAAAGAGGAGGCGAGGACCGTGTGCGGCTCGTGGGCGCAGCTGTACTCGCCCTCCAGGACCGGCCGCCACAGCTCCAGGGCCTCGGCGTCCCGGCCGTTGCGCAGCTGCCAGCCGCCCTGCCCGTGCAGCTCGCACGCGTGGCAGTCGGCCATCCGGTCCCGGTCCGCCGCCAGCCAGGCCGTGTACGCCCGCTCCGCGCGCGTGAAGTCACCGATGTGCCCGGCGACACTGAACTCGGCGCTGCGCACCGCCCGCTCGGAGTGCCCGGCGAGCCGGTAGCGGTGCTCCATCTCGCCCAGCCACTTCTCGATCGAGGCGAGCGGTACGTGCGGCTGGTCGAGCATGCCGGCCGACATCCACTTGAAGACCCAGTGCAGGGAATGCGTCTCGTACTCGTCGAAGTCCCCGGGCCGCTCGTCCCACAGGCGCAGCAGCCGCGCGAAGGGGACGAACATCCTGTCCTTCTCGGAGCTGTAGTTGTAGACCTTCAGCTGGTGCCCGAGCGCCTCGATCACGGCGAGCGGGATGTTCAGCTTCTCGGCCTCCGCCAGCAGCTGCTCCGCGCGCGCGTTGCGGGCGGGACCCTCCGGCTCCTCGGAGTTCTCGGCCATCGCGCGGCGCAGCGAGTCGAAGTCCGCGATCCCGCCGGTTTCGGCCATCAGCGGTCACCCTCCCCATGAGTGGCCCACTCCAGGAGGCCGATGAACGAGCGGTTGATCAGCACCGAGTCGGCGGGCCGCAGCGGGCGCTGGGCCATCAGCAGCGCCTGCCCGTAGAGCGATTCGCTCGCGGTGCCGATCAGCTCCGGGTCCGTCAGGGAACTGATCCGCCGGATCAGCGGGTTGAGATGGTTGAGCACCAGACGCGCCCGGGGTGCGCTGCCGCGCAGCGAGCCCAGGATGCCCGCCCACAGGTCGTCGGCCTGTTCCTCGGCCTGAGCGCGGGCCTGCTCGTGCCGCGCGGCCCGGTCGTCCAGGTGCAGCGCGGGCACCGAGAGCGGGTGGAAGGCGCGCAGGACGACATCACAGCCCAGCGGGTCCAGCTTCGCCCGCGCGGCCGCCAGGAAGCCCGCCAGCGCCAGCTCCTCCGCCGGATCCACCGCGTCCAGATGGGCGGTCACGGTGTCCGCGTCCAGCTCCGCGACCACCGTCCCGGGCCGCACCGACGGCAGCGCCTTGACCAGCTCGCTGTCGTACGTGTAACCGCCGTTGATCACCCCGACGCCCTGCGCGGAGGCGATCGGCGCGACCTGCCGGTACTCCTCGACCGTCCGCGTGAAGTGCACCACCGGGTGGCGCTGCGCGAACTCCTCCAGGGACAGCTGCCCGTCGGTGGTCTCGAAGGGGAGCCACGGCAGCATCGTGCGCAGCATCTCCTGGTCGTGCCGGGCCAGCGACTTCACACCCAGGTGGTGCACGGACAGGAACGCCGAAAGCCGTTCCGGATCACCGGCGGCCAGCCCGGTCAGCCAGGACCGAATCCTTTCGCCGAGCGCCTCCCGTACGGCGGCCAGCGTCTCGTCCTCGTACAGGGACTCGCGCGAGGCGGTCGGCCGCAGACTGTCCGTGTCCAGGACGCAGCGCACGAAGAACGCCCAGTCCGGCAGCAGCTGTTCGGCCCGCTCGGTGAGCAGCATGCCCTTGAGGTGCACGCGATGGGTGGCCCGCTGGGCGGGACTCACCGCCGACGGCAGCACATACGCCACCCCCCGGATCCCGGCGACCGGCACGTCGAGGGCGATCGAGTCCAGCGGCGCGAACCCGAACAGCTCCTGACAGTGCCGGGCCAGCGCCACCCGGCGGGTGCCGGGGGAGGGGTACGGCCGGTCCCAGGGCGCGGGCAGGTCGGTGACCGCCTCGTCGCCCACCCGGACGTCGTAGGGCAGCAGCGAGCCGAAGTCCCGCGCCAGCGCGAGCACCCGCCGCTCGTCCAGCCACTCCGCCGCCCCCGCCCGCGCCACCAGATGCACGGTGGTGCCGGGCTCGGGCCGCGCCTCGGGCGCCAACGTCCTGACGGTGTACGACCCGTCGTCGCGGGCCGTCCACTCCACGGGCGGCGCGTCCGGCGTGCGGGCACTGCGGCTGACCACCCGGATCCGCTCGGCGACCACGAAGCAGGCCAGCAGTCCGATGCCGAACTGGCCCAGGAAGTCGGAACGGGCCTCCTGCAGCCCGTCCGCCCGCTTGGAGCTGCGCCCGATGGTCGCGAGCAGACTGTGCACGTCCGACTCGGTGAGCCCGACGCCGCTGTCCTCCACCCGAAGGGCACTGCCGTCGGCGTACAGCCGCACGCGCGCCGGGGCGTCGGGCTGCTCGGCCCGTCTGGCGGTGATGGCGTCCACCGCGTTCTGCAGCAGCTCGCGCAGGTAGACCTTGGGGCTGGAGTACAGGTGGTGGGAGAGCAGGTCCACCAGACCACGAAGGTCGACCTGGAACGTATGAGGTGGCTGTGATGACTGGGATGACTGTGAGGTCTGGGAGTCCATCGTCGCTGCGCCGGAGGGGGGAAGACGTGGTCGGCGCGGGGTCGGGCGGTCCCTGGTGGGGTGGTGACCGCGGAAGGATGGCCGGAGCGCGCCATCCTATGACTCAAAACGGCCGTCTGACCAGGGGTTTCCCGAGACATATACGGCATTGTCAGTGGCGTGGTGTGCAATGGATCTCGTGCCCGCACTGGAAGAACCACTGAAGAAGGTGCTCGGCCCAGCCACCGCGAAGGTGATGGCCGAGCACCTCGGCCTGCACACGGTCGGCGATCTCCTGCACCACTACCCCCGCAGATACGAGGAGCGCGGCCAGCTCACCCACCTCGCCGACCTGCCCATGGACGAACACGTGACCGTGGTCGCCATGGTGGCCGACGCCCGCCTGCACACGTTCGCCTCCTCCAAGGCGCCGCGCGGCAAGGGCCAGCGGCTGGAGGTCACGATCACCGACGGCAGCGGCCGGCTCCAACTGGTCTTCTTCGGCAACGGCGTGCACAAGCCCCACAAGGAACTCCTGCCGGGCACGCGCGCGATGTTCGCCGGCAAGGCCTCGGTCTTCAACCGCCGCCTCCAACTGGCCCACCCGGCCTACGAACTGCTCCGCGGCGACGACCCGGCCGAATCGGTGGAGACCTGGGCCGGAGCCCTGATCCCGCTCTACCCGGCCACCGCCAAGCTGGAGTCCTGGAAGATCGGCAAGGCGATCCAGACGGTGCTGCCGAGCGTCCAGGAGGCCCTGGACCCCCTTCCGCCGGCCCTCCGCGAGGGCCGCGGTCTGGTCTCCCTCCCCGAGGCCCTGCTCAAGATCCACCGCCCGCACACCAAGGCGGACATCGCGCAGGCCCGCGACCGCCTCAAGTGGGACGAGGCCTTCGTCCTCCAGGTCGCCCTGGCCCGCCGCCGCCACACCGACGCCCAACTCCCGGCGGTGGCCCGCAGACCCAGCCCCGACGGCCTCCTCACGGCCTTCGACGACCGTCTCCCGTTCACCCTCACGGACGGCCAGCAGAAGGTCTCGAAGGAGATCTTCGACGACCTGGCGACGGAGCATCCGATGCACCGCCTCCTGCAGGGCGAGGTCGGCAGCGGAAAGACGCTGGTGGCCCTGCGTGCCATGCTCGCGGTGGTCGACGCGGGCGGCCAGGCGGCCATGCTCGCGCCCACCGAGGTGCTGGCCCAGCAGCACCACCGCTCGATCACCGAGATGATGGGGGAGCTGGCGGAAGGCGGCATGCTGGGCGGCGCCGAGCACGCCACCAAGGTGGTCCTGCTCACCGGCTCGATGGGCACGGCCGCCCGCCGCCAGGCCATGCTCGACCTCGTCACCGGGGACGCCGGCCTGGTGATCGGCACCCACGCGCTGATCGAGGACAAGGTCCAGTTCCACGACCTGGGCCTGGTGGTGGTGGACGAACAGCACCGCTTTGGCGTGGAACAGCGCGACGCCCTGCGCGGCAAGGGCGCCCAACCCCCGCACCTCCTCGTCATGACGGCGACCCCCATCCCGCGCACGGTCGCCATGACGGTCTTCGGCGACCTGGAGACCTCGGTCCTGGACCAGCTGCCGGCCGGCCGCTCCCCGATCGCCACGCATGTCGTACCCGCCGCCGACAAGCCCCACTTCCTGGCCCGCGCCTGGGAACGGGTCCGCGAGGAGGTCGGGAACGGCCACCAGGCGTACGTCGTCTGCCCTCGCATCGGAGACGAGGAGGAGGACCCGAAGAAGGCGAAGAAGACGGCCGAGGACGAAGCCGAGAAGCGCCCTCCGCTGGCCGTCCTGGACGTCGCCGACCACCTCGCCAAGGGCCCGCTCAGCGGCCTGCGGGTGGAGGTCCTGCACGGCAGGATGCACCCGGACGACAAGGACGCGGTGATGCGCCGCTTCGCGGCCGGCGACACGGACGTCCTGGTCGCCACCACCGTCATCGAGGTCGGCGTGAACGTCCCCAACGCCACCGCCATGGTGATCATGGACGCCGACCGCTTCGGCGTCTCCCAGCTGCACCAGCTGCGCGGCCGAGTGGGCCGCGGCTCCGCCGCCGGCCTCTGCCTCCTGGTCAGTGAGATGCCCGAGGCGAGCCCGGCCCGCCAGCGCCTGACGGCGGTGGCCTCGACCCTGGACGGCTTCGAGCTGTCGAGGATCGACCTGGAGCAGCGGAGAGAGGGCGATGTGCTGGGCCAGGCCCAGTCCGGAGCCCGCTCCAGCCTCCGCGTCCTGGCGGTCATCGAGGACGAGGAGATCATCGCGGAGGCGCGGGAGGAGGCGACGGCCCTGGTGGCGAGGGACCCGGAGCTTGCCGACCTTGTCGGCCTGCGAACGGCCCTGGACGCCCTCTTGGACGAGGAGAGAGAACAGTTCCTGGAAAAAGGCTAGAGGTGACCAACTCAGGGGCGCGGGGCTGTGTCGGTATGCGGCCCCGCCGCGCGAGCGCGACCAGCCACGGCGCACCCGCAGCCGCCGTCACTCACCAGGCACCCACCCCCGCGGGCCTGCCAGACTGAACCCGTAAAGCCGCCCTCGAAGAAGGACCCCCCATGACCCGCGTGATCGCCGGCCAGGCAGGCGGACGGCGCCTCTCCGTGCCGCCCGGCACAGGCACCCGGCCCACTTCGGACCGCGCGCGCGAGGGCCTGTTCTCCACCTGGCAGTCCCTCCTCGGCGGGCCCCTGGACGGCGAACGCGTCCTCGACCTCTACGCCGGTTCGGGAGCCGTGGGGCTGGAAGCCCTCTCCCGGGGCGCCGGCCACACCCTCCTCGTGGAGGCCGACCCCAGAGCCGCCCGCGTCGTACGGGAAAACGTGAAGAACCTGGGCCTGCCCGGCGCCGAGGTGAGGGCGGCCAAAGCGGAACAGATCGTCCAGTCACCGGCGCCTGCGCAGCCGTACGACCTCGTCTTCCTGGACCCCCCGTACGTCGTCTCGGACGACGATCTTCGGGAGATTCTCCTCACACTCCACTCGGGGGGCTGGCTAGCGCCGGAGGCGCTCGTCACCGTGGAGCGCAGCACCAGAGGCGGCGACTTCCACTGGCCGACCGGCTTCGAGGCCCTCCGGTCCCGTCGCTACGGCGAGGGAACGTTTTGGTACGGTCGCGCCGCCTCTACGTGCGAAGACGCACGATGACCGGACCGGAGAGCGAGGGATCACAAGTGCGCCGCGCCGTCTGTCCCGGGTCATTCGACCCGATCACCAACGGACACCTCGACATCATTGCCCGTGCGTCCCGTCTCTACGACGAGGTCTACGTCGCTGTGATGATCAACAAGTCCAAGAAGGGCCTGTTCGAGATCGACGAGCGGATCGACCTGATCCGCCAGGTCACCGCCGACTACGGAAACGTCCGCGTCGAGGCGTTCCACGGCCTCCTCGTCGACTTCTGCAAGCAGCGCGAGATCCCCGCCATCGTCAAGGGCCTGCGCGCCGTCAGCGACTTCGACTACGAGCTGCAGATGGCCCAGATGAACATCGGTCTGTCGGGCGTGGAGACGCTCTTCGTGCCGACCAACCCCGCCTACAGCTTCCTCTCGTCCTCCCTGGTCAAGGAGGTCGCCCAGTGGGGCGGGGACGTGTCGCACCTGGTTCCGGCGGCCGTTTTCGAGGCCCTCAACAAGCGTATTCACCCGGACTGATGGGGCTACAGTCGTCCCGTCCGTCTCCAACACGGCTGTAGAGAGTGGCGAGCGCAGGGTGGACGTACAGAACAAGCTCGACGAGATCGTGGCCACGGTCTCCGGTGCCCGGGCCATGCCCATGTCGGCATCGTGCGTGGTCAACCGGGCCGACCTGCTCGCGATGCTCGAAGACCTGCGCCAGGCGCTGCCCGGCTCCCTCGCCCAGGCCCAGGAGCTGATCGGTGACCGTGAACAGATGGTCGAGCAGGCGCGCATGGAGGCCGAGCGGATCATCGAGACCGCGCACGCCGAGCGCGGCTCGCTGATCTCCGACACCGAGGTGGCCCGCCGCTCCCAGGCGGAGGCCGACCGGATCCTCGGCGAGGCCCGCCGGGAGGCCGAGGAGGTCCGCGCCGACGCCGACGACTACGTCGACTCCAAGCTCGCCAACTTCGAGGTCGTCCTCACCAAGACCCTCGGCTCGGTCGGCCGCGGCCGCGAGAAGCTCCTCGGTACCGGCCCCGGCCTCGACGAGCAGGGCTACGAGGACGAGGACGCCCCCGAGCGCAGCCACGACCCCGAGACCCTGCGCCGGGACGCCGACGCCTACGTCGACGTCAAGCTCGGTGCCTTCGAGGCGGTCCTCGCCAAGACCCTGGAGGCCGTCGGCAAGGGCCGCGCCAAGCTGCACGGCCGGATCGCCTCCGACGCCCTCGGCGCCCTGGCCGACGACAACACGACCTTCCAGCACTCCAGCGACGCCGACTACCTCGCCGACCTCGCGGCCCTCGCCGACCAGGACGCCCAGGCAGCGCAGGCCGCGCAGGCCGCGCAGGCCGAGCAGCCCGCCGCCGCCCAGCAGCAGCCGCAGTACGACCAGCAGCCGGTGCAGCAGCCCATGGTGCAGGATCCGTACGGCTACCCGCAGCAGCAGGACCCCTACGGCGGCTACCCCCAGCAGCAGCCCGCCTACGCCCAGCAGGACCCCTACGGCTACCAGCAGGCCGACCCCTACGCCTACCAGGGCTACGACACCGGTCAGCAGCCCGTCTACGACCCCCAGCAGCAGCCGGCCCAGCACCAGTCGTATGCCCTCGACGAGACCAGCCTCTTCGACACCGGCATGATCACGCCGGAGCAGCTGAGGGCCTACGAGCAGGGCCGGGGACTCTAGGAATCCGGCCGAAGGCCAGCGGATTGGGCCGACAGCGAAAGGTCCAGTATCCTGGCTCTTCGGTCGCGTCTACATCCGCGATCACCGCTGCCCGGAGAGAAATTCCGGACGGCGTTCCTCTGAACTCGAAGATCGAAAGCAGGAATGGCTCCTCACGCACGCCTCGACCACCGCAACCCGTTCGTGTTCGACACACACGAGCTGGGGCGGCGTCCTGGCGCGCTGCAGCGCCTGACCCGCACGATCGACGCCCCCGAGGACTTCGGTATCAAAGGGGTCATCGGAGTGCCGGAAGGCGCCCCGGTGGAGCTCGACCTCCGGCTCGAGTCGGTCATGGAAGGGGTGCTCGTCACAGGCACCGCCCGTGCACAGGCCGAGGGGGAGTGCGTAAGGTGTCTGGAGCCGGTCGAGCAGGAGCTCGAAGCGGACTTCCAGGAACTGTTCTCGTACCCTGACGCCGACGACCGGGGCCGTGTGATCGCGGAACCGGGCGACGACGCCGAGGACGACGAGGACAGGTACTTCATCGAGGACGGCTTGTTCGACCTCGAACCCGTGCTGCGTGATGCGGTGGTGCTCGCACTGCCGATGCAGCCGGTGTGCCAGGACGACTGCGCAGGGCTGTGCTCCGAGTGCGGAGCCCGCCTCGCGGACGACCCGGACCACCACCACGACGCCGTCGACATCCGTTGGGCGGCTTTGCAGGGACTCGCCGGTTCCACGAAGGACGGCGAGAAGGACGAGATGAGCGGCGCTGACGCGCAAGCGGGCGTCGACGAGAAGCAGGAGAAGTAGCCGTGGCTGTTCCGAAGCGGAAGATGTCGCGCAGCAACACGCGCCACCGCCGGTCGCAGTGGAAGGCTGCGGTCCCCACCCTGGTTGCGTGCGAGCGCTGCCACGAGCCCAAGCAGCAGCACATCGCGTGCCCGTCTTGCGGCACCTACAACAAGCGCCAGGTCCTCGAAGTCTGAGCGGCCAGGTGAGAGGCACTGTGTCCAGTCCCAAGAAGGCGGAAGACGCTACGGCGGATTCAACCGCCAAGAAGAAAACGGACAACACGGCCTCGTCCCACACGCTTCTGGAAGGGCGGCTCGGCTACCAGCTCGAGTCCGCCCTTCTGGTGCGTGCTCTGACCCATCGTTCCTACGCGTACGAGAACGGCGGTCTGCCGACGAACGAGCGGCTGGAGTTCCTCGGTGACTCCGTCCTCGGCCTCGTCGTCACGGACACGCTGTACAAGACCCACCCGGACCTGCCCGAGGGCCAGCTGGCCAAGCTCCGGGCAGCGGTGGTGAACTCTCGTGCGCTCGCGGAAGTGGGTCGCGGTCTCGACCTGGGCTCCTTCATCCGGCTCGGCCGCGGTGAAGAGGGCACGGGCGGCCGGGACAAGGCGTCCATCCTCGCCGACACCCTGGAAGCGGTGATCGGCGCGGTCTATCTCGACCAGGGCCTCGACTCGGCGTCCGAGCTGGTGCACCGGCTCTTCGACCCGCTGATCGACAGGTCCTCGAACCTCGGAGCCGGCCTGGACTGGAAGACCAGTCTCCAGGAGCTCACCGCGACGGAGGGCCTCGGCGTGCCCGAGTACCTGGTCACGGAGACCGGTCCCGATCACGAGAAGACCTTCACTGCTGCCGCCCGCGTCGGAGGCGTCTCGTACGGCACCGGCACCGGCCGCAGCAAGAAGGAGGCGGAGCAGCAGGCCGCCGAGTCCGCCTGGCGCGGCATCCGCGCCGCGGCGGACGAGCGAGCCAAGGCAGCCAAGGCGGCAGCGGCAGCGGCAGCCGAGCAGGCCGCCGCCGCGGCCGAAGAGGACGACGGCTCGTCGTCCGCCGCCTCCGCCTGAAGAACAGCGCGACGATCCGAGCGCCCGGCCCCTTCCCAGGGCCGGGCGCTCGCATCGTCCAGGGTCCTGCACGGGAGACGCGATGCCCGAATTGCCCGAGGTCGAGGTCGTACGGCGTGGCCTGGAGCGATGGGTCGCCCATCGTGTCGTGGCCGAGACCGAAGTGCTGCACCCGCGTGCCGTACGACGGCATCTCGCCGGCGCCGACGACTTCGCGCACCGGCTCAAGGGCCACCGCGTCGGCACCCCGAGCCGGCGCGGCAAGTACCTGTGGCTGCCGCTGGAGGACACCGACCAGTCGATCCTCGCCCATCTCGGCATGAGCGGTCAGTTGCTGGTGCAGCCGCACGAGACACCGGACGAGAAGCACCTCAGAATCCGCGTGAGGTTCGCCGACGGCCTTGGCACCGAACTCCGGTTCGTCGACCAACGCACCTTCGGTGGCCTGTCGTTGCACGACAACACCCTCGACGGGCTGCCGGACGTCATCGCGCACATCGCCCGCGACCCCCTCGACCCGCTGTTCGACGACGAAGCCTTCCACCAGGCGCTGCGCCGGAAGCGATCCACCATCAAGAGGGCACTGCTCGACCAGTCGTTGATCAGCGGGGTCGGCAACATCTATGCGGACGAGGCCCTTTGGCGGGCCCGTCTCCACTACGAGCGGCCCACCGCCGGTTTCACCCGCCCGCGCACCGCCGAACTCCTCGGCCATGTACGGGATGTGATGAACGCGGCCCTGGCCGTCGGCGGCACCAGCTTCGACAGCCTCTATGTCAACGTCAACGGCGAGTCGGGGTACTTCGACCGCTCACTGGACGCGTACGGCAGGGAGGGGCTGCCCTGCCGGCGGTGCGGCACGCCGATGCGCAGGCGGCCCTGGATGAACCGGTCCAGCTACTTCTGCCCGAAGTGTCAGCGGGCGCCGCGCGTCGCGTCGTAGCGTTCGCGGGCGGCCAGCACCTCGTCCATCCGGCTCTCCACGAAGTGGACGACGGACAGCAGGCGGTCGGCGACCTCGCGGCCGAGCGGGGTGAGTTCGTAGTCGACCCGCGGCGGGTTGGTCGGCTGGGCCTCGCGGTGCACCAGGCCGTCGCGCTCCAGCGCCTGGAGGGTCTGGGAGAGCATCTTCTCGCTGACGCCGTCCACGCGCCGGCGCAGCTCGTTGAACCGGAACGACCCCTCGTGCAGCGCGCTCAGCGTCAGCCCGCCCCAGCGGCCCATGACGTGTTCGAGCGTGGTGCGCGAGGGACAGGCCCGGGCGAAGGCGTCGTACGGAGGATGCGTCTCCTCGGGACGGTCCTGGGTGCTGATGGTCATGCGCCAAGCCTAAGCGAGCACGGCGCTAACCAACAGGGTGCGCTAACTGTCGGTTAGCGCACCCTGGGGCGGTCGGGACGGGTCAGTAGCCGAAGTCCTGCGTCCACCAGGGGCCGCCCGAACCGAAGTGCACCCCGACCCCGAGGGTCTTGAAGTCGCAGTTCAGTATGTTGGCGCGGTGGCCTTCGCTGTTCATCCAGGCGTCCATGACGGCCTGGGCGGTGGCCTGGCCCCGGGCTATGTTCTCGCCGCCCAGGTTGGCTATGCCGGCGGCCGCGGCCCGGTCCCACGGCGTCTTGCCGTCCGGGTCGGTGTGGTCGAAGAAGTCCCGCGCGGCCATGTCCTCGCTGAACGCCTCGGCCAGCTTGGCCAGAGACGAGTTCGCGGACAGCGCGCTGCAGCCGACCTTGGCCCGCTCCTCGTTCACCAGCTTGAGCACCTCGGCCTCGGCGGCGGCCGCCTCGGACACGGTGATCGGCGCGGCGGTCTTCACCGGCGCCTTGGTGGCCGTCCTGCTGGGCGTGGGCGTCGCTTTGTTGGACGGCGTGGCGCTGGGCGTCGGCTTCTCGGACGCCGTCTTCGTCGGCGTGGGCGACGAGGAGGCGGAGGCCGGGGCGGAGGCGGAGGCCGTTTCCGTGGGCGAGCCGGAGCGCTGGGTGTCCCGGCTGGTCGAGGAGCCGGTGTCCGGGCTCTCGGCGCTGCCGGAGGTGCCGCCCTGCTCGGCGGCCGTGTTGCTGGGAGCCCCGTCGGCCTGCACGCGGTCGCCGCCGGTGGTGCTGGTGTTGCCGCCGAGCTTGTAGTTCGCCAGGCCCGGCACCATGCCGGTGGCCACCGCGACGGTGCCGATGGCGACGGCGGCCGAGACGCCGAGCAGACCCGTGCGCATGGGCCGTGCGGCCTTCTTCGTGCGCCGGTGCCCGCTGCCACCGGCGGAGGAGCCGCCGATCACCGGGGCGAACTCCTCGGTGGAGAAGACGGCCGTGTCGTCGGCCCGGGCGTAGTCCTCTTCGCTCGCGTACAGGTAGGCGGAGCTGCGCGCGTTGGCGTCGGCGTAGGCCTCCTGGTGCAGGTAGGCCGCGGTGCCCGTCCCGAAGCGGAGGCCCGCGTACGAGTCCTGCGAGTCGTGGCCACCTGTGTAGGGGCCGTCGTTCTCCGTGCCCCCCGTGGCGTGGCCCGTGGCGGCGCGGCCGGCGGCGGAGCGTCGGTGGCGTCCCATGTCCTTGCCTTCTTCCCTCGTCCTCGCGGTCGGGGTCGACCAGGGGGCCGGTGTGGCCAATGACTCCTTCTGGTCAACCAGACTCACTCGATCGAGTGAGTTTCAGATGAGATTCATTGGGTGGGGACGGTACCGCATGGCGGTGGGGGCGGAAGCGTTCCGAGTGACATTGGCCGGTTAGGTTGCACTCATGAGCGAGGATGTGCGACTGGTCGCCTGGGTCCGTGGACGCGTGCAGGGTGTGGGATTCCGCTGGTTCACGCGGGCCAAGGCCCTGGAGATCGGCGGCCTGAGTGGTTTTGCTCTCAATTTGGGCGACGGTCGAGTGCAGGTGGTCGCGGAGGGCTCCCGGACGGGCTGCGAAGGCCTGCTCGACTGGCTCCAGGGCGATGACACGCCCGGGCGGGTGGAGGGTGTCACCGAGATCTGGGACACACCCCGCGGTGGTTATGACGGCTTCGCCATCCGCTGACCCGTCGTGCGAAGACCCGCAGGCAGAAGCGGAGCGAACTGCCACCGGCATGTGCCCAAAGCAGGAATGGCCTGGTGGTTGCCAAGAATCGCTTGTCGTGGCAGGCTCCGCGGATAAGGATGATCGCCACGTCCTGAGGGCCCCGCTGGAATCGCAGCGCCGTCGGTCCTGAGCCGCGTGCGCCCGGGTTCGCCCGCCAATACAGGGCGTGATCGTGTTGACCGTCAAACTTTTTGGTGAGACGCTGAAAGCCCCGCGCACCTTAGCTGTTTGGCATGGAGCAACAGGCGAGTAACACTCGGATGTGTCAAGCACCGCGGGTGCGAATCCCTCACGACCCACACCGCTACGGTCGGTCACTCAGTGTGGAGGACCATCCATCATGGCAAAGGCGCTTCTCGGTTACGTCGGCGGCTCTGACCCGCGACTCCTCGCCGAGATGCGACGGCTCCAGCAGCGTGTCCAGGACCTCGAATCCGAGCTGGTTCGGATTCAGGCCGAGAACGACGCGCTGACGGCTGCCGCTTCTCCCGACAGGATCATGGAGAGCATCGACGCAAACCAGGCGGAGCCTGCGCTCACCTGATCGTTGCATCGCTCCACAACAGCACATGCGACGGTTGGGCAGCCCTTTCAACCGCTAAGTTGTCAAGATCTGCAAGGGACGCCCCGGCGTCCCTTCTTTTCTTTCCCGTCCCTCTGGCCTGCCCCCGCGCCCCCGCGCCCGGCACCTTCCAGCCCCGCGCATCCTTTCACCCTCTTTAACGTCTGGTGTGCCCTGCATGTTCATGCGCGAAACCGCGAGGTTGCGAGGGGTCGTGGAGTGCGCTAGCGGCGCCGGGTAAAGTCCGACGGCGTGCATCTCAAGGCCCTGACCCTTCGAGGGTTCAAGTCGTTCGCCTCGGCGACCACGCTCCGGTTCGAGCCGGGGATCACGTGTGTCGTCGGTCCGAACGGCTCGGGCAAGTCCAACGTCGTGGACGCGCTCACCTGGGTCATGGGTGAGCACAGCGCCAAGTCGCTGCGCGGCGGCAAGATGGAGGACGTCATCTTCGCCGGCACCACCGGCCGCCCGCCGCTGGGCCGCGCCGAGGTGTCCCTGACCATCGACAACTCCGACGGCGCGCTGCCCATCGAGTACGCCGAGGTCACCATCACGCGGATCATGTTCCGCAACGGCGGCAGCGAGTACCAGATCAACGGCGACACGTGTCGCCTCCTCGACATCCAGGAACTGCTCTCCGACTCCGGCATCGGCCGCGAGATGCACGTCATCGTCGGCCAGGGCCAGCTGGACTCCGTCCTGCACGCCGACCCGATGGGCCGCCGGGCCTTCATCGAAGAGGCGGCCGGTGTACTGAAACACCGCAAGCGCAAGGAAAAGGCCCTCCGCAAGCTGGACGCGATGCAGGCCAACCTCGCGCGCGTGCAGGACCTGACCGACGAGTTGCGGCGCCAGCTGAAGCCGCTGGGCCGCCAGGCGGCGGTGGCGCGCCGGGCCGCCGTCATCCAGGCGGACCTGCGCGACGCGCGCCTGCGCCTGCTCGCCGACGACCTCGTACGACTGCGCCAGGCGCTGCAGAGCGAGATCGCCGACGAGGCCGCCCTCAAGGAACGCAAGGAAGCCGCCGAGCAGGAGCTGAAGAAGGCCCTCCAGCGCGAGGCGCTCCTGGAGGACGAGGTACGCCGGCTCACGCCGCGCCTGCAGCGCGCCCAGCAGACCTGGTACGAGCTGTCCCAGCTGGCCGAACGTGTCCGCGGCACCATCTCGCTGGCCGACGCCCGGGTGAAGAGCGCCACCTCCACGCCCCCCGAGGAGCGGCGCGGCCGCGACCCCGAGGACATGGAGCGCGAGGCCCACCGCATCCGTGAGCAGGAGGCCGAGCTGGAGGCGGCCCTGGAAGCGGCCCAGCACGCCCTCGACGACACCGTCGCGCACCGTGCCGAACTGGAGCGCGAACTGGCCCAGGAGGAACGGCGCCTGAAGGACGTGGCCCGCTCCATCGCCGACCGCCGGGAGAGCCTGGCCCGGCTGAACGGCCAGGTCAACGCGGCCCGTTCGCGTGCCGGCTCGGCCCAGGCAGAGATCGACCGGCTGGCCGCCGCCCGTGACGAGGCCCAGGAGCGGGCGGTCTCGGCGCAGGAGGAGTACGAGGCGCTCAAGGCGGAGGTCGACGGCCTCGACGCCGGTGACGAGGAACTGGCCGGCCGGCACGAGCAGGCCAGGCTGCGGCTCGCCGAGGCGGAGGCGGCCCTGACGGCGGCCCGCGAGGCGACCACCGCGGCGGAGCGCAGTCGCGCCGCCACCCAGGCCCGCCGCGAGGCGCTGGCGCTGGGCCTGCGCCGCAAGGACGGCACCGGCATACTGCTCGGCGCCCGGGACCGCCTCACCGGAGTCCTGGGCCCGGCGGCGGAACTGCTGACGGTGACGCCGGGCCACGAGGTCGCCCTGGCCGCGGCCTTCGGTACGGCGGCCGACGCCGTCGCGGTCACGACCCCGACCTCGGCGGCCGACGCGATCCGCCTCCTCCGCAAACAGGACGGCGGCCGAGCAGCCCTGCTCCTCTCGGGCGCCCCCGAACCGCCCCAGTCGGAAACGCCCTACAGGGGCGCGGGGAACGGCGCGACCAGCCACGACGGTGCGGCAGACGGCCGACGACCCACCACGGCACTGGAAGAAGCCGGCGACTTGACGGCACCCCATGGGGGCGCGGGGAACGGCGCGGCCAGCCACGACGCACCCGCGGCCGACGGGCGACCCCTCCCGGCGCCCCCCTCCGGGACACCTGCCGCCGATCTCGTCCGTGGCCCCGCCGACCTGATGCCCGCCGTCCGCCGCCTCCTGCACGGCATCGTCGTGGTCGACACCCTCGAAGCCGCCGAGGAACTCGTCTACCGCCGGCCCCACCTCACCGCCGTCACCGCCGAAGGCGACCTCCTCGGCGCGCACTTCGCGCACGGCGGCTCCGCGGGCGCCCCCAGCCTCCTCGAAGTGCAGGCCTCCGTCGACGAGGCCGCCGCCGAGCTGGAGGAGCTGGCGGTCCGCTGCGAGGCGCTGGCCGAGGCCCAGCAGACGGCCCAGGAACACCGCAAGGCGTGCACCGCACAGGTCGAGGAGCTGGCCGAACGCCGCCGCGCCGCCGACCGGGAGAAGTCGGCCGTCGCCCAGCAGCTCGGCCGGCTCGCCGGACAGGCGCGCGGCGCGGCCGGTGAGGCGGAACGTTCCACGGCGGCGGCCGCCCGCGCCCAGGAGTCCCTCGACAAGGCCCTGGAAGAGGTCGAGGTACTGGCCGAGCGGCTCGCCGTGGCCGAGGAGATGCCGGTCGAGGAGGAGCCGGACACCTCGGTGCGCGATCGTCTCGCCGCCGACGGCGCCAACGCCCGCCAGACCGAGATGGAGGCCCGCCTCCAGGTCCGTACCCACGAGGAGCGGGTCAAGGGCCTCGCCGGCCGCGCCGACTCCCTCGACCGCGCCGCCCGCGCGGAACGCGAGGCACGCGCGCGTGCGGAACAGCGCCGGGCCCGGCTGCGCCACGAGGCCGCGGTCGCGGAGGCCGTCGCCGTCGGCGCCCGCCAACTGCTCGCGCATGTCGAGGTCTCGGTGGGCCGGGCCGACCGGGAGCGGGCCGCCGCCGAGGCCGCGAAGGCCCGGCGCGAGCAGGAGCTGACCGCCGCCCGCGGCACCGGCCGCGACCTCAAGGCGGAACTCGACAAACTCACGGATTCAGTTCACCGGGGCGAGGTACTCGGCGCCGAGAAGCGGCTGCGGATCGAGCAGCTGGAGACCAAGGCGCTGGAGGAGCTCGGTGTCGAACCGGCCGGACTCGTCGAGGAGTACGGACCGCACCTGCCGGTGCCGCCCTCGCCCCCCGCCGAGGGTGAGGTGCTGCCGGACGACCCGGAGCACCCGCGCAACCAGCCCAAGTCCTTCCACCGGGCTGAACAGGAACGGCGCCTCAAGGCGGCCGAGCGGGCCTACCAGCAGCTCGGCAAGGTCAACCCGCTCGCCCTGGAGGAGTTCGCGGCTCTTGAGGAACGGCACAAGTTCCTCAGCGAGCAGCTGGAGGACCTGAAGAAGACCCGCGCCGACCTGCTTCAAGTGGTGAAGGAGGTCGACGAACGCGTCGAGCAGGTCTTCACGGAGGCGTTCCGGGACACGGCCCGCGAGTTCGAGGGCGTCTTCAGCCGTCTCTTCCCGGGCGGTGAGGGAAGGCTGATCCTGACCGATCCCGACAACATGCTCACCACGGGCGTGGACGTCGAGGCCCGGCCGCCGGGCAAGAAGGTCAAGCGGCTCTCCCTGCTGTCGGGTGGCGAGCGCTCGCTGACCGCCGTGGCGATGCTGGTGTCGATCTTCAAGGCGCGGCCCAGCCCGTTCTACGTCATGGACGAGGTCGAGGCGGCCCTGGACGACACCAACCTCCAGCGGCTGATCCGGATCATGCAGGAGCTCCAGGAGTCGTCGCAGCTGATCGTGATCACGCACCAGAAGCGCACGATGGAGGTCGCCGACGCGCTCTACGGCGTCTCCATGCAGGGTGACGGTGTGTCGAAGGTCATCAGCCAGCGGCTGCGCTGACGCCGGGTCGTGGCCGGCTTGGGCTGCGGGTGCGTCGTGGCTGGTCGCGCCCCGCGGCGGAGCCGCCAATCGACACAGCCCCGCGCCCCTAGGTAGATCATCTCCCCCTCTTCTTCAAGAAGTGAACGCATCTTCATTGCGTGGTATCTGCAACTTCACACCAGCCCGCCTATTGACTTCGAAACTTGAAGGCATAGTCTCTGCAACGTTGCTTTTACCTTCAGGTGTGAGCGGTGTGGAGTTGTGCGCCACTTGAACCTGAGAGGGCTCACCCCCACCCCCGGCAGCGCTGCCGGGTGGCCCGAGGAGTTTTCTGTGACCAGCACTGCGCAGGCACCCAATTCAGGAGCCGGGACGGCTCCCCCCGAGCATCTCGGGCATGTCATCTTCATCGCGGCGGCCGCCGCGATGGGCGGCTTCCTCTTCGGCTACGACAGCTCCGTCATCAACGGTGCCGTCGAGGCCATCCGAAGCCGCTATGACATCGGGTCCGCCGCCCTGGCCCAGGTCATCGCCATCGCCCTGATCGGCTGTGCCATCGGTGCCGCGACCGCCGGGCGGATAGCCGACCGGATCGGCCGTATCCGCTGCATGCAGATCGCCGCCGTGCTGTTCACCATCAGTGCCGTCGGTTCGGCGCTGCCGTTCGCCCTGTGGGACCTCGCCTTCTGGCGGATCATCGGCGGCTTCGCCATCGGTATGGCCTCCGTGATCGGCCCCGCCTACATCGCCGAGGTCGCCCCGCCCGCCTACCGAGGCCGCCTCGGCTCCTTCCAGCAGGCCGCGATCGTCGTCGGTATCGCCATCTCGCAGCTGGTCAACTGGGGTCTGCTCAACGCCGCCGGCGGCGACCAGCGCGGCAAGCTGATGGGCCTGGAGGCCTGGCAGGTCATGCTGGGCGTCATGGTGATCCCGGCCGTCCTGTACGGCCTGCTCTCCTTCGCCATCCCCGAGTCCCCGCGCTTCCTGATCTCGGTCGGCAATCACGACCGCGCCCGCGAGATCCTCGAAGAGGTCGAGGGGGACAAGATCGACCTGGACGCCCGCGTCGCCGAGATCGAGCACGCGATGCAGAGCGAGCACAAGTCCACGTTCAAGGACCTCCTCGGTGGCTCCTTCTTCTTCAAGCCGATCGTCTGGGTCGGTATCGGCCTCTCGGTCTTCCAGCAGTTCGTCGGCATCAACGTCGCGTTCTACTACTCCTCGACGCTGTGGCAGTCGGTCGGCGTCGACCCGACGGACTCGTTCCTCTACTCCTTCACGACGTCGATCATCAACATCATCGGCACCGTGATCGCGATGATCTTCGTGGACCGGATCGGCCGCAAGCCGCTGGCCCTCATCGGCTCGGTCGGCATGGTCGTCGGCCTCGCCCTGGAGGCCTGGGCCTTCTCCTACCACCTGGTCGACGGCAAGCTCCCCGCCGCGCAGGGCTGGACCGCGCTGATCGCCGCGCACATCTTCGTCCTCTTCTTCGCCCTGTCCTGGGGTGTGGTCGTCTGGGTCTTCCTCGGCGAGATGTTCCCGAACAAGATCCGCGCCGCCGCGCTGGGCGTGGCCGCCTCCGCCCAGTGGATCGCCAACTGGGCCATCACCGCGAGCTTCCCGTCGCTGGCCGACTGGAACCTCTCCGCGACCTACGTGATCTACACGGTCTTCGCGGCCCTCTCCATCCCGTTCGTCCTCAAGTACGTCAAGGAGACGAAGGGCAAGTCCCTGGAGGAGATGGGCTGAGCCTCGCCACGAGGCCCCCGACTCGAGGAGAAGGGCCAAGTCCCCGCTGCCCCTCTCCTCGTACCCTCCGTCGCCGGGGGCGGGGGGGCGGGGCCGCGCGCGGGGGCGCGTCCGCGGGCCCCCGCCACCGAGCGCCCG
>NZ_JBSHAF010000014.1:130416-166454 GCF_053611365.1 Streptomyces sp. NPDC054813 | reverse complement strand
CGCCCGGTCACTGCCCGGGCGGGGCGACGGCCCATCCCCCTCACCCGACCGCAACGCACTCCCACTCCTCGCCCGACGGGCAGGGCGCTTTCCCTGCTCGCCCGGCCGCAGGACGCTCCCGCTTCCCGGCCGGCTGCGGAGTTTCCCTCCCCGGTCCGCCGCGCCCCTCTCCTCCGCTCTTCCGCCACAACGGCGCTCAGCCCCGACGGCCGGGACCGGTGGTGCCCCGCTCTTCGGCAGGCGGCCGTGCACGAACCCCCGCCCCACTACGCCGGCAGCGCCGGAAGCACGGCCTCTCCGAAGAGGCGTAGGCTGCGCCAGCCCTCCTCCACCGGCATGCCGCCCGCCAGGGGGTGCAGGACGAGGTTGTCCAGGCCGGCCGCCACGCACTCCTGTGGCGTGAGGATGCGGTAGACGCCCTCCGCGCGGAGTTCCTCCACCGTCGTGGCCGACGACCGCACCGCCGAGTGGATGTCCCCCGACTGCCAGGACGCGTACGTCCGGGCCTCGTGCAGGAAGTGCTGCCCGTACCGCGCCCACGCCCGGTCCGGGTCCTCCGCGATGTGCAGCAGCGGCGTCTCCGCCGTGGGCATCATCGTCCAGCCCTCCGTGCCGTACTCGGTGAGCTTCTCCTTGTAGTACGCCTCCAGCTCCGGCAGGTGCGCGCTGGGGAAGAACGGCAGACCGAGCCGGGCGGCACGGCGGGCGGCGGCCTTGGAGGAGCCGCCGACCAGCAGCAGCGGGTGCGGATCGGTGAAGGGGCGCGGTGTGACCCGTACCGTACGGCCCCGGTACGCGAACTCCTCCCCGGTCCACGCCTTGAGCACCGTCTCCAGCACCTCGTCCTGCAGCCGCCCCCGCCGCTTCCACTCCACGTCGAACAGGGCGTACTCCTCCGGCCGGTAGCCGATCCCGGCCACCGTCACCAGCCGCCCCCCGCTGAGCAGATCGAGGACCGCGATGTCCTCCGCCAGCCGCAGCGGGTTGTGCAGCGGGCCGATCACCGCCGACACGGTCACCGCGATGTTCCGCGTCGCCCCGAACACCGCGCCCGCGAAAGCGAACGGCGACGGCAGCCAGTTGTTGTCGACCCCGTGGTGTTCCTCGGTCTGGACCGTGGTGACCCCGTGCTCGTCGGCGTACCCGGCCATCTCCACGGCGGCCCGGTAACGGGCGCTCAGCGAGGCGGAGTCGGCCCCGGGCTCGACGAGGTTGAAGCGAACGACCGAGACGGGCATGGGAGTTCCCCTTCACCTTGGCAGGGCGGGTGTGCGGGGACAGTAGCTGACGGTACGTCAGACAGCCAGAGGTGCGCGCTTCCCGGCCGCCGGTACCACCGCCGGCTTCGGCAGCACCGCGTACAGCAGACCCGAGACGACGATCGTCGCGATCCAGCCCAGCCCGTACCGGCCGACGGGGTTGTTCGCGGCGAACGGGCCGGTGAACCAGTCCGACCTGGTGAACAGGATCCCGGCCAGCAGTCCGAGCGCCCAGGCCGTTACGGCGGCAGGGGAGAAGCCCGCCCGGTACCAGTAGGCACTGGTGCGGCTGGTGTCGAGGAGCGCCGTGGCGTCGTACTCCCGCCGCCGGAGCATGTCGACCCCGAACACGCCCACCCACGCCGAGAACGCCACCGCCAGCAGGGACAGGAACGCGATGAACGAGCCCATGAACGAGGTCGCCGCCAGCATCAGCACCCCGCCGAGGACCAGCGAGATCACCGCGTTGACGGAGACCGCCCAGTGGCGGGGGAACCGGAAGCCGAGCGTCTGCGCGGTGAAGCCCGCCGAGTACATCGACATCGCGTTGATCAGGAGCATGCCGACCAGGGCGATGAGCAGATAGGGGACCGCGAGCCACAGCGGGAGGATCTCGCCGAGGAAGGAGACCGGGTCGCCCGCCCTGGCGAGGTCCGGCGTGCCGGACGCCATCACCGCACCCATCAGGACCATGGGGAGGACGACGATCGCGGCGCCGCCGACCGTGTTGCGTACGATCGCAGCCGAGGACGCCGTGCCCGGCAGGTACCGCGTGAAGTCCGGCGAGGCCGGCGCCCAGCTCATCCCGCCCGCCGCGATCAGCCCGACTCCGGTGATCATCGCCGCCGTGGGGCCGGTGGGCTGCCCGAACACCCTGCTCCAGTCCGTGACCGCCATCAGACGGCCGAGGACCAGCAGGGTGAAGGCGCCGAACAGCCAGGTCGCCCACCGGTTGCAGCGTCGCACCGCCCTGATGCCCATGCCCGAGATCACGAACGTGGTGATCACGAAGAGCAGCAGGGTGACGATGATCAGGGCGGTGTTGCTCCTGATTCCGAAGAGGATGTCCAGGACCGTCAGCAGCGCATAGGTGCCGGTCACCGCGTTGATCGTCTCCCAGCCCCAGCGCGCCACCCAGATCAGCGCGCCGGGCAGCAGATTGCCGCGCTGTCCGAAGACCGCGCGGGACAGGGCCATGCCCGGTGCGCCACCCCGTTTGCCCGCGATGCCGACCAGCCCGACCAGGCCGTACGACACGATCGGCGCGGCGGTGCCGACCACCAGGGCCTGCCAGAAGTTCAGTCCGAACGACACCGCCAGGCTCGCGCCCACGGTGAGCAGCAGGACGCTGATGTTGGCGGCGATCCAGGTGGGGAGCAGTCCGCGGGGTGTCGCGGTGCGTTCGGAGTCGGGGACCGGTTCGAGGCCTCGGGTTTCGAGACCGTGGTGCTCCAGCGACTCTTCCAGATGTTCGAGGGCGCCATCGTGGTGGGCGGTGGTGCTCATGAGCAGTCATCGTACTTTAGTCCCATGAATACCCCCAAAGAGGGCATCCTGATTCGGGGGATCGTCCAGAAACTCCCTCGCGAGGGAACAAAGTCGTGCCCGGGGGAGGGATGGATACTGGACGGGTTATGGAAACCGTCATCCTTGCTGTAGTCATCGCCGTGGTCGTGCTCGGCGCGCTCGGCGGGCTGGTCATCGGCAGCCGGCGCAAGAAGTCGCTGCCCCCGCCGCCGCCCTCCGCGCCCGACATCACCGCGCCCCCGGCCGAGCCGCACGTCGGCGACGAGGCCGAGACGCCGCGCGACGAACCGCGCCGGACGATAGAGGAGGTCGACCTTCCCGACGGCTCGGCTCCCGTCGTCGTCGAAGAGCCCCCGGCTCCCGAGATCGAGATCCCCGAGCCCACGGCCGGCCGTCTGGTCCGGCTGCGCACCCGGCTCTCCCGATCCCAGAACGCGCTCGGCAAGGGGCTGCTCACGCTGCTCTCGCGCGAGCACCTCGACGACGACACCTGGGAGGAGATCGAGGACACCCTGCTCACCGCCGACGTCGGTGTGCAGCCCACCACCGAGCTGGTCGAACAGCTGCGCGAGCGCGTCAAGGTACTCGGTACCCGTACCCCCGAGGAGCTGCGTGGGCTGCTGCGCGAGGAGCTGCTCAAGCTGGTCGGCACCGATGCCGACCGCGTGGTGAAGACCGAGCCCGCCGACCGCAAGCCCGGCATCGTCATGGTCGTCGGCGTGAACGGCACCGGCAAGACCACCACCACCGGCAAGCTCGCGCGCGTGCTCGTCGCCGACGGCCGTACGGTCGTCCTCGGCGCCGCCGACACCTTCCGGGCCGCCGCCGCCGACCAGCTCCAGACCTGGGGCGAGCGGGTGGGCGCCTACACCGTGCGCGGGCCGGAGGGCGGCGACCCCGCCTCCGTCGCCTTCGACGCGGTGAAGGAGGGCAAGGAGATGGGGGTGGATGTCGTGCTGATCGACACCGCCGGGCGTCTTCATACCAAGACCGGGCTCATGGACGAGCTCGGCAAGGTCAAGCGGGTCGTCGAGAAGCACGCGCCGCTGGACGAGGTGCTGCTCGTCCTGGACGCCACCACCGGCCAGAACGGCCTGGTCCAGGCCCGGGTGTTCGCCGAGGTCGTCGACATCACCGGCATCGTGCTCACCAAGCTGGACGGCACCGCCAAGGGCGGCATCGTGATCGCGGTCCAGCGCGAACTGGGGGTACCCGTCAAGCTCATCGGCCTCGGCGAGGGCGCGGACGACCTGGCACCGTTCGAGCCGGAGGCGTTCGTTGACGCCCTTATCGGGGAGTAGCGGGCGGGTAAATTCACCTCCCGCCGGTGTGAGAGGCGCCCGTCCCCAAGATGCAGTCGGGGACGGGCGCCGCTGCTTTGTGCGCCCGGACCGGCGCCGCTCTCGGGCGGTGTCCGCGATGGCCGGGTGGGAAACAGAAGAGCCCCGCCGCACGGTGCAGATGCGACGGGGCTCCCCGCTGTCGCCGGCCGGGCGGCTACGCCCGCGACCGGTGTGCCACGTACGCCAGTGTCCCCAGCAGCAGCCTCGCCGCCGGTGGTTTCGTCGCCGAGTCCAGGGCCGGCGGCCGTAGCCAGCGCACCGGGCCCTGGCCGCCCCGGTCGGACGGCGGTGCGGTGATGTGCGTACCCGGGCCGAGACCGCGCAGGTCCAGGGAGGTCGGGTCGTCCCAGCCCATGCGGTAGAGCACTTCGGGGAGTTCGGCGTCGGCGCCGGGGGCGACGAAGAAGTGCGCGCGGCCCTCGGGGGTGACGCTGACCGGGCCGAGCGGCAGCCCCATGCGCTCCAGGCGGACCAGGGCGCGGCGCCCGGCGGGTTCGGCGACCTCGATCACGTCGAACGCGCGGCCGACCGGCAGCATCACCGCCGCGCCCGGGAACTCGCCCCAGGCCTTGGTGACTTCGTCGAGCGTGGCCCCGGCGGGCACCTGGGGCGCGAAGTCCAGCGGATGCGCGCCCGGCGCGGGACAGTCGGTGTGCCCGCACGAGCACGCGCCGGCCGCGGCCCGGGCCCCCGGGACCACGTCCCAGCCCCACAGGCCGGTGAACTCGGCGACGGCGGTGCAGTCCGATGAACGACCGCGCCGGCGTGTGCCGGAGCGGATCTCGCGAATGCCGCCGATCGTGAAGCCCATGCCCCCTCCAACGGGTCCGGCGCGCCGGTGGTTACGACACGGAACGAGACGGAAACGGAACGTGACGCTAGGGCTCCGCCTTCCCGTGCGCCCGCAAGGTCAAGGCAGCGCCTGGAAGTGCTACCGGTGGTGCACCTGGGGCTGTGCGCCCCCGAGTGCATCGCTCCGCCTACTCCCGGCCGTCCTATGTCAAGTGAATCGCGCCGAGGCCATCGTGAGTTCATTCGATGGGGTGGCGAATGGTGGCGTTTCCGGGATCGCCATGGCTGGAGCAGTGATCGTAGGATTACTTTGAGTGCACGAGGCCTGGGGGCACATGCACTCGTGGGTATGCCGGAGGCAACTCGGCATCCCGTTCGAAGGGTGAGAACTGCGGGCGGGCGGCCGTATTTACCGGCATTCTGATAGGGCTTGGCGCATCCGGCAACAAGTGGTCTCAGGGATGGGGGCGTTCCAGTGGGCGGCAACGGCGGAAGCGGGACGACCGCGGCCAGTACGGACAAGCGCCCCAATGAGCTGCTCAACTCGTGGTTCGTGCGCAGCGGCTGGTCCAAGGGCGAGCTGGCGCGGCAAGTGAACCGCAGGGCGCGCCAGTTGGGGGCCAACCACATCTCGACCGACACGTCGAGGGTGCGCCGCTGGCTCGACGGGGAGAACCCGCGCGAGCCGATCCCGAGGATCCTCTCCGAGCTGTTCTCCGAGCGCTTCGGCTGTGTCGTCTCGGTCGAGGACCTCGGTCTGCGGGCCGCCCGCCAGTCACCCTCGGCGACCGGCGTCGACCTGCCCTGGACGGGCCCGCAGACGGTGGCCCTGCTCAGCGAGTTCTCGCGCAGCGACCTGATGCTGGCGCGGCGCGGCTTCCTCGGAACCTCGCTGATCCTGTCGGCGGGCCCGTCCCTCATCGAGCCCATGCAGCGCTGGCTCGTCCCCTCACCCACCGCCTTGTCGCAGGCCCCCGAGCCGGTGGCCGACTCCCGACGCCCGGGCCGCCTCTCCAGGCCCGAGCTGGAGCTCCTGGAGTCCACCACGGTGATGTTCCGCCAGTGGGACGCCCAGTGCGGCGGCGGCCTGCGCCGCAAGGCGGTCGTGGGCCAGCTGCACGAGGTCACCGACCTGCTCCAGGAACCCCAGCCCGAGACCACCGCCCGCAAACTCTTCCAGGTCGCCGCCGAACTGGCCGAGCTGGCCGGCTGGATGTCGTACGACGTCGGGCTCCAGCCCACCGCCCAGAAGTACTTCGTGCTCGCCCTGCACGCGGCCAAGGAAGCCGGCGACAAGCCGCTGGGCTCGTACGTCCTCTCCAGCATGAGCCGCCAGATGATCCACCTCGGCCGGCCCGACGACGCCCTGGAGCTGATCCACCTCGCCCAGTACGGCAGCCGGGACTGCGCGAGCCCGCGCACCCAGTCGATGCTGTATGCGATGGAGGCCCGCGCCTACGCCAACATGGGTCAGCCCGGGAAGTGCAAGCGCGCGGTCCGGATGGCCGAGGACACCTTCGCCGAGGCCGACGAGTGGGACGAGCCGGACCCGGACTGGATCCGCTTCTTCTCCGAGGCCGAGCTCTACGGCGAGAACAGCCACTCCTTCCGCGACCTGGCCTACGTCGCCGGCCGCAGCCCCACCTACGCCTCCCTGGCTGAGCCCCTGATGCAGCGGGCCGTGGAGCTGTTCGCCAAGGACTCCGAGCACCAGCGGTCGTACGCACTGAACCTCATCGGCATGGCCACCGTGCACCTGCTGCGGGGCGAGCCCGAGCAGAGCACGGCTCTGGCCTCCGAGGCCATGGGCATCGCCAAGAAGGTGCGCTCGGAACGCGTGAACACTCGTATTCGAAAGACGGTGGACGCGGCCGTCCGTGACCACGGCGATCTCGCCGCGGTCGTCGACCTCACCGAACAGCTCGCCGTCGACCTGCCGGAGACCGCCGAGGCGGTCTGAACCCCGGCCCACCCCAGACCCCGGCCGCGGCCGGCCCTCCCGAACTGCCCGACTCGGCTCCCCCACGCCAGGTCATCGGAAGGCCGCCGCGGCCGGTTCTCTCCGGCCGGGAGAAGGTTGCGCCACGATAACGATCCCGCAGCCCGGTATCTCGCAGTTCATCGACGCGTAACACGCAGGGCGTCTTCGTCACTCCGGCGAAACAACGAGGGGCAACGACCGAAACCGCGCTGCGCCAATCTCATGGCGCATAACCGGCCCACCCCCCGCTTGACCGGACCGCTCTCAGGCATCGCCCGCACCCTGGGCCGTACCAATCGACGAGGAGACGCCGATGGCACCAGCCATCATGCTTGCCGCGGAGGCACCCAAGCTGTCCTCCGCGAACACAGGCTTCATGCTCATCTGTTCCGCCCTGGTGCTGCTCATGACGCCGGGACTCGCCTTCTTCTACGGAGGCATGGTCCGCGTCAAGAGCACCCTGAACATGCTGATGATGAGCTTCGTCAGCATCGGGATCGTCACCATCCTGTGGGTTCTCTACGGCTTCTCCCTTGCCTTCGGCTCCAGCAACGGCTTCATCGGCTTCAACTCCGACTGGCTGGGCATGAGCAACGTCGGCCTGACGGAGCTCTGGGACGGCTACACGATCCCGATCTTCGTCTTCATGGTCTTCCAGATGATGTTCGCGGTCATCACGCCGGCCCTGATAAGCGGCGCCATCGCGGACCGCGTCAAGTTCTCGGCCTGGGCGCTCTTCGTCGCCCTGTGGCTCACGATCGTCTACGTCCCGGTGGCCCACTGGGTCTGGGGCGCCGACGGCTGGGCCTACAAGCTCGGTGTGATCGACTTCGCCGGTGGTACGGCGGTCCACATCAACGCCGGTGCCGGCGCCCTCGGCGTGATCCTGGTCATCGGCAAGCGGGTCGGCTTCAAGAAGGACCCGATGCGCCCGCACAGCCTCCCGCTGGTCATGCTCGGCGCCGGTCTGCTGTGGTTCGGCTGGTTCGGCTTCAACGCGGGCTCGTGGCTCGGCAACGACGACGGCGTCGGCGCGCTGATGTTCGTCAACACGCAGGTCGCCACCGCCGCCGCCATGCTGGCCTGGCTCGCCTACGAGAAGATCCGCCACGGCGCGTTCACCACGCTGGGCGCCGCCTCCGGCGCGGTCGCCGGTCTGGTCGCGATCACCCCGTCCGGTGGTGCGGTCTCCCCGCTCGGCGCGATCGCCGTCGGCGTCATCGCCGGTGTGGCCTGTGCCGCGGCCGTCGGACTGAAGTTCAGGTTCGGCTACGACGACTCCCTGGACGTCGTCGGCGTCCACATGGTCGGCGGCATCATCGGCTCCCTGCTCATCGGCTTCTTCGCCACCGGCAAGGGCCAGTCCGCCGCGACCGGCGTCTTCTACGGTGACCACTCCTTCACCCAGCTGTGGAAGCAGTTCGCCGGTGTCGGCGCGGTCCTCGCCTACTCCCTGGTGGCCTCCGCGGTCCTCGCCTTCCTCCTCGACAAGACCATCGGCATGCGGGTCTCCGAGGACGACGAGGTCTCCGGCATCGACCAGGCCGAGCACGCCGAGACTGCATACGACTTCAGCGGGGCGGGCGGCGGTGTCGTCGGCACCGTCTCCGCCGCGGCCCTGGCCGGCACGAGCAAGAAGGTGGACGCATGAAGCTCATCACCGCGGTCGTGAAGCCCCACCGGCTCGACGAGATCAAGGAGGCCCTGCAGGCCTTCGGCGTCCAGGGCCTCACGGTCACCGAGGCCAGCGGCTACGGTCGGCAGCGCGGCCACACCGAGGTCTACCGTGGTGCGGAGTACACGGTCGACCTGGTGCCCAAGATCCGCATCGAGGTGCTGGCCGAGGACGAGGACGCCGAGCAGCTGATCGACGTCATCGTCAAGGCCGCCCGCACCGGCAAGATCGGTGACGGCAAGGTCTGGTCCCTCCCGGTCGAGACCGCCGTTCGGGTCCGCACGGGTGAGCGCGGACCGGACGCACTGTAGAACAGAACCATCTGAATACAGGCAGGAGTCGCTGGGTGACGGGCACGGAAGTTCGGAACGACGCAGAGAACACGGGACCCAGCGGCTACGCGGCGGCCCGGCTGCGCCTCCTCACCGAGGGGGCGCGGTCCGGGCCGCCGCGCCGTACCGCCCTCGCCGAACTCACGGACGAATGGCTGACCGGCCTGTTCGCGGCGGCCACCGAGGGCATCAAGGGCGGCGTCTCCCTGGTCGCCGTCGGCGGCTACGGCCGCGGCGAGCTCTCGCCGCGCAGCGACCTCGACCTCCTGCTGCTGCACGACGGCGGCGACTCCGGTGCGGTGGCCGCCGTCGCCGACCGGCTCTGGTACCCCGTCTGGGACCTGGGCCTGGCCCTCGACCACTCGGTACGCACGCCGGCTGAGGCCCGCAAGACCGCCGGCGAGGACCTCAAGGTCCAGCTGGGCCTCCTGGACGCCCGCCACATCGCCGGCGACCTGGGCCTGACCACCGGACTGCGCACCGCGATCCTCGCCGACTGGCGCAACCAGGCCCCCAAACGCCTCCCCGAACTCCACGAGCTCTGCCTCGAGCGCGCCGAACGCCACGGCGAACTGCAGTACCTCCTGGAGCCGGACCTGAAGGAGGCCCGCGGCGGCCTGCGGGACGCCACCGCGCTGCGCGCCGTCGCCGCCTCCTGGCTGGCCGACGCCCCGCGCGAGGGCCTCGCCGACGCCCGCCGGCGCCTGCTCGACGTCCGTGACGCCCTGCACCTCGCGACGGGGCGCGCCACCGACCGCCTCGCGCTCCAGGAGCAGGACCAGGTCGCCGCCGAACTGGACCTCCTCGACGCCGACACGCTCCTGCGCCAGGTCTACGAGTCCGCGCGGGTCATCTCGTACGCCAGTGATGTCACCTGGCGTGAAGTGGGGCGCGTGCTGCGTTCGCGCGCCGTGCGGCCGCGGCTGCGCGCCATGCTGGGCGGCGGCAAGCCGGTCGCCGAGCGCTCCCCGCTCGCCGAAGGGGTGGTGGAGCAGGACGGCGAGGTGGTGCTCGCCCGCGCCGCGCGCCCCGAACGCGACCACGTGCTCCCGTTGCGCGCCGCGGCCGCCGCCGCGCAGGCCGGCCTCCCGCTCTCCCTGCACGCCGTACGGCGCATGGCAGCCACCGCGCGCCCCCTGCCCACGCCCTGGCCCGCCGAGGCGCGCGAGCAGCTGGTCACCCTCCTCGGTTCCGGCCGCCCGACCGTCGACGTCTGGGAGGCGCTGGAGGCGGAGGGTCTGATCACCCGGCTGCTGCCCGACTGGGAGCGGGTCCGCTGCCGGCCGCAGCGCAACGCCGTGCACATCTGGACCGTCGACCGGCATCTCATCGAGACCGCCGTCCGCGCCTCCGAGTTCGCCCGCCGTGTCCACCGCCCCGACCTGCTCCTGGTCGCCGCGCTGCTGCACGACATCGGCAAGGGCTGGCCCGGGGACCACTCGGTGGCCGGCGAGATCATCGCCAAGGACGTGGCGGCCCGGATCGGCTTCGACCGGACGGACGTGGCGGTCCTGTCGACGCTCGTACGACACCACCTGCTGCTCATCGAGACCGCCACCCGGCGCGACCTGGAGGACCCGGCCACGGTCCGGCTGGTCGCCGAGGCGGTCGGCAGCCAGGGCACCCTGGAACTGCTGCACGCCCTCACCGAGGCCGACGCGCTGGCCACCGGCCCGGCCGCCTGGTCGTCCTGGCGGGGCTCTCTCGTCGCCGACCTGGTCAAGCGGGTCTCGGCGGTCCTCGCCGGGGACAGCGCCGACGAGCCCGAGCCCGGCGCGCCCACGGCCGAACAGGAGCGGCTGGCCATCGAGGCCTTCCGCACCGGCGGCCCGGTGCTGTCGCTGCGGGCCCAGACCGAACCGGCGGCGGCGGCGGAGGACGAGCCGTCCGGCGACCCCGAGCCGCTCGGTGTGGAACTGATCATCGCCGTCCCGGACCAGCCCGGCGTCCTCCCGGCCGTCTCCGGCGTCCTGGCCATGCACCGCCTCGCCGTCCGCACCGCCGAGCTGCGCTCCCTCGAGCTGCCCGACGACGTCGACGACGGCACCGTCCTGCTCCTGGACTGGCGCGTCGCCGCCGAGTACGGCTCCCTGCCCCAGGCGGCCCGCCTCCGCGCCGACCTGGTCCGTGCCCTGGACGGCTCCCTGGACATCGCCGGACGCCTCGCGGAGCGGGACGCGGCCTACCCGAGGCGCCGGGGCTGGGTGGCCCCGCCGCCGCGCGTGACGGTGGCCTCGGCCGCCTCCCGGCACGCCACGGTGATCGAGGTACGGGCCCAGGACGCACCCGGGCTGCTGTTCCGGATCGGGCGGGCGCTGGAGGACGCCGAGGTACGGGTGCGCAGCGCGCATGTCAGTACGCTCGGGTCGAACGCCGTCGACGCCTTCTACGTGACCGGCACCGACCACGCGCCGCTGCCCGCGGAGGAGGCGAGCTCGGTGGCGCGCAAGCTGGAGGAGACGCTGAGGGCCTGACCGCACGGTTGTGCAAGGCGGGGACCACTTCCTTGCGCGGCCGGATACCCTGGAAGACGCTCACCGCCCCCGACTCCGAGGACCGACGCCGCCGTGTTCGACACTCTCTCCGATCGCCTTTCAGCGACCTTCAAGAATCTGCGCGGCAAAGGGCGTCTGAGTGAAGCGGACATCGACGCCACGGCCCGGGAGATCCGCATCGCGCTCCTCGAAGCCGACGTGGCCCTCCCGGTCGTCCGCACGTTCATCAAGAACGTCAAGGAGCGGGCGCTCGGCTCCGAGGTCTCCAAGGCCCTGAACCCGGCCCAGCAGGTCCTGAAGATCGTCAACGACGAGCTGGTCACGATCCTCGGCGGCGAGACCCGGCGGCTGCGCTTCGCCAAGCAGCCGCCCACCGTGCTCATGCTCGCCGGCCTCCAGGGCGCCGGTAAGACCACCCTCGCGGGCAAGCTCGGCCACTGGCTCAAGGAGCAGGGCCACTCCCCGCTCCTGGTCGCCGCCGACCTGCAGCGCCCCAACGCCGTCAACCAGCTCAGCGTCGTCGCCGAGCGCGCCGGAGTCGCCGTCTACGCGCCCGAGCCGGGCAACGGCGTCGGAGACCCGGTCAAGGTCGCCAAGGACTCCATCGAGTTCGCCAAGCAGAAGGTCCACGACATCGTGATCGTGGACACCGCCGGACGCCTCGGCATCGACCAGGAACTGATGCAGCAGGCCGCCGACATCCGGGACGCGGTCAGCCCCGACGAGATCCTCTTCGTCGTCGACGCGATGATCGGCCAGGACGCCGTCACCACCGCCGAGGCCTTCCGTGACGGTGTCGGCTTCGACGGTGTCGTCCTCTCCAAGCTCGACGGTGACGCCCGCGGTGGTGCCGCGCTCTCCATCCGCCAGGTCACCGGCAAGCCGATCATGTTCGCCTCGAACGGCGAGAAGCTGGACGACTTCGACGCCTTCCACCCGGACCGGATGGCTTCCCGCATCCTCGACATGGGTGACCTGCTCACCCTGATCGAGCAGGCGGAGAAGACGTTCAGCCAGGAAGAGGCCGAGAAGATGGCCTCCAAGCTGGCGTCCAAGAAGGGCCAGGACTTCACCCTGGACGACTTCCTGGCCCAGATGGAGCAGGTCAGGAAGATGGGCAGCATCAGCAAGCTGCTCGGCATGCTGCCCGGCATGGGCCAGATCAAGGACCAGATCAACAACCTGGACGAGCGGGACGTCGACCGCACCGCCGCGATCATCAAGTCGATGACCCCGGGCGAGCGCCAGGACCCCACGATCATCAACGGCTCCCGCCGCGCCCGTATCGCAAAGGGTTCCGGTGTCGAGGTCAGCGCGGTCAAGGGGCTCGTCGAGCGGTTCTTCGAGGCCCGCAAGATGATGTCCCGCATGGCCCAGGGCGGCGGCATGCCGGGCATGCCGGGGATCCCGGGCATGGGCGGCGGCCCCGGCCGGGCCAAGAAGCAGCCGAAGAAGGCCAAGGGCAAGCAGCGCTCCGGCAACCCGATGAAGCGCAAGCAGCAGGAGCTGGAGGAGGCCCAGCGCCGCGAGGCGGCCGCCCAGGGCGGCAACGCCTTCGGGGTGCCGCAGCAGGGCGCCCAGGACTTCGAGCTGCCGGACGAGTTCAAGAAGTTCATGGGCTGACGTTCCATGGGCTGAAGTTCATGGGAGTTCAAGGGCCGAGTTCACCTGTGCGCGTGCCAGGGGTTGCAAAGGCCGTTCGGCGAACGCACATGAGGGCGGTTTAGCTCGATCGTGTGATGGTCGGCCTTCAGGCTTGCTGTGTCCGGTGCGGTCCGGAGTAGCGTGGTCAGCACGATCTGGGACGCCGGGTGTGGTGCCAGCGTGCGGGGCCCCTGCTCCACCGGAGTGATGGTTCAGGGCCTCTCCGTCGCCTCTGACCACTTCCATAGGCCAGGTCGTGAGGGACTCCGCCCTTCTGGATCGGACCACGGACAGGATCCGTGTCGCCGGCCGGTTGCGAAAGCGGACGACCAGTGCGCCCAACACCGTTCGGGGCGTGCCAGTGCGCAGACTTGCCTCCGCTCACTGCAAAGGAACGGTTGGTCATATGCGGAATCGCTAATGACCAACCCTGCGCCGCCACGCAGGTCGCCCGACCAGCCCTTGCGCACCGAGGGCGCCCCCGAGGAGCCGTAGCAGCCGCCCGAAAGGCGGGAGACGCGCGGACCACGGCGGCGCCCTCGGCATCCTGGGCCGCAAGGCGCCGCCCAAGCCGGTCGAACTGGAGCCCGGACAGCAGCGGACCACCTTCGAGGACGTGGCCGGCATCGACGAGGTCGAGGGCGAGCTCAACGACGTCGTCGACTTCCTGAAGAACCCCGACGCCTACCGCAGGATGGGCGCCAAGATGCCGCGCGGTGTGCTGCTGGCCGGCCCGCCCGGCACCGGCAAGACCCTGCTCGCGCGGGCCGTGGCCGGCGAGGCGGGGGTGCCGTTCTTCTCGGCCTCCGCCTCCGAGTTCATCGAGATGATCGTGGGCGTCGGCGCGTCACGTGTGCGCGAACTGTTCGCGGAGGCCCGCAAGGTCGCCCCCTCCATCATCTTCATCGACGAGATCGACACCATCGGCCGGGCCCGCGGCGGCGGTGCCTCCATGGGCGGACACGACGAGCGCGAGCAGACCCTCAACCAGATCCTCACCGAGAGGGACGGCTTCTCCGGTTCCGAGGGCGTCATCGTCATCGCGGCCACCAACCGCGCCGACATCCTCGACCCCGCGCTCACCCGCCCCGGCCGCTTCGACCGGGTGGTCCAGGTCTCGCCCCCGGACCGTACCGGCCGCGAGGCCATCCTGGAGATCCACACCCGGGAGATCCCGCTCGCCCCGGACGTCGACCTCGCCCAGGTCGCCCGTACCACCCCGGGCATGACCGGTGCCGAACTGGCCAACCTCGCCGACGAGGCCGCTCTGCTCGCCGTCAAGCGCCAGCAGGACAGCGTGACCCAGTCCGACCTCTCGGAGGCCCTGGAAAAGGTCCAGCTCGGCGCCGAACGGCCGTTGGTGATGCCCGAGGAGGAGCGCAGGCGCACCGCCTACCACGAGAGCGGGCACGCCCTGCTCGGCATGCTGCAGCCCGGCGCCGACCCGGTCCGCAAGATCACCATCGTGCCGCGGGGCCGCGCCCTCGGCGTCACCCTGTCCACGCCGGACGCGGACAAGTACGCGTACACCGAGGAGTACCTGCGCGGCCGGATCATCGGCGCGCTCGGCGGCATGGCCGCCGAGCAGGTCGTCTACGACGTGATCACCACCGGTTCGGAGAGCGACCTGGAGCAGGTCACCAACATCGCGCGCGGGATGGTCTCCCGCTGGGGCATGAGCGAGGAGGTCGGCCGCCTCTCCGCGCTCCCGAACGACGCCCAGCAGGCCTACGGACTCCCCGCCGCGCCCCAGACCCTGGACGCGATCGACACCGAGATGCGCCGGATCGTCGACGAGTGCTACGAGGAGGCCTGCCGCAAACTCCGCGACCACCGCGACCAGCTGGACGCGCTGGCCCAGGCCCTGCTGGAACGCGAGACGCTGGAGGAGGCGGACGCCTACCGGATCGCCGGGATCACCCGACTCACCAAGGACCTCGACGAGACCTGACCGCCCCGAATCCGAGCGCCCCGAGTCTTAGCGCCCCAAAGGGGCGCGGGGCTGTATCGACGTGCGGCTCCGCCGCGCGGGCGCGACCAGCCCCCGCGGCGCCGCGGCCGCGCGACAACGGCACCTTCAGCGAAGCGTCAGCGCACGCGGGCGATCAGATACCGGAAGACGTTCGGCATCCACACCGTGCCGTCCGGGCGCTGGTGCGGGTGGAGCGCCTCGGTCAGCTCCTTGCCGACCTGCTCCTGGTCGGTCGCCGCGATCGCCGCGTCGAACAGCCCGGTCGACAGCAGCCCGCGTACGGCGCTGTCCGCGTCGGCGTAGCCGAACGGGCAGGAGACCCGGCCGGAACCGTCCATCCGCAGCCCGGCCCGCTGGGCGACCTCCTCCAGGTCGTCGCGGCACGCCGGCCGCCAACTTCCCGCGCTGCGCAAAGGATCGGCCAATTTCGCGGCCACCCGCAGGACGGACGAGGTCGCACAGCGCTCCGGCGGACCCCAACCGACCAGCACCACGGCCGCCCCGCGCTCCGCCGACGGCGTCGCCTCGGCGAGCAGTCCACCGAGCCCTTCGGCGTCGCCGGCCAGGCAGCCGATCGGGTCGAAGGCGGTGATCAGGTTGTACGACGGTGCGTGCGCGTCCACCGCGTCCGCCGGGCGGCCCTCGACGACCCGGGCGGCACGGCCACGCGCGCGTGCCCCGAGGACCGGCTCGGGCTGCAGGCGCTCACGGGCGAGGGCGAGGCGTTCGGGGGAGGAGTCGACACCGGTCACCACGGCCCCTCTGGCCGCCGCCATCAACAGGGCGAGACCGGAACCGCAGCGCAGGCCGAGCAGCCGGGTGGCGGGGCCCACTTCGAGTCGCTCGTGGACGGTCTCGTAGAGCGGCACCAGCATCCGCTCCTGGATCTCTGACCAGTCACGCGCGCGTGCGCCCAGGTTCACGCGGGGTGCGGAGTCCGCGTGAGACGGGCGATGCCGCACGAGCGTAGGTGTCATAGGTAAGCGCCCCAATCCGCCGAGAGTTACGCACTGACCGATTCCGTGGTCCCCGAGTCGTGCGCTCGCACTTCCCACGTATGCCAGGTAACTCCGGGCTCGCGGTGGCGTCCAGAGGTCGCGGGTACCGGCTTGTAGGTGGAATGTGACTGTGGCGAGATTTCACATCCCCGCAACTTGTGGCTCTACCATCGGACCCACGACACGGCGGTTCTGGCCATGGTCGGCCGGCACGGCGGCCGCACGGTGTCCGGTCGCCGGAGACGGGTCGGCGCCGGATGACGACGGGGTCCGAGTAACGTCCGGGCCGTCGCGGGCGCTGACCGATATGGCGTCTCCGCCACGAGAGCGGCCGAAAGGCCTCTTGCGCATCCGCCGACCACAGCCGCCCCGGTCCCTACGCCGGGGGTACGCGTCGGGTCGTACGTCAGACTACGCACCGGCTTGGTATGAGCTGTGAGGCTTCTCCGCAGATCAGCGCACCCGTACTCGTCTCCACGCATCAGTGCCAACTGACGGGTACGTGCAAATTATTTGAGATGCCCCGGAATAGGAACACAGCGGCACCCCCGCTCGTTCTCATTACGTGAGCACGACACAGACACCACCTGTTCTCGCCGCAGAGCTGGCAGAGGCGTGGGCCGACATTCAGCGGTACCACCCCGAACTGCCTGACCTTGCCGCGCCAGAGTCCCTGATCGGAGAGTCGTCGTCCGCGTGCGGACACGAGCTCTCCTTCGAACGGCTGCTCCATGAGGCAGTCCACGGCATCGCCGCCGCCCGTGGAGTGCGCGACACCTCCCGGGCCGGCCGCTACCACAACCGCAGATTCCTCGCGATCGCCGAGGAGCTGGGCCTGGACCACCCCGACGAGCCGCACCCCAGCAGCGGCTTCTCGCTGGTCGCGCTCAACCCCGAGGCCAAGCGCCGCTACCGGCCGACCATCGAGAGGCTGCAGCGCGCTCTCAAGGCCCACACGGTGGCGACCTCCGCCGACACCTCCCGTACCTTCCGCGGCCCGGCCGCCCGCCACGGCTCGTCCGGCGGCGGCGTCCGGGTCAAGGCGGTGTGCGACTGCGGCCGCAACGTCCGGGTGGTGCCGTCGGTCCTGGCCCAGGCGCCCATCGTGTGCGGCGGCTGCGGCAAGCCGTTCCGTATCCCGGAGGCCGTGGGAGCGGCGGCGAGCTGAGCAGACGGCTGCTCGTGGCAGCCGTAGCCATGGCTCATCGCCACACCCCGGTCTCCCGCAGGCAGCGCACCCGACGTACCTCACCTCCGCGCCGGGTGCGGCTGCCGCACGCCCAGGGCCCCGCACCTCGCCGTCGGCCAAAGCGACCCGCAGGGTGTGGCACAATGGCTAGCTGTACTCGACAGCCGCACAGGACCCCTCTCTCCTCCGGCTGACGCGTCCATCGGGCACTCGGGTACCGCAACCCCACGCGGCAGACTCGCCGTGCCCAAACACGTCAAAACCAGGAGAACCCACTCCCGTGGCAGTCAAGATCAAGCTGAAGCGTCTGGGCAAGATCCGTTCGCCTCACTACCGCATCGTCGTCGCCGACTCCCGCACTCGCCGTGACGGCCGTGCGATCGAGGAGATCGGCAAGTACCACCCGACCTACAACCCGTCGGTCATGGAGGTGGACGCCGACCGCGTCGCCTACTGGCTCGGCGTCGGCGCCCAGCCGACCGAGCCCGTGCTCGCCATCCTGAAGAAGACCGGCGACTGGCAGAAGTTCAAGGGCGAGCCCGCCCCGGCGCCGCTGCTCGTCGCCGCGCCGAAGGCCGCGCGTCCGACGTTCGAAGCGCTCGGCGGTGACGACGAGGGCAAGGGTGAGGCGATCACCCAGAAGAAGAAGGCTGAGAAGAAGGACGAGGCCGCGGCTGAGTCCGAGTCGACCGAGGCCTGAGCAGCATGCTCGAAGAGGCGCTTGAGCACCTCGTGAAGGGCATCGTCGACAACCCCGACGATGTGCAGGTCGCCTCGCGCAACCTGCGCCGCGGGCGCGTGCTGGAGGTCCGGGTGCACCCCGACGACCTCGGCAAGGTGATCGGACGCAACGGCCGTACCGCTCGCGCCCTGCGCACCGTCGTGGGCGCCATCGGCGGTCGCGGAGTCCGCGTCGACCTCGTCGACGTGGACCACGTCCGCTGACGCTTCATCGCAACCGGCTCGGGCCGGGGAGGGCCCACTGGGCCGTCCCCGGCCCGTAGTCGTATGGCTGGTCGTATGAGTCCTATGACAGGAGAACAAGCACAGTGCAGCTGGTAGTCGCACGGATCGGCCGCGCCCACGGCATCAAGGGCGAGGTCACCGTCGAGGTACGCACCGACGAGCCGGAGCTCAGGCTCGCGCCCGGCGCCGTACTCGCCACCGATCCCGCCTCGACGGGACCGCTGACCATCGAGACGGGCCGGGTGCACAGCGGCCGTCTGCTTCTGCGCTTCGAGGGCGTCAAGGACCGCACCGGGGCCGAGGCCCTGCGCAACACCCTCCTGATCGCCGAGGTCGATCCGGAGGAGCTGCCCGAGGACGAGGACGAGTACTACGACCACCAGCTGATCGACCTGGACGTGGTCACCGCGGACGGCACCGAGGTCGGCCGGATCACCGAGATCTCGCACCTGCCCTCCCAGGACCTGTTCATCGTCGAGCGCCCCGACGGCAGCGAGGTGATGATCCCGTTCGTCGAGGAGATCGTCACCGAGATCGACCTGGAGGAGCAGAAGGCGGTCATCGCGCCCCCGCCGGGCCTGATCGACGACCACGCGGCCCGCGACGAAGTCGCTGATGGACGCAGCGCCTCCTCCCGGGACGAGTCCTGATGCGCCTCGACGTCGTCACGATCTTCCCCGAGTACCTGGAACCGCTGAACGTCTCGCTCGTCGGCAAGGCACGCGCGCGTGGACAGCTCGACGTGCGGGTGCACGACCTGCGGACCTGGACGTACGACCGGCACAACACGGTCGACGACACCCCGTACGGCGGCGGGCCCGGCATGGTCATGAAGACCGAGCCCTGGGGTGACGCCCTCGACGCCGTCCTCGCCGACGGCTACGAGACCGGCGCGCACGCCCCCGCGCTGATCGTGCCCACCCCCAGCGGCCGCCCCTTCACCCAGGAACTCGCGGTCGAACTCTCCGAGCGGCCCTGGCTGATCTTCACACCGGCCCGTTACGAGGGCATCGACCGGCGGGTCATCGACGAGTACGCCACCCGGATGCCGGTCCACGAGGTGTCCATCGGCGACTATGTGCTCGCCGGCGGCGAGGCGGCCGTACTCGTCGTCACCGAGGCCGTGGCCAGGCTGCTGCCCGGCGTCCTCGGCAACGCCGAGTCGCACCGGGACGACTCCTTCGCACCCGGAGCGATGGCCAACCTCCTGGAAGGGCCCGTCTACACCAAGCCGCCGCAGTGGCGGGGGCGCGACCTCCCGGAGGTGCTGCTCAGCGGCCACCACGGGAAGATCGCCCGCTGGCGCCGTGACGAGGCTCTGAAGCGTACGACCGTGCACCGGCCCGACCTGATCGAGCGCTGCGACCCCAAGGCGTTCGACAAGAAGGACCGCGAGATGCTCTCCATCCTGGGCTGGGCACCGGATCCGGAGGGGGAGCCCTACGGCCGATTTTGGCGCAGGGCCAACGGCGTGGAAGAATAGGCGGCTGTTGTGCTGTGAACCGTCCGGTGTGCGCCCCTGCCACAGGGGGAGACGACGCCCACCCCGACGGCACGGCCCACTTCCGAAGAACATCTATTCCCGTTGATGACCTGTGGCATCAGCGAAGAAAGCAGACGAAAAATGTCTCACCTTCTCGACACCGTCGACTCCGCGTCGCTGCGCAGCGACGTCCCGGCCTTCCGCCCGGGTGACACCGTCAACGTCCACGTCCGCGTCATCGAGGGCAACCGCTCCCGTGTGCAGCAGTTCAAGGGCGTTGTGATCCGCCGCCAGGGCAGCGGTGTCCGCGAGACCTTCACGGTCCGCAAGGTCTCCTTCTCCGTCGGCGTCGAGCGCACCTTCCCGGTGCACACCCCGATCGTCGAGAAGATCGAGCTCGTCACCCGCGGTGACGTGCGTCGCGCCAAGCTCTACTACCTGCGCGACCTGCGCGGCAAGGCCGCGAAGATCAAGGAGAAGCGCGACAACTGATCGCGTGCGACGAGGCTCGTGAGCCGTAGGCGAGCGAGCCGATAAGAAGGTGGCTCACCGAGGCCGGATAACATCTGGCCCCGATGGACACCGAAGCACAGCCGACGGAGCGCGACCGCTCCTCCAGCCCCGAACCGGAGGCCACGGAGGACCGGTCGCGTTTCGCGTTCCTGACGCGGGTCACCGACTGGCTGCCGGGCGGCTGGATCACCCTGACCCTCTTCGCCTGCCTGGCGTTTTTGCTCGTCCTCAACGCTTTCGTGGCGCAACCATTCCAGATTCCCAGCGGATCCATGGAACAGGGATTGAGGATCGGGGACCGAGTTCTCGTAAATAAGTTGGCGTACCGTTTCGGTGCCGAGCCGCGCCGGGGCGATGTCGTCGTGTTCGACGGCACCGGGTACTTCGGGGACGCCGACTACATCAAACGCGTTGTCGGTGTGGGAGGAGACCGTGTGGTCTGCTGCGACAAGGAGGGGAGGATCGAAGTGAACGGCCGGTCGGTCGACGAGACCGCGTTCCTCTATCCCGGTGACACCCCGTCCACCGTGCCCTTCTACGTCGAGGTCCCCGACGGCACGCTCTTCGTCCTCGGTGACCACCGCAGCGACTCCAGCGACTCCCGCGACCATCTGGGCTCGCCCGGCGGCGGCATGATCCCCGTCAAGGACGTGATCGGCCGGGCCGACTGGATCGTCTGGCCGTACGCACACTGGACCCACCTCACCCGTCCCGCCGCCTACGCGCGCGTGCCGGCGCCGGGAGGGGCCCATGGGTAACCGCGGCAAACCGCGCGGCGTGCCCACGGACGCCACCGCCAATCTGCTGCCCACCGGGGTCCGGCGCTCCTCCGCCCCGTCCGGCGGCCGGTCCCGCGCGGAGCGGCGCAAGCTGCAGCGCAAGGTCAAGCGCAAGCGTCGGCGCGGCGCGATGCGGGAGATACCGCTGCTGGTCGGTGTGGCCGTCCTGATAGCCCTGGTGCTGAAGACGTTCCTCGTCCAGGCCTTCGTGATCCCCTCGGGTTCGATGGAGCAGACGATCCGGATCGGCGACCGTGTCCTGGTCGACAAGTTCACCCCGTGGTTCGGCTCCGAGCCGCACCGCGGTGACGTCGTCGTCTTCCACGACCCGGGCGGCTGGCTGGGGGACGAGCAGACCACCAAGGCGAACGACCCGATCGTCGTCAAGCAGGTCAAGGAAGGGCTCACCTTCATCGGTCTGCTGCCCTCCGCCAACGAGAAGGACCTCATCAAGCGGGTCATCGGTGTCGGCGGCGACCACGTCAAGTGCTGCGACGCGCAGGGCCGGGTCACCGTCAACGGCGTACCGCTGACCGAGGGCGACTACCTCTATCCAGGGAACGCCCCGTCCGCCACCGAGTTCGACATCACCGTCCCGCAGGGGCGGCTGTGGGTGATGGGCGACCACCGCGGCAACTCGGCCGACTCCCGGGCGCACCAGGACACCGGCTACGGCGGCACCGTTCCGGTGAGCCTGGTGGTGGGCCGGGCCAAGTGGATCGGCTGGCCGTTCGGGCACTGGACCTCGCTGAACGAACCTAAAACCTTCGCAAGCGTTTCGAACTCCGTGTCGGGGTCGACCGCGGCTCCCCGGCTGTCGCATAGGGTTGCCTCCGACGATCCAAACGGATACATCCAACTCCCGAGCCCTGCGGAACTCCCGCTCGTTATGGGAGTGGTGGGTCTGCGCCGGGGATGGCGCGGGCGGCGGCACGGAGTAAGGAGTTGGCGTGGGGGATGTGGCGGTTGGCGCACGGTCGGGACACGACGGCGAGGAGCACAGCGGGCGCCCCGTGGAGAATGTCCCCCCCGTCGACGGTGGTTCCACCTCCGGGAATGACGGTGGTCCGGCCGGGGACGGCGGTCCGGCGGACGGCCTGTACCCCGGCGGTGGCGGCGGGGACACGGACGGGGGTGCGGGCGACTCGGCGGCGCCCGCACCGAAGAAGCCCCGCTCCTTCTGGAAGGAGCTGCCGATCCTGATCGGTATCGCGCTGGTACTGGCGCTGCTGATCAAGACGTTCCTGGTGCAGGCGTTCTCGATCCCGTCGGACTCGATGCAGAACACCCTCCAGCAGGGTGACCGGGTCCTGGTCGACAAGCTCACCCCGTGGTTCGGCTCCAAGCCGGACCGCGGCGAGGTCGTCGTCTTCCACGACCCGGACGACTGGCTGGCCGGTGAGCCCACGGCCCAGCCGAACGCGATCCAGACGTTCCTCAGCTGGATCGGCCTGATGCCGTCCGCCGAGGAGAAGGACCTCATCAAGCGGGTCATCGGCGTCGGCGGCGACACCATCTCCTGCAAGAACAGCGGTCCGGTCATGGTCAACGGCCATGCGCTGAACGAGCCCTATGTGTATCCGGGCAACACCCCGTGCAGCGTCGACGACCAGGGCGGCCAGTTCACGGTGAAGGTGCCCAAGGGCTACATCTGGGTGATGGGCGACCACCGCCAGAACTCCCGCGACTCGCGCTACAACCAGTCCGACAAGCACCACGGCATGGTCCCGGTCAAGGACGTCGTCGGCCGCGCCATCGTCAAGGCCTGGCCGATCAACCGCTGGGGCACCCTGCCCGTCCCGGACACCTTCGACCAGAGCGGCATCAACACGCAGTCGTCCGCCGCGGCCTCCCTCTCGGTGGCCCCGGAGGGCGTGGCCGTCGCGGCCGTCCTGCCGATCGCGGTGTGGCGCCGCCGGCGGGGCGAGCGGATCGAGTCGAAGTTCGAGAAGCGGCCGGCGGCCGCCGGCAAGCGCTGACCGGAGCGAGCCCGGCCGCTGCTGACCGGCCCATGTGAAACCCTTGGGGAGCTTGTGACCAGGGGCGGGGAAGAAGGGCTGCCCCTGCCCGGTACCGCCGGGTAGGGTGCGGCCTCATGGGTGGCGAGAGCACGATACGTACGGCCCCGCGCAGCGGAGGCACCAGCACCGGCACGGCGCAGGCCGGCGGCACGCTCGGAAATCGTTTGTCCGGGATCGCCGTCGCGCTGGGCATCGTGCTGTTCCTCGGCGGGTTCGCCTGGGGAGCGGTGGTCTACCGGCCGTACACCGTGCCCACCGGTTCGATGACCCCGACGATCGACGTCGGGGACCGGGTCCTCGGCCAGCGCATCGACGGCAGCGAGGTGCGCCGGGGTGACGTGGTGGTCTTCCACGACACCAGCTGGGTCTCCAACGCGGACGTCGTCAAGCGCGTGGTCGCGATCGGCGGTGACACCGTCGCCTGCTGCACGAACGGCAAGCTGACCGTCAACGGCAAGCAGATCGACGAGCCGTATCTGCCGGCGGGCAGCCTGGCCGAGCTCCAGGGCTTCCCGTCCGTCACCGTCCCCAAGGGCCGGCTCTTCCTCCTCGGTGACGAGCGCCAGGGCTCCCTGGACTCCACCGCCCACCTCACGGACGCGGCGAAGGGCACGGTGGCCCGCAGCGCCGTCAGCGCACGCGTGGACTCCGTCATCTGGCCCATGAAGGGCCTGCTCAAGCGTCCGACCGGCTTCGAGACGCTCGGCTCCCTCTCCCAGCCGGGCCCGCTGCGTATCATCGAGTTCATGATCGTGGGCGGGGCCGTGCTGGTCCTCGCCGGCGGCGCGTACGGCCCGATCGCCGGCCTGCTGGGCCGCTCCCGCGGCCGCGGCCGTACGGAGCCCGCCGGTGCCCGCTGAGGCGCTGCCGGAGGGCACCCCCAGCGCCCCGCGCAAGGTGGCCAGGGTGGTTCTTCTGGACCCCGACGACCGCATCCTGCTCCTGCACGGCCATGAACCGGACGACCCGGCCGACGACTGGTGGTTCACGCCCGGCGGCGGACTGGAGGGCGACGAGACCCGTGAGCAGGCCGCGCTGCGGGAACTCGCCGAGGAGACCGGCATCACGGACGTCGAACTCGGCCCGCTGCTGTGGCGGCGGATGTGCTCCTTCCCGTTCGCCGGCCGCCGCTGGGACCAGGACGAGTGGTACTACCTGGCCCGGACGGCGCATACGTTTGAGGTGATGCCCGAGGCCAGCGCCCTGACCGAGCTGGAGCGGCGCAGTGTCGTGGGAGCGCGTTGGTGGACGTGCCGGGAACTGACCCGGGCACATGAGACGGTGTATCCGACCAGACTCGCCGAGCTGTTCCGTAGGCTGCTCGACGAAGGTCCCCCCGTCAGGCCCGTCACCCTTGACACGGAAATCGTCTAGGGGCGCGCGGGACTGGCGCACAATGGTGGGATCGCACGGCTGAAGGGGAACATGCCATGAGCGCCGAGGACCTCGAAAAGTACGAGACCGAGATGGAGCTGAAGCTCTACCGGGAGTACCGAGATGTCGTCGGTCTGTTCAAATATGTGATCGAGACCGAGCGGCGCTTCTACCTCACCAACGACTACGAGATGCAGGTGCACTCGGTCCAGGGCGAGGTGTTCTTCGAGGTGTCCATGGCGGACGCCTGGGTCTGGGACATGTACCGGCCCGCCCGCTTCGTGAAACAGGTTCGCGTACTCACGTTCAAGGACGTGAATATCGAGGAGCTGAACAAGACCGATCTGGAGCTTCCGGGCGGCTGACCCGGGCTTCGGGGGTGACGTGGGACCACTCGTGTGAGTGACGGAGTTGTCCACAATCGCTGAGGAACCCACCAAGATCCACTTCTGGCTGGGGGATGCGTGACGGTTGGCGCCGGAGGTGGTGCCGACATGAACACGAATCGGGCACGCAGTGCACTCGGCAGGTACGGCGAGACGCTGGCCGCGCGGCGGCTGACGGAAGCCGGTCTCACGATCCTGGAGCGCAACTGGCGCTGCGGCAGGTCGGGCGAGATCGACATCGTGGCGCGGGACGGGGACGTCCTGGTGGTCTGCGAGGTCAAGACCCGGCGGGCGGGGCTCTTCGAACACCCCATGGCCGGCGTGACTCCCGAGAAGGCGGAGCGCCTGCGGGGCCTCGCCGAACACTGGATCCACGCCCATGGAGGAGCGCCGCCGGGCGGCGTCCGCATCGACGTGGTCGGGGTGCTCCTGCCGCAGCGCGGGGCGCCCGTGGTCGAGCACGCGCGGGGGGTGGCGTGAGATGGGGTTCGCGCGGACGTGCTCGGTGGCGCTGGTGGGCGTCGAGGGCGTGGTGGTCGAGGTCCAGGCCGACCTGGAGCCCGGCGTGGCGGCGTTCACGCTGGTGGGGCTGCCGGACAAGAGCCTGACGGAGAGCAAGGACCGGGTGCGGGCGGCGGTGGTGAACTCGGGGGCGGCCTGGCCCTCGAAGAAACTCACGGTGGGACTGAGCCCGGCGTCGGTGCCGAAGAGCGGCAGCGGCTTCGACCTGGCGGTCGCCGCGGCGGTGCTCGGCGCGGCCGAACGGATCGATCCCCGGGTGCTCGCCGAGATCGTGATGATCGGCGAGCTGGGCCTGGACGGGCGGGTGCGGCCGGTCCGGGGCATCCTGCCGGCCGTCCTGGCCGCCGCCGACGCCGGATACGAGCAGGTGGTCGTACCCGAGAGCGCGGCGCCGGAGGCATCGCTGGTGCCGGGCGTGTCGGTGCTCGGCGTGCGGAGCCTGCGCCAGCTGATCGCGGTCCTCACCGATGAACCGGTACCCGACGAGGAGGCCGTCCCCGGCGAGATCCGCTCCGACCCCTTCCTCGCGGGGCTGGCCCTCCCCGGCATGGGGCTCGGTACCGGCATGACGTCCGGCGACCACGCACCCGACCTGGCCGACGTCGCCGGGCAGCCGGTGGCCCGGGCCGCCCTGGAGGTGGCGGCGGCCGGGCGCCATCACGTCTTCTTCAAGGGCCCGCCCGGTGCCGGCAAAACCATGCTGGCCGAGCGGCTGCCGGGGCTGCTGCCCGAGCTGAGCCGCCAGGAGTCCCTGGAGGTCACCGCCGTCCACTCGGTCGCCGGGATACTGCCGCCGGGCCATCCCCTCGTCGACCGGGCGCCCTACTGCGCTCCGCACCACTCGGCCACCATGGCCTCGCTGGTCGGCGGCGGAACCGGCCTGCCACGCCCCGGAGCGGTGTCCCTGGCCCACCACGGCGTGCTCTTCCTTGACGAGGCCGCCGAGTTCCACAGCAGCGTCCTGGACGCCCTGCGCCAGCCTCTGGAGTCCGGGCACGTCGTGGTCGCCCGGGCCGCCGGGATGCTGCGGATGCCGGCGAAGTTCCTCATGGTCCTGGCCGCCAATCCCTGCCCCTGCGGCCGGCACGGCAGCGCCGGTGACACCTGCGAGTGCCGGCCCTCCTCGATCAGGCGGTACCGGGCCCGGCTCTCCGGCCCCCTGCTGGACCGCGTGGACCTCAGGGTGACCGTCGAACCGGTCGCCCGGGAGGAACTGCTGCGGCTCCACACCAGTGCCGAGCCCTCCGCCGCCGTGGCCGACCGGGTGCGCGCGGCCCGGGAACGAGCCGCCCGCCGCTACGAGGGGCTGCCCTGGCACACCAACAGCGAGGTGCCCGGCCACGAACTGCGCACCCGCTGGCACGTACAGCCCGGCGCGCTCGCCAAGGCCGAACTGGATCTCGACCGGGGCCTGCTCACCGCCCGTGGCCTGGACCGGGTGCTCCGCGTGGCCTGGACTCTTGCCGACCTCGCGGGCCACGACCGGCCCTCGGGGAACGACGTCAACCTGGCCCTGGAACTGCGCACCGGCGTCCGGCGAGGTGCGGTCCTGGAACGGACCGCGCGATGAGCGACGGCGGACGGCCCGCCCGGATCCTCCTCGCCCGGATCCTCCTCACCCGGGTCATCGAACCCGGCGACGAGACCGGCGGGCGATGGCTGCGGGAGTACGGGGTCCAGGAGGTGGCCTGGCGGCTGCGTGCGAGCGGGGCGACGGCGCTGCCCGGGGTGAGCGCGACGCGCTGGGAGGGCCTCCGCGCCAGGGCCGGGCACGCCGACCCGGAGCGGGACCTCAAGATGGCGCGGGAGGCCGGCGTGCGTTTCGTCGCCCCCGGCGACACCGAGTGGCCCACCCAGCTCGACGACCTCGGGGACGCCCGTCCCCTCGGGCTGTGGGTGCGGGGGCGGCCCAGTCTGCGGATGTGGGCGCTCCGGGCCGTCGCCGTCGTCGGCGCGCGGGCCTGTACCGAGTACGGGGCGCACATGGCGGCCACCCTCGCCGCCGGGCTCGCCGAGCGCGGCTGGGTGGTGGTGTCCGGTGGCGCCTACGGCGTGGACGGCGCCGCGCACCGCGGTGCCCTGGGCGCCGGTGGTGCCACCGTCGCGGTGCTGGCCTGCGGGGTCGACCGGCCCTACCCGCGCGGGCACACCGAGTTGATCGGCAGGATCGCGGAACAGGGTCTGGTGGTGGGGGAGTTGCCGCCCGGTGAGCATCCGACGCAGAGCAGGTTCGTGCTCCGCAACCGGGTGATCGCGGCGCTGACCAGGGGGACCGTCGTCGTGGAGGCCGCCCACCGCAGCGGCTCGCTGGTCACCGCGCGGGCGGCGCAGCGGCTCGGCCGGTTCACCATGGGCGTGCCCGGCCCCGCCACCAGCGGCCTCTCGGCGGGGGTGCACGAACTGCTGAGAGGGGAGGCCGCCCTCGTCACCGACGCCGCGGAAGTCGTCGAACTCGTGGGCGACATGGGTGAGCTGGCACCGGCCAGACGCGGTCCCGTCCTCCCACGTGACCTGCTGGAACCCGGAGCCCGGCGGGTCCTGGCCGCCCTGCCCGGGAACCGGCCGGCGTCACCCGAAGAGGTGGCACGGGGCGCTCAGACGTCCGAGGACGAGGCCGTCGCGAGGCTGTACGAACTCCGAGCACTTGGTTACGTCGAACGACACGGCGACGGCTGGAAGTTGACACGCCAGGCGATGATCTCGGTCCGAGAGGGTCGGAGTCGGCGCTGACCGAGCGTGTTCGGCCGTCCGGGGGAACCCCCGATGCCCTTGGGAATTCCCGGAGTTGACACCTCCGGTCGATCACGCAGAGCGACAAGCCGAGCGCGGGCGGACGCGCCGTGCAGGGGGTCCGCGCAGGGGTGGAGCCTCGGTGTTCGCGCACCGCGACTCCTCAGTCACGCTACGCTCACGAAAGCCCTGACGCAGACCGCGCCAACCGGCACCAGACCGACAGCCCGCCCAACCCGCACCCTTCACCCCTGCTCACCCCCTTCGCGGCACATCACAGCACTTCCTGGCACTTCACGGCAGAACGGCACAAGGCGACGAATGCCCCAGCACACCTCCGGGTCCGACCGGGCGGCGATCCCCCCAGCCGCCCGCGACGGTGGCAGCGTGCGGCCGCCCGCTCCCTCGACGCTCGACGAGCTGTGGCGGTCGTACAAGGCGACGGGGGACGACCGGCTGCGGGAACAGCTGATCCTGCACTACTCACCACTGGTGAAGTACGTGGCGGGACGGGTGAGCGTCGGGCTGCCGCCCAACGTGGAACAGGCCGACTTCGTCTCGTCCGGGGTGTTCGGGCTCATCGACGCGATCGAGAAGTTCGACGTCGACCGGGAGATCAAGTTCGAGACGTACGCGATCACCCGGATCCGGGGCGCGATGATCGACGAGCTGCGGGCGCTGGACTGGATCCCCCGGTCCGTACGGCAGAAGGCGCGCAACGTCGAGCGGGCGTACGCCACGCTGGAGGCCCGGCTGCGCAGGACGCCCTCGGAGGGCGAGGTGGCCGCAGAGCTGGACATCGAGGTCGACGAACTCCATGCCGTCTTCAGCCAGTTGTCGCTGGCCAACGTGGTGGCGCTGGAGGAGCTGCTGCACGTCGGGGGTGAGGGTGGCGACGGGCTGAGCGTCATGGACACGCTGGAGGACACCGCCGCGGACAATCCCGTGGAGGTGGCCGAGGACCGGGAGCTGCGGCGGTTCCTGGCGCGGGCCATCAACACGCTGCCGGAACGGGAGAAGACCGTGGTGACCCTCTACTACTACGAGGGGCTCACACTCGCCGAGATCGGCAACGTGCTCGGGGTCACCGAGAGCCGGGTCAGCCAGATCCACACCAAGTCGGTGCTGCAGCTGCGGGCGAAGCTGGCGAGTTTCGGACGCTGAGTGGCGGCTCTCGGCCGCTGAGCTGGAGATTTCGGAGCGTCGCCGCCGGGAGTGACCGGTGTCCCGGTCGCGCTGTCTCCCGTCCGGCGCGGCGCGTCCGTAGAGTGGTTGACGTGCCAAGGATTCGAGCGGCCTCCGTGGCCGAGCACCGGTCGATGCAGCGAGCCGCCCTGCTGGACGCGGCGCGGTCCCTCCTGTCGGAGGGTGGGACGGAGGCGCTGACGTTCCCCGCGCTCGCCGAGCGGACGGGACTCGCACGCTCATCCGTGTACGAGTACTTCCGTTCCAGGGCCGCGGTGGTCGAGGAGCTGTGCGAGGTCGACTTCCCGGTGTGGGCGGCGGAGGTCGAGGCGGCGATGGAGCGGGCGGCTTCCGGTGAGGGCAAGGTCGAGGCCTATGTGCGGCAGCAGCTGGCGCTGGTCGGGGACCGGCGGCACCGGGCGGTGGTCGCGATCTCGGCGAGCGAGCTGGACGCCGGGGCGCGGGAGAAGATCCGGGCCGCGCACGGCGGGCTGGTCGCGATGATCGTGGAGGCGCTGGGGGAGCTGGGGCATGAGCAGCCCCGGCTGGCGGCGATGCTGGTGCAGGGCGTTGTGGACGCGGCGGTACGGCGCATCGAGCTGGGCGCGGCAGAGGATCCGACGGTCATCACGGAAGCGGCTGTGGCCATGGCACTGCGGGGTGTGCAGGGCTGAGACGGGGGGCCTCCCGGGCGGTCGGCGCGAGTGGAGCGCCCCTTCAGGGGCGCGGGGAACTGCGCGACCAGCCCCCCCACCGACCCGCACTCGCACAACCGCCCACCGCCCCCGGATCACCCCTCCGGCAGCGGCACCCCCAGCACCGGCAGCAGTCTCGACGGACCCCCGTTCAGCAACCACGGCGGCAACAGCAGCAACGGGTTCACATACACGTCCCCCCTGAGCAGACCCCAGTGCACACACGCACGTGCACCACAGTGCGCACCCACCGGCTCCACCGTCCCCACCACCTGCCCCGGCGCCACCTCCTCCCCCTTCTCGACCCGCGCCGTCACCGGTTCGTACGTCGTGCGGAGGTCCGTCCCGGCGAGTCGCACCGACACCACGCCCCGCCCGGCCACCCGCCCCGCGAAGGAGACCCGGCCTGCCGCCACCGCCCGGACCTCCGCGCCGGGCGCGGCACCCAGATCGACCCCGCGGTGCCCGGGGCCGTACACCGTCGCCGGCGGCTCCCAGCCCCGCAGGACCGGCGGTCGTACCCCCACCGGCCAGGCACGGCCGATTGCCGGGACCGTCGCCGGAGGGGGCGGGGGGTCCCCCGCCCGAGCCATCGCCCAAGCCACCGCCCAGGTCCAGGTCCAGACCCAGGTCCCGGTCACCGTAAGGAGCAGCGGCAGCCACCGCATCGTTCGTCGCATCGCCCACATGACCGAACCATCCCGTAAACCGCCGATCATGGCCGGTACCTGTGGATTACTCACCCGTTGTGGACAGCGGCGTCACCCGGTGCCTCCCGGGTCCCGTACACTTCCTTTGGCGATCCGGGTCACCGGGTCGACTTCGCACGCCCCGACATCAGGTCAGCACAATGATCTGAGTCAGCGCTTCTCGGTCCTTCGTGGCACAGCGCAAACGGGCGTCAGGCGCGGGAGCCGTCCGGTCCCCGCGGCACAACCGAGAAATTCAAGGAGATACGGCCATGGCCGTCGTCACGATGCGGGAGCTGCTGGAGAGCGGCGTCCACTTCGGTCACCAGACCCGTCGCTGGAACCCGAAGATGAAGCGTTTCATCTTCACCGAGCGCAACGGCATCTACATCATCGACCTGCTCCAGTCGCTGTCGTACATCGACCGCGCCTACGAGTTCGTCAAGGAGACCGTCGCCCACGGCGGCACGGTCATGTTCGTCGGCACGAAGAAGCAGGCGCAGGAGGCCATCGCGGAGCAGGCCACCCGCGTCGGTATGCCCTACGTCAACCAGCGCTGGCTGGGCGGCATGCTCACCAACTTCTCGACCGTCTACAAGCGTCTGCAGCGCCTCAAGGAGCTCGAGCAGATCGACTTCGAGGACGTCGCCGCGTCCGGTCTGACCAAGAAGGAGCTTCTCGTGCTGTCGCGCGAGAAGGCCAAGCTGGAGAAGACCCTCGGTGGTATCCGCGAGATGTCCAAGGTGCCCAGCGCCGTCTGGATCGTGGACACCAAGAAGGAGCACATCGCGGTCGGTGAGGCCCGGAAGCTCAACATCCCGGTCGTCGCCATCCTCGACACCAACTGCGACCCCGACGAGGTCGACTACAAGATCCCGGGCAACGACGACGCGATCCGCTCCGTCACCCTGCTCACCCGCGTGATCGCCGACGCCGTGGCCGAGGGCCTCATCTCCCGCTCCGGTGTCGCCACCGAGGGCAAGGGCGACAAGGCCGCGGGCGAGCCGCTGGCGGCCTGGGAGCGCGACCTGCTCGAGGGCGAGAAGAAGGCCGACGAGCCCGAGGTCCAGACCTCCGCCGAGACCGAGAAGGTCGCCGACGCCGAGCAGGCCGAGGCTCCGGCTGCCGCCGAGGCCGCTGTCGAGGCCCCGGCTGCCGAGGAGGCCCCCGCGGCCGAGGCGCCTGCGGCCGAGGCGCCCGCCGCGGACGCCGAGCAGGCCTGACCCGTCAGCGTTGACGGCGGGGGCGGCGACATCCCGAACGCCCCCGCCGTTCACCCATAGATTCGCGCTCTACATCTACGTGTGGATCGTGGATCGGGCAGATCTCCCGACTTCGAGAAAGACTTAACGACTCATGGCGAACTACACCGCCGCTGACGTCAAGAAGCTCCGTGAGCTCACCGGCGCCGGCATGATGGACTGCAAGAAGGCCCTGGACGAGGCCGAGGGCGACGTCGACAAGGCTGTCGAGGCGCTCCGCATCAAGGGCCAGAAGGGCGTCGCCAAGCGCGAGGGCCGGTCCGCCGAGAACGGCGCCGTGGTCTCGATCATCGCCGACGACAACTCCTCCGGCGTCCTCGTCGAGCTGAAGTGCGAGACGGACTTCGTCGCCAAGGGCGAGAAGTTCCAGGCCGCCGCCAACGCGATCGCCGAGCACGTCGCCAAGTCCACCTACGCGGACCTGGATGCCCTGCTCGCCTCCGAGATCGAGCCCGGCAAGACCGTCCAGGCGTTCGTGGACGAGGCCAACGCCAACCTCGGCGAGAAGATCGTCCTGGACCGCTTCGCGCAGTACGCCGACGGTTTCGTGCTCGCTTACATGCACCGCACGATGCCCGACCTGCCCCCGCAGATCGGTGTCCTCGTCGAGCTCGACAAGCCGAACGCCGAGATCGCCAAGGGCGTCGCCCAGCACATCGCCGCCTTCGCGCCGAAGTACCTCGCCAAGGAGGACGTGCCGGCCGACGTCGTCGAGTCCGAGCGTCGTATCGCCGAGGAGACCACCCGCGCCGAGGGCAAGCCCGAGGCCGCCCTGCCGAAGATCGTCGAGGGTCGTCTGAACGGCTTCTTCAAGGACGCCACGCTGCTCGGCCAGCCGTACGCGCTCGACAACAAGAAGTCCGTCCAGAAGGTTCTGGACGAGGCCGGTGTCACCCTGAAGCGCTTCACCCGCATCAAGGTCGGCATCTGAGTCCGTACCGCGATCGACGCGCGACCCGTGGGGAAATCCCGATAGGGTCGGTCGACAGCAGTCGTCCGGGTACCCGGCCAGACCCAGGGTCGTGACGGACGGCAGCAGATCTGACGAGGAGGCCATTGCCGCGCATGGGCAGCGAAAAGCGACCCCACCGGCAATGGCCTTCTTCGTATGTGCACCACGTGAAAGAGGCGGGATCTCCATGACCACCAAGGCTCAGAAGAGCGACGACGGCAAAGTACGCGGCCGGTTTCTGCTGAAGCTGTCCGGAGAGGCGTTCGCCGGTGGCGGCGGCCTGGGCGTGGACCCCGACGTGGTGCACAAGATCGCCCGTGAGATCGCGGCCGTCGTCCGCGACGGCGCCGAGGTCGCCGTCGTCATCGGCGGCGGCAACTTCTTCCGTGGCGCCGAGCTCCAGCAGCGCGGGATGGACCGGGCCCGCTCGGACTACATGGGCATGCTCGGCACCGTGATGAACTGCCTGGCCCTCCAGGACTTCCTGGAGAAGGAGGGCATCGACAGCCGGGTGCAGACCGCGATCACCATGGGCCAGGTCGCCGAGCCGTACATCCCGCTGCGCGCCGTGCGCCACCTGGAGAAGGGCCGCGTGGTCATCTTCGGCGCCGGTATGGGCATGCCGTACTTCTCCACCGACACCACCGCCGCCCAGCGCGCCCTGGAGATCGACGCCGAGGCACTGCTCATGGGCAAGAACGGCGTGGACGGGGTCTACGACTCCGACCCGAAGAAGAACCCGGACGCCGTCAAGTTCGACTCCCTCGGCTACGGCGAGGTCATCACCCGCGAGCTCAAGGTCGCCGACGCCACGGCGATCACGCTCTGTCGCGACAACAAGCTGCCGATCCTGGTGTTCGAGCTGCTCGTGGAGGGCAATATCGCGCGGGCCGTCAAGGGTGAGAAGATCGGCACGCTGGTGGGTGACCAGGGCAGCCGGGCCTGACCGGTACCGCCTGACGCACCCTGACCGGGGGATGGACAATGTCCTGCCGGTCGGGAACCGTGCAGGAAAGAAGACGCGACGCAGCCGGCCGCCGCCCGCACAGGAACCGCAGCCGGGCCTTACTCAAGACACGCAGGAGCAAGTGGTGATCGAAGAGACCCTCCTCGAGGCCGAGGAGAAGATGGAGAAGGCCGTCGTGGTCGCCAAGGAGGACTTCGCCGCGATCCGCACCGGTCGTGCGCACCCGGCGATGTTCAACAAGATCGTGGCCGACTACTACGGCGCGCCGACGCCGATCAACCAGCTGGCCTCGTTCTCCGTGCCGGAACCGCGCATGGCGGTCGTGACCCCGTTCGACAAGAGCGCGCTGCGCAACATCGAGCAGGCGATCCGCGACTCGGACCTGGGCGTCAACCCGAGCAACGACGGCAACATCATCCGGGTGGTGTTCCCGGAGCTCACCGAGGAGCGCCGCCGCGACTACATCAAGGTCGCCAAGAGCAAGGCCGAGGACTCCCGGGTGTCCATCCGTTCCGTCCGCCGCAAGGCCAAGGACGCCATCGACAAGCTGATCAAGGACGGCGAGGTCGGCGAGGACGAGGGCCGTCGCGCCGAGAAGGAGCTCGACGACACCACCGCGAAGTACGTCGCACAGGTGGACGAGCTCCTCAAGCACAAGGAAGCGGAGCTTCTCGAAGTCTGATGAACGACTCATCCTGGGGAGCGCCGCCACACGCCGGTCCGCAGGCCGGGCAGGCCGGATCACCGGCCGGGTACTGGGGGCCGACCGATCAGGGCACCGGCCAGGGGTACGACCAGGGTCCTGTCGCGGGCCGGGGGTACGACGACCAGGGTCCCGTCCAAGGCCAGGGGTACGACCAGGGTCCTGTCCAGGGCCCTGGTCACGCCAACGGTTCCGGCCACGGCCAGGGGTACCACCAGGCTCCCGGCCAGGGGTACGACCAGGGCTATGTCCATGGCTATGGCCAGGGACATGTCCAGGGAGCCGCCCCGGCGGGTCCCGCGTACGATGCGCATGACGCGCAGCAGACTCGCCCCATGCCGATCGTGCCCGACGACGTACCCGCGTACGGCGGAGACCAGGACGACGACCGGGGGGCCTCTCGACTGAGCGGCCCCCTGTTCCGAGACGAGACGTTCCAGGACGGTACGTCTCGCGACGGGACGTACCGCAACGACACCCCGTCGGCGCAGCCTCTGCCCCATGCGGCGGCGCCGCAGAATCCGGAGCCCATGCCCGACGCCCCGCAGCCGGCGCCCGCGCCGCAGAAGAAGAGCGCGGGTCGGGACCTGGGTGCGGCGATAGGGGTCGGCGTCGGACTGGGCGTCGTGATCGTGGCGTCCCTGTTCGTCGTCAAGGCCGTCTTCGTCGGCGTGGTCGCGGTCGCGGTCGTGGTGGGCCTTTGGGAGCTGACCAGCCGGCTCCAGGAGCGCAAGGGCATCAAGGCGCCCCTGGTCCCGCTGGCACTGGGCGGCGCGGCGATGGTGGTCGCCGGCTACGCCCGCGGTGCCGAAGGTGCCTGGGTCGCCCTGGCGCTCACCGGGCTGGCGGTTCTGGTCTGGCGGATGACGGAACCGCCGGAGGGCTATCTCAGGGACGTCACGGCGGGTCTCTTCGCGGCGTTCTACGTGCCGTTCCTGGCGACCTTCGTCTCGATGATGCTCACCGCCGACGACGGCCCGCGCCGGGTGATCACCTTCCTTCTCCTCACGGTGGTCAGCGACACCGGGGCCTACGCGGTCGGCTGGCGTTTCGGCACCCACAAGCTCGCCCCCCGCATCAGCCCCGGCAAGACCCGAGAGGGCCTGGTCGGCGCGGTGCTGTTCGCCATGGCGGCGGGCGCGCTGTGCATGCAGTTCCTGATCGACGACGGCACCTGGTGGCAGGGCCTGCTGCTGGGCCTCGCGGTCGCGGCCAGCGCCACCCTCGGCGACCTCGGCGAGTCCATGATCAAGCGGGACCTGGGCATCAAGGACATGGGCACCTTGCTCCCGGGCCACGGAGGCATCATGGACCGGCTGGACTCCCTGCTGCCCACGGCTCCGGTGGTGTGGCTGCTGATGGTGCTGTTCGTCGGGAGTGCATGAGGGCGGCCCACGGCGCCGGGCCGCGGTAGCGGCGAGTCGATACAGCACGGGTCGGCTGGACTCCTTGTTGCCGACGCCCATGGTGCTCTTCGTCGGCAGCGGCTGACGTACACCTGTAGTAGTGGGGGCCCCCGCCGCGGCGCGGGGGGGGGGCGGGGGGCTCTTGGCCCCCCCAGTAGGCCGAGGAAAAACGATGGGTTATAGCGGGGGCTGACGAGC